>NZ_JBEXUD010000002.1:87304-703043 GCF_040614215.1 Dactylosporangium sp. NPDC006015
GGCCAGGCCAGGTGGGCCAGGCCAGGTGGGCCAGGCCAGGTGGGCCAGGCCAGGTGGGCCAGGCCAGGTGGGCCAGGCCAGGTGGGCCAGGCCAGGTGGGCCAGGCCAGGCAAGGGCGGGTCCGGGGCGGGTGGGTCACGGTCGGCGGACGCCAGGCAGGACAGGCCAGGGCGCACCCGGCCAGGGCAGGGGGCGGGCCAAGGCCGGGCTGTGGCCGAAGTTGCAGGGTCGGGGCAGAGCGGGGTGGCGAGGGCCGCTGAGCACCGAGACCAGAGGCCGAGCGCCGAACGAGGCGTCAGCCCGCGAGTGCCGAGTCGCACCCAAGTGCAAGCCCCGAAACCGGACGCTGGACGGGCGTCCAGCTTGCAAGGGCGCTGCAACGGCCCTCTGGCCGCGGCTCAGCGCTCCGCGAGCTGGTCGCCCCTCAGCCCTTCCGACCTGAGCGCCTCGGTCACACGGGCTCCGTCGGTCAGCCTCGCTCAGCCTCTGCCTGCCTCCGTCGTCTCTCAGCCCTGCTCGGTCAGCCCTGCTCGGTCAGCCCTGCTCGGTCAGCCCTGCTCGGTCAGCCCTGCTCGGTCAGCCCTGCTCGGTCAGCCCTGCTCGGACTCGGTCAGGCTCCGTCGGTCAGGACTTCGCGAGCTGGGCGCGGACCTCGGCTGCGACGCGGCCGCCCTCGGCCCGGCCGGCGACCGCGGCCTGCGCGGCCTTCATCGCCTTGCCCATGCTCGCCATCCCGCTCAGCCCCTCCGCCGCGAGAGCGTCGCGCACGATGCCGGCGAGGTCGTCGTCGGAGAGCTGGGCAGGCAGGTATCCGGCGAGGATCTCCTCCTCGGCCCGCTCCTTCGCCGCCTGAGCCTCCCGGCCCGCGCCGGCGAAGGCCTCGGCGGCGTCGCGCCGCTTCTTCGCCTCCTTGGTGAGCACCGAGAGGATCTCCTCGTCGGACAGCTCACGGGCGGCCTCGCCGGCCACCTCGGCGTTGCGCACCGCGGTGATCGCCATCCGCAGGGTCGAGGTCACCAACCCGTCGCGGGCCTTCATGGCCGTGCGCAAGTCGGACTCCAGGCGCTCCTTCAACATGAGGCAAGTCTATCCGCGGGGTCTGACACAAATTCGGTTGTAAAGGGCCGCTGAGGGCAGCCCGGTACGCTGAAGCAATGCGCTCGAAGACTGTCCGGCGACTTGCCGTCGGTACCGTTGCGGCCGGTGCCGCCACATTTGCCTATGCCTCGCTCGTCGAGCGCAACATGTTCACGCTGCGCAGGTTCGACGTGCCGGTGCTCGCGCCCGACGCGGAGCCGCTGCGGATCCTGCACCTGAGTGACTTCCACCTCACCCCCGGCCAGCACCGCAAGCAGCGCTGGATCGCCGAGCTCGCCGGCACCGATCCGGACCTGGTCGTCGTCACCGGTGACAACATGGCGCACGTCGATGCCGTCCCCGCGGTGGTGCGAGCGCTGACGCCCCTGCTCGATCGGCCCGGCGCCTTCGTGTTCGGCAGCAACGACTACCGCGGTCCGGTGCTGAAGAACCCGTTCGGGTATTTCGATCGAGACAAGCCGTATGTGCAGGGCGCCGTCCTGCCCACCGAGGAGCTGCGCGACGTGCTCACCGGCTCGGGCTGGTCGGACCTCAACAACGCGCGGACGACGATCAAGGCCGGCGGCCGCACCGTCGAGCTGGTCGGCGTCGACGACCCGCACATCGGCCGCGACGACTACGACAGCGTCGCCGGGCCGGCCTCACCGGACGTCGACGTGCGCATCGGACTCACGCACTCGCCGGAGCCCCGCGTCCTGGACCGCATGGCCGACGACGGCTTCGACCTGCTCCTGGCCGGGCACACCCACGGCGGGCAGGTCGCGGTGCCGTTCTTCGGGGCGCTCGTGACCAACTGCGGCCTCGACCGGCGCATGGCGAAGGGCCTGCACCGGTGGCCGTTCTCCTCGGCGTTCCTGCACGTCTCCGCCGGTCTGGGCACCCACCCGACCGCGCCGGTCCGGTTCTCGTGCCCGCCGGAGGCGTCGATCCTGACCCTCGTCCCGCGATGACCGCCACGCCGGCCGTCCCCGCGGCGCCCGCCGCCGTCCGCAAGTGGCCCCGCCGGGCCGCGTACGCGGGCGTGGCTGGTGCGGCCGGGCTCGCCGTGCTGCTGCCGACGGGCACCGCGGGCGCCGGCTGGCTCCTGGCCGGTCAGGTCCTCAACGCCAATGCCGTGCGGGCCTGGCCGGTGCGGGTTCGCGCGTACGCCGGCAACCGCATCACCTTGACCCGCACTCCCGACACGGCCCGCTCGATGCCGCTCGCCTTCGTGTGGCCCGCCGGCCACGCGGTCCTCGGGCCCGTCATCGCCGCCGACCGGGCGAGCGTGACCCGTGAGATCACGTCACTGACCCGCGGCACACTGACCAGCGGGCTCAAGGGGTACACCACCGGCTATGTCTATGAAGGTGACCCCATGTCGGCCCGTGGGCTCCCTTTCGACGAGGTCCGCGTCCCGGCCGAGCTCGGCGACTGTCCGGCGTGGCTCGTGCCGCCGACGACCGGTCCCGCCGATGACACCTGGATCGTCGCCGTCCACGGCCGCGGCGCGCCGCGCGGTGAGGCCCTGCGCATCCTGCCGACCCTGGCCGCGTCCGGGCACAACACGCTCGTCGTCACGTACCGCAACGACCCGGAGGCGTTCCCGAGCCCCGACGCCCTGTTCCACCTCGGCCACACCGAGTGGCGTGACGTGCTGTCGGCGATCGACTACGCCCGCGCCGCCGGAGCCCGCCAGGTGATCCTGTACGGCTGGTCGATGGGCGGAGCCGCGATCCTCAACCTGCTGCGCTCGTGGGACCACGGCGGCTTCGTCCGCGGGATCGTCCTGGACTGCCCCGTCGTCGACTGGATCGCGACGTTGCGGATGAATGCCCGCCAGCTCAACGTCCCGCCCCTGTGGACCTGGACCGCCCTCAAGCTGATCCAGCACCGCCTGGGCGTGCGCTCCGCCGATCTGAACTACCGCGACGTGCCCCTGGACGTCCCGACCCTGCTGTACGTCGACCACGACGACCGCACGGTCGCCCCCGAACCGACGGTCGCCCTGGCCACGGCCTGCCCATCCGTCCAGCTCGTCGAGACCCGCGAGGCCGGTCACTGCCGCAGCTGGAACCTCGATCCGGCCGCTTACGAGTCCACCGTGAGCACCTTCCTCAAGTCCCTCTGACGCGACAGGGGATACCGAGTTGGAGCCCTGCCGAGCGTGGGCTACGATTACCCGGCACGCTCGGGGTATAGCGCAGCTTGGTAGCGCGCTTCGTTCGGGACGAAGAGGCCGTCGGTTCAAATCCGGCTACCCCGACAGCGTCCAGGGCCGGTCTTCCACACGGGAGGCCGGCCCTGACTCATTTTTTTGTCGTACCCCCGTGGGATGCTGCGGGCATGAGCAAAGGTGACCTCCACCGCTATCTGCAGTCCGGCCGCGATGCGCTGCTGTGGAAGCTGGAAGGGCTATCGGAATATGACGTACGGCGCCCGTTGGTGCCGACGGGCACCAACCTGCTCGGTCTGGTGAAGCACGTGGCGAGCGTCGAGTCGGGCTATTTCGGCGTGACGTTCGGCCGGCCGTTCGAGGAGCCGATGCCGTGGATCGGTCCGGGCGCCGAGCCGAGCGCCGACACGTGGGCCACGCCTGACGAGAGTCGCGAGCAGATCGTCGCCCTGTACCGGCGGGTGTGGGCGCACTCCGACGCCACGATCGAAGCGCTGCCGCTCGACGCCGCCGGGCAGGTGCCGTGGTGGTCCGCCGGGCACCGCGACGTGACGTTGCACCGGGTCCTGATCCACATGATCGCCGAGACGGACCGCCACGCCGGTCACGCCGACATCATCCGCGAGCTGATCGACGGCGCCGCCGGCTTACACCAGGGCAACGACAACCTGCCGGCCGAGGACAAGGCCTGGTGGGCGAGCCACTACAACCGCGTGGAGCGCGCGGCGAAGGAGGCCGTTGACGGGTGACGCTTGCGTTCCGGTGGCGAGCGCGGCCGTCGTGGCGAGCGGAGCTGTCGTGTTCATCGAGGGCGCGGCGGTAGGAGCCCCAGCAGCCGCGGGTCGCACCTGCGCCGGTGGGCGCGGCGGCGTCGGGACCTGTCGGTGTGGGCATCCGTCCGCGTTGGCATCCGTCCGCGTTGGAGACGGTGAGATTGCGGGCGGCTACCGGCTGGCCGGCGGCGGTGGCTACTGGATGTGTCGCAGGGCGGTGATGGCGACCGTGGTGTAGGGCATCGTGAAGGTGCCGCCGAGGTGGTCGATGGCGGTGCCGACGCTGTCCAGGATCTCGGTCAGGCGGTCCTGGGGCACGCGGGTGAGGGAGCCTGACGTGGGGAGCTGGTCGAGCCAGGTGGCCGTGGTGTAGGTGTGCTCCCAGGAGAAGGTCCACTCCTCCGGCGCGGTGAAGGCGCCGGTCGCGCGGATGCCGTCGGCGGCCTGGACGAACATCGGGCGGTACATCGCCACGCCTTGCACCGATGCCTGGATGGTGAAGGGGGTGTCGGGCAGGACCCGGTGGTAGACCTCGGCGAAGGTCTCCGCGACGGTCGGAGGCAGCTCCCAGGTGTGCCAGAAGGCCGCCAGCAGGCCGCCCGGCCTGAGCACCTCAGCGGCCTTGGCCGCGCCCGCCGAGGCGTCCACCCAGTGCCAGGCGGTGGCGGCGACGACGGCGTCGAAGGAACGGCCTGCGGGGTCCCAGGACTCGAAGGTCGAGACCTCGGCGTCGATGCCGGCGGCGCGGGCGACGGCGGCCATCCGGGGGTCCGGCTCGACGCCGAGCACCGTGTGGCCGGCGGCTCGCAGCTGGCGGCTCGCGATGCCGGTGCCGCAGCCGACGTCGAGGACGTCTGGGCCGGGTGCGGTGGCGGTGATGCGGGCGATCAGCGCCTCCGGGTAGGCGAGGCGGGTCCGGTCGTAGCGCCCGGCGTCCACGCCGAACGACTCGGCGACCGCCCGGCGCTGCTCCGGGCTCGGACCCGGCTGCGACGACAACAACGCCGGACCCGGCCGCGACGAAGACCCCGAACCCAACGAAGACCCCGAACCCAACGAAGACCCCGAACCCAACGACGGCCCCGAACCTGACGACGGATCCGGACCTGACGACGGACCCGAAGCCGGCAACGGACCCGAAGCCGGGTCGAGGGACGGAGGGGGCGCGGGCGAAGACGGCGGTAGAGTGACCATGCGCCCACTATAAATGGGCAAGCGCCCATTCGGAATGGGCGAGCGCCCACATGTAGGGGCGCGAGCCCGGAACAGCAGGACGGAGACACGGTGCCGACTGGGGTGGCGTTACGCGACGCGCGGCAGCAGTTGCTCGACGCGGCGGAGCGGGTGCTGTTGCGGGACGGGCCGGGGGCGTTGACCAGCAGGACGGTCACGGCGGAGGCGGGCTGCGCCAAGGGCGTCCTGCACCGGCACTTCAAGGACTTCGACGACCTGCTCGTCGAGCTCGTCCGCGACCACGCCGGGCGGACGATGGCCCGCGGGGAGGCCCTGAAGGCCGCCGTGGGCACGGGCACCGTCCAGGACAACGTCGCCGAGGCGTTGGAGGAGTTGTTCACCTCGGTGGCGGTGGCGGTGGTGCCGCTGATGACGTTCCGGGACGAGCTGCGTGCCAGGCTGCGCCAGACCTGGCCCACGAGCCTGCCGGTGTTGCAGGAGGCGGCGGATTCGATCGCCGCCTATCTGGCCGCCGAGCGTGGCCTCGGCCGCATCGCCCCGGGGGCCGACACCGACACCCTGGCGAGGATGCTGATCGGCACGGGTCATCTGCTCTACGCCGACCGCCGCGTCGCCCCGCCGGCCGCCGAGACGGTCCGCGCGACCATCAGCGCCGCCCTACCGATGCGAGGCTGACGGGCGCGCGGCGCCAGAAGATGCGGCGTCAGAAGATCTTGCCGGGGTTGAGGATGTTGTCGGGGTCTAGGGCGGCCTTGATCGAGCGGTGCGCCTTCAGGCCGGTGGGGCCGATCTCCCGGGCGAGCCAGTCGCGCTTGAGGAGGCCGACGCCGTGCTCCCCGGTGGAGGTGCCGCCGAGGGCCAGGCCCAGGGACATGATGGCGTCGAAGACCTTCTGGCCGCGGGCCAGGCTGGTGGGGTCGGAGCGGTCGATGACGATGATGGGGTGGAGGTTGCCGTCGCCGGCGTGGCCGACGGTGGCGACGACCACGCCGTGGGTCGCGGCGATGGACTCGATGCCTTCGATGAGCTCGACGAGCCGGGTGCGCGGGACGGCGACGTCGTCGACCATGATGCCGCCGCCGCCCGGGTAGAGCTGCGCGGCGAACTGCTCCAGCGCGGGGTGGGCGAGGCGGCGGGCGGCGAGGAGGGCGTCGGCCTCGACGCTGTCGGTGGCGACGTGGACGTCGGAGGCCTGTGCGTGGCGGCAGAGGGCGGCGATCGCGGCGAGGTCGTCGGGAGCCCGGCTGCCGGAGTCGACGGCGGCGATGAGCAGCGCGGCGGCGGTCGTGGGCAGGTCCATGGGGCGGTAGGCCTCGATGGCGCCGAGGCTGACCCGGTCGATGACCTCCAGCATGCTGGGCTGCAGGCCGGAGGCGATCACGGACGAGACGGCGGCGCCTGCGGCGGGGAGGGTGTCGAAGACGGCGACGAGGGTGAGCGAGTCGGCGGGCGCGGGGCGCAGCTTGACGGTGATCTCGGTGATGACGCCGAGGGTGCCTTCGGAGCCGACGAAGAGGCTGGTGAGGTCGTAACCGGCGACGCCCTTGGCGGTGCGCCGGCCGCAGTTGAGGACCTCGCCGCTGGCCAGGACCACCTCGAGGCCGATGACGTGGTCGCTGGTGACGCCGTACTTGACGCAGCACATGCCGCCGGCGTCGGTGGAGACGTTGCCGCCGATGGTGGACTGCTCCCAGGAGCCGGGGTCGGGCGGGTAGTAGAGGCCCTTGTCGGCGACGGCGCGGCGGAGCTGGGCGTTGACGACGCCGGGCTGGACGACGGCGACACGGTTCGCGGCGTCGATGTCGATGATCTCGTTCATGGCGACGAGGGACAGCACGATCGCGCCGTCGATGGCGTTCGCGCCGCCGGCCAGGCCGGAGCGGGCGCCCTGCGGGATGACGGGGACGCGGTGCCGACTCGCGGCGCGGAGGACGGCGGAGACCTGGCCGGTGGTCCGGGGACGGACGACGACCGCGGGGGTGCCGTACGCGCACAGGTCGGCCTCGTCGTGCTCGTACGAACGCAGCAGGTCCGGGTCGGTGAGGACACCACCCTCGTGAGGCAGTGCGGCACGGAGCGCCTGAATGAGATCCATGCTGAGATCCATGTTTGGCAGGCTAGTAGGCGTGCTCTACATCGACACGCCGCGGTGGCCGGCGCACGGCAGGTTCTGGGCCCATCTGATCAGCGACGTGTCGGTGGCGGAGCTGCACGCGTTCGCGGAGCTGCTGGGGGCGCCGCGGCGTGGGTTCGAGCGGGATCACTACGACGTGCCCGCCGAGATGGCGCAGCGAGCCGTCTGGCTGGGTGCGGAGCGGGTGACCGGCAAGGAGATCGTGGCGCGCCTGAAAGCTGCCGGGCTGCGTCGGCCACGACATTTGTCCGGTTCAGCGGACGCATCCAGGACAGTGAAATAGCTGCTCAGGGGTTGTTTTTGGGGGTAACTTAGGCGACCCTTGCTTAGGTAAGGCTAAGCGAGGAGTGCAACCGTGTATGTCTGCATCTGTGCCCGCGTCCGGGAGTGCGAGATCCGGCGGGTCATCCGCGCCGGGGCGCACAGCGAGGACGCCGTCGGCGACGAGTGCGGTGCCGGCACCGGCTGCGGGACCTGCCTCGATCGGGTGGCGGACCTGATCGAGGCGGAGGCGCCGAATGCTGTATTGCCCGCTTTGGCCTAGAAAAGCGGCTACCCTGCCCACATGCAGGGGGATGCACGAGTCATTGAATTTCTCAACGAACAACTGACCGCCGAGCTCACGGCGATCAACCAGTACTTCCTTCACGCCAAGATGCAGGAGAACTGGGGATACACGGTCCTGGCGAAACACACCCGGCACGAGTCGATCGACGAGATGAAGCACGCCGAGGTGCTGACCGACCGGATCCTGTTCCTGGACGGTCTGCCCAACTACCAGCGCCTCTTCGCGCTGCGGATCGGCGAGACCGTCCCGGAGCAGTTCAAGTGCGACATGCAGATCGAGATGGAGGCCGTCGACCGGCTGCGGCGCGGCATCGAATACATGCGCTCGATCGGCGACGTGACGTCGGCCAACATCTTCGAGGAGATCCTCGAGGACGAGGAGCACCACGTCGACTACCTGGAGACCCAGCTGGCCCTCATCGAGAAGCTGGGCGAGCCCTTGTATCTGCAGAACGTCACGGAGCACCCAGAAGCGTCGTGATCTCGGCCCGCAGGTTGTCGTGTGCGCGGGCGGTCCACTCCGCCCGCGCCGGCACCGCGCGGAACAGCGATGGCTCGGCGAGGAACGACCCCAGGATCTGTGCCCGCCCGGAGCGGAAGGCTTCCTCAGGAACGGCCGCGTACTCCGCTCGTACAGACGCCGCATAACGGGCATAGTCCGCCGGCGGCGCCGCGAGAATGGCGAGGTCGGCGTCCGCGAGCAGCGCGCCGTTGCGGTCACCGCCGGCGACGGTGTGGCCCGCCGTGAGACGGACGAGCCGGGCCACCTCGGCCACCCGGTCCGGCGGGACGCCCAGGCCGGGCAGCACGTCCAGCGCCAGGGCGGCGCTGCGCTCCTCGTTGTCGGCGGCGAACGGCTCGTAGACCGCGTCGTGGAACCACGCCGCCATCCGCACGGCATCGACGTCGTCGGCGGCATCGCCGTGATCGTCGATGACCTGGAGCATGAATCCCAGGTGGTCGAGGGTGTGGTACCGCCGGTGCGGCTCCGACCAGCGGGCGATCAGATCGGCCCCGATCGAAGCATCACCGGGAAACAGGCGCTGCCAGTCAGCCAACGACACCATACGAGGACTGTAGGGCCTCCACGATGTGCTCGATGCTGACCGCCCGGCCCGCGGCGCGGTCGCGCTGGTGGTCCGGCAGCAGCGGCAGCGTCACGGAGCGCAGCGTCTGCGCGTCCGGCGGCTCCGTGAGCCGGTGCCGGGCCCGCAGGCCGTCCGCGGCGCCGATCAGCCGCGCCGCGTGCCCCGGGTCGTCGGCCGCGACCAGCGCCGCGACCACGTCCAGCGAGATCGCCAGGTCCAGCCGGTCGCCGACCTCGTGCCGGGTGACCAGTGCGGTCACCAGCAGCCGCAGCGCCTCGACCCGGTCGCCCTCCAGCCGGGCGGCGAGGCCGAGCTGGTGCTGGGCCATCGCGGCGCCGAACGCGTCGCCGATCTGCCGGCTGAGGGTGAGGCTCTCGTCGAGGGCCTCGCGGGCCGCGGCGATGTCGCCCCGGGCGAGCATGATCTGCCCGAGGCACTCCAGGGCGAGCAGGATGCCCCGCGTGTTGCCGGCGGCGCGCTCCAGCGCGAGGCACTCGGTGGCGTAGCGCTCGGCGACCGCGATCTCACCCTGCGACAGGGAGACCTTGCTCAGGTTGCCCAGCGACGCGGCGACCCCCTGCGGCACGTCGAGCTCCCGCCAGATCGCCAGGCTGTGCCCGAACTGCTCGGTCGCGCCCGCGTGGTCGCCGCCGCCGATCGCCGCGATGCCCATCGCGTTGTGCGCGTGGCCCACGGTGGCGCGGTCCCCCGCCGCGGTCGCCTTCTCCAGGGCGGAGGCGCCGTAGCGGAACGCCTCCTCGTGCTCGTCCTGGGTCGCGGCGAGGATGGCGGCGGCGTGCAGCAGCCGCGCCAGGGCGCCGTCCTCGAGTCCCGGGGCCGCCAGCAGCGCCGTGAGCCATTCGCGACCCTCGTTGATGTGGGCGCCGTTTCGCCAGTACCGCCAGAGCCCCAGACAGATCCGGGTCTTGATGCCCACGCCCGCGTGCGCGAAGGCGGCCCGCACGTTCTGGTAGTCCGCCTCGACCCGGCCCGTCCACTCGACCTGCTCCGGCCCGGACAGGCCGGCGGCCGACGCCTCCGCGAACTCGGCGTAGAAGTCGGCGTGCCGGTCCAGGGGCGCGGCCTCGTCGCCGAGCCGGTGCCTGGCGTACGAGCGGATCGTCGACAGCAGCCGGAACCGGCCGTCGTCCTCGTCCCGGACGACCAGGTGCTTGTCGACGAGCCCTTCGAGCCGCTTGACCAGCAGGTCGAGGTCGCCGCCGGGCAGCGTGACGGCGAGCGCGGCGGCGGCCGTCCAGCCGCCGGCGAACACGGACAGCTCCGTGAGCAGCCGCTGCCCCTCGGCGTCGAGCAGCACGAAACTCCAGTCGATCGCCCCGCGCAGGGTCTGCTGCCGCGCCGGCAGGTCCCGCGGCCCGGCGCCGCCGAGGGAGTCGAGGTCGCGGTCGAGGTGCTCGGTGAGGTGGTTGAGCAGCTCGTCGGGGGTCCAGCGGTCGATGTGCGCGGCGGCCAGCTCGATGGCGAGCGGCAGGCCGTCCAGGCGCCGGCACAGCGCCGCGACCGGCAGCGCCGTGTCGATGGTGATCTCGAAGTCGGCGTCGACGGCCCGGGCGCGCTGCTCGAAGAGCGTCACCGCGGGCGAGTCGGCGAGCGTCGGCACCTGGTACACCTGCTCGCCGTAGAGCGAGAGCCGCTCCCGGCTGGTGACCAGGGCGCGGACCCCCGGCGCCGCGGCCAGCAGGTCGCTGACGAGGGCCGCGCCGTCGTCGACGACCTGCTCGAAGTTGTCCAGGACCAGCAGCAGCTCCGACTCCTCGAGCTGGTCCAGCACGGTGTCGAAGAGGTGCTGGTCGGGCAGCTCGCTGACCTGCAGCGCCCGCGCCAGGGCGGCGGTCATCTGCTCGGCGTCGGTGCTGTCGGCGAGCGGCACGAACACGGCGCCGCCCTCGAAGTCGTCGGCGGCGACGGTGGCGGCCGCCAGCGACAGGCGGGTCTTGCCGATGCCGCCGGGGCCGACCAGCGTGACCAGCCGCGCGTCCCGGATCAGGGCGGCGACCTTCGCGGTCTCCCGGTCCCGTCCGACGAGCCGGGTCATCGGCACGGGCAGCCGGCTGCGGCGGCGCCTCGCCTTCGGTGGCTTGACCGTCCAGGTGCCGTCGGAAGCGCCGATGAGCTCGCCCTGCGACCGCAGCCGGGCCAGCTCCGCCTCGGCCTTCGCCGGCAGGCCGCCGGAGCGCTCGACGAGCCGGTCGACCAGCGCCTTGCTGGGCTCGCCGGCCAGGGCGATGCGCATCCAGATGCGCAGCGTCGCCGGCGACCACGGGGTCAGCTCGACGACGGCCTCGCGCAGCCCGGTGCGGCGCGGGTCGTCGTCGCGCGGGTTCGTGGTCGCGTACACGATCGCCGCGGCGTCCCCGAGCTCCGGCAGCGGGTCACCCACGTCCGCCAGCAGGATGCATCCGGGGGTTCGCTCCGCCGCCAGTACCGCCGGAAAACCGCGCAAACGGGCGATCTGGGCGACTTCACGGAGGAAACGGGTGTGGCCCGCGCCCGGTGGGCCGACGATCCGCAGGGCGGCGTGGCCACCGGCGGCGACCCGCGTGAGGAACTCCTGCGTGCTGCTCAGCGCCGCGTCGCGCTCCCACAGCCGGGACGAGCCGCCGCCCTGCCCGCCCGAGACCTCGACGTCGTCGCCGACCGCCTGCCCGCGGCCGCGGCGCTTCGCGAGATAGTTGCGGCGGTCGGCGGCGGCGATCAGGGTCTCGCCGTCGGTACCGTCGACGGGGCTGGTCGCCACGCCGAGGCTGATCGACAGGTGCAGCGGCGGGGTGCCGGCGAACTCCCGGGCGCGGATCTCGTCGGTCAGCCGGATCGCGAGGCGCAGCGCCTCGTCGGCGCCGGTGTTGGGCAGCAACAGCACGAACTCGTCGCCGCCGTAGCGGAACAGCATGTCGTCGGTGCGGATGAGCTCGGCGATCCGGTCGGCGAGCTGGCGCAGCAGCAGGTCGCCACGGAGGTGGCCGAAGGCGTCGTTGACCGTCTTGAAGTGGTCGACGTCGAACAGCAGCAGGCTGCACCCGGCGACGTCGTGCAGGGCGCCGTCCAGCGCGGCACGCGAATGAGCACCGGTGACTGGATCCATCGTCACCGGTGCTGGGCCGCCCTGCACGTTCATTGTCAACTTGATCGGCCTTCCGGGGTCGCCGATGAGGTGTTCAGCAGGTTTTGGCCGTCCGGTGTCCACCCGCTGGATGTTCGTCGGCGCCGAATGTCCCTTTGCGTCCGCGCGACGTGACTATCTGTGAACGCTCCCGCATGTTGGGTGAGCCAAGGTCGGCGCCTCCGGTGGCGCCGTGGACGTCTCGCAGGTCATCGCCGGGATCGACTGGGCCGTGCAGCACCGCAACGACGACAAGGCCAACCCGATCCGGATCATCACCCTCGCGTACCCAGCCGACCTTCTACGACCCGCTGAACTACGCCGTCGAGAACGCGTGGCGCAACGGTGTCGTCGTCGCCGCGGGCGGCAACGCCGGCACCGTCGCCACGCTCACCAACCCGGCCAACGACCCGTCGGTGCTGTCCGTCGGCTCGGCCTCGGTCAACAACACCGTCAGCAGCGCCGACGACACCGCATCGTCGTTCAACTCCCGCGGTGTCGCGCGCAACCTGGACCTGCTCGCACCCGGCGAGCAGATCGTGTCGCTGCGTGACCCGGGCTCCCACCTCGACCAGACCTACCCGGGCGCCCGCGTGGGCGACCGGTACTTCCGGGGCAGCGGCAGCTCGCAGGCCGCGGCGGTGACGTCCGGCGGCATCGCCCTGCTCCTGCAGAAGCGCCCCACCCTCACCCCCGACCAGGTCAAGGCGCTGCTCAAGAGCACCGCCACGGCGCTGCCGGGCGGCGTGGGCGAGCTCCAGCACCTGGTCCGCGAAGCGTTGGAAGTGAGGTGTTCGTCCGGCCGGGCCTGACGTCTGCGCTTTTCTTTTTCGTCAGCGTTTCAGTCGCCTCTTTCGTCAGCGTTTCAGTCGCCGCCGCCTGAGTCGCCGCCTGAGTCGCCGCCGCCCCAGTCGCTGCCGCCGTCGTCGCCGTCGGCGTCACCGTCGGAGCCGCCGCGGCCCCTGCGGCGTCCGGCGCCGCGCCGGTTGTTCCGGCTCGACCGCGCCACCTGCCCGCCGGCGAGCCGCGCCCGGCGCAGCACCTCCTCGCGGCTGAGCTCCCGCCGTCCCGACCTCTTCGCGGCGGCGACCGCCACGATCACCAGCAGCAGCACGATGCCGACCCCGATGCCCCACACCATGCGAGCATCATCGTCCGGTTTCTATGCCGGACGCTGCTCGGACTTCGTCAAGGTCTGCTCATTTCTCCCGCGACCGCCGTGCAACCGCCGTGCGGCCTTCATGCGGCCTTCATGCGGTCTTTATGCGATCGCCGTGCGGTCTGACCGGAAGCCGCGGACGTCCGGGACGCCGAGGCGGGCGGCGTCGGCGGTCAGGTCGTCCGGCATGCGCTGCGACTCCTGCTCCGCCGCGACCCGTGCCAGGTAGTGGTCGATCTCCGTGGACCGGGTCGCGGCGTCCCAGCCGAGCACCTCGCCCATGATCGCGGCGGTCTCCGAGGCCGAGGCGGCGCCGCGGTGGTCGGTCTCGAAGGAGATCCTGGTCCGGCGGGTCAGCACGTCCTCGAGGTGCAGGGCACCCTCGGCGAGCGCCGCGTACGCCACCTCGGCCGCGAGGTACTCCGGCGCGCCGGGCAGCGGGCGGCGCAGTGACGGGTCCAGGGCGAGGACGTCGAAGGCGAGCGAGCCGTACCGCTCCAGCAGGTGCTCCAGGACGCCGACGGAGATCCCGTGCCGGCGGGCGAGGTCGGCGCGGTTGGTCCACAGCGAGTGGTAGCCGTCGGCGCCGAGCAGTGGCAGGTCGGCGGTGCGGGAGGCGGGGACCAGCCCACCGTGCCGGCGCAGGCCGCCGAGGCGGTGCGCGACGCGGTCGATGACGTCGGCGGCCATCACCCGGTACGTCGTGTACTTCCCGCCGGCGATCAGCATCAGCCCCAGCATCGGCTCGACGACGGCGTGGGTGCGCGACAGCGCGGAGGTCTGCTCGTCCTTGCTGTGCGGCTGCCGGTGGCGGGCCTCGCGGGACAGCAGCGGCCGGAGGCCGGCGTAGACGCCCTCGATGTCGGCGGTCGACAGCGGCCGGTCCAGGACCTCGTTGACCTGGCCGAGCAGGTATGAGATGTCGGTCGCCGAGGCCGCCGGATGGCCACGGTCGAGGTTCCAGTCGGTGTCGGTGGTACCGATGATCCAGTGCCCGCCCCAGGGGATGACGAACAGCACCGACGTCTGGGTGCGCAGGATCAGGCCGGCCTCGCCGGTGATCGCGGAGCGGGGCACCACCAGGTGGACGCCCTTGCTGGCGCGGACCTGCATGCCCGCCGACTCCCGCGGGCCGGTGCCGGACAGCAGGCCGGCGATGTCGTCCATCCACACGCCGGTCGCGGCGACGACGGTGCGGGCGTGGACCTCGAACTCCTCGCGGGACTCCAGGTCACGGACCCGCACGCCGGTGACCTCGCGCGCGTCGCGGAGCAGCCCGACCGCGCGGGCGCTGGGCACGACGGCCGCGCCGAGGCTGGCGGCGGTGCGCGCGAGCGTCGCGACGAGCCGGGCGTCGTCGACCTGGCCGTCGTAGTACTGGATGGCGCCGCTGATCGCGTCCTCACGCAGCGACGGGAAGCGGCGGTGGGTCTCCGTGCGGGACAGGTGCCGGTGCAGCGGCATCCCCCGCGGCGCGGACCCGTGCAGCTGGGCGGCGGTGGCGAACGCGTCGTAGAGGCCGACGCCGGCGCCGTAGTACGCCCGCTGCCAGACCCGCTGGACGACGCCGGTCAGCCCCCGGTGCGCGGGCAGCGGCACCAGGATCGGCACCGGCCGCACCAGGTGCGGCGCGAGCCGGGTCGCGAGCAGCCCGCGCTCCTGCAGCGCCTCGGCGACCAGGCCGAACTCGAGCTGCTCCAGGTAGCGCAGGCCGCCGTGGATCAGCTTCGAGGACCGGCTGGACGTGCCGGAGGCGAGGTCGCGGGCCTCGACGAGCGCGACGGACAGCCCGCGGGACGCGGCGTCGAGCGCCGCCCCGGCGCCGGTGACCCCACCGCCGATGATCAGGACGTCGAAGCGCTCCCGGCGCAGCCTGGAGACGTCCTGCGCGCGGCGGGCGGGCGACAGGCGGCTGGCCTCGAAACGGGACGTGGAGGGTTCACGGCGCACCTCACTACGGTAGCCGCGCCCGTCACGGGGCATCACATCATCGTGTCCATCACCGAACGCATCATCAACGCGCCCGTGGAGCAGGTCTTCGCCGTCCTGTCCGACGGGTGGACCTACAGCGACTGGGTCGTCGGCACCGCGCACATCCGCGACGTCGACCCGGCATGGCCCGAGCCCGGCTCGCGGCTGCACCACAAGGCCGGCCCGTGGCCGATGTCGATCAAGGACCACAGCGAGTCGCTGGACTGGATTCCCGGCCGGATGCTGCTGCTCAGGGTCCGTCTGTGGCCCGCGGGCGTGGGGCAGGTGCGCTTCACGCTCGACCCGCTGGACGCCCAGGCGACCCGGGTGACGATGCAGGAGCAGTTCACCAGCGGGCCGATGCTCGCGGTCCAGAACAAGATCGGCGACGTGGTGCTGCACTACCGCAACGGCGAGGCGCTGACCCGGCTGGCGGATCTCGCGGAGCGGTCACCGGTCGCCCGCCGCCTGGCTCACCGGTAGATCGCCCGCATCGCCCTCCCGATGCCCGCGGCGTAGGCGTCGCCGAGCAGCGGACGGTGGCGGGCCAGCGCCGCCCGGGCCGCGTTGGCGCCGGCGGCACCGTGCACGCCGCCGCCGGGGTGGGCGCTGGAGCTCGCCAGGAACAGCCTGTCCACGGGCGTGTCCGCGCGTCCGAGACCGGTCACCGGCCGCCAGACGAGCTGCTGGAACGCCGCCGCGGTACCCCCGTTGATCGCGCCGTCGACGAGGCTCGGGTTCTTCTGCGCCAGCTCCGCCGGGCCGCTGACGTGCCGCGCCAGGACCAGGTCGTCGAAGCCTGGCGCGTGCCGGCGCACCGCGTCCTCGACCCGGGCGATCTGCGTGCGGACCATCTCCGCGTCGACCTCGCCGGGCTTCGCGGGGCGCGGCAGGTGCGTGTAGGCCCACAGCGACTCCGTGCCGGCCGGCGAGCGGGTCGCGTCGGCCGTCGTCATCTGCCCGATGAGCAGGAACGGGTCCTCGGGCGCGCGGCCGGCGGCGAGGTCCGCCGCGTACCGCTGGGGGTCGGTGCCGAGGTGGACGGTGCCCGCGCCCGCGACGTCCGGCGAGATCCACGGGACCGGGCCCGACAGCGCCCAGTCGATCTTCAGCGTGGCGTTGTCCCAGCGGAAACCCTCCAGGTCCTGCAGCAGCCGGACCGGCAGGTGCTCTTGCAAGATCAGGCTCTGGTACAGGGTGGGCGCCGGCACGTCCGCGACGACGGCGCGACGCGCGCGGACCAGCCGGCCGTCGGTGCACCGGACACCGAGCGCCCTGCCGCCGCCGACGACCACCCGGTCGACCATGGCGCCCGTGCGGATCTCGCCCCGGCGCCCGAGGCGGCGGACCAGGGCGTCGGTGAGCTGCTGGGCGCCGCCGACGGGCACCGGGAACCCGTGCTGCTGGCCGAGCATCGCGAGCAGCCAGCCGAAGCCGCCGCTGGCCGCGTCGTCGGGGGCCAGGTCGGTGTGCAGGGCCAGGCCGGTGAGCAGCAGCCGGCCGCCGTCGCCGTGGAAGAGCTCCTCGCCGAGGACCCGGGCCGGGACGAGGAACCGGCGGCCGAGGCGAAGCGCCTCGCCGAGCCCGGCGCGGGCGGCGAGCCGCACCCCGGAACGGACCGGGGGAAACGGGGTCAGCAGCGACGGGAGGAGGTCGGCGGAGAGTCGGCGCCACTGCTCGTACACCTGCCGCCAACGTGAACCGTCGCCCGGTGCGAACCGCTCCAGCGACTCCGCCGTGAGGTCCAGCTCCCGGCTGAGCACGGCCGCACGCCCGTCCGGGAACAGGTGCGCGACGACCTCGGGCGCGTGCGTCCAGCGCAGCCCGTGCGCCTCGAGGTCGAGCGCGAGCAGCGGCGGCGACCCCGCGCCGAGGGGGTAGAACGCGCTGCACAGGTCGCTCAGGAAACCGGGCGCGGTGATCTCCGCCGAGCGGACGGCGCCGCCGACGTGCCCGGTGCCCTCCAGCACGAGCACGTCCCAGCCCGCGTCGGCGAGCATGTTGGCGGCGACCAGACCGTTGTGCCCGGCGCCGATGACCACCGCGTCGACCGTTTCCCGCATGCCCCTCAGTTTGCCCCCGCGGCTCATCCGAAACTGTCGTAGGCGAGTCGTAGAGTGCGGCCATGGGTCGATCACGGGGTTGGGCGCTGGGATTGACCATTGTCCTCGGCCTCTGGGCGGTGGCGGTCACGGTCGCCGTCCACGCCGGGGTCTGGGTCGTCGGCGAGGGCCTGCTCGCGCTGGGATTCGAGCTGCCGTCGTTCGTGTGGCCGGCCGCGGGCTGGCTCGCCGCCCTTCTGGTCGCGGGGCCCGCCTTCCTGCTCGCCCGGCTGTCGCGTGTCGCGTTCGCCCAGGTCGCGGGCAGGCAGTGGGCGCTGACCGCGCTGCTCGGCGGGCTGCTCGGCACGGCGCGGATCATCCCGACCACCGCCCACGAGGGCTATCTGGCGCTGCTCGCCGTGACCGCCGCGGTCGCCGCGACCGTGCACCGCGCCGTCCGGGGGCGGGCGCCCCGGTCCAACGGCTGGCTGTTCTGGCTGTGCCTCGCGATCGGGCTGGTCGCGCTGCTGCCGTGGCTGTGGGTCGGAGCGTTCGGCGGCCAGATGGAGACGGTCCTGGCCGCGCTCGCCGCGGTGGCGGTCGCCTGGCTCGCGGTGCGACCGGCCACGGCGCTCGCCGACGCCGGCTCCTCGATCCGCAGCGTCTGGGGCGGCACTGCCATCGGCGGCCTGACCGCCGGGGTCGGCCTGGTCACGCTCGTCGCGGGCGCCGGCGAGCCGGCGGTGCAGCTGTTCGCGATGGTGGCGGTGCCGCCGCTGGCGTTCGCGCTGGCCGCGCTCGCCCGCCGCGGCCACCCGTCGGCGCTCGCCCTGCTGGCGCCCGCGCTGTTCGGCCCGCTCGCCCTGGTCGACCCTGAGGAGACGTCGCTGCTGCTCGGGCTGCGCGACGTGGCGTTCTGGTCGGCGATCGGCGCGCTGGCCGGCCTGGTCCTGGCGCTGGTGGTCGCCGCGGCGGCGGTGCCGGCGACCGGGCGGATCGTATGGCGGCCCGGGTTCGCCGCGCTCGCCGCGGCCGTCGTGCTCGCGGGCGGCGCCACCGTGTATGCGACGCTCGGCCAGCCCGGCTTCCACGGCGAGCACCTCTTCGTGATCATGAAGGAGCAGGCCGACCTGAGCGGCCTCCGCGAGGTGCCCGACCGCACCACCCGCATCCGGCAGACCTATGAGCGGCTCGTCGGCACCGCCGAGCGCTCGCAGGCGTCGCTGCGCGGCGCGCTGCGCTCCAGGGGCATCGACTACACGCCCTTCTACCTGGTCAACGGCATCGAGGTGGCCGCCGGGCCGCTCGCGCGGCGCTGGCTGGAGGGCCGGCCCGAGGTCGACCGCGTCCTGCTCAACCCGCGGCTGCGCCCGCTGCCGGCCGTCGCGGCACCGACCCGCGGCGTGCTGCCCGCGCCGACCGCCCCGCCGTGGAACCTGACCCTCATCAAGGCCGACCAGGTGTGGTCCCACTTCACGACCGGGCGCGGCATCGTCGTCGGCAGCTCCGACTCCGGCGTCGACGTCACCCACCCGGCGCTGCGCACGTCGTTCCGCGGCTCCGACGACTCCTGGTTCGACCCTGTCGACCACACCGCCGCCCCCGCCGACCACAACGGCCACGGCACCCACACCCTCGCCACCGCGGTCGGCGCCGGCGTGGGGGTCGCTCCGGGAGCGCAGTGGATCGCGTGCTCCAACCTCCCGCGCAACCTGGGCAGCATGGCCAACTATCTGAGCTGCCTGCAGTTCATGCTGGCGCCGTTCCACCCGGGCGCCGACCCCATGCACGACGGCCAGCCCGACCGCGCCCCGCAGGTCCTCACCAACTCCTGGGGCTGCCCCTCCGTCGAGGGCTGCGACACCCGCTCCCTGCGCCACGCCGTCGACGCCTTCGCCGCCGCCGGCATCTTCTTCGTCGCCGCCGCCGGCAACACGGGCCCCGGCTGCGCCACCGTCACCGACCCCCCGGCCAACTACGCCGCCACCTTCACCATCGGCGCCGTCACCAGCACGTCGCAGGTCGCCTCCTTCTCCAGCCGCGGCCCCACCCCCGACAACCTCCCGAAGCCCGACCTGATGGCCCCCGGCGCCGCCGTCGTCTCCGCCCTGCCGGGCGGCGGCTATGGCGCCCTGAGCGGCACCTCCATGGCCACCCCACACGTGGCGGGCGTGGTCGCCCTGATGTGGGCGGCGAACCCCGCCCTCATCGGCAACATCGAACAGACCCGCGCCATCCTCATCCACACCACCCAGCCCGTCGACATCTCCACCTCTTCCTGCGGCCCCACCGACACCGCGGGCGCCGGCCTCGTCGACGCCCTGGCCGCCGTCACCGCCGCCACCGCCACCCACCCGACCCCTTAACCCCGCCGCTGCTCGACCTTCCCCTGCGGCCCTCCGCCACCCGCCCTCGCCAACACACCGGTCACGCCAACCAACCTCTGAACCTGCCGTCCACCGCTCCTCGGCTTCCCCTGCGGCCCCTTCGACACCGGCCACTGAACCAACCCCTAGCCGGACGCCACCCACCGCTTCACGGTCTTCCCCACGGCTCCGCCGACGCCGCCAGCGCAGGCCTCGCCAGTACACCGCCCAACCAACCCTTAGCCCGGCGCTGTCCACCGCTCGTCCGTCTCTCCTACGGCTCCCCCGAAACCGGCCTCATCGACGCACCGGCCACCGCCACCACCCGATCAACCCCTTGCCCGCGGCCCTCCGATACCGCAGCGCCGGCCTCGCCGACACCGGCCACCGCCGATCCCCAATTGACCTGCGCCCCCGTGCAACAGCGCGGACGCCGGCCTCGCCGATGCATCGACCACCGTCGTCGTTGCCACCCAAACCAACCCTTAGCCTTCGAACCCCTCCGGCGCTGCGGCGCCAGCCTCGCCGATACACCGGCCTCCATTACCCAACCAATCCCTGAGATCCGGACGCTGCCTACCGCTCCTCGACCTCCCAATGCGGCCCGTCCGACACCGCCGACACCGGTCTCGCGGACACTCCAGCCGCCGTTACCGAACCAACCCCTCACTCGACTCCACCCACCGCTTCACGGCCTCCCCCTGCGGATCCGCCGGCGCCGGCCTCGCCGACACACCGGTCAATGGCACCGACCGACCAAACCCTCAGCCCGACGCCGCCCACCGCTCATCGGTCTCTCCCCACGGCTCCGCAGAAACCGGCCTCATCGACGCACCCGCCACCGCCACCACCCGACCACCCTTTGCCCGCGGCCCTCCGACACCGCAGCGCCGGCCTCGCCGATACACGGACCGCCGCCACCCAACCAATCCCTCAACCCGCCACTGCCTGCCGCTCCTCGGCCTCTCCCGGCCTCTCCCTTCAGCCCCTCCGACACCGCCGATGCCCACCTCATCGACGTCACCCGCCGAACCCCTTAACTTGCGCCCTCTTCCAACACTGCGGACGCCGGCACACCGGCCACCGCCGCCGCTGCCGCCCAAACCGATCCCTTGACCTTCGGACCCTCCAACACCGCGGCGCCGGCCTCGCCGATACACAGCCCGCCGTCACCCAACGCCGCGCACCGCTCCACGGTCTCCCACTGCGGCTCCGCTGACACCGCCGGCGCCAGCCTCGTCGTCGTGCTGGCCAGCCCTCAACCTGCCGCTTTCTCCGCGCCTGTCCAGCCTCCGCGGTATCGGTTCGCATCGGCGGAGGCCCCGACACGGGCGCCGGGTGGCTGGCGAAGCTGCGGATGGCGCGCTTTGATCAAGGTGACAGGGTCGGGGCGGTCGAACAGTTAGGTATGTTTACCAAATGATCGGTGAGTGGGTGGGTGGGCCTGAGGTGGCTCGGTTGTGTGCGGGGGCGCTGGACCTGCCGGAGGATGCCCGGGAGGCGGAGGAGCTGGTAAACCGGCTGGCGGCGCCGCCTGAGGGGCGGGTCGCCGTGCGGCTGGTGGAGCTGGACGACGCGGGGGACGCGGTCGGCGTGGTGTTCGGGTCGATCAGCGACAGAGACCCAGCGCTCGGGCACATCGAGCTGCTCGCGGTGGAGCCCGGGCGGCGGCGGGAGGGGATCGGCAGCGGGTTGCTGGCGGCGGCGGAGCGGCGGTTGGCGGAGGTCGGGGCGCGGAGAATCCGGATCGGGGGCAACCCGCCGTGCTACGCGTGGCCGGGGATCGACGTGCGGTACACGCCGGCGGTGTGCCTGGCGGAGCGGGCCGGGTACCAGCGGACCGACACCGCCTGGAACATGACGGCCGACCTGAGCCAGGTGAGCGCGACGCAGCAGGCGGACGAGGAGCGGCTGGAGAAGGCCGGGGTCAAGGTCCTGCGGGCGGGCAGCGACACGCCGGAGTGGGTGCGGGGCATCTGGGGCGACGGCTGGGCCTGGGAAGCGGCGCAGTCGATGGGGTGCTGGGTCGCGGTGAGGGACGGCGAGATCCTAGGGTTCGCGGCGTACGGTGCGAACCGCCCCAGCTGGTTCGGGCCGATGGGCACCGCGCCCGCGGCGGAGGGGCTCGGGGTGGGACGGGTGCTGCTGCGGCGGTGCCTCGCGGACCAGTTCGACGACGGGCACCTGACGGCGCAGATCGGGTGGGCCGGGCCTGTCGCGTTCTACTCGAAGACGGTCGGCGCCCGGCTCGAACGCATCTTCTGGATCTACACGAAAGACGTACACCTGCCGCAAACGCAATAAGCGCATGAAGGGCAGGCCGTGGGTTCGCCACGATCCTGCCCCGCACACGTCGCACCAGCGCCCAGTGATCCCCCGTCATGCCACGGGCGGCCGGTGCCGTCTCAACACCCGACTCGAAGTCCCAGGGGCTGGGTCAGCGGTCGGGCTGGTTGGCCCGCTTGTCCTGCGCGGTGGTCTGCTGCTCCTGCTGGAGCTTCTTTGCCTGCATGGTGGCCGTGTTCGCGGTCGCCTGCTGTCCCGTGATGTCCGCGTCCGGGGTGATCATCATGTCGTCGGAACGGTCTGGGTCCATGTAGCCGAGGTCGTCTTCGCTGCGGTGCATGCCGCGGCTGTCGAAGTTGCTGTTCTTCTGTGACTTACCCATGGCTTCCCCCTCGTGTAGGCCGCTCCCACCATATGAGGACCGTTCACGTGATGCGGGCAAATTCCACATTTCGCATCTAGAGTCGCGGGGATGAGCGGTGCGATACCAGTAATCGACGGCCACAACGACCTGCCGTGGCGGCTGCGGATGCGCGGCCCGGCCGACATCGCGGGTCACGCCGCAGGGCTGCACACGGATCTCCCCCGCCTCCGGCAGGGCGGCGTCAAGGCGCAGTTCTGGTCGGTGTACGTCCCGTGCGGCATCCCTCAGTCCGAGGCCACCGTGAAGGTGCTCGAGCAGATCGACCTGGTGCACCGGCTGGTCGACGCGCACCCCGGCGAGCTCGCGCTGGCGACGACCGCCGACGAGGTCGAGCGGATCAGCGAAACCGGACGGATCGCGTCGCTGCTCGGCGCCGAGGGCGGGCATTGCATCGATGACTCTCTCGGCGTTTTGCGCAGTCTGTACCGCCTGGGCGTCCGCTACCTCACGCTCACCCACGGCAAGAACACCGCCTGGGCCGACAGCGCGACGGACGAGCCCGCGGTCGGCGGCCTGTCGGCGTTCGGCGTGGAGGTGGTCCGCGAGCTGAACCGGCTCGGCATGATGGCCGACCTGTCGCACGTGGCCCCCGAGACGATGCACGCGGCGCTCGACGTGTCCACGGCGCCGGCGTTCTTCTCGCACTCCTCCGCCCGCGCCCTGTGCGACCACCCGCGCAACGTCCCCGACGACGTCCTCACCCGGGTCCGCGACACCGGCGGCGTGGTGATGGTGACGTTCGTGCCGTTCTTCCTCAACGAGACCTGCCGCCAGTGGGGCGACGAGCTCGTCCGCGTGGAGGACGCCATCCCCGCCGAGTACGGCTCCCAGGAGTTCGAACGCCTGCAGCGCGACTGGATCGCCGCCAACCCCTGCCCCCCGTCCACCGTCCGCGACGTCGCCGACCACGTGGAGCACGTCCGCGACGTCGCCGGCATCACCGCGGTCGGCATAGGCGGCGACTTCGACGGTACGGAAGTCCTGCCCACCGGCCTCCACGACGTGTCGACGTACCAGTCCCTGTTCGAGGAGCTACGGACCCGCGGCTGGTCCGACGCCGACCTGCGCCGCCTGGGCTGGGAGAACACACTGCGCGTCCTGCGCGACACCTGCGGCTGACCCCCACACCCCAGCCATGATCGAAGGACGGATCCGGCCGCCCGCACAACCAGATCCGTCCTTCGATCATGGCTGGAGGACGGAGACGCCACGACGCCGCGCTGATCACGGCAGGCAAACCGCAGACAAGAACGCAGCCCGGGTAACCAACCGCGGGCGAATCACCGCGGGGCCGACCAGCGCGGCGCCGAAGCATCGCCGCCGGACCGACCAAACGCCGGCGCGACAAGCCACAGGCGGAATCGCGGCCCACCGACCTGCACCACCTGGGCTGAGAGAACACGCTGCGCGTCCTGCGCGACACCTGCGACTGACCCACCACGCCCGGCCGCCAGCCGCTACACCCCCGCCATGATCGAAGGACGGATCCGGTCGTGCTGGCGGCCAGATCGGTCCTTGGATCATGGCTGGAGGACGGAGACGCCACGACGCCGCGCTGATCACGGCAGGCCAACCACAGACAAGAACGCAGCCCTGCCCAGCCAACCACGGCGAATCGCCGCAGGACCGACCAACGCGGCGCGAAGCGTCGCCGCCGGGCTGACCAAATGCCGGGCGACAACCACGGACGGAATCGCGGCCCGCCGACCTGCGCCGCCTGGGCTGAGAGAACACGCTGCGCGTCCTGCGCGACACCTGCGGCTGGCCCCACGCCCCCGCCGCCAGCCGCCCCGCCCCGCCATGATCGAAGGACGGATCCGGCCGCCCGCACAACCAGATCCGTCCTTCGATCATGGCTGGAGGACGGAGACGCCACGGCGCCGCGCTGATCACGGCAGGCAAACCGCAGACAAGATCGCAGCCCGGGCAGCCAACCACGGACGAATCGCCGTGGGGCCGACCAGCGCCGGGGCGACAAACACCGAGCGGAATCGCGACCGGGCCGACCAACCGCCGGAGGAAGGCGGCCAACCACAGGCAGAAGAACCACGGTTGGGCCGACCAGACGCCGGAGGGCGGCCGACCACAGGCGGAATCGCCCGGTCAGAGAGGGCCCGGTCAGACGCCGAGCGGCGGAGACGGCCCGCCGCGCAACAAACCGTCAGCGACGGGCGGGGCCAGCGGCGGACCGTCAACGCCGGGGCTGGAGCCGGCGGCAAACCGTCAGCGGCGGGGCTGAGGCCCGCGGCAAAACCGTCAGTGGCGGGTCGGAAGTGTGTGGACAGCAAGAAGGGCAGGCCCGGAACGGGCCTGCCCTTCTTGGAAGAGCTGGACTCAGAAGTCCATGTCGCCGCCGCCGGGGGCGCCCGCGGGGGCCGGGGTCTTCTCCGGCTTGTCCGCGACCACTGCCTCGGTGGTGAGGAAGAGCGCCGCGATCGAGGCGGCGTTCTGCAGGGCGGAGCGGGTGACCTTGGCCGGGTCGATGATGCCCTCGGCCAGGAGGTTCACGTAGTCGCCGGTGGCGGCGTTGAGGCCCCAGCCGGCGTCCAGGTTGCGGACCTTCTCGACCACGACGCCGCCCTCAAGGCCGGCGTTCACGGCGATCTGGCGCAGCGGCGCGTCAAGGGCGACCTTGACGATGTTGGCGCCGGTGGCCTCGTCGCCGACCAGGTCCAGCTTGTCGAAGGCCGACTTGCCGGCCTGGACGAGCGCGACGCCACCGCCGGGGACGATGCCCTCCTCGACGGCCGCCTTCGCGTTGCGCACGGCGTCCTCGATGCGGTGCTTGCGCTCCTTGAGCTCGACCTCGGTGGCCGCGCCGACCTTGATGACCGCGACACCGCCGGCGAGCTTCGCCAGGCGCTCCTGCAGCTTCTCGCGGTCGTAGTCCGAGTCCGACTTCTCGATCTCGGCACGGATCTGCGCCACCCGGCCGTTGATGCCCTCGGCGTCGCCGGAGCCCTCGACGATGGTGGTCTCGTCCTTGGTGATGACGACCTTGCGGGCCTTGCCGAGCAGGTCGAGCGACGCGTTCTCCAGCTTGAGACCGACGGTCTCGGAGATGACCTGACCGCCGGTCAGGATCGCGATGTCGGTCAGCATGGCCTTGCGGCGGTCGCCGAAGCCCGGGGCCTTGACGGCGACGGACTTGAACGTGCCACGGATCTTGTTCACGATCAGGGTCGCGAGGGCCTCGCCCTCGACGTCCTCGGAGATGATCGCGAGGGGCTTGCCGGACTGCATGACCTTCTCCAGCACGGGGAGGAGGTCCTTCACCGCGGAGATCTTCGACTCGACGATGAGGATGTACGGGTCGTCGAGGACCGTCTCCATCCGCTCGGTGTCGGTGACGAAGTACGGCGAGATGTAGCCCTTGTCGAAGCGCATGCCCTCGGTGAGCTCCAGCTCGAGCCCGAAGGTGTTGCTCTCCTCGACGGTGATGACGCCTTCCTTGCCGACCTTGTCCATCGCCTCGGCGATGATCTCGCCGACGGTGGAGTCACCGGCGGAGATCGAGGCCGTGGAGGCGATCTGCTCCTTGGTCTCGACGTCCTTGGCAAGGTTGGCCAGCTCCGACGCGACGGACGCGACGGCGGCCTCGATGCCGCGCTTCAGCGCCATCGGGTTGGCACCCGCGGCGACGTTGCGCAGACCTTCACGGACCAGCGCCTGGGCGAGGACGGTCGCGGTCGTCGTGCCGTCACCGGCGACGTCGTCCGTCTTCTTCGCGACCTCCTTGACCAGCTCGGCGCCGATCTTCTCGTAGGGGTCCTCGAGCTCGATCTCCTTGGCGATGCTCACACCATCGTTGGTGATGGTGGGCGCGCCCCACTTCTTCTCGAGGACGACGTTGCGGCCCTTGGGGCCCAGCGTCACCTTGACGGCGTCGGCGAGGGTGTTCATGCCCCGCTCGAGGCCGCGGCGCGCTTCCTCGTCGAACGCGATAATCTTGGCCATTCGGCGTTGTCCTCCTGGACACTCCGGCTACGCCTCGCGACCCACGTGGGGCCGGCGGCTCACCGCCTGCTTTCGCACCTTCAAGGACCCAGCGGGATCCTCAATGGTCGGGCCGGATGAGCCCGCGACGACCAGCCCCTCGACGCTCCCGCGCCCAGGCGCTGCACCGCCCCGACCGTTGGCACTCACCTGTTGCGAGTGCCAACTCCTGTTTAGCACTCTGGCCCGTCGAGTGCAAGCAAAGCCGAGGTGACGGCCAGGGTGGTCGAAGCGTGCAAACACCTACAAATCAGGCATGAATGGCACGAACAATGGCGGAAAAGACGCAGGGCACCGTTCCTCATCAATGAGGACGGTGCCCCGGCGGGGGTGGACGAACGATCTGTCAGGCGAGGTGACGAACCTTCTCGGCCTGCGGGCCCTTCTGGCCCTGCGCGATCTCGAACTCGACGCGCTGTCCGTCTTCCAGCGATTTGTAGCCATCCATCTCGATCGCGGAGAAGTGGACGAAGACGTCCTGCCCCCCGTCGACCGCGATGAAGCCATAGCCCTTTTCGCTGTTGAACCACTTGACGGTGCCCTGTGCCACGGTGCACTTCCTCTGCTTTCGGTCCCTCTTCGTACTCCGGCTGGCTGTGGGGACCAGCCTTGAGGTCCTCGGCCGGCACGCCGGGCCATGAGCGTGGCACCGGCGCGAGGATCGACGACCGAAACGGACGGTACACGAGACAACCCGAGACCCGACAGCCCCAAATCGGACAGCAAGGTCACGGTTCATGCGCACGCAAAAGGTTTCCGATGGGACCTTTCTTGAGCGGTCCGACAAATGCCAGCGCATCGTCAGGCGTCGAATCGTACCGGTAAAGAATAAGCAAAATGTCAGACGAATGTGGATGGAAGCGCCGATCTTGCGGTTGTGCCAGGAAGCCGTGACTGGAACCACGCAACCGCCCACAACCGCAAGATCGGCCTACTTCCGCACTGCTTCCGTGCCCGCGGAAGGTGCGGACGTCAACTCGCGGAGCTTCCGCAAGGGTGACAGAACGAGCGGCACCACCGAAACCAGCATTCCGGCGCACGCCACCCAGATGGTCTCGTGCACGCCGATGACGGTGCCGAGCGCGCCGCCGACGAGCCCGCCGATCGGCATCGTGCCCCAGACGATGAACCGCATCGTGGCGTTCATCCGGCCGAGCAGGTCGTCGGGCGTGATCGTCTGCCGGAAGCTGACCTGGGTCACGTTGTAGACCACGACGCCGATGCCGAAGACGATGCTGCCCGCCGCCGCGAGCCAGAGCCGCCAGTCGTCGCGCGCGAACGGCACCAGCAGCTCGCCGAGGGACGCGGCGAGCATCGAGATCCACATCGCCGGCCCCTGCCCGAACCAGCGCACGAACGGCCCGACCAGGAACGCGCCGGCCAGCGCGCCGAGCCCGGTGACGCTGAACCACAGGCCGATGACCGCCGGCGACAGGGCGAGGTCCCGGGCGAAGTAGACGATCAGCATCGCGCCGTACATGGAGCCGAAGAAGTTGCCGGTGCCCGTGCACATGGAGATCGCCCGCAGCAGCCGGTTGCCCACGACGAACCGGAGGCCCTCCAGGATCTCCCGGCCGAGGTGCGCGTCGGGCTTGCGGGCCGGGCGCTCCTCGATCTTGCGGATCCGCCACAGGAACAGCGCCGACAGCACGTAGCTGGCCGCGTCGGTGGCGAGGGCGAGCGGGCCGCCGAGCACCTTGACCAGGCCGCCGGCGACGCTCGGGCCGCCGATCTGGGAGGTGGAGCGCACCATCTCCAGGATCGCGTTGCCCTCGACCAGGCGGTCCTTGCCGACCAGGAACGGCAGGTAGCTCTGGTACCCCACGTCGAAGAAGACCGTGCACACCCCGCAGAGCAGGCCCACCACGTACAGCTGCGGCATCCGCAACGTGTCGCTCCACCACGCCAGCGGCACGGAGGCGAGCAGGACCGCCCGCAGGAGGTCGGCGACGATCATCGTCTCGCGCCGCCGGAGCCGGTCCACGAGGGCCCCGGCGGGCAGTCCGACCAGCAGGAACGCGGCGGTCTCGCAGGCGGCCAGGACCCCGACCTCCAGCGCGGTCGCGTCGAGCGTGAGCACGGCGACGAGCGGCAGCGCGAGCAGGGTCACCTGGGTGCCGACCTGGCTGATGGTGTCGGCGGTGAAGAGCAGCCGGAAGTCGCGATCGCGGAGCAGGCCGAGTCTCACGGACCCACTGTCGATGACCGATTGGGAAAAGTCAATCGTTAGACTCGGACGATGCGGCGACCAGCGACCGACGCGGAGGCCAAGGCACTCGCCTCCGGCGTCCGCCTGCGCATCATCCGGCTCTGCCTGGACCGTGCGCTCACCAACAAGGAGATCGCCGAGCGGCTCGACGCCAACCCGGCGACCGTGCTGCACCACGTCCGGACGCTGGTCGCGACGGGGTTCCTGGTGCCTCAGGAGGAGCGCCGCGGGCCGCGCGGCACGCGCGAGGTGCCCTACCTGTCGACGACCAAGTCGTGGCAGCTCAGCCTCGGCGACCAGGGCGCGGGCACCAACCGGGCGATGCTCGACGCGTTCAACGACGAGCTGGCGATGCTGGACGGTCAGGCCGACACGGTCAACTTCGCCCGGCTCGGGCTGCGGCTCACCCCGGCGGAGTGGCAGGAGCTGCAGGACCGCTTCGAGACGTTGCTCGACGAATACGCCGGCCGCGAGCGCACCCACGGCCGACCTTATTCGATCTTCCTCGCCATGTACGAGGACCGCTCACGCGACTGACGCCTGCCAGTTGGCCCACCGGTCGAGCGCGCGGAAACCCATCGCCTCGTTGATCGCGATCATGTGCGAGTTGACCTCGGCGTTGAACGTGTCGACGATCCGGACCGCCGGCTCCTGTGCGCGCATGGTCTGCAGGTTGACCAGCTTGGAGATCAGGCCGAGCCGGTGCCCCCGGTGCGCCGGGTGCACCAGGGTGATCTGCTGCCACGCGTGCCAGTCGACGGTCTTGCTCATCCGTAGCGCGCTCAACGCGACGAGCCGGCCGGTCGCGTCGTGGATGACGCCGGTCTCGTACGGGCGCGCACCGTAGCGGGCGCGCGTCTCGTACACCCGCCGCAGACGATCGGCGTCGACCTTCTCCGCCTCCAGGTCGAGGTCACCCTTCGGCGCCTCGTCGAGGAAGGAGCTGTCCAGCAGCGCCATGTCCTCGAGCAGCTCCTCGGGCGGCGTGTTGCCCCACTGGACGGTGCTGTAGCCGGCCGCCTTCGGCCAGCTCGTGGCGAGCATCCTCGCCAGCTCGGCATCGTCGGCGGTCGACAGGTCGAGCCGGCGGCGCACGTCCAGGAGCTTGTTGTCCAGGCCGAGCGCCGCGGCGAACGGCGCCGAGGAGCCGGTCGGCGCGCCACCGGCGTCGGTGATCACGCTGAACCCCATCACCGAGGTGCGACCACGGGCCAGGCCGAAGCCGACCGCGTGCCGGAACAGCGCCCGCCCGACGCCCCGCCGCCGGTGCTCCTTCAGGACCAGCACGTCGAGGAACGATTTGTTCAGATTGTCGAATATCGGGAGATCCGCCTGTACGAGCCCGACCGCGAGACCGTCGCGATACGCCAGGAACGTGTGCCGGTCCGTGCCCGGCATCGGCAGGCGGACCCGGACCTCGTGCTCGGCCCGGCAGCTCGGTGGGAAGTCCGGCAGGTCGGCGAGGATCGCCTCGTTACCGATGGTGAAGGCCGCGTCGACCGCCGCCGGGTCATCGGCGTCCAGCTCGACGATGCTGAGGTCCTGACTCATGCCCGCCAGCGTGGCGCAGAGACGTATCGACGGACAACAGATATACGGGGACCGGTGGAAATGGTCGAGAGGACGCTCGCCAACACCTCCGGTGTTGTGGTCGCGGGCCTGGACCAGGGTCCGGGCCTCGCGGCGACACGTCCTCCCGCACCGAGCATCCTGGCGCGCGGTCCTGAGGTCGTCAAGTCCCTCGCCGGGTGGCTTCGAGACGCACGGCTTGAGCGCGGTCACACTGCGTCGCGACCGGCTCCGTCGATCGGCTGAGTCGCCCCTCGTCCAAGGAGTGAAAGCGCTCTCTCAGCCGCACCCGAGCCGACACCGTCCGTCACGGCGTCGGCGGGTTGCGCGAAAAAATCAGCCCTCAGCCGAAATGGCCCGGACCTCAGCTCACCAGCCCGGCCTCGCGGACGGACTTCAGCGAGGGCTTGACCCGGTGCGTCGGGCCGACCGTGCCGGCGACCGCATCGAGGGTCTTCAGCCCGTCGCCGGTGTTGAAGACGACCGTCTCCTTCGACGGGTCGAGCCTGCCGGTCTCGACCAGCTTCTTCAGCACCGCGGTGGTGACCCCGCCGGCGGTCTCGGCGAACACGCCGGTCGTGCGGGCGAGCAGCTCGATGCCGGCGCGGATCTCGTCGTCGTCGACGTACTCCATCCAGCCGCCGGTGCGCCGCACCGACTCCAGCGCGTAGACGCCGGCCGCCGGGTCGCCGATGTTGAGCGACTTGGCGATGCCCGTCGGCTTCACCGGGACGATCTCGTCGGTGCCCTTGTGCAGCGCCACCGCGATCGGGTTGCAGCCCGCGGACTGCGCGCCGAACACCGTCCACTCCGTGTCGGGCACGAGCCCGATCTCCACCAGCTCGCTGAACGCCTTGTCGATCTTCGTCAGCAGCTCGCCGCTGGCCATCGGGATCACGACCTGCGCCGGGATCCGCCAGCCGAGCTGCTCCGCGACCTCATACCCGAGCGTCTTGGACCCCTCGGCGTAGAACGGCCGCACGTTGACGTTGACGAACGCCGTGTCCTCGAACTCATCGGTCTCGGTCAGCTCCGAGCACAGCCGGTTGACGTCGTCGTAGGACCCCTCGATCGCCACGACGTCACCGCCGTACACAGCGCTCATGACGACCTTGCCGGGCTCCAGGTCCGACGGGATGAACACCGTCGACGGCACCCCGGCCCGCGCCGCGTGCGCGGCGACCGAGTTGGCCAGGTTGCCGGTGGAGGCGCACGAGTAGCGGGTGAACCCCAGCGCCTTCGCCGCCGTCAGCGCCACCGAGACGACCCGGTCCTTGAACGAGTGGGTCGGGTTGGCCGAGTCGTCCTTCACCCACAGCGCGCCGGTGATGCCGAGCTCCTTGGCCAGCAGATCCGCCTTGACCAGCGGGGTCAGCCCCGGGTCGAGGGTCACGCGGCTGGCGGGGTCGGTGCCGACCGGCAGCAGCGGCGCATAGCGCCAGATGTTCTGGGGGCCGGCTTCGATCTGCTCGCGGGTGACCCGGCCGAGCGCCTCGGCGTCGTAGCCCACCTCGAGCGGGCCGAAACACTCGTAACAGGCGTGCTGCGCGGCGAGCGGGAACTGGGCGCCGCAGCCACGGCAGACCAGGTGGCGGGCGGGAGAGTCGGTGAAGACGCCGAGCGTCGAGGTCATGGAGGCCTTCCTCTCATCTTTCCCAGGTGCATGGCCTTGCGCACCGGGACGGATTTGGCACCTACCGCGACCGGACTCAGCGTCGAGACGTGTCGCAGGGGTTGCCGGGGCTTCATCGGGCCGTATCCCTCTGCCCCTCTGGATGAGGTATTCAGTTGTGACGTGCTGTTCGCGTGGTTCGTATTCGAGTGTAAGGGCCGACACGGGTGCCGCTGTATGAGTCATCTCACGAGATGGACCTGACTACGGTTTCACTCATGCATCCCGACGCGGCGGACTGGTTCGCCAAGCGCACCTCGGCATGGCGCGACTGGCCCCTCGCCGACCTCTACGACCGCAAGGGCGACACCCGGATCAGCGTCGTGCTGCCGGCGCTGGACGAGGAGCCGACCGTCGCCGAGATCGTCACCGGCGCGCGCACCCTCATGCCCCTCGTCGACGAGGTCATCGTGGTCGACTCGGGCTCCGTCGACCGGACCGCCGAGGTCGCCCGCCAGGCCGGCGCCACCGTCCACCACCGCGACGACATCCTCCCCGGGACCGGCTCCCGCCCCGGGAAGGGTGAGGTGCTCTGGAAGGCCCTGGCCGTCGCGACCGGCGACATCCTGGTGTACGTCGACGCCGACCTCACCGACTTCCGGCCGCACTTCGTCACCGGCCTCCTCGGCCCGCTGCTGGACGACCCGGCCACCCAGATGGTGAAGGCCTTCTACGACCGCCCCCTCCTGGACGTCTCGGCCGGCGGCGGCGGGCGCGTCACGGAGCTCGCCGCCCGCCCGCTGCTCAACGCCTACTTCCCCGCCCTGGCCGGCGTCGTGCAGCCCCTCGCCGGCGAGTACGCGGCCCGCCGCTCCCTGCTGGAGTCCCTGCCCTTCGCCGCGGGCTACGGCGTCGAGACCGGCCTGCTCATCGACACCTACCGCACCGCCGGCCTGGACGCGGTCGCGCAGGTCGACCTCGGCCAGCGCACCCACGGTCACCAGGACACCGCGGCCCTGGGCCGCATGGCCGCCACGATCCTGCACACCATCCACGCCCGGGTCACCCCCGGCGCCCCGGTCTGGCCGACCCTCACCCAGTTCGTCAGGCGCACCGGCACTGTCACCCCGGCCGACCATCCGGTCGCCCACCCGGACCGCCCCCCGATGACCACGATCCCGGGCTACCAGAGGCCGCTCGCCTAGCCGTTTCCCGTCGCTGGTACGCCGTGCGCAGGCCCCGTGGTCAGAGGGGGTCGGTGGCGGGGGTGAAGCCCCAGAGCGTCGAGGTGGTGATGGCGGCGCCGGCCAGGGCGGTCAGGACGGCGAGCCACTCGGCGGCCAGGAGCCAGACCGGGGTGTCGATGACGGCGGCCGGCGGGTCGCCCGTCAGGGTGGCGACCACGACGACCACCGCGACCAGCGACAGCAGGACCAGGGTCAGCACCACGGTCAGGCGCAGGGCCCAGTGGCCGAAGGTGCGGCCGGTGGCGAAGAGCAGGGCGCAGACGGCGACCAGCGACGCGGCCGACGCCGAGGCCAGGGCGCCGATGAGGGTGAAGATCTGAGCGGTGAAGGCCTCGGCGGGGCCGCTCATCGCGTTGGAGGAGGCGACGTATGAGGTCCAGGCCGCCAGGTTGGCCTGGTCGTAGTAGAGGGTGCCGGAGAGCGCCGCGAGGCCGAGGACGAGGAGCCAGGCACCGCGGAGCGCCGAGGTTCGCATGGACCGGCACCCTACCGGTCAGTACGCGAGACGCATTCAGCTCACCACGTCTTTTCGCAGAAAGCGCCACCACGCGAGGGAGAAGAAGACGGTGGCGTAGGCGAGGGAGGCGATGCAGCCCTTGACGATGTCGTCGGTCTGCAGCGGGGTGGAGAGCAGGCCGAGCCAGGCGTCGTTGTAGTGGGTGGGCAGGAAGTTGCGGAGGTTTCCGAGGGCGGTGATCTGGTCCAGGATGCTGGACAGGATCTGCAGCAGCACCGCGCCGCCGACGGCGCCGAGCGGGGCGTCGGTGGAGACGGAGAGCAGGAACGCGAGCGAGGCCACGACCAGGAGCGACACGCACAGGTAGCCGACGATCTCCAGGAGGCGGACGACGCTCGTGCCGGCGGCGATCTCCCCGCCGATGGGGGCGTTGAGCGGGGCCCAGCCGTAGCGCAGGGTGCCGGCCAGCATCGCGGTGCCGACCAGGACCAGGACCGCGAGGAGGCAGTAGAGCAGCGCCGCGGTCACCTTGACGCCGAGCAGCCGGGCCCGCGGGACGGGCATCGCCAGCAGGTACCGCAGGCTCCCCCACGACGCCTCGCTCGCCACCGTGTCGCCGCAGAAGAGGGCCACGACGACGACCAGCAGGAAGCCGGACGAGACGAGCAGGGTGAAGAGGGTGAAGTTGGCCCCGCCGCCGGTCGCGAGGTCGGCGAGGCGGGAGAACTCGCCGTTGTTGCCGCCCTCGTCGTCGCCGCCGCTGTCGAGCTGGAAGGCGATCAGGATGATCAGCGGCAGCAGGACCATGAAGCCGAGCGCCATCTGCGTGCGGCGGCGGGCCGCCTGGCGGCGGATCTCCGTCCAGAGGGAGAGGGTCGCGCCGGGACGGTAGCCGGGTGCGCCACCGACGACGCCGCGCTCGGAGGAAGAAGAGGAAGAGGAAGAAACAGCAGAAGTACTCATGACCGCTCTCCACTGGCCTTGGTGTCGCCGCCGACGAGCGACAGGAACGCGTCTTCGAGCCGCCGCCGCGGCGTCACCCGGTCGACGCCGACGCCGGCCCGGACCAGCGCGGCGACGACCTCCGAGCGCGGCACGCCGTCGATGTCGACGACCAGGCCGCCGTTGCTGCCGGCCGGGATGACCGTGCGGACGCCGTCGAGCTCGTCGAGGACCTTCGTGGCGGCGTCCACGTCGGTCACGTCGATCTGGGCGGTCGGCGAGTCGCCGACGATGTCGTCGACCTTGCCGGTGGCCACGACCTCGCCCCGGTGCATGACGACGACGTCGGTGCAGGTCTGCTCGACCTCGGCGAGGAGGTGGCTGGAGACCAGGACGGCGCGGCCGCCGGTCGCGTACCGGCGCAGGACCTTGCGCATCTCGGCGATCTGCGGCGGGTCGAGCCCGTCGGTGGGTTCGTCGAGGACGAGCAGCTCGGGGAGGCCGAGCATGGCCTGCGCGATGGCGAGGCGCTGGCGCATGCCGTGGCTGTAGGTCTTGACCCGCCGGTTGACGGCGGTGCCGAGACCCGCGATGTCGAACGCCTCGTCGAAGTGGGCGTCGTCGAGCGGCCGGCCGGTCGCCGCCCAGTACAGGTGGAGATTCTGCAGACCGGTGAGGTGCGGCAGGAAGCCGGGCCCCTCCACCAGGGCGCCGACCCGGGACAGCACCGGCGCGCCCGGCAGAAGCTGATGGCCGAAGACGAGGATCTCGCCCTGGCTCGGCCGGGTCAGCCCCATCAGGACCCGCAGCGACGTGGTCTTGCCGGCGCCGTTGGGGCCGAGGAGGCCGACCACCTGCCCGCGCTGGACGGTGAAGTCGACCTTCGCGACGGCGACGAAGTCACCGTACGTCTTGCGCAGCCCCCGCACGACGAGCGGCGTGTCCACGTGCTCGGGGTCGACGCGGCGCTCGATCCGCCGGGCGCGGGCGCGGGCGACCAGGATCGCGACGGCGAGGCCGACCACGATGAGGGCGACGAGCGCGGCGAGGACGTAACGCCAGATGACGTCGGGGTTGGCGATCGGCGTGCCGGCCACGTCGGGCAGGGTCAGCGCGCCTTCGACGGCGACCTGGTAGACGAGCGGGTCCGGCGGCGACCAGTACGCGCTGTCGGCGGCGGCGACGGTGACCCGGACCCGGCTGCCGGCCTCGAACCGGTGCACGACCGCGGGCAGCGTCACGGCGATCGGCTGCGCGTCGGCGATGTCCTTCGGCAGCCCGGTGAGGCGCACCGGCGCGATGAGCCCGTCCGGGATCGACGGGGCACCCTTGGCGGGCACGTCGTAGAGCTTGACGAAGAGCACGGCCTCGCCGGTCGGCGACGCCGCCCGGATGCGGACCGTGGGCGCGCCCGCCACGTCGAGGGTGTCGGGCAGCGGCGCGGACGTGTAGTCGGCGTGCTGGCCGGGGATCTCGGCGGACACGCCGCTGCCGAGCAGGCTCGCGATGTTGGCGATCGGCAGCGAGGAGATCCCGGACGGGGTGCCGTTGGGCGGGTTGGCGATGCTCGTCGGGACGCCGATCAGGGCGACGCTCTCGGTGGAGGTGCCGCCGGTGCCGGGGTAGGTCGACGTCGACGACGCGGTCGTGACGAGCCCGCGCCCCCGGGCGTTGAGGCCCGACACGCGCGAGTAGGTGAAGCTGGTCGGCGGCGCCTCGCCGTTGCCCTTGATGTAGTGGTCGAGCCACTGCGCGGTCAGGTACCGCAGCCGGTCGACCTCGGACTGCGGCCCGGTGCCGCCGTCGTGCCCGCCGGTGAACCACGCGACCCGCACCGGGGTGCCGGTGGCGGCGATGCCGCGGGCGTTGGCGTCGCTCTCGCTGAGCGGGAACAGGGTGTCGACCTGCCCCTGTACGAGCAGCGTGGGCGCCTTGATCTGGTCGAGCACGGACGCCGGGCTGGACCGGCGCAGCAGCGCGATCGCGTCCTTGTCGGCCTCCCCGGTGGTGGCGATGTCGAGGTACGCCTCGCAGACGTCCTTCGCGAACCGTCCGCACTGGGCGTCGCCGGTCGGGGTCCGCTGCGGGGCGGCCTGGCTCGTCAGCGCCGAGCTGTCGGTCAGCGCGTTGCCGGAGCCGAAGAACAGTCCGGCCCACTGCTTCTTGAACACGCCGCCGGACGGGTCCTTGCCGGTGGCCTCGGGCAGGAAGGCCCGCGACAGGTCGTTCCAGGTGATCATGGGCACGATCGCGTCGACCCGCTTGTCGTGCGCGGCGAGCAGGAGGGCGAGGGCTCCACCGTACGAGCCGCCGACCGCCGCCACCCGCGGGTCTCCGGAACCGTCGGTCTGGATGTCGGGCCGGGCGGCGAGCCAGTCCAGCAGCCGCTGGGCGTCCTTGACCTCCCAGTCGGGGCTGTCGAGGTGGATCTCGCCGGTGGAGTCGCCGAAGCCCTGGGCGGTCCAGGTGAGCACGGCGTAGCCGAGGTCGGCGAAGTCCTCGGCGTCGGACTTCACGCTCCGCTTGGTGCCGCCGAACCCGTGCGCGAGCAGGATGGCGGGCTTCTTGCCGCTCTTCTTCGGCAGGTACAGCGTCGTGTCGAGGGTCACCTCGGTCGCGTCGTCGGGGCCGGTGCGCACGGTGATGCGCTGCTCCTGGGTGCTGAACGTGGCGGGCGAGGGGACGACCGCCCAGCCGACCAGGCCGACCAGCAGCAGGGCGGCCACCGAGCCGGCGATGACCCTGCGCCGGTTGAGACGCGGTAAGAGACGCATCGGCCAAACGTACGCAACACATGTTGCGCGATGTCGAATTCCTCAGCAGGTTCACAGCAAGCGGGCGAGTTATACGCTCGGTGCGTGGCCGCGACCTTGACGCTCACCGCCAGCCTGCGCCCCGCGGCCCTCGACGCCCGCCGCGGCGTGGTCCGGCTCCACCCTGAGGTCCTGGCCGCGCTGGGCCTGCGCGCCGGCGACCCGATCGCCCTCACCGGCCGCCGCGAGTCCGCCGGGATCGCCGCGGTCGCCGAGGCCAGCGCCAGTCGCGCCCTGCTCTACGCCGACGACCTCCTGCTGGGCAACCTGGGCCTGCGCGACGGCGGCCAGGTGACGGTCGCGGCGGCGCCGCTGCGGGCCGCGGCGTCGGTGACCCTGTCCGGCCCGCCGGAGATCGTCGGGGTCGTGTCGCCGGAGATGCTGCGGCTCGCGCTGCTGGGCAAGGTCGTCACCGTCGGCGACAACGTCTCCCTGCTGCCGCAGGACGTGTCGCTGACCTCGCTGGACCCCGGCGTGTTCGAGGCGGCGCGGCGCAGCCTGAAGAACACCGTCGGCTACGGCTGGACCAGCGCCCTGCTCACCGTCGTCGCCGCCGGCCCCGGCGCGGGCGCGCTGGTCACCATGGACACCGCCGTCGGCTGGCACCACGGCCACGCCACCCACGCGCCCGGCGGCCTCGTTCCTGTCGCGCCGCCGGCCGCCGCACCGGAAGCGGTCGCGCTCGACGACCTGCCCGGGCTCAGGGCGCAGGCCGAGCAGCTGGGCGAGCTGCTGGACCTCGGCTTCCACCACGGCGAGGTCCTGGCGAGGCTCGGCACGACGGTGGCGCTGGGGGTGCTGATCACCGGCCCCGCCGGCTCCGGCAAGTCAGCCCTGGTGCACGCCGTCGCGGCGAGCGTCGGGGCGCGGGTCGTCCCCCTGTGGGCGCCGGAGCTGGCGGCGCTCACCAACAATGCCGCCGCCGCCCGGCTGCGGGAGGCCGCCGGCGAGGTGCGGGCCGCCCGCCCGGCGATCCTGCTCGTCGCCGACGTGGAGGCCCTCGCGCCGCGCGACCAGCCGGGCCCGCTGTCGACGGTCTTCCGCCAGCTGATCGGCGAGCTCGTCCGCGAGGGCGAGGCCGTCGTCTGCACGACCAGCCGCCCCGAGTCCGTCGACCCGTCCCTGCACTCCCCCGGCCTGCTCGCCCACGGCATCGCCGTCCCGCTCCCCGACGCGGCCCTGCGCCGCGAGCAGCTCGCCGTCCTCACCCGCGGCATGCCGCTCGACGACGACGTCCGGCTCGACGACATCGCGGGCCGCACCCCCGGCTTCGTGGCGGCGGACCTCGCCGCGTTGTCGCGTGAGGCCGGTGTACGAGCGGCGCTGCGTCACCGCCGCGACGGGGACGGCACCGGCGTGCTGATGGCGGACTTCGAGGCCGCCCTCGAGGTCGTGCGCCCCACGTCGATGGCCGAGTCGTCGCTGGAGCTCGCCAAGGTCACCCTGGACGACGTCGGCGACATGGTCGAGGTCAAGCAGACCCTGACCGAGTCCGTGCTGTGGCCGCTGTCCTACCCGGACGCGTTCTCCCGCCTCGGCATCGAGCCGCCCCGCGGCGTGCTGCTCTACGGCCCGCCGGGCTGTGGCAAGACGTACCTGGTCAAGGCGATCGCCGGCACCGGCAAGGCCAACGTCCTGTCGGTGAAGGGCGCCGAGCTGCTGTCGAAGTGGGTCGGCGAGAGCGAGCGCGCGGTCCGGGAGCTCTTCCGCCGCGCCCGCGAGGCGGCCCCCACCCTCGTCTTCCTCGACGAGGTCGACGCCCTCGCCCCGACCCGCGGCCAGGCCACCGACGGCGGCACCACCGACCGGGTCGTCGCCGCCCTCCTCACCGAGCTCGACGGCGTCGAGTCCCTGCGCAACGTCGTCGTCATCGGCGCCACGAACCGCCCCGACCTGGTCGACCCGGCCCTGCTGCGCCCCGGCCGCCTCGAACGCCTCGTCTTCGTGCCGCCCCCGGACGCCGAGGCCCGCACCGAGATCCTCCGCGCCGCCGCGAAGTCCGTGCCCCTCGCCGCCGACGTCGACCTGCCCGCCCTGGCCGCGTCGCTGGACCGCTTCTCGGCCGCCGACTGCGCCGCCCTCATCCGCGAGTCCGCCCTGGCCGCCATGCGCGAGTCGCTGGAGGCCACCGAGGTCACCGCCGCCCACGTGGCCCTCGCCCGCGACCGCGTCCGCCCTTCCCTGGACCCGGTCCAGGTCGCCTGGCTCGCCGCCTACGCCGAGCAGCAACAGGCCCGCTGAGCGCCCGCCGTTTTCGCCGTCGCGGCGCTCAGCGGCGGCGGGAGCGGGAGGCGCGGAGGCGGCGGAGGCGCTGGACGACGACGGGGTCGTGGGCCAGGGCCAGCGGGTCGTCGAGGAGCGTGTTCAGCAGCTGGTAGTAGCGGGTCGCCGACAGGTTGAAGGTGTCGTGGACGGCCTGCTCCTTGGCGCCCGCCTGGCGCCACCACCGGCGCTCGAAGGCGAGGATGGCCTTGCTGCGCTCGTCGAGCTCCGGGGGCTCCTCGGCCGTCGCGAGATCGGGGCCCGCGTCAGGGTCCTCGTCGGTGTCCGCGACGTCGGTGTCGACGAAGTCGTCGGGGTCCTGGGTCGGGGGCTGCGCTGGGACCCGGGCGGCGGTGAGGTCGTCGCGCTGCATCGCCCCACAGTACCGGCGGGACGGGTCAGGCGGTCACGATCTTGACGCCGGCGGCGGCGAAGGCGGCCAGGGTCTCGGGGGTGGCGTTGAAGTCGGTGACCAGGGTGTCGATGCGGTCGATCGGGCAGATCCGGGCGAACGCGTGACCGCCGAGCTTCGAGCTGTCGGCGATGATCACGACGCGGCGGGCGCGGGCGACCATGAGGCTGTTCATCGCGGCCTCGCCCTCGTGGTGGGCGGCGGCGCCGAGGGTGACGTCGAGCGCGTCGACGCCGAGCAGGGCGATGTCGAGGGTGACGTCGCGCAGGATGTTGCCGCCGAGCGGGCCGACGAGCTCGAAGGACTGCGGGCGGACCACGCCGCCGGTCACGACGATCTTCATGCGGGAGCGCACGAGCAGCTCGTTGGCGATGTTGAGGGCGTTGGTGACCACGGTGAGCTGGGCGTCGTCGACGCCGCCGGTGAGCTCGGGGCGCACTGCGAGCGCGCGGGCGACCTCGGTGGTCGTCGTGCCGCCGTTGAGGGCGACGACCATGCCGGGCGAGACCAGGGCGGCCGCGGCCGCGCCGATGCGCTGCTTCTCGGGTGCGTGCTTCGCCGTCTTGTACCGCAGCGGCAGGTCGTAGGAGACGCCGTTGGCGACCGCCCCGCCGCGGGTGCGGGTGATCATCTGCTGCTGCGCCAGCTGGTCGAAGTCGCGGCGGATCGTGGCCTGCGAGACGTCGAGGCGCTCGGCCGCGTCCTCCACGCTGATGCGCCCGCTGTCGGTGAGGATCTCGAGGAGCGCATTCCAGCGCGCGTAGCGGTCCACGAGCCCCTCCCTGCGCGTACGGTGCGAGATGTGTGCACAATAATGCGCGAAACTACGGGTAAACGCAAAGGCAACTGCTCAAACTAACCTCAGGGGTACGGTTGCCAGCCTGCCCGACAGTGCGCAATGATGCGCGAACCCGCCCGGCTTCATGCCACATCGATCAGCGCGAGGACGAGCTACACATGACGCAGACCGTGATCGCCCTCGATGTCGGGGGCACCGGGATCAAGTGTGCGCTGGTCGGCGCCGAGGGCGAGGCTACACACCAGGTCCTGCACGCCGAGCGGCACGCCACCGGCCGCGAGCGGGGGGCCGAGGCGGTCATCGCGACGATCCTCGACATCGCCGAGGGCCTCGCCACCACCGCGCGCGCGAAGGGCCTCGACCCGCGGGCCGCCGGTCTGGCCGTCCCGGGCGTGATCGACGAGCGCAACGGGATCGCCGTCTGGGCCGCCAACCTCGGCTTCCGCGACGTGCCGCTGAAGGCACTGCTGGAGGAGCGGCTGGGTCTGCCCGCCGCGCTGGGCCACGACGTGCGCGCCGGCGGGCTCGCCGAGGCGCGGCTGGGCGCCGGGCGCGGCCACTCGTATGTGCTGGTCATCCCCATCGGCACCGGCATCGCCGCGGCGAACGTCGTGCACGGGCAGGTCTACACGGGCGCGCACGGCGCCGCGGGCGAGATCGGCCACATCGTCGTCCGGCCCGGTGGGCCGATGTGCGGGTGCGGGCAGCGCGGCTGCCTGGAGTCGATCGCCTCCGCGTCGGCCGTCGGTCGCCGGTACGGCGAGCACGCCGGCCGTCCCGCCACCGCCGAGGACGTGGCCCGGCTGGCCGCGGAGGGCGAGCCGGCCGCCGTCGCGGTGTGGCAGGAGACCATCGACGCCCTGGCGGACGGCCTGATGACGGGCATCGCCCTGTTCGACCCGGCGGTCATCGTCCTCGGCGGCGGCCTCGCCGAGGCGGGCGAGGCACTGCTCGCCCCGCTGCGGGCGGGGGTCCACGCCCGCGTCACGTTCCACCGCGAGCCGGAGATCACCCGCGCCGCGCTCGGCGACGAGGCCGGCTGCCTCGGCGCCGCCCTGCTCGCCCTGGACGCACTGCAAGACCAGCGCAACGACAGCACAGGAGGAACGGCATGACGGTGGTGTCCGGCGTACGGGTGATCGCGGGCGACCGCGTCATCGACAACGGCTTCGTCCGGGTCGAGGGCGACCGCATCGCCGAGGTCGGGCAGGCCTTCACCGGCGCGGTCGACGCGACGGCCGGCACGGTCGTGCCCGGGTTCGTCGACATCCACGTCCACGGCGGCGGCGGTGCCACGTTCACCACCGGCGACCCCGAAGCGGCCCGCGTCGCCGCCGCGTACCACCTGAGCCACGGCACCACGACGATGCTGGCGAGCCTCGTCACCTCGCCCCCCGACCTGATGCTGTCCGCCACGAAGGCGTTCGCGCCGCTGGTCGGCGAGGGCGTCCTGGCCGGCGTGCACTTCGAGGGCCCGTACCTGTCGCAGGCGCGGTGCGGCGCGCAGAACCCGGCGCACCTGCGCCACCCGTCGCTGGACGAGCTCAACTCGCTCATCGACGCGGGCGAGGGCGCCGTGCGCATGGTCACCGTCGCCCCCGAGCTGCCCGGCGCCCTGGACGCCATCAAGCTCCTGGTCTCCCGCGGCGTCGTCGCCGCCCTCGGCCACACCGACGCCACCTGGGAGGAGACCCTCGCGGGCGTCGACGCCGGCGCGACGGTCGGCACCCACGTCTTCAACGGCATGCGCCCGCCGCACCACCGCCAGCCCGGCCCGGTCTTCGCCCTCCTCGGCGCCGCGCCGGTCACGTGCGAGTTCGTGGCGGACGGCGTACACCTCCACGACGGCACCCTCGCGTTCGCCGCCTCCGTCACCGGCCCCGCCCGCGCCGCCCTCATCACCGACGCGATGGCCGCCGCCGGCATGCCCGACGGCGAGTACGAGCTGGGCGGCCAGAGCGTCGCCGTCGCCGACGGCGTGGCCCGCCTCACCCGCGACGGATCGATCGCCGGCAGCACGCTGACGATGGACGCCGCCTTCCGCCGCGCCGCGGGCGCCGGCCTGTCCCTCGTCGACGCCTCCCGGATGGCCTCGGCCACCCCCGCCGCCGCCATCGGCCTCGCCGACGACCTGGGCACCCTACGCCCCGGCCGGCGCGCCGACCTCGTCCTCCTGGACGACGCCCTTCACGTCACCCGCGTCATGCGCTCCGGCGCCTGGGTGTCCTGAACCGGGCCTGACCAGCGGGCGAGCCGGCGCGGCAGCGGGATCGTGTCCCACGGGACCCGTTGCAGGATGCGGTCGAGGACGAGGCCGAGGCAGATGGCGGCGAGGCCGTCGGTGACCCAGTGGAAGCTCAGGTATGTCGTGGTGAAGAGCACGATCGCCGGGGCGCCGTAGCGGATGGCGCGCAGCTGGCCAGGGCGGAGCAGGCCGCCGAGGAGGATGGCGAGCACGCCGTACCAGACGATGGCGTTGACCACGTGCCCGGACGGATACGACATGCCGGTGGGCACGTGGAAGAGGTACTCCGGGTGCACGACCTTGTGGTCGCTCGCGGCGGTCCGGTCGGTCCACACCTTCAGCGGGCCGATCGTCAGGTACGTGATGACGAAACCGCCGATGACCGGCAGCGCGGGGCGCACGGAGTGGGTGCGCCGGCCGACGACCAGCGCGGTCAGCACGGCCAGGGGGGTGAGGACCTGGCCGCCCTGGCCGAGGTAGTTGAAGACGCGGGCGGTCCAGTAGGCCCACGAGGGGCGGTGCGCGTCGACGAGGTCGCGGACGGCGAGGTCGAGTGACAGCAGCGGCGTCCGGAGCGCGAGCGCGACGGTGATCGCGGCGAAGAGTGCCAGAAGCACCAGGTCGAACCACAGGGCCGGGCGCACGTTCCGCATGCCGCAAGACGCTACCCGACAGCGGGAACGGCGCCCGGACCCTGCACAGGACCTTTACACGAGGTTCCTGATGTCCGCCGCGATGCGGTCCATGCGGACGCCGGAGTTGGGGCAGCCGCCGAAGTGGTGCAGGGCGATGACCTTGTTGGTGCGGCGGGAGATGACGGGCGAGCCGGACGAGCCGCCGTCGGTGTCGCAGTAGTACGACATGTCGGTGTCGACGTCGTAGCCGTTGTACGCGGGGTTGGCGACCGCGCAGTTGCCGGAGCGCTCGCTGCTGTCGTAGGTGGTGATCACGGTCGGCATGCCGCGCGGGTGCTGCGGGATGTAGAGCTCCTCGCCGCGGACGGGGGCGCGGTCGTCCATCTGGAGGTAGCCGAAGCGCGCGATCGCGTCGAAGTTGCGGACCGTGAAGAGGGTGTAGTCCAGGACGTCGTCGGTGGCGAGGACCTGGTCGGCCATGACCTTGACCGGGCGCAGGGTGGGGCCGCCGCCGCACTGCGCGCACTCGTAGTTGAACCACACCTCGGTGTTGCGGGCCTCGCGGGTGGTGGTGAAGCAGTGCGCGTTGGTCATCATGCGGTTCTTCGTGCCGACGCGCCACGCGGTGCACAGCTCGACGCCCTGGATGAGGATGCGCGCGACCGGCTTGGAGTTGGCGTACGCGACGGGGTCGGCCGACTTGTAGCAGGCGGCGTTCTCCTTCTCGTCGCTGTCGCAGATGCTCTCCGTGTGCGGCGCCGCGGCGGCCAGCCGCTCGGCGGCGGCCTGCTCGGCGGGGGTCTGGCCGCGGGCGATCTTGTCCACGCTCAGGCCGAGGCCGGCGAGCTTCGACTTGATGCCCAGCGGGTCGCCGGCCCGCTCGACGCTGACCGTGGCCGACTCGCCCGAGACGGACATCGTCCAGTTGTCCGCGTCGCGCAGCTGGGCCGCGCTGTACCGGTGGACCTCGTCGCCGGTCGCGTCGCTGACCTTGACCGTGTCGCCGGGCTTGAGCTGCAGCCGGGAGAAGTGGACCTTCACGTAGTCGGCGCCGGGGTAGCGGAACGTCGACGCGTCGCCGGTGATCGGCTCGATGACGCCCGACACCGTGGCGGCGGGATTGTCGTGCGCGGGCGCCGCGAACGCGGACGCCGTCGCCGGCTGTCGTGCGGGGACGAACGAGGTCGCGGCCGCGACGCCCGCCCCGGCGAGCGCCACGATGGCGCACGCCCCGGTGACCAGCAAAACCCTACGGCGCATGAGCGCGATCCTCCCGATGGTCCGCATGAAGGAACCGCCCGGACTGTTAGGGGTAAATCGGGCGATCCGCCTCATTCAACGACGGATCCGGTGCGGAGGAGGCGGGAAGTCAGGGAGTTGGGTCGACCGTCCCGCCGGTCTGAGCCAAAAGGTTGCCCAGCCCCACCCGGGTCGCCACCACGATGAGCAGGTCACCGGCGCACAGCACGTAGTTCGGCGGCGGGCTCCAGACGGTCTGCCGCCCGTCGTCGGTGGTGACCGCCAGCACCCGGACCTCGCCGACGTCCTCCGCGGAGCCGACCGGCCCGCCGTCGAGGTCGGAGGCGGCGACCACCGGCACCTCGGCCAGCAGCAGCACCTTGCGGTCGACGGGGATGGTGCCGATCACCTCGCGCTCCAGCAGCGCCGCCGCGAAGGCCGGGGCCGCGAGGAACGACACGCTCCGCGAGGCGGTGATGCCGAACGCCTGCTGCACCCGGTGCGCGAACGCGCCGTCGAAGAGCCGCAGCACGACCCGCAGGTCGGGCTTGAGCTCGCGGCTCTCCAGGGCCGCCTCCAGGTTGGCCTGGTCGTCGGTGGAGACCACGACCAGCGCCCGGCTGGTGTCCACCGACGCGGCGCGCAGCGTCGCGACGCGGCTGGCGTCGCCGACGATGAACGGCACGCCGCGGTCGCGGGCGGACTGCGCGCCCCGGGCGTTCTCGTTGCGGTCGATGACGACGACGGGCACGCCCAGGTCGACGAACGCGTGCATGACGCGGGTGCCGACGTTGCCGAGTCCGACGAGCACGACGTGGTCCGACAGCGGCTCCCGCAGCCGGCCGAGCGCGATGGCCAGCTTCGCGTTGACGATCGTCTCGACGACCGCCGCGGTGATGACCGGCACCAGCGCGATGCTGACCAGGCTCAGCAGGACCGTGACGAGCTTCTCGGGCCAGCGCGCCTCCAGGTCGGGGCCGGCGCCGACGAGCTCGGACAGCAGCGTCACGTAGGCCGCGTCCCACCACGGGACGTCCCTGAAGCTCGCGATGATCGCGGTGCCCGCGGCGAGCAGGCCGGCCATGATCAGTGAGGTCGTCCAGAGCCGGCGGCCGACGAGTCCCTGGTACGCGCGGAACGGGTCGCGCAGCCACCGCCAGCGGCGCCGCCGGTGCACCTGGCGGATGTCGTCCTCACGGGCGACGACGGTGCTGACGGGCTCGCCGGTCGCGACGGCCAGCACGAGGTCCGCGGCGCCCTGGTCGGCGGGGAGCAGCACCGGCTCGCCGTCGCCCTCGGTCACCGCCAGCCCGCAGATCACGTCCTCCGCCCGCACCTCCGGGCGGCGCGCGACGAAGAGGGTGCGGCGCGCGACGCGGACGTGCACCGGGGCGACCTCGCCGAGCGCCTCCGATACGAACGCGGGCGCCGCCATCTGCGCGTCGGACAGGACGCGGAGGTCCGCGAAGTTGCGCCGGACGCTCTGCCCGAGGCGCAGGTTGAACATCCGGATGACGAACCGCAGCCCGGGGTTGATCTCCTGGGCCTGCAGCGCCGCGTCGAGGTTGCCGATGTCGTCCTGCTTGACCAGCGCGAGCGCGTCGGCGGTCGCCAGCCCCGCGAGCTCGAACGCGTCCCGGTCGGGGTTCGCGGCCTCGATGACCCGGCCGCCGCGCTCGCGCAGCAGGCGGGCGATGCCGGGCCCGTAGCGCTGGTCGACGCTCGGCAGGATCGCCGTGACGTGCACCCCGTACTGGTGGATCAGCTCCTCGATCAGGCGATACGCGAGGGGATCGTCACCACAGACGACGATGCGTTTCGTGGCCGCGAGCCGAGGGGGGCGGCGCGGATCCGAGAAGGGCTCGACCCACCACGGACGGGTGATCGCCTGAGCGTTGGGAAGGCCGCTGCGGAGCCGGCGCATCAACCATGATTCGGACTCCACAGGGCGATCCTAACGAAGATCACCAACGCCCGGGGGCCCACTCGATCGACAACTGCCGCGTCACTTTGTCCGGGTTGGTCGTTGAACAGGCGATCGGATTTGTCGACCAGATTGGTTTACGAGGATGAACACGTGGTTTCGCCGGGCGGTCGGCACCGTCGGTGTGGCCGGCGGCATTTTGCTGCTCGGTGCCGGTGCCGCACACGCCGATGACGCCCTGGTGCCCGGCCAGCTGGACGATCTCTTGTCGCCCGCCGGCGGCCCCAACAACCAGTCGCTGCAGCTCGAGGCGCACGGCTCCCGCATCGACACGAGCGCGGACAGCAGCACGCAGGCGGGCCGCCGCACCACCTCGACGCAGATGAGCAGCCCCCGGCTGCCCAGCGTGCTGGACATGATCCCGACCGAGATGCTGGGGCTGCCCCGCGCGACGTCGAGCAAGGTCTCCAACCTGCAGTCGGTGCCGAACCAGCTGCCGGCCGAGGGCTCGGTGGCGGCGCTGCCGCTGGTCGGTTCGCTGCAGCAGTTCGGTCTGCCGGGGGTTTCCGGTGTACCGGTCGCCGCCGGTGACACGCTGCACGGCACGTCGATCGCCGACACCCGCACCGCGTTCCCCGGCGTCCCGGGCGAGGCGACGAGCCTCCCGCTGGGCAACACCGCCGGCGGCGGGCTGCCGCTGGTCGGCGGTCTCGGCGGCGGCACGGGCGGCCTCCCGCTGGTCGGCGGGCTGCCGGTGCAGGGCACGCTCAAGCCCGTCGACGACTTCGCCATCCCGGTCGGCACCGGCGGCAAGCGCTCGGGCAACCAGCGGATCTCGGGCACGGAGGCGGACTCGGGCCTGCCCATCGGCGAGCTCCCGCTCGGCGGCAGCGACGTGCTGAAGAACGACTCGATCACCGGCGTCCCGGTGATCGGCGGCGTCGGCCCGACCCCGGGCGTCAGCACCACCGCGGTCGCGAACCGTCTCGTGCCCACGACCGGCGCGCTGCCGCAGGCCGCGAGCCAGCTGCCGCTCGTCACCGAGAAGACCTACGCGCCGCGGCACGCCTCGGCGTACTCCCCGCGGCACTCCGCCGGCGCTTCCGCCTCGGCCTCGGCCTCGGCGGGTGCTTCGGAGGAGGCGCTGCCGGTGGTCGGCGGGCTGCCGCTGCTCAACGGCATCGCCGGCGGCAACCTCCCGCTGGTCGGCGGGCTGCTCGGCGGCCGCTGACCGTCCTCGCACAAGGAACGGCCGGCGGTCGCCGACCGTCATACAGAAAGGCCGGCGGTCACCCGCCGACCGTCCACATGAGAAGGGCCGGCGGTCATCCGCCGGCCCTTCTTCACTTCCGTAGCGGCGCCCCGGCGTCGTGCAGGTGGCGCAGCGCCTGCGAGTAGGAGTCGACGAACGTCGCCGACAGGTACGGCACGCCGATCTCCGCGCAGTGCCGCTCCACGATCGGCTGCGCCTTGCGCAGGTTCGGGGTCGGCATGTTGGGGAACAGGTGGTGCTCGATCTGGTAGTTCAGGCCGCCGAGCAGCACGTCGACCAGGACCCCGCCGCGCACGTTGCGGGAGGTGAGCACCTGCTTGCGCAGGAAGTCCAGCTCGTCGTCGCCGGTCAGGGTCGGCATGCCCTTGTGGTTCGGCGCGAAGGTCAGCCCCAGGTACAGGCCGAACAGCCCCTGGTGGACCGCGATGAACGCGACCGCGATCCCGGGCGACAGCAGCGCGAAGACGGCCACCAGGTAGGCGGCGAAGTGGCCGTACAGCAGGAAACCTTCGAGCTTGGAGCGCTTGATCCTGCCGATCGCGCGGGCGCTGGACACGTGCAGGTTGAACCCTTCCAGCAGGAGCAGCGGGAAGAACAGCACCGCCTGCCAGCCGCCGATGAGCCGGGCCAGGCCCTTCGCCTCGCTCGCCTGGCGGGTCGACCAGACCAGGATGTCGGGCGCGACGTCGGGGTCGTGCTCCTCGTGGTTGGGGTTGGCGTGGTGGCGGGTGTGCTTGTTCATCCACCAGCCGTAGCTCATCCCGATGCCGAGGTTGCCCACCAGCATGCCGAGGATCTCCGAGATCCGGGACGTGCGGAACACCTGCTTGTGCGCCAGGTCGTGGGCGACCAAGGCCACCTGGGCGAACGCGACGGCGAGCAGCGCGGCGGCCAGCAGCGCCCACCAGGACGAGCCGATGAGGGCGAGTGCGGCCCACCCGCCGGCGTAGAGGGCACCCACCAGGGTGAACCGCAGGGCGTAGTAGCCGGGGCGGCGGTCGAGCAGACCGGCCGCACGGATGTGGCGGGACAGTGTCGTGAAGTCTGAGGTGCGGTCGGCCAGCAGCGTCATGCGTCAAGCCTCGCGATCGCGGGCCTCCGGAACGAGCCGGGCAGCCCCGCTGTTTGTGGTGGTGCTGCCCCTACCCTCGGGCCCCGTTAGGGTTGGAAAGGTGCCAGTGCTCATCGGCTCCTACGCCGACCAGATCTCGTTCTTCGACGACGACTTCAAGCCGTCGGCCCCGCCGATCCGCGCGTCGTCGCCCTCATACCTGGCCGCCTCCGCCGACGGCGGTGTCATCTACACGGTGGCCGAGCTGGACGAGGGTCACGTCGCCGCGTTCCGCCTCGACGGCACCCCGCTGGGCTCGCTGCCGACGGGCGGTGCCTCCCCGTGCCACCTCGCGGTCGCCGGCGGGTTCGTCCTGTCCGCGAACTACCAGGGCGGCAGCGTCTCCGTCTTCGCCCTCGACGCCGGCGGCGGCCTGGCCTCACGCACCGATCTCGTGCAGCACACCGGCAGCAGCGTGAACCCGGACCGGCAGAGCGCGCCGCACGCCCATCAGGTGACCGTGCGCGATTCCCGCGATCCCCGCGATTCCACGGTGTACGTGGTGGACCTCGGCCTCGACCAGATCGTCCACTACCGCCTGACGTCCTCGGGCGTCCTGGAGCGGCAGCGCGCCACGTCCGTCACCCCGCTGGGCAGCGGGCCGCGGCACCTGGTCCTGCACCCCGACGGCCGGGTCTTCGTCGCCAACGAGCTCACCTCGACGGTCGCCGTGCTGGACCGCGGGTTCGAGATCCTCGACGTCCAGCCGTCGGTGCTGGTCCCGCCCGCGGGCGACAACTTCCCCAGCGAGCTGCTGCTGTCGGCCGACGGCACGCGCCTCTACGTCGCCAACCGGGGCAACGACACCATCACCACGTTCGCCGTGACCGCCGGCGGCCTGTCACCGCTCGACGAGGTCTCCACCGGCGGCACCTGGCCCCGCCACTTCGCCCTGCTCGACGGCGCCCTCGCCGTGGCCAACCAGCACTCGGACACCGTCACGCTGCTGGAGCTGGACCCCGCCACCGGCGTCCCGCAACCCGGCCGGACGGTCCTGGAGCACCCGTCCCCGAGCATGGTCCTGCACCTGCGCTGACGTCTGCCTCAGGCGCTCGCCTCCTTGACCACCATCGGCGCGGCGTTGAACTCCATGGCGTCGAGGGCGGCCCGCAACCTGGGCAGGTCGCCCTCGGCCAGCTGAAACGACGCCCGGCAGATCTTGTCCACCCACAGCGACACCACCACCGTGCCGCGCATCGGATGGCACGTCACCCGCATGGTGCGGTCGTCTCCCCGCACGTCCTCAAACACGTCGCCCGACTTGGGCAGCGCAACCAGCTCACCCATGTCCTCCATGCTGCGACACTGAACGCTCGTTCTACAAGCCTCCGGACGGCTTCTCCCCCACCGCGTCATCCGCCGCAGCGCCGACCGCACGGTCCCCGGCCGCCCCCTCGCTCGCCACGAGGGCGCATCGCGCCGGATGGAGGCGGGCATCCGCCGCCGCGGGCTGGGTCTCAGGCGGCCTCGGTCAGCGAGGCGTTGCGGGCCTCGAGGACGGCACGGATGTCCTGGGTGCGGTCGGGGTCGGAGGTGGCCGCGGGGTCGGCGCCGGGGCGGGCGGTGTCGGTGGCGCGGGCATTCTTCGTGCGCTGCTGCGGGACGCGGCGCTGCTTGCGGGTGACGGTGGAGGCGGTGATCGCGGACTGGCGGGCGGCGTCGAGCGTGTCGCGCAGCTCGGCCGCCTCCTCGGCGACCCCCGCGGCCTCCTCGGCCAGGGCCTGGGCGGCGACGACCGCCACGTCCGCGGCCTTCACGGCGGCGCGCTCGGCCGCGGCGGCCGCGTCGTACAGGCGGCGGGCGCGGCTCTCGGCGGAGCGGCGCAGCTCGATCTCGCGGGCCTGCAGCTCGTGCAGCGGGTCCCAGCCGGACGCGCCCTTGAACACGGACTCCAGGGCGTCGACGGTGATGTCGCCGCGCTTGAAGGCGGCGAGGGCGGCGCGGGACACCTCGCGCTTGCTCTCCTCGTCCTCGTCGCCGGCGTCGCCGGAGGTGGCCGCTGCGGCCGCGTTCAGGGCCTCCTCGTAGGCCTTCTGCGCCACGTCGAACGTCGTCCAGGCCACCTCGCGGGCCTGCTGCGCGGCGAGGGCGCGGGCCTGGGCCTCGCCGACCTCGAGCTGGGCGCGCTTCGCGGCGGCGGCGGTCGCGGCGGCCTGGCGGATCAGCTCGCCGGCCTCGACGCGGAGGCGGGCGCGCTCGGCGGGGCTGAGGCTGGCGTCGGCCTCGGCGACCTCGGCCCGGCGCTCGGCCCGGTCGATGCGGGCCAGGCTCCAGCGGGACAGGATCGCGGCGAAGAGGATGAACAGCACGATGACGCCCATCAGTGCGGCCCAGACCACGAGGGCGCCGGTGACGGGGTCGAGACCGAGGATGCCTCTGCCGCCGTCGAGGGTCCAGGGCAGGCCCTGACCCGAGGATGACCCGTGCGTGGCGGGTGCGGAAAGAGCCACGGCGCGACCTCCGGCTGTGCGTGTCGCTACAGCGTAAAGGTCATGACCCAGGCAGGGCGACCCATCGAAGGGTGACAATCCAATGAAAACCCGGACACGAATTGTCACGCCCACGCGTAAAAGAGCCGGTCAGCAGGGGTAACCCGGCGACGGACAGTGATGATCACCACGGCGCAGGCGGCCAGTTGTCACCAGAACGTGATCGTGGCTGGTAAATCAGGTGTCCCGCCGGCGGGTGATCGCTAACGTGCCCGCCATGTGCTTGCGTGTCGTGCTTTCGCCGCCCATCCGCTAGCGGGCAGGCGAACGACCCGGAGAAGCGTCACGGCCTCGCGCCGCGGCGCCGGTGACGGCTGCCCGAATCCCCAGCTCTGGCAGCGTCACGACAATTCGGGAGTAAGACATAAATGGGACATAACAGAGGACTGTTCTGTATCGCATTCGCGGGATTGGCCTGGGGTGTCGGCGGGTTTGTCGCCGCCGTTCTGTACGACCACAGCGGACTCGGCCCGATCGCGGTCACGTTCTGGCGGTACCTCGGCGGCATCGCATTGCTCGCGGCCATTCGGCCATTCCAGAAAAACGGACAAAAACCACTTAACAAGCGCCGGCTGGTCCTCAACGGGCTGGGCATGGCGCTCTACCAGACGGCGTACTACGTGGCGATCGACCTCACCGGCGTCGCCGTCGCCACGGTCGTCGTGCTCGGATCGGGGCCGGTGCTGGTCGCGATCGGCGACCGGATCCTCTTCAAGGAGCGCGCCAGCGTCCCGACCGTCGCCCTCGCGGTGACCGGCCTCGTGCTGCTGGTGGGCGTCGACACCGTCGACGTGGCGGGCCTCGCCGTGGCGTTCGTGTCCGCGGCCGGCTACGCCGGCGTCACGCTGCTCAACCGGGCGGGCAAGGAGGACCCGTTCGACTCGGCGCTCGGCGGCTTCGCGGTCGGCACCGTGGTGCTGCTGCCCCTGGCGCTGCTGGAGGGCCTGCTGCCGACCAGGGGCGGGACCGGAGAGACGGTGGCGCTGCTGGCGTTTCTCGGGGCGGTGCCGACCGCCCTCGCCTACGCGCTGTTCTTCGCGGGCCTGACGGTCGTGAGGGCCACGACCGCGGCGGTCGTGGCCCTCGTCGAGCCGCTCGCCGCGGTCGCCCTCGGCGTGCTGGTCCTGCACGAGCCGCTGACGGGCTGGTCAGCGGCAGGTGCCGGACTGTTGTTGCTGTCGGTGGTGGTCGGTGGTCAGTTGGAGCGCCGCAGCCGCACGACGGCCGTCACCGCGAACGCCCCCGCCGCCACGGCCGCCGCCAGCCCCCACCACCAGAGGTGGGAGGACTCCCGTTCCGGAGCGGCGGCAGCCGCTGCGGACGCGGGTGGCGGCGACTGTGCGAGGCGCGACGTCACCACCGCCGTGGCGGAGACCGGGTTCGCACCCGGCCCCGTGACCTTGACGGTCCACGTGCCCGGTGAGAGCACCGGGCCCGAGGTGTAGAAGCCACGCCCCTCCGCCGCAGCGTTCAGTTGCAGCGGACCCACCGTCCGGCCGCCGTCCGCCGAGGCGGTCAGCACCAGACGGATGTCGCCCTCGGCGGGGCGGCCGTCCGCACTCAACGCGCGGACGGTCACCCCCTCGGCGCCGTCCCCGGCGACCTCGAGACTGAGGTCGCCGGGGGCGAACGTCAACGCCGCCATCATCAGCAGCGCGAGCACAACCTTCACAGCTTGCCGTTCTTCTTCACCCGGCTCGGGTCCTCGTCGAGCCGACCCGTGCCCTGCAGGGACTTACCGGTGTTGGCCTTCACACCGGCGTTGCTGGGCGGGGTGCCGCCGAGCCGCAACGTCATCGCGTCCGCGTCGCGGATCAGCGTGTCGCGGACCTCGGCCTCGGGCACCAGCTTGGCGGTCAGCAGGTCACGGAAGGACGCGAGCTCCTTCAGGGCCTTCTTGTCGTTCCCGCTCGCCTCGGCCTTGCGGGCCTTCGCGAGCTGGTCCGACAGCTGGGTGTACGCCTTGCTGGTCAGGCGGCTCGTCGCCTTGAACCGGTCCAGCAGGTTCTGCATGTCCCGGAACGAGGTGGTGACGAAGAACCGGACGGTGCTGGTGGTGGCGTTGCCGGCGTTGTCGGTGCCGACGACGACCAGCTCGTGCAGGCCGAGGTCGAGCTCGTACATCGCCTGCAGGGTGCCGGTCTGGTAGGCGCCGCCGTCCAGCGAGCCGGTGACGGACCTGATCCCGGAGACCGGGTCGATGGCCTGCCAGGTGACGCGGACGTCCTGGCTGTCGCCGTAGAGCTGGCCGTCGGCGAGGCCGGCGACGATGACCGTCGGCGCGGTGCCGTCGATCTTCAGGATCGCCGACTTGAGCGTCTCCGCGTTGCCGGCCGCGTCGGTGGCCTTGTAGAGCAGCTCGTGCTGGCCGTTGCCGGTGACGTTGACCGGCGTCGTGTACGGCGTCCAGGGGCCGCCGTCCAGGGACCACTCCACCTTGGTCACGCCGGAGCCGGCGTCGGTGGCCGCGAGGGTCACCGGGGTGGCCCCGTTGTGCCAGCCGGCGTCGGACGCCGGCGCGAACGCCGCCGTGGTGACCGGCGCGGTCGCGTCGATCTTCACGGTCGCCGTCTGCACGGCGGAGACGTTGCCGGCCTTGTCGGACGCGCGGAACCTGACGCTGTGCGTGCCGTCGCCGCTGACGGCGACCGGGGCGGTGTAGGCCGTCCAGGTGCTGTCGGCGTCGACCTGGTACTCAACCTTGTCGACACCCGAGCCGCCGGCGTTGTCGGTCGCCGCGAGGGTCACGGTGACCGGCCCGGTGTACCAGCCGTTCGCCTGCGGACCATCCACAGTGGACGTGGCGACGGGTGCCGTCGTGTCCACCGAGGCGGTGCTGATCCGGAAGTAGTCGAACGACGCCGGCTTCGACGCCTTCTGCCCGGCACCGAGGGTGTACAGGCCCACCTTGGCGTTGGTCGCCACCGCGGCGTTGGTGAGCTTCTCCAGCGCGGTGTAGGTGACGCCGTCCGCCGAGTACGAGGCGGTGTAGACGTTACCGGCCTTGGCCAGCCGCAGGTACCAGACCGCGGCGGTCAGGTTGCTCGCCCCGGGCTGCGGGTTCTGCACGGCGCCGGCGATCTCGCTGCGGAACTCGATGCGCCGCGTGACCGTCTGACCCGCCTGGTTGTCCGCGACGAAGTCGAACTTGACGTAGTTGTCGTCGTCGCCGTAGACGATCAGGCCGCCCTGCTGGTACTGCTCGTTGAACAGCGAGCCGTCGACCTTCGTGTCCAGCGTGAAGTCACCCGTGGGCGCCTTCTGCAGGATGAAGTTGGACGGGTTGGAGTTGTCGGCGCCGTAGATGTCGCCGTTGGGGACGTCGATCTGCAACGCGCCGTTGCTCACCCGGTACTTCGTGGAGTCCTCCCGCAGGATGGCGTTCCACCGGCAGTGGTCCAGAGTGGACCCGGTGAACTCGTCATTCGGGTTGACCGCGCCGGCCGGCTCGTCCGGGACCAGCTGGAAGTAGTCGAAGCTCGCGTTGACGACCGGCGCGGTGGTGCCGCCGTTGAGCGCGAACAGGCCGACCTTCGGGTTGGCGATCCCGGCGAGCGCCGCGGACCGTCCGACCGGGGTGAACGTGGTGCCGTCGGTGGAGTAGGACGCGGTCAGGTTGGTGCCGTCGGAGGCGATCCGCACGTAGTACGTGTCGCCGGGCTGGGCCGGGATCGCGTCGGCGCCCTCGTTGCGCGGGGTGCCGGCGGTCTCACGGATGAACTCGACCTTGCGCGAGTCGGCGTAGAGCAGGTCGACCTTGGCGTAGTTGTCGTCGTCGCCGTAGACGATCAGACCCGCCTGCTGGTAGTTCGCCGACGTGGCCAGGGTGATCTTCGTGGTGGCCTGCCACGCGCCACTGGGTGCCGGCTGCAGCACCAGGTTGGTCGCGTCGTTGCGGCTGCCGTAGAGGTCACCGGAGGCGGTCGGCAGGATCAGCGAGCCGCCCGCGACGGAGAACGTCTGGTTCTCCCGGACGACCGTCCACTTCGCACGGTCCAGCGTGGACCCGAGGAAGTCGTCGGACTTCGCGCCGAAGCAGGACGTGTTCGGCGCCTCCGCCTTGACGGTGACGCTCTTGTAGCCCTTCGCTCCGCGCGAGTCGGTGACCGTCAGCGTCGCGGTGAAGGTGCCCGGTGCCGTGTAGGTGTGGCTCGCGTTCGCCGTCGTGGCCGTGCCGCCGTCACCGAAGTCCCACGCGTAGGTCAGCGGCGTGTCGCCCTCGGCGTCGGTGGCGGAGCCCGTGAACGCGACGTTGAACGGCGCGGTCCCGGTCGGCGGGGTGGCGGTCGCGGTGACCACCGGCGGCGCGTTGTCCGTCACGCCGCGACCGATGAAGTCGACCCAGTTCACGTTGTAGCCCGCGCCCGATCCGGTGGCGATGAAGTACAGCGGCCCACTGGAGGTGCTCGGGGTGACGTCGAGGGTCAGGTCCACATAGGTCTGCCAGCCGCCCGTGCCCGGCACCGCGACGGAGCCCACCACGGGACCGTCGAGCGCGCCGGTGCGGACCTGGATCGTGCCGCCGCTGGCGTTGTTGGAGGCGGCGCGGATCCGCATCTGGGTGATGCCGGTGAGGTTGGCCGGGGCGAAGGAGAACCAGTCGCCCTCCTCGACGAAGCCGATGTTCTGGAAGCCGCCCTGCGGGTCACCGGTCGTCTCGGTGCGCACGCCCGGGTCGCCGCCGGCGGTCGAGCCCGGCACCCGCCCGGTGGCCGCGAAGTACTCGGCCTGCTTGCGCTTCGGCTGCAGCTGCACCAGCGACCGCCCGGTGAGCGGGGCGGCACCGCCGACGCCACCCTTGTCCACATAGGACGCCTCGATGACGGCGAACACGTTCGCGTCGGCGCCGTGCCCGCTGGCCAGGGACGTCTGGATGGTGCCGCTGCAACCGGTCAGCTGGTTGAGCGGGTGGGCGTGCTCGTCGTGGCCCAGCAGGTACTGGACCTGGACCTTCGAGCAGTCGACCGTGCCGTCCTCCGGGTCGGTGACGGTGACGGTGAACGCGACCTGGTCGCCCCACTCGTAGAAGCCGCCGTTGGGCGGCAGCGTGATGGTGACCTTCGGCGCGGTGTTGCCGACGGTGACGGGCACGTTCGCGGTGGCGCTGCGGCCCTCCGAGTCGGTGACCGTCAGCTGGGCGGTGAAGTTGCCGTTGCTCGTGTACGTGTGGACCGGGTTGGCCTCGGTGGACGTGCCGCCGTCGCCGAACGCCCACGCGAACGTGATCTGCTGCCCGTCGGGGTCGCGGGAGCCGGCGCTGGAGAAGTGCACCGCCAGGGGCGCGAGGCCGCTGGTCGGGTCGGCCGCCGCCTGGGCGATCGGGGCCCGGTCACCGGCGGTGTAGTCGATGCGGTAGACGCCGGAGTCGTCGTTGTTGCCGCCGAAGCCGGTGCCCCACTCGATGAGGTAGAGCGAGCCGTCGGGGCCGAACTCCATGTCCATCGGCCGGATCGTGCTCATGCCGGCCAGCAGCTGGTTGATGTCCACAAGGGACTTGCCGTCGGCGCTGACCTGCATCGTGTACAGCTTGTTCTGGTTCCACTCGCCGAAGATCGCCTTGCCGTCGTAGTACGCCGGCCACTTCGTCTCGGAGGTGGAGTCGGCGTTGTAGCGGTAGACGGGGCCGCCCATCGGCGCGCCGCCGCCACCGATCTCCGGGAAGCGCGGGTTGGCGTCGTAGTCGTAGTCGACGGTCGCCGCGATGGCCGGCGGCAGGTTCGTCAGGCCGGTGTTGTTGGGCGAGTTGTTGACCGGTGCGGCGCAGTCGAACGCGGGGCCGGCCGGGCCGGACGGGAACGTCCAGTCGCGGTAGGGCGCGTTCGCGCCGGTGCAGTACGGCCAGCCGTAGTTGCCGGGCTGCCCGACGATGTTCCACTCGACGGTGTTGCCGGGGCCGCGGTTCGGGTTGGGCTGGCCGGCGTCGGGGCCGTAGTCGCCGACGTAGAGCGTGTTGGTCTTCGGGTCGACGCCGATACGGAACGGGTTACGGAAGCCCATCGCGTAGATCTCGGGCCGGGTCTTGGCCGTGCCGGCCGGGAACAGGTTGCCCTGCGGGACCGTGTAGGTGCCGTCGGCCTGCGGCTTGATCCGGATGACCTTGCCGCGCAGGTCGTTGGTGTTGCCGGAGGTGCGCTGCGCGTCGTAGTCCTGCCGGCCGGCCCGCTCGTCGATCGGGGCGTAGCCGTCGGACTCGAACGGGTTCGTGTTGTCGCCGGTCGCGAGGTACAGGTTGCCGGCGCTGTCGAACGTCATGGTCCCGCCGGCGTGGCAGCACGTGTTGCGCTGCGTGTCGACCTGCAGCAGCTGCTTCTCGCTGCTCAGGTCGAGCGTGTCACCGACGGCCGTGAAGCGGCTCAGCACGTTGCGCGGGCCGCCGCCGTTGGGCGCGTAGTACAGGTAGACCCAGTGGTTCTGGGCGAAGCCCGGGTCCAGGGTGATGCCGAGCAGGCCGTCCTCGTTGCCGGTGAACACCGGGATCGTGGCGGCCGTGACGGTGGTGTGGGTGTCGGGCTTGACGATCTGCACCCGGCCGTCCCGCTCGATGTAGAACACGCGACCGTCGGGGGCGATCGCGAGCTCCATCGGGTTGTTGGTGTTGCTGTCCAGCGTGACCTTCTCGAAGCTGCTGGTCAGCGTGGCGCTGCAGTCCGACTTCAGCACGCCCGCGGCGGTCTCGATGCCGCCGAGCAGGTGCGAGAGGAACAGCGGGTCGCTGTAGGACTCCTGGGTGTGGCCGGCGCCGGTGTACCAGGAGCGCCCGCCGTCGTAGTCGCGGCACCACGAGAACGGGTGGTCCGCGCCCATGGCCCCGGTCCCCGGCGTGTAGCTGGTCTCGTCGAGGCTGGCCAGGACGTGCACCTTGCCGCGGGGGTTGGCGCGGAAGTTGTACCACTCGTCGTAGCGGCTCCAGCGGTCCGGCAGGTCCTTTGTGGACGGGTGCGCCGGGTCCTCGACCTTGATGGTCGCCTGCTGCTGCGCCGGGTGGCTGGTGAAGTACGAGCCGACGAGCTCGCCGTACCAGGGCCAGTCGTACTCGGTGTCGCTCGCGGCGTGGACGCCGGCGTAGCCGCCGCCGGCCTTGATGTAGCGCTCGAACGCGGCCTGCTGGGTGGCGTCGAGCACGTCGCCGGTGGTGGACAGCCAGACGACGACCTCGTACTTGGCGAGGTTGGCGTCGGTGAACGCGCCGGCGTCCTCGGTGGTGTCGACGGTGAAGCCGTTGGCGGCACCGAGCTGCTGGATGGCGGTGATGCCGGCGGGGATGGCATCGTGCCGGAACCCGGCGGTCTTGGAGAAGACGAGCACGTCGAACGGTTCGACGGCCTGCGCCTGCGGCACCTGGGGCGCCTGGACGGGGACGGTTTCAGCGGAGGCTGCGGCAGCCGGAATTGTGACGGCCGCGGTCGTGGTCAGGGATAAACAGGCAAGGCTGAATAGCGCGCGTGCCGCGCGCCGGCGTTGGGTGAACACGGAGCTCCTTGTGCGGGGTGGACACAGGTCGCTGCGCGCAACGGTTCGCCGAAACCGCTGCGCGTAATGGGACCGGGGTCATCCCGCCGAGGAGTCGACCGGCCCGTGCGGTGGTTCGTTGTGTTACCTAACAAACTAGCCGCGCAGGGCGTCCCGGGGAAGAGCCACACCATGCCCGGTGCACGTGCCGGTCAACGGACGCAGTCCCGGAAGCCTCGCCAGCCCGGCCGCGGTCGCCTCGTCGGCCGGGGTGTAGACGATGAGCCGCGCCTCGGGCGTCCCCGCGAGCAGCATGCTCTGGGTGGAAAGCCGCAGGTCACCGACGTCCCCGTGGCGGAAGATCTTCAACCGGCTGCCGGGCACCGCCACGTCGTGCGACTGCCACGCCGCAGCGAACGCCGGGCTGGCCGCGGACAGGTCGCGCACGAAATTCTCCCAGGCCGGCTCGCCGATGTGCCGGGCGAAGTTGGCCCGCATCGTCGCCGTCATCAACGGCAACTCATCGGCCAGATTCACGAACGGCATGCAGCATTTCGGCGTCATGTACAAATGCCATAAGGCATTTCGCCCGGTTCCTTTCCGGCGCACGAGATCCGGAAATAGATCGGCGTAGACGGGATTCCAGGCGAGCAGGTCGTACCGTCCGTTGTAGACACAGGCGGGCAGCGTCAGGCTGTCCAGGATCAGCTGCACCTGCGGCTCGAGGGGGCAGCCGGCGGGCTGCGTGGTGAACGCGGGGACGTCGGCCAGCCGGTACAGGTGCTCCCGCTCGGCCTCGTCGAGCCGCAGCGTGCGCGCGATCGCGTCCAGGACCTGCACGCTCGCGTTGATCGGGCGGCCCTGCTCCAGCCACGTGTACCAGGTGACGCCCACCCCGGCGAGCTGCGCCAGCTCCTCCCGGCGCAGCCCCGGTGTCCTGCGCCGCAAGCCCGGCGGCAGGCCCACGTCGGCGGGGCTGATCCTGGCCCGTCGCGAGCGCAGGAACGCGGCCAGCTCGGCGCGGGACGTCGTCATGCCTCCATCTTCGGGCGGTGCCCATCCCGGTGCCAGGTGCTGCCGGTACCAGGATGAGCGGGCTCTCCCCGCCGGCACCGGCGCCGCCGGAGGGTGGCTCCATGACCGTTCTGACCGACAGCCCGCCGGCCACCGCACGGACCGGTGGCGTGCTCCTGGCGACCATCCTCGGCGGGCAGTTCATGGCCGTCCTCGACGTCTCGATCGTCAACGTGGCGGTGCCGTCGATCCGCACCGACCTCGGCGCCTCCGGCGCCGGCCTGCAGCTGGTCGTCGCCGGCTACGCCATCGCCTACGCCGTCCTGCTCGTCACCGGCGCCCGCCTCGGTGGCCGCCACGGCCACGGCCGCACCTTCCGGGCCGGCCTGGCCGGCTTCACCGCCGCGTCGCTGCTGTGCGGCCTCGCCCCGTCGACCGGCACGCTGATCGCCTGCCGTCTGCTGCAGGGGCTCGCGGCCGCCCTGATGGTGCCGCAGGTGTTCAGCATCATCCAGCGCACCTTCGCCGGCCCCGCCCGCACCCGCGCCCTCGGCCTCTACGGCGCCGTCCTCGCCGGCGCGGCCGTCGTCGGCCAGTCCGCCGGCGGCTTCCTCACCGGCGCCGACCTCTTCGGCACCGCCTGGCGCCCCGTCTTCCTGGTCAACGTCCCGATCGGCGTGACCCTGCTCCTGCTCGGCAGCCGCCACCTGCCCACCGACCCCGGCACCGACACCCGCCGCCTGGACCCGCTCGGCGTGCTGGCCCTCGCCGCGGCGGTGTTCACCCTGGTCCTGCCGCTCGTCCTGGGCCACGGGTCCGGCTGGCCGCCGTGGACCTGGGCCAGTCTCGCCCTGAGCGCCGCCCTCTTCGCCGCGTTCGCGCTCGTCCAGCGCCGCAGCCCGGCGCCGCTCATCTCGGGCGTGGTCCTGCGCTCACCGGGCCTGGTGCCGGCGGCCCTGGCCATCCTGGCCGTGATGGCCTCCTACGCCGGCTTCCTCTTCACGCTCGGCCTGCACACCCAGTCGGACCTGGGCTACGGTCCCGCGAAGGCCGGCCTGGTCCTGGTCCCCGCCGCTCTGGCCTTCGGTCTCAGCAGCCTGAGCTGGCGCCGCCTCCCGGCGTCCTGGCACCGCCCCGCGATCACCGTGGCCCTGGTCGTCGTCACCGTCACGTACGCCTGGATGGCATGGACCATCCGCGACGGCCGCCCGCTGGGCGTCGCCTACCTCTCGGTGAGCGCCCTCTACGGCCTGTGCCTGGGCGCCGCCTTCAGCCCGTTGATCGGGGTCGCCCTGACCCACGTCCCGCCGGCGCTCGCCGGCGACGCCAGCGGTGTCGTCGCCACCGTCACCCAGCTCGCCGCCGTCCTGGGCGTCGCCACCTTCGGCAGCGTCTACCTGTCCCTGGTCCCGTCCCCGTCGGCGGCCGCGACCACCGACCTGACCCTCGCCGTCGCCACCCTCGTGGCCACGGCGGCGAGCCTCCTGATCCCCAGACCGTCATCCCCAGACCGTCCCTGTGACGGAAGGCGCGTCAGAAGGGCTGGCGGGTCCACCGCTGGTTGGCGGCGCCGGTGCAGTCCCAGATGATGACCTGGGTGCCGGCGCCGGTGCCGCCGTTGGCGACGTCGAGGCAGCGGCCCGAGTTGGGGTTGACCAGCGTGCCGTCGCCGCGGAAGGTCCACTGCTGGGCGACGGTGCCGTTGCAGGAGTAGAGCTGGACGGCGTTGCCGTTGCCCTTGCCGGCGTTGGCGACGTCGAGGCAGCCGCCGTCGGCGCGGATGCTGCCGTCCGGCCGGATCGTCCAGCGCTGGTTGGTGTTGCGCGAGCCGGCGCGGTCGCAGGCGTCGATGACGGCCTGGTTGTTCTGGCCGGAGCGGTACTCGAGGCACATGCGCGAGCCGGCGCCGACGAGCTGGCCCGTCGTCACCTGCGGCGGTGGCGGCGGGGCGGAGCTGGCCGGCTTCGACGGGGACACCGAGGCGCTCGGCGGCTGGACGGCGGGTGCCGAGGACTTCGACCTGCTCGGCGTCGGGCTCGCCGACCGGGTGCCCGACGGTGTCGCGGACGGTGACGCGCCGGCGTCGCGGGTCAGCTCCGGCAGGCCGCCGATGCCCGGGTAGCGCTGCGGGCTGGCGTCGGCGGAGACCGGGGTGCCGTGGTCGCCGCTGCTGACCAGCTGCAGGACGACGGCGGCGGTGACCAGCAGGATCAGGACGGCGACGGCGACGGCACCGACCGGGTACCGGCGCCAGGCGGCGTTCCGGCGGCGGGCGCCGCGGTAGTCGGGGCCGTCGTCGGTGTCGGCGGGGTCGTCGGTGACGATCGCGATGGCCGGCGGCACATAGTCGGCCACGGTCGGCGAGTCGTCGGGGGCCAGCAGGACCGGCGCCACCCCGACCGGTGGCGCCGCCGGTACAGCGGCATCCTCCGGCTCATCGGCGGCCGGGTCGAGCTCGGCCGGATCGAAGGCGGCCGGGTCCACGAGCGCCGGGGCCTCGGCGGCGGGCTTGACCAGCGCAGCGGGCACAGCGGGCACAGCGGGCACGAGGGGCTCGGCGGGCTCGTCGTCGACCGGCGGCAGCGACTCCGCGGCGCTCGCCCTGAGCTCACCGGCGAGCGTCCCGACGGTCGCCGGGTCGTCCCCCTGTTCAGGATCATCGGTCTCCGGACCGGCCGCGTCAGGAGCGACGGTGTCAGGGGACGGCGCCTCGGAAGACGGGGCCGGAGCGGGTTCGGGCTCCGGCTCGGGCTCGTCGCCCAGGGCGTCCGCGAAGAGGGCGTCGAAGTCCGGCCGGTCGTCCTCGACGGGAGTGACCGGGATCGAGGCGGTCGCGATCGCCGTGGGGCCGCCGCGCCGCTGGCGGGGGATCGCCGCGCCGGCCGGAAACGTCGGCTTCGCCGGGTTGAACGGCTCCGGCAGGAGGGGGACCTTCGCGGTCGCGGAGGCCGTCGGCGGGATGCGATGCCGCGCCGCCCGGTCCACACGCTGTTCCTGCTCGTTGCCGTCTTCAGCGATGGACATACCCGACGTGCTCCTTCCAACGACCATCACTGCCCGCTGCACCGTAGCCTGCGAAAGCAACAACGCGCGACCGGCCGTTCGGCCCCAACAGGAGCGGTCCGTTGCGATTGGCCGGTAAGTTTTCCCGCATGGCTCCTGACGGCTGGGAAACGTTCGCTGCACAGCACGAGGTGTGGGGGCGGGTGACCGACGGCGCGGCCCACCGTGACCGCTCGGTGACGCTCGTGCGCCAGCTCGCCGCGGCGCGCAGACGGTCCGCGGCCGCACTGCCCGACGACCCGTGGCAGGACGGCGACTTCGCGCTGCGCATGTCGGAGCAGGTGAAGAGCCTCGTCGGCTTCCTGCCGGAGGGCGAGCGGCTCAGCGGCGCCGAGGCGGCACTGCTGGTGACGACCCCGTTCCTGCACGACGCGCTGTGGGCCGGCATCGCCGCCGCCGAGCGCGGGGTGCACCCGGGCGACCTCGAGCCGTCCCAGGACGCGTCCAGCGACCGGGCCGCGTTCGAGCGGTTCTCCCAGACCTACGCGCAGCCGCACCGCCGCGCCCTCGCCGCGATCCGCGCGGGCCGGCGGGAGGCGGCCGCGGAGCTCGGCTGGTGGCTGCTGCACCGGTGGATCGGCCGGCGGCCCGCCGCGTACCAGCCGGCGACGATCGAGGCGCTCATCAGGGGGCCGGAGGGCCAGACGCAGGACCTGGCGGGCGCGCTGGACGACGAGCCGCAGAAGCGCCTGGCGGAGCTGCTGCGGGCGATCCGCGCCGACCCGGCGTTCCTCAACCGGCACGACCGGCCCGAGGCGCTGGTCTCGCAGGACCGGCACGGCACGCGGGAGCGGCTGGTCGCGTTCCTGCTGACGATCGCCCGCTGGCTGGCGATCGAGGCGACGGTCCTGCCGGAGGTCATCGGCGAGCACCTCGGCATCGGCGACCCGGTCACGCCGGGCCAGGTGATCGAGACGGTGCACGCGGCCCGCTGGGACCTGCGCGGCGCGACGCTGGTGCTCGCCGCCGACTGCGCCCACCCCTCGATCGAGGTGGCGCTGCGCGTCCACATCGAGACGCTCAACCAGCTGCTCGCCGAGGCCCAGCGGGCGGCGGCCCGGGACGACTCCCTGGCCGCGCTGCGGCACCTGCCCAACCGGGCCGCGACCGACGAGGTGCGCCCGGCGGTCGTCGGCGGTGTCCCGGCCTACCAGTCCGCGGGCGTGCGGTTCCGGCTCGCCGAGGACCGGGTGCGGGAGCTGCTGATGGGCGAGCAGCTCTACGGCGACCCTGCCCTGGCGATCCGGGAGCTGTACCAGAACGCCCTCGACGCGTGCCGCTACCGGGAGGCGCGCACCGAGTTCCTGGCCCGCACCACCGCCGCGGCCCCCGACGCGTGGAGCGGCCGGATCCGCTTCGAGCAGGGCGTCGACGAGTCCGGCCGGCCGTTCCTGGACTGCGTGGACAACGGCATCGGCATGGGCGTCCGCGAGCTGAGCGAGGTGTTCTCGCAGGCCGGCGTGCGGCTGGCGGACCTGCCGGAGTTCCTCGAGGAGCAGGCCGAGTGGGCCCGGCTCGACCCGCCGGTGCAGCTGTTCCCCAACAGCCGGTTCGGCATCGGCGTGCTCAGCTACTTCATGCTCGCCGACGAGCTGACCGTCGAGACCTGCCGGATGGGCCGCGACGGGCAGGCCGGCGAGCGGCTGCGGGTGTCGATCGCGGGGCCGGGCAGCCTGTTCCGCATCCAGGACCTGGGGCCGGGCACCGACTCGGGCACGACGGTGCGGCTGCACCTGCGCGACGGCGTGACCGTCGCGTCGGTGGAGGAGCTGCGCAAGCTGCTGTGGGTGGCCGAGTTCGGCACCGACGCGACCGACGGCGTCGAGACCCAGCAGTGGGCGCCCGGGGAGCTGTCGGAGGCGGCGACCGCCCTCGACGACGAGGACGAGGACGAGGAGGGCGTCGGCGTCGGCGTGGTCGCGGCCGAGGGGTCGCGGGTGTGGTGGTGCAAGGGCACCGGCGCGCTGCTCGCCGACGGCCTCTACGCCGGCAAGGAGATCTTCGGCGCGGTGGTCAACCTGAACCGGGACCTCGCGCCGCGGCTGTCGGTCGACCGGACGAAGATCCTGGCGTACCGCGAGGACGACGTCGACCGGCTGCTGTGGGAGGCGGTGCCGGCCCTGACCGCGCCGGGCACGACGCTGCTCGGCTACGAGTGGCTGTGCCGCCTGGCGCCGATCCGGCCGCTGGTCGCGGACCTCATCTTCGAGCAGGCGATCGAGCGCGGCCACGGCAGGTGGGACATGGACGGCGAGACCGTCGACGCGTCCGTCACCGGCTGCTTCGTGGCCAACGACGGGCCGGTCGGCGGCCCCGACGAGCTGGTCGAGTGGCGGCTGACCGCCCTCGCCGCCGGCGGGCGCTACCGCAAGGTGCTCAAGCCGGGCGCGGACTGGAAGCGGGCGCTGCGCTCCCGGCCGTCGGACGCGCTGCTGCTCAGCGTCGACGTCGACGGCACCGGCCCCTGGCTGGACCCGGTCGACATCGTGCCGCTGGTGCACCTGGTGCGGGCGGCGCGCAAGACCGGGCGGAGCGCGCCGGAGATCGCGGCCCGGCTCGACCAGCTGGGCTACGAGCCGTCGGTGGGCGCCGCGCAGGTGGGTGTCGACCCCGACGACCTGGTGTTCACCAGCCGCGACGTCGACGGGACCCGTCCCTGGATGCACCCGGACCAGCCGGTGCATCTCGTACACCTGCTGCGGGCGGCACACAAGACGGGCCGTCCCATCCAGGAGATCGTCGCGAGGCTGCGGCAGCTGGGCTTCGACGTGGACGTCGACGTGGACATGCTGCCGATCGAGCAGTTCGGCCCGAAGGACCTGACGATCGCCAGCCGGGACCTCGACGGCTCGCACCCGTGGCTCGACCCGCGGGAGCCGGTGACGCGGCTGCACATACTGCGCGCCGCGCACAAGGTCGACCTGCCGGCCGACGAGACCGCGGCGCGGCTGGCGCTGCTCGGCTACCCGCTGGAGCCCGGCTGGGAGGCGCTGACCGTCGAGCCCGACGACCTGGTGCTCATCTCCCGCGACCTGGACAGCACGTCACCGTGGCTGGACCTGCACGAGGAGGTGGCGCCGGTGCACGTGCTGCGCGCCGCCGAGCGGACCGGCCGGCCGGTGGCGGAGGTGGTGGCGCGGCTGCGCGCCTTCGGGTTCACGCTCGGGGGCAACCTCGACGCCCTGGAGACCGTGAAGCTGGAGCCGGAGGACCTGCAGCTGGCCAGCCGCGACCTGGACAGCTCGCAGCCGTGGCTGGACCCGGCGCGGCCGGTGCCGCTGATCCACCTGCTGCGCGCGACGGAGGCGACCGGCCGCGACGTCGCCGACGTGGCCACCAGGCTCGCCGCCGTCGGGTACCGCGTCGACGTCGACCCGGACGCGATCCTGATCGACCACCTGGAGCCCGACGACCTGACGATCACCAGCGAGGACCTCGACGGCTCGGACCCGTGGCTGGACCCGATGAAGCCGGTCCCGACGATCCGCATCCTGCGGGCGGCGCAGCGGACCCGGCGCAGCGTGCACGACATCGCGGCCCGGCTGACGTTCCTCGGCTACGCGGTGAGCCTGCACGGCGCGGGCCCGTCGCTGGACCAGGTGGAGCCCGACGACCTGCTGATCACCAGCCGGGACCTGGACGGCTCGCAGCCGTGGCTTGACCTCGACGAGCAGGTGCCGCTGCCGCACCTGCTGCAGGCGGCCCGCCGGGTGCGCCGGCCGGTGCACGAGATCGCGGCGCGGCTGGAGACGCTGGGCTACAACGTCGACGTCGACCTCAGCAGCATCCAGGTCGACTCGGTGAAGCCCAACGACCTCCTCCTCGCCAGCACCGACCTGGACGGCTCCCGCCCGTGGCTGGACGCGAGCCAGCCGGTGCCGCTCAACCATCTCCTCGCCGCGGCGCAGAAGATCCGCAAGCCGATCGAGGACGTGTCGAGCCGCCTGCGCGCGCTGGGTTACTCGGTGCCGGACGTCGACTCCAGGCTTCCGCGGCTGCGCCCCGGCGGCGTGTAGGGGCGGCCACGGCCCGGGGCGGGTTCTACGTGCCGGCTTCCGCGTGCAGCGCCGGGAGGAGTTCGGACCGCGACCAGGTCAGGAACTCCTCCTGGTTGCCGCCGCCGATCTGGACCAGCGCGACGTGGGTGAAGCCGGCGTCGACGTACTTGCGGACCGCCGCGACATGCCGGTCCACGTCGGGGCCGCACGGCACGGCCGCGGCGACGTCGTCCTCCGTCACGAACGCGGCGGCGTCGTCGAACGCGCGCTGGTCCGGCAGCTCGGCGAGGACCGGCCACTGCAGGCCGAACCAGCGCCACTGGTCCAGGGCCCGCTTGCGGCACTCCGACTCGTCGGGCCCGTAGCAGAGCGCGACCTGCCCGTAGGCGGGCCGGCCCGGCAGCCGCAGCGACGCGTCGGGCGTGACGGCGACGGTGCCGTCGAGCGGCTCCGCCAGGTGCATCGACCCGTCGCCGGAGACGGCCAGGACGACCGGCACGCCCTCGTCGGGGCGGTCCCACAGCCGCGCCTCGGGCACGTCGAAGTACGTGCCGCCGTGGTGCACGGTCTCGCCGGCCAGCAGCGGCCTGATGATCTCGATGGCCTCGGCGAGCATCTCGTGCCGCTGGGTGCGGTGCGGCCACGCGCCGGCGATGTGCTCGTTGAGGTTCTCCCCCGAGCCGAGGCCGAGCGTGAAGCGGCCCTGTGACATCGCGCCGACCGTCGCCGCCTGCTGGGCCACGACCGCGGGGTGGTAGCGGCGGGTCGGGCAGGTCACCATGGTCATCAGTTCGAGGTTCTGGGTGGCGTACGCCGCGGCGCCGAGCACCGACCAGGCGAACGGCGAGTGCCCCTGCTCGACGAGCCACGGGTTGAAGTGGTCCGAGACGGCCGCGAAGTCGTACCCTGCCTCCTCCGCGCGCACCGCGTCGTCGACGAGTTCGCTGGGCCCGGTCTGCTCACACATCAGTGTGTAACCGAAGTTGACCATGGCCTCCGGATACCCCGTGTGGCGAGCGTTACGCGCCCAACCATCATTCTTGGAGAATGCCCAGCACATGGGCGAGAATCAATCGATGTCTCCCTATCTACAGGTGATCCGGCACCCTGTGCTCAACCGGGTCCTGCCGGGGCTGCTGCTCTCGGCCCTGGGTGACGGCATGAGTGCGGTCGCCGTCGGGTGGCTGGCGCTGCAGCTGGCGCCCGCGGACGCGCGGGGACTGTGGGTCGGGCTCGCCGTCGCCGCGTTCACGCTGCCCGGCGCCGTCGGCACGGTCGTGTTCGCGCCGCTGCTGCGCAACCGCGGCGCTGCGCTGCTCGTCGCGTGGGACGGCGCCCTGCGGGCGGCGCTGCTGGGCACCGTCGCGCTGCTGTCCACCTGCGGCGGGCTGTCGATCGGCCGGTACGTGACGCTGCTCGCCCTGTCCGCGCTGCTGTCGGCGTGGGGCTCGGCCGGGCGGTACACCGTGATCGCGCAGGTCCTGCCGGCCCCGCTGCACCTGCCGGCGAACGCGCTGCTCACCGCCATCGTGGAGGCCTCGACGGTGGCCGGGCCGGCGATCGCCGGGCTGCTGATCGCCTTCCTCGGCGCGCCGACGGTCCTCGCGGTCGACGCCGCCACGTTCGCCGTCCTGGCCGTGTCGTTCCTGCAGATCAAGGCCGACACGCCGGGCGCCGAGGCGGCCGGTCGGACGGCGGACGGACGCAGCGAGGGCTTCGCGGCGATCCGGCGGGATCCCCGCCTGCGCGGGCCGATGGTGCTGACGTTCTGGTTCTTCCTGCTGTTCGGCCCGCTGCCGGTCGCGATGCCGCTGTTCGTGTCCTCCGTGGACGAGATCGGGCTGGTGTACATGGCGTTCGGCGTCGGCGCGGTCATCGGCGCCGTCGTCACCGGCCACCTGCGGCGGCTGGCGCTGTGGCCGGTCATGATCGGCGTGGTGATCGCCTTCGGCCTGCTGCTCATGCCGCTCGGCCTCCCGCTCCCGTTGTGGGGACACATGATCGCGCTCGGGCTGGCCGGGCTCGTGTGGGCGCCGTACCCGACGACCAGCATGTCCCTGGTCCAGCGCACGGTGCCGGCCGGGCGGCTGCCGCCGGTGCTGGCGGCCCGCGGGGCGGTGCTCGTCGTGGCCACGCCCCTCGGCACGCTGCTGGGCGCCCCGCTGGTGCAGGCCGTCGGGGCACCGGCCACGTTCGCCGCCTGCGGCGCGGCGACCACGGCGGTGGGCCTGCTCGCGCTCGCCACGCTGCTGCGGGGGCGGCGGTTACGCGACGTCGTCCAGCACGTTGCGGTAGGAGCACAGCCGCCGGGTGTACTCGCGGAGCACGTCGATCGCCTCGTCGAGGTCCTCGGTCAGCACGTCGGGCAGGTCGATGAGCAGCCGCCGGCCGTCGACCGTGCCGTAGCCGCTGACCTCGAACGCGCCCTCCCGCACCCATAGGTCGACGCCGAGGTCGACGGTGGTCCGGTCATACCGCAGCACCACGCCGACCAGGGCGAACGGCGCCTCACCGGGTCCGATGCGACCGATCAGCTCCCAGTGCATGGGGCCGTGCGTGGCGGCGACCTGCTGCCCGTACCGCTGGAAATCCTCACAGGCGTCGTTGAGCGCACCGAGCAGTGTGGCGGCCCCACCCGACCTCGCGTCCATGATCATCCTCCTGCTGCGCGATAGGCGGCGCCCACCCCGGTCGGGGTGGTGCCGTTGCTGTAGAGACCGGTGTCGCCCGCTTTCGAGCTGTACAGGATGAACCAGGCATACCGTTCGACGAACGACAGTCCTTCGAGCATCGCCGTGGAGCTCTTCACGAAGCTGACCTGCTGGTCCACGGTCGGGTAGACGGTGCCGTTCTCGAACCGCATCAGCGCGTACTCGGTCAGCCAGATGGGCAGCTTGTACCGGTTGTACACGTTCTGCAGGTAGCGCTTGAGCTGGTTCGGCGCGTCCGGTCCGAAGTCGCCGCCGTACCAGTGCAGCGTGATGAAGTCGACCCGGTAGCCGCGCTGCTTCGCCCCGCTCATGAAGCGGTCGAGCCAGCCGCCGGGGGTGTCGCCGCCGTACGCGACGGACGGGCTGCCGAGCCGCAGGCCGGACGCCTGCAGCTTCGGCCACAGGTCGAGGACCTGCTCGGGGCTCATGTTCGACTGCTCTTTGAGGTCGGGCTCGTTGAACCCGAGCAGCACCTTGCCGTTCTGCTTGGCCTTGGCGACGTCGGCGTCGACGTTCGCGGTGCCCCACACCATCGGCACGAACTCGACGCCGCTGGTCGCGCCGAAGCTCGGCGCCGGCGACCAGTTGTAGTACCAGCCGGCCTTCATGTCCTTGACGGCCGCCTGGTTGAAGTTGACCTTGCCGTTGGTGCTGATGCCCTTCTTCGGGCTCTTCACCGCCGGCGGCAGCGCTTGTTTCGAGGGGGTCGCGCTCGACGGTGGAGCGCTGCTCGGACTTTGTACGGCGGGGCTCGCGCTCTGGCTCTGCTGTGCGGACGGCGACTCCCCCGGCTGGGACACGACCGCGGGCTTCTGCTCGCCGCTGGTGGCCACGTAGACGGCGCCGGCCGCCCCCGCGATCGCGACGGTCGCGGCGACGCCCGCCAGGGCCGGCTTCGCGGCGCCGAACCAGCCCAGGATCAGCCCCTTGATCCCTTTGACGCCGATCGCCCCGGTCGCCAGGGCGCCGGTCTTCGCCGCCGCCGCGCTGAACACGAACGGGACCGGCACCAGCGAGATCCCGGCGAGGAGGCGCTCCGCGGCGACCATGTCGGTCCACGCCCGGTCGCACCGCTGGCACTCGCGGGTGTGGCGGGCCAGCCGCTTGCGCCACAGCGCGCTCGGCCGCCCGTCCCAGCTGGTCACGATCGCCTGCAGCTCCGGGCAGCGGGGCCGCACGGCGAGTGCGCGCACGACCGCGCGGGCCGCGTCGAGCTGTGCCTTCATCCGCTGGATCCGCACCGCCGCGTGCTGCCTGGTGATGTGCAGCGCCTCGACGACCTCGTCGCGCTCCAGCTGCCCGGCGGCCTCCAGCCACCACAGCGACAGCAGCTCCCGGTCGTCGTGGTCGAGCCACCGGGTCGCCTCGGCGACCTCCTGGCGCTGCCCCGACAGGCGCAGCCTGGTGATCGCGAGGTCGGCGAAGTCGGCGCCCGGGTCCGCGGTGTCGGTCGGGTCGGCCCAGTCACCGACCAGCGGCGCCTGCGTCTGCTTCCGGTGCCGGTCCCTGACCTGGTGCATCGCGATGGCGACGGCCCACGACCGGAAGCTCTCCGGCTCGCGCAGTCGCGGCAGCCCGTCGACGATCCGGAGCATGGTCTCCTGCACCACGTCGTCGACGTCGGCGTGCCCCTGCAACGCCCGCCCGACGATGTTGTAGATCAGCGGCAGGTACTCGGCGACCAGGGCGTCAAGCGCCCGCTGGTCACCGTCCCGCGCCGCGATCACCGTGGCCGTGCCCATCCGCATCCTCCTGTCGAACTATTCAGGAGACGAAGCGGCTCAGGGTCAATAACGCTTTCTCTCCGACTTTTTCCAGGTCACGTTGGGCTTCTTTCCCGCTACGTTCGGTCCCCGTTCGGCTTCACCGGCGCGCTGCCTTCGCGACCGGCGTGGCGGGTGGGGCAGAATGCAGGATCGTGACGACCTCCATTCAGGCGCGGATCGCCGAAGAGCTCGGTGTCAGGGAGCGGCAGGTGGCCGCCGCGGTCGAGCTGCTCGACGGCGGCGCGACCGTGCCCTTCATCGCCCGGTATCGCAAAGAAGCGACCGAGATGCTCGACGACACCCAGCTGCGCACCCTGGAGGAGCGGCTGCGCTACCTCCGGGAGATGGAGGAGCGCCGGACGGCGATCATCGAGTCGATCCGCACCCAGGGCAAGCTCGACGACGCCCTGCTGGCGCAGATCATGGCCGCGGACTCCAAGGCCCGGCTCGAGGACATCTACCTGCCGTACAAGCCGAAGCGGCGGACCAAGGCGATGATCGCCCGCGAGGCCGGCCTGGAGCCGCTCGCCGACGGGCTGCTCGCCGACCCCACCGTCGAGCCGCTCGCCGCCGCCGCGGTCTTCGTCGACGCCGACAAGGGCGTCGCCGACGCCGCCGCGGCCCTCGACGGGGCGCGGGCGATCCTGGTCGAGCGCTTCTCCGAGGACGCCGACCTCATCGGCTCGCTGCGCGAGACGATGTGGGGGCAGGGCCGCCTCGTGTCGAAGATGCGCGACGGCAAGGAGGCCGACGGGGCGAAGTTCTCCGACTACTTCGACTTCAGCGAGCCCTTCACCAAGCTGCCCTCGCACCGCATCCTCGCCATGTTCCGCGGCGAGAAGGAGGAGATGCTGGACCTGGTGCTGGAGCCCACCCAGGATCCCGATCTCCCGTCGCTGTACGAGCCGACGATCGCCTCGAAGTTCGGCATCCGCGACGAGGGCCGGGCCGGCGACAAGTGGCTCAACGACACGGTCCGCTGGGCCTGGCGCACCCGCATCCTCGTCCACCTCGGGATCGACCTGCGGATGCGGCTGTGGCAGGCGGCCGAGGAGGAGGCGGTCCGGGTCTTCGCCGCCAACCTCCGCGACCTGCTGCTCGCCGCGCCGGCCGGCACCCGCGCCACGATGGGCCTCGACCCGGGCTTCCGCACCGGCGTGAAGGTCGCCGTCGTCGACGCCACCGGCAAGGTCGTCGACACGCACACGATCTACCCGCACGTGCCGCAGAACAAGTGGAACGAGTCGCTCGCGATCCTCGCCGCCCTCTGCCAGAAGCACGACGTCCAGCTGATCTCGATCGGCAACGGCACCGCCTCCCGCGAGACCGACAAGCTCGCCGCCGACCTGGTCAAGCAGTTCCCGCAGCTCAACGTCACCAAGGTGATGGTCTCCGAGGCCGGCGCGTCGGTGTATTCGGCGTCGGCCTTCGCCGCGCAGGAGCTGCCCGGCATGGACGTGTCGCTGCGCGGCGCTGTCTCCATCGCCCGCCGCCTGCAGGACCCCCTCGCCGAGCTGGTGAAGATCGACCCCAAGTCCATCGGCGTCGGGCAGTACCAGCACGACCTGTCCGAGTCGAAGCTGTCCCGCTCCCTCGACGCGGTGGTCGAGGACTGCGTCAACGGCGTCGGCGTCGACGTCAACACGGCCTCCGCGCCCCTGCTGACCCGCGTCTCGGGCATCGGCGGCAGCCTGGCCGACGCGATCGTCGCGCACCGCGACGCGAACGGGCCCTTCCGCTCCCGCAAGTCCCTCAAGGACGTGGCCCGGCTCGGCCCGAAGGCGTTCGAGCAGTGCGCGGGCTTCCTGCGCATCCCCGACGGCGACGACCCCCTGGACTCCTCCAGCGTCCACCCCGAGGCGTATCCGGTGGTCCGCCGCATCCTGGCCGCGACCGGCACCGACATGAAGGCCCTCATCGGCAACGGCACGGCCCTGGCCCGGTTGAAGCCGGCCGACTTCGTCGACGACACCTTCGGCCTGCCGACCGTCACCGACATCCTCAAGGAGCTGGAGAAGCCGGGCCGCGACCCCCGCCCCGCCTTCAAGACCGCCACCTTCGCCGACGGCGTCGAGAAGATCTCCGACCTCACCCCCGGCATGCTGCTGGAAGGCGTGGTCACCAACGTGGCGGCGTTCGGCGCCTTCGTCGACGTCGGCGTCCACCAGGACGGCCTGGTCCACGTGTCGGCCCTGTCCTACACGTTCGTGAAGGACCCCCGCGAGGTCGTCAAGCCCGGCGACATCGTGCGCGTCAAGGTCCTCGACGTCGACATCCCCCGCAAGCGCATCTCCCTCACCCTGCGCCTCGACGACGAGGCCCAGCAGTCCGGCGCCCCCGGCGGCGGCCCTTCCGGCGGCCAGCGCGGCGCGGGAGCACCCGGCGGCCGCGGCGGCCAGGGCGGCGGCGGTCCCCGCAGCTCGGGCGGCGGCCGCGGCTCGGGCGGCGCGGGCACCGGCGGCGGCCAGCGCGGCGGCGGCTCGGGCGGCGCCGGTGGGTCCGGTGGGTCCGGCGGCCAGCGTGGCGGCTCGGGCGGCCGCGGCGGCGACTCCCGCGGTGGCGGTGGCGGTCGCCAGCGCGACGGTGGCGGCCTGCAGAACAGCGCCCTCGCCGACGCACTCCGCCGGGCGGGCCTCGACAAGGGCCTCGACGGCCTCAACAAGAAGTAGCGATCCCCGCGACGGCCCGGGAGCATGATTTCCCTGCTCCCGGGCCGTTCCGCACCCACTCACCGGACGCGGGTCGCGAACCGCCGCGTCCGTCGGTGGCCTGGATCGCGCGACGTCTATGTAGCGACGGTCAGCGGAGGCGCCAGATGGTGGTGCGCATCGCGCACTGGTCTTCGAGCTTGACGCGGACCGGGACCTCGTACGTGGCGAGCGCCTCGAACAGGCGGGTGGGCAGGTAGCCGCGGCCGGGGTCGCCGACCAGGACCTCCGCGCCGCTGCGGCGCAGGAAGCCGAGGACCCGCTCGGCCACGGGGCCGCTGTAGAAGACGTCGCCGGCGACGATGACCTCGGCGTCGACCGGGACGGACGAGGTGACGATGTCGACGCCGTTGGCCCGGGCGTTGCGGGCACAGGCCGCCAGGGCCGCCGGGTCGGTGTCGACTGCGGTGACCGTGCAGGCGCCGGCGCGGGCCGCGGCGATGCCGACCAGCCCCGAGCCGGCGCCCAGGTCCATGACGCTGCGGCCGGCCACGTACAGCGGCTGATCCAGCAGGAAGCGACCCAGCGCCATCCCGCCGGGCCACGCGAACGACCAGAACGGCGGGGGCTCCTCGCTGCGGTACGAACCCCCGGTGGCGTCGAACAGGCCCGCGTCCTCGTCGGCAAGGTCGAGGGTGAGCTCGGGCAGCAGCGGAAGGATCATGCCGCCGCTGCCGGGAAGCGATGGATGTTGGACTCGACCCAGGTCCGCAGGTGCGCGAGCGGCGCGCACGCGTCCCGGCCGAGCGGGGTCAGCTCGTACTCGACCCGCAGCGGCACCTCGGCGAACACCTTCCGGGTGATCAACCCGTGCTCCTCCAACTTGCGCAGGGTGACGGTGAGGACCTTCGGGCTGATGCCCTGCAGTCGGGTCCGTAGGCTACCGAAACGCCGCGGCCCGTCTTCCAGCGCGCCGAGGGCGAGCGCGCTCCACTTGTTGGCGAGCAGGTCGAGCATGTCGCGGCACGGGCAGCAGGCCGCATAGACGTCGTCGGGCACGCGGCCAACAGTACCCAATGGAAACTCATCACCCTTGCGGGTAACTAGGGCGCTCTGGATAGCGTCGGCGGCATGAGTACGAACATGCCGGCCGTGATCAGCACGGCGGACGGCCTCAGGGACGTCGAACTGCCAGTGCCCGCACCCGGCCCGCGGGACCTGCTCGTGCGGGTGAAAGCGGTCTCGGTCAACCCGGTCGACCACAAGGTCCGTAAGGGCGGCGGGGACAGGGTGCTCGGCTGGGACGCGGCCGGGGTGGTCGTGGCCGTGGGCGGCGAGGTGACGCTCTTCGCGCCGGGCGACGAGGTGTACTACGCGGGCAGCATCGACCGTCCCGGCACCAACTCCGCGCTGCACCTGGTCGACGAGCGGATCGTGGGGCGCAAGCCGCGCTCGCTGGACTTCGCGTCGGCGGCCGCGCTGCCGCTGACGACGATCACGGCGTGGGAGACGCTGTTCGACCGGTTCCGCCTCTCGGAACAGTCGACGGGCACGCTGCTGGTGCTCGGCGCGGCGGGCGGGGTCGGCTCGATGATGATCCAGCTGGCGCGGGCCTTGACCGGCCTGACCGTGATCGGCACCGCGTCCCGCGCCGAGTCGCGTGACTGGGCGCTTTCGCTCGGCGCGCACGACGTCGTGCACCACGACGACCTCCCGGCGGAGGTGGACTACATCTTCTCGCCGAGCACGGGCCGGCCCGGCCTGATCGAGCGCTTCGCCGAGATCCTGCGGCCCGGCGGGGCGATCACCGCGATCGACGAGCCTGCGGGACTGGACCTGCTGCCGCTCAAGGCGAAGAGCATCAGCTTCCACTGGGAGCTGATGTTCACCCGGCCGCTGTTCCAGACCCCGGACATGATCGCCCAGCACAAGCTGCTGGACCGGGTCGCCGCGCTCGTCGACGCCGGCACCATCCGCTCCACGCTGACGACCCGGCTGGACGGCCTGAACGCGGCGTCGCTCACACGTGCCCACGAAATGGTTGAAGACGGACATATGGTCGGCAAGGTGGTGGTGGCTGAGCCGCTAGAGTGATGGCATCTCCCCATCCCCCGTGGGAAGGATCATCGTGGACTGGCCACCGTTCCTTGAGTTCAGCGTGCCCGCCGCGCTGGCCGTCTGGGCCGCCGCGGTGGCGGTGACCCTTTGGCGCTCCCGCCCCCGGCTGCCCGAGCCCGGGCCGGCGCGCACCGACCTGCCGGGACAGGAGCCGCCGGCGGTGGTCAGCCTGATGGTCAACCGGTGGCGCTCCGACGAGGACGCGATCGACAGCACGCTGCTCGACCTGGCCGCGCGGGGCTTTCTGGAGCTGCGCGAGACCGGCTCCCCGGCCGCCGGCGAGCCGGCGCAGACGACGGCCCGCCTGCGCAAGGGCGACGGCCGGAGCCTGACGCCGTACGAGCAGCAGATCCTCGACCGGGTCCACCACCTGTCGGTCAACGGGGAGACGACCCTGACCAGCCTGGCGTTCGACAGCTGGACAGAGGCCCGTAGGTGGCGCCGCACCTTCTACCGCGCCGTGGTCGCCGAGGCCCGCACGCGCGGCCTCTGCACCCCCCGCCTGGCCCCGAAGACCCGCCGCGCCCTGCTCCTCGGCGCGATCCTGCCCGCGCTCCTGATGTTCATCACCTGGTGGTGGGTGGACAGCGAGCTCAGCGCCAAGGTCCCCGACCAGGTCACCGGCGCGATCATCGGCGCCGCCGCGGTCTACCTGGCGCAGTACTTCGTGGTCGACTTCAACTGGGCCGACCAGACCACCCCCGAGGGCGTGGCCGCGACGGAGAGCTGGCTCGGCCTGCGCGAACACCTGACAACCGTCGAGGGCGTGGCCGACCTGGCCCCGGCCGACGTCGCTTCCTGGGGCCGCGAGATGGCGTACGCCTCAGCCCTGGGCGTCCTGTCCGCAGACGACGCCCTGGTCCGCCTCACCCCCGGCGCCCGCTCACGCTGACCCCTCCAGAACCGCGACCGATCTTCCCGCAGCCCGACTGATCTCCTGAAGCCCCGGAGCCCCGCTCGCGCCGACCCCCTCCCGGAGCCTGGCTGTTCCCGGAGCCCGCTCGCGCTGACCGGGCACAGTCGGGTTGCCCTCTTCCACGGACGCCCTAGCGCCAGCGCCGTGACCAGCGGATTCGAGGACGCGGCGTCCCGCCGTCGTCACAGACGCCCCCACCCCGGCACCACAAACAACGGCCGCGACGTCTTGCCCCTTTCATGGACGCCCCACTCGGCACCGCAAGCGCGGCCGCGACGTCTTGCTCCATCACGGACGCCCCACCCCGGCACCGCAACCGCGGCCACGACGTCTTGCTCTATCACGGCCGCCCTAGCCCCGGGCGCCGCGACCAGCGGCGCGTGCACACAGCGTCTCCGCCCTCGCAACGGACATCGCCACGCCGGCACCGCGAATTACCACGCCGGCACCGCGAATTTGGCCGCGAGTCCACAGCGTTTGGCCCCCTTCGCGGGAGCCGCGTTGGCAACCACGGATGGCCGCAGTGGCACCGCAACCAGCGGCCCAGGAACGTGGCGCCCGCTCTGTTCACCCCGGAGGTCCCGCACCGCGCTGCCCTGGATCTCGGCAGGCCCAAGGCTCTCGATGCCGCCCCGCTCGCGCTGGCACCCGGAGCCACACTCGCGCGGAGCCCACTCGCGCTGACACCCGAAGCCGTCGGCACTGACCGGGAGCGAATCCAAGCCATCCGCGCCGACCAGGCGCGATGCCTTCCCCCTTCACGGACGTCCTCGCGCCGGCGACGCGAAACAGCGGACCGGCCCGTGCCCGCCCCGCGCCGGGCTCCCAGCCCTGGCCGGCGAACCGTGGACGCGGCGTCCGGCATTCTCACAGACGGCTGCCTCACAGACGGCTGCGCTGGCGACGTGACCAGCGGCCCGTCGACAACGCGTCCCGCTCCCTCCACGCCGGGGCCGCGCTCTCATCCCAGGAGACCCGCTCTCATCCCCAGGAGACCACCATCCCAGGAGACCACCATCGCCCTCCAGGGCCCGCTCTCACCCAGGGCCCGCTCGCCTCATCCAGAGCCCGCTCACGGAGCCCGTTCTCACCCGGAACCCCCCGCTCGCGTCGCGCTGGACGGGCGTGAAGTCCCGCGCGCCCTCCCGAACCGGCACTCGCGCTGGCGGCGCGAACCGTCCTACCCCTCACCAACCCCCTCGCGGGCGGCGCGGAATGGCGGGTTGTGCTGACGGCGTGGCGGACGGTGCCACGACAAGGGGTCTCGAGCGCGCCCCACCGCTGGCAGATCGTGAAGGCACCGGCGGCGGCGTCCTGCATACCTACGCTACACCGCACGAAAAAATTGATCATTCAATCGTGGGCGGGGCGTCACCTTCTGTAGTGGGAGGTGGGGTCAGGTGGCGTTGCCGCGCAGGAGCATGGTGAGGAACTCGGCGTTGGACTGGGTCTTGGCGAGGCGGTCCAGCAGTTGTTCGGTCGCGCCGCCGTTGGCTGCGGCCAGGGCCTTGCGCAGGCGGGAGACGGCCAGCAGCTCGTCGGGGTGCAGGATGACGTCGTCGCGGCGGGTGCTGGAGGCGTCGATGTCGATCGCGGGGAAGACGCGGCGGTCGGCGAGCTTGCGGTCGAGCTTGAGCTCGGCGTTGCCGGTGCCCTTGAACTCCTCGAAGATGACCGTGTCGCCGGTGGAGCCGGTCTCGACCAGCGCGGACGCGATGATCGTGAGGGACCCGCCGTTCTCGATGTTGCGGGCGGCGCCCAGCAGGCGCTTCGGCGGGTAGAGCGCGTTGGCGTCGATGCCGCCGGTGAGGATGCGGCCGGAGGCGGGGGCGGAGTTGTTGTAGGCGCGCCCGAGCCGGGTGATCGAGTCGAGCAGGAGGACCACGTCGTGGCCCAGCTCGACGAGGCGCTTGGCGCGCTCGGCGGCGAGCTCGGCGATGCCGGTGTGTTCCGACGGCGGCCGGTCGAACGTCGAGGCGATGACCTCGCCCTGCACGGACCGCTGCATCTCGGTGACCTCTTCGGGCCGCTCGTCGATGAGCAGGACCATGAGGTGGACCTCGGGGTTGTTGTGCGCGATCGCGTTGGCGATCGACTGCAGGACCATCGTCTTGCCGGCCTTGGGCGGCGACACGATGAGCGCGCGCTGGCCCTTGCCGATCGGCATGACCAGGTCGATGAGCCGGTTGGTGAGCTGCCGCGGTCCGGTCTCCAGCCGCAGCCGCTCCTGCGGGAAGAGCGCGGTCAGCTTGCTGAACTCGGGCCGGCTGCGGGCCCATTCGGGGTCGTTGCCGTGCACGGTGTCGAGCCTGGTGAGCGTCGAGCCGTTGGCGCTGCCGGTGATCGCGTCGCCGTGGCGCAGCCCGTACCGGCGGACCATCGCCGCCGGGATGGCGACGTCGTCGGGGCCGGGGCTGTAGCTGTCGACCCTCAGGATCATCTTGTCGCGGACGATGTCGGCGATGCCGGCGACGTCCCGGGCCTCACCCGACTCGGGCGGCTGGGGCTGACCTCCGGGCCGGCTGTGGTCCCGGTTGCGCTGTGCCGCTCTGGTACGGCGAGGCTTCGTTGCGTGACTTTGCTTGGCGGATCGATCCAACACTTCGGTTGGGGCCATGGGCGTCCTCCTCGGGACTGGCGTGTGAGGTGGCTTGTGTCCCTGAGAACACTGGCCGAAACGCGTGTGACCTTGGCTTCCTGCGAGAGGGCGTGACACGCGTCTGAGAAAGGTGGTCCCCGGGCGACAGACTGCCGACTTCCGCGGGACTCGCTTGACCGTAGCTCGTCAAGCCCTCCAGAGCAAGTATCTGTCCGTAGTCGACACGCTACCTTCCGGCAACCGTACGGCGGACCAAGCCGCACCATCCCGGCGAAACGCTGTTTGCAGTCGGGAAGCACAGCAGCCGGGGGGATGACATGAACAGCACGTTTGACACGGTCCGCGCCGAGGCCCTCTTCGCCTCCGCCCTGCAGGCCTCGCAGGAGCCGTCGCCGGTCCAGATCCGCTCCGCGGTCACCTCCACGCTGCGCCGGTTCGGCATCAAGGGCTGCGCCGCCCGCGTCGCCGGCGAGTTCGGCGAGTACCCGGAGACCGCGGCCGCCCGCATGAACTGGGCGCTGAACATGATCGACGCCGCCTACCAGGAGCTGGCCGGCCGCGAGTTCGCATACGCCGGCTGACCTGCGGCGCGTTTCCGATCTCCGCTGTGCGGTAACACTGCGATTGTGGACCTGCGCCTGACCGTCGACCTGCCACGCGATCTTGATCGCATGAACACTCTCAGGCACGTGCTGGACGGCGCGCTCGCCGGTCTCGGCGTCGGCGAGCAGACACGCGCCGACATCGGCCTGATCGTCTCCGAGACCTGGGCCAACGTGATCAGTCACGTACGGGTGGGCGTCGCCTTCCAGGTCCGCGCTACTGTCAATGAGAAGGCGTGCGTGATCGAAGTCACGTCTCCGCCGGATGCCCCTGACGCGTTTTTGCCATCGCAACCGTCTCTCCAGGTCGTCTCGAGCCTGGCCGACACGGTCGACGTCGGCGGCGACGGCCTGCTGCTCAGGGTGGTGAAGCAACTGTGACCGCATTCGCCGCACTGGTCTCTCCCGCCGGCGAGGGCGCGGTCCTCGTGACCGCCACCGGCGAGCTCGACATGACGAGCGCCCCCACCCTCATCGAGTCGCTGCGCGACGCCATCCGTGCGTACGCGCCTTCCCGGGTCGATCTCGACCTCACCGGCGTGCCGTTCATGGACTCGACCGGCATTCAGGTCCTCGTCGCCGCCCAGGCGGACATCGACGGGGAACTGCGCATCATCGGCACCAGCCCCGCCGTCCACCGGTTGCTAGAGCTCACCGGGCTGCTGGAGACGTTCGGCCTAACCGTTTAGCAACCGAACTCGGAACATCCCGGCACCCGGTCAGGAGTTAGCTGGACCACAGCAGGGGAGCAAAGAGCAGGAGGTCACCACCATGGAGTCGACGTTCGAAGCGGTCCGCGCTGAAGCACTCTTCGCCTCCACGCTGCAGATGTCCCAGATTCCGGCGGAGGCTGACGTGCGCGCAGCGGTGACGACCACGCTCCGGCAGATCGGCGTGCAGGGCTGCGTCGCGACGGTCGCCGCGGAGTTCGGTGACCACCCGGAGACCGCCTCGCCCAGGATGAACTGGGCGCTGCGGATGATCCGGCAGGCGTACGCCCACTCGTGCACTCCCGAGGTCTTCGCCCGCCCGACCGCGCTGGCCTGAAAATTTCTTCCCGTCGCGGCGCCCCGGAAGCGCCGCGGCGGCCTCCAGGAACCGCCCCGGCGGCGGCTACGGACCACCCAGCGGCGTCCAGGAACCGCCGCGGCCGCGCACGAACCGCCGGCCGCAGGCGTCCAGGAACCGCCGCAGCCGTCCACGGACCGCCGCGGGTGTCCAGGAACCGCAAAGCCCCCGCCGGACGCACCGGACGGGGGCTTGCATACTCCTTCGGCCGTGAAGCGGGTCTCGGCCTACGACTAAGGGTGTGTCAGACCGGACGGATGTTGTCGGCCTGCGGACCCTTCTGGCCCTGAGTGATCTCGAACTCGACCTTCTGACCCTCGGTCAGCTCGCGGTAGCCGGTGGCCTGGATCGCCGAGTAGTGCGCGAACACATCGGGTCCACCGTTGTCCTGCGAGATGAAGCCGTAGCCCTTCTCCGAGTTGAACCACTTCACCGTGCCTGATGCCACGTGTAACTCCTTAGCGACGACACCCCGACCCGCACCTCACGGATCAATGTTGAATCAGGTGCACGCCACGGGTGAGACGGTAGCTTGCGCGCTACGAAAACGCAGCCCCGGTATCGGCATACGGACCGGATCCACTACCGAATCGAAATGCACAACCATTCCTTCCATACACACAGAGTATTGATGGACTCAACAGCCAGTGACAACACGGCCTCTCCACACCTCGTGGGAGCGCTCATCTCGCATTTGGCGCATCGCTCTAGTACAGTCGGGCTCGGTCACCTCGTCCGAACGGACGATTTAGGGCTCCCGTCCAGCAGCGGCGGACCGGCCCTCAGGCTGACCTCGCAGGTCTTGCACCGGCACTCAAACAACGGGTGTCGAGAGCGATTCCCGACCGGCGCCGGCTCCAGTGCGCTCAGCGCCTGCCCCGGCACGGTGACGCAACCCCTTCCCGCACGGCTATGACGACCGTGCCGTCACCGCTGTTCCGGTCAAACGCCCCCGAAAGGTCATCCCGATGACGATCTCTGTCTCCAGCACCGCTGCCGTGTCCGCGCCGTCCGTCCCCGCCTCCCGGGACGTCAGCCGCGCCATCGCCAAGAGCCACGAGACCCCGACCGAGAGCAGCAGCACGCGGGCCAACGACGCCCAGGCCAAGGCCCTGCTGTCGCTGCTCGGCGACCTGCCCGCCGGCGCCGACCGCGACCGCGTCCGGGCTCGCCTCATCGAGCTGTACATCCCTCTCGCCGAGTACCTGGCCCGGCGCTTCCGCAACCGCGGCGAGCAGTTCGACGACCTCGTCCAGGTCGCCAACCTGGGCCTGATCAAGTCGGTCGACGGCTACGACCCGGGCCGCGGTGCCGCCTTCACCAGCTACGCCATCCCGATGATCGTCGGCGAGCTCAAGCGCCACTTCCGTGACAAGGGCTGGGACGTCCGGGTGCCCCGCCGCCTGCAGGAGCTGCGCCTGGAGATCTCGAAGGTCTCCGGCGACCTCGCCCAGGACCTGGGCCGCTCCCCCACGGTCGCGGACCTCGCCGCCCGCCTCAACGTCAGCGAGGAGGAGATCATCGAGGGCCTGGACTGCGGGCAGGCGTACCGCGCGCTGTCGCTGGACGCCCCCGCCGGCGACAGCACGGACGCCGGCGCCAACGGCCTCGGCGACCTGCTCGGCGGCGAGGACCCCGACATGGTCAACGTCGAGAACCGCGAGGCCCTGCGCCCCATCCTGGCCAAACTGCCCGAGCGCGAGCAGAAGATCATCGCGATGCGGTTCCACGGCAATCTGACCCAGTCGCAGATCGCCGCCCAGCTCGGAATCTCCCAGATGCACGTGTCCCGCCTTCTTGCGGGCGCGCTGCGCACCCTCCGGTCCGAGCTGACCGCGCTCGCCGAGTAACCGTCACCGTCCGCAAGCGTCTGCGGCCCGGAGGAATGCAATGTCGCATCCTCCGGGCCGTTCGCGCTGCACAGACGCCGGTCAATGCCCCACAATGCCGGAATTGGACCGAAAAACGGGATCGGACGCTGAATGCGCCGCGACCGCTCGCAACGAACCCCGTCGCCCCGGCCGCTCTCCGGACCCGACTTCTCCGAGGGCTTCGACGGTCCCGGGGCCGGGACGACCGCGACGGACAGCCCAGCGCGCCGATGCGGTCCACCCCGAACGGATCAGGCCCGGGACGACCGCGACGGACACCCGGCCCGCCGATGCGGTCCACCCCGAACGGATCAGGCCCGGGGCGACCGCGACGGACAGGTCCGGCGCGCCGATGCGGTCCGCTGGGAGCGGATCAGGCCCGGGACGTGTCGTGACCGCTCTCGGCCTACGGCGCAGGATCAGCCGACGCCGCGGGGGCGGCCGACTGTGCGGGCTCGGTCGGGGCGGATGACGGGGCCTGGACCGGGACGATCGCGGGGGCCTCGGCGGTGCGCCTGGAGCGGACCTCGCCGGCGAGCAGGACGAGCCAGATCGCGCCGTTGGTGCCGCCGATGACCCAGTCCTCGGTCATGATCGTCGGTACGGCGGCGGCCGCGGCCACGGTGAACCAGGTCGCGGGGTGGCGGACGCCGGGGCGGCGCAGGACGACCGCCTGCCAGAGCCCGCGCAGGGCGTGCCAGAGCAGCAGCGCCACGCCGATGAGGAAGCCGATCGCGCCGAGGACGCCGCCGCGGCGGAAGGCGCCGACCGCGGCGTTGTCGGTGTTCAGGTCGCGGCGCGGGCCTTCCTTGGGGGCGCCGTCGTCGACCCGGTGCACGACGGCCCGCGAGGTGCGGGCATCGCCGAAGGTCTTCTCGGCCCAGCCGGCGTGCTCCCAGTCGACCCAGACCTGGCGCCACGTGTCGGTGCGCCCGCTGGTGACGTCGTTGCCGCCGTCGGTGAACCGGTCGCGGAACAGGAAGTCGCTGCCGCCGCCGATGGTGAAGACGGCCACCAGCACCAGGAACGGCATCGCGACCGCCACCAGCGCGGGCCGCCCCCAGCGGTCGAGGTCGCCGTCCTGCCCGCCGGCCGTGGTCTCGCTCCGGCGCTGCTCAGAAGGCTGGGAACCGGCGGCGTGGCCGGTCCGGCCACCAAGGCTCTTCCGGCCCGTCCAGTGGCGGAGCAGTACAACTGCCGCGAACGCACACGCGGCGGCTGTGGCGAACACGAATCCGGTGCGGGAGTCACTGATCGAGAGGACCAGGGCGGCGACGGCCGCGACGCCGACGCGCTGCCAGGCGGCGAACGCCCGGTCGAACCCGACCCGCACGGCGGCGATCACCACGAGGCCGGCGAGGGAGTTCGGGTGGTAGAAGAGGCCGGAGCCGCCCCAGAAGCGGTTGCGCATCATGCGGGCCGAGGCGCTGTCGGGGATGGCGTGCAGCTCGTCGAAGAGGCTGCCGGCGCCGAAGTAGAGCAGCGCGCCGATGCCGACGAGGATCGCCGCGGCCATGCCGATGCTGAGGTCGCGGTGCCGGTCGCCGGCGGAGTCGCCGGCCGAGTCGCCGGCCGAGTCGCCGGCGCGGTCCCGCCGGGTCGTGGCGACGACGGCCAGGACCGCGAGGGTGAAGACGCCGAGGTACGCCAGCCGCTGCGCCGCCACGGTCAGGTGGCCGGCGCGCAGGACGAACAGGGCGCCCAGCACGCCGAAGACCCAGTAGGACAGGCCGAGCCAGGCGCCGCCGAGGCCCGGCAGCTCCCGCAGGGTGCGCAGCCACGGCCGGCCCCAGACGGCGAAGACGACGACCTCGACGAACAGCACGGCCCAGATGACGATCGGGTGGTGGGTGGACGTCCAGGTGAGGACGCCGGCGAGCGTGAAGAGCCCGCCGGTGACCGCGCCGCGCAGCGTGATGCCGCGCAGGCTGGCCGCGAGGCCGATGACGCCGAGCGCGATGACCGCGGCGGCGAAGGCCTCCGCCGATTCGCTGACGCTGCCGGTGCGGCCGTGCTCCAGGATCGCCGCGAGGACCGCCAGGACGACGGCGACGGCGCCCGCGGGGATCGCGGTGCGCCTGCTCATCGGGCGCTGGCCTGCAGCTGCTTCTTGCCCTTGCGCCGGCTGCGGCTCAGGAAGAAGTCGCGCACGACCCGCCGCGGCCCGGCGGGGACCAGCCAGACCTGCAGGAAGGTCACGTAGTCGGTCATGCTGGGCTTGCCGTGCCGGCGGGCCTCGCCGAGCAGGTCGAAGAAGACCCGCGGGCTGCGGCTGGCGGCGGCCATCGAGCCGACGACGCTCATCGCGAGCGCCGCGTAGGCGCGGGGCGTGACCCGCGGGCGGGTCTCGCGCAGCCAGACCAGCGACTGCTTCCACGGTGCGTCGAAGCTGATCCTGGGGCGGTTCTCGTCGGCGTACCAGATGACGAGGGGCTCCTCGGCGTAGATCAGGTCGACGCCTTCCTCCTGCAGGCTGCGCAGCGTCCAGTCGAGCTCCTGCAGGCGGCGCAGCCCGTCGGCGAACGGCACCTTCCGCAGCAGCGCCGTCGGCGCCATGATCGTGGAGGTCTGGATGAACCCGTCGCCGTGGAAGAGCCCGTGCCGCACGGCCAGGTATTCGCTGATCGGCTCGCCGGGCGCCGGGACGCGGCGCGGCATGATCAGCTCGGCGCGCGGCGTGCGCATGTAGAGGCGGCTGCCCACGATCGGCAGCGGCACCCCGGACGCCTTCGCCCGGGACAGCTGGGTTTCCAGCTTCTCCGGGAGCCACTCGTCGTCGTCGTCGAGGAACGCGACCCACTCGGCGGCGGCGACGTCGACGCCGTGGTTGCGCGCTGCGGGCGCCCCACCGGACGTCTCCCGCTCGACCCAGCGGACCCGCTCGTCGCCGATCTCGCGAAGGGCTGCGACTGTCGCGGCGTCGGGTCCGTCGATGATGACGACGACCTCGATCTCCCGCAGCGTCTGGTCCAGTGCGCTGCGCACGGCCCGGACCACCAGCTCGGGCCTGTTGCGCGTCGGAATGACGACGCTCACCACGGGTGTTTGCACGATGACCAATCCGTCTCGGCGATCCTTAAGGGTTCGCTGGCGTAGCGTACACGAGCTGCACTTTTGTCGGATACTTCGCGGCGAGCGCGCGCGCTGCCTCGATGTTCGACGGTGCCGCCGGATCACCGAAGGCTACCGGCAGCGGCTGTCCGGCCCGCACCGCGGGGCGGCTCGGGTGATCCGTATCCACAACGAGCAGGCTGGCCGCCGGGTCGTGCAGGAAGAACCGGACCGGCACCGGGCTGTCGGCGACGAGACGGTCGAGGTCGGCCATCGTGCCGCCCTTGCCGCCGGGGTACAGCAGTCCGGACCATCCCGGGAAGTTCCGGTACTGGCCCTGCAGGGCGGCGGCACCGAGCGTGCCGGACCAGTTACGCCAGGGCGTGCTCATGAGGTTGACGTTCATCGCGCCGCCGCCGTCGGGGAACATCCTGGCGATCAGCAGCGCGTCGCGGGCCGCCTCCGGGGAGCCACGGTCCTTGCCGAGCGCCAGCTTCACGCCCGGCGCGACCGGCGTCGTGTGCCACTTGCCGCCGGCGACCACCATGAGCAGCACGACGGGCACGGCGACGGCGGCGGTGGCCTTGAAGCGGAGCCTGGCGAGCCCGCCGAGGGTGCACAGCGCGACGACGATCAGCAGGTGCAGGAGCTTGTCGAAGTAGTAGACCGTCCTGCCGAGGGTGGCCAGCTGGTACGCGCCGAGCCCGGCCGCCATCAGCCCGGCGGTGGCGAGCGCGAACCCGGCGGCGCGCAACCGCGGGCTGCGCAGCGCCAGGACGCCGATCGCGGCGAGCACCACGAGCAGCGCCGTGGCGGGCCGGTCGACGACCCGGGCGGTGCCGTTGAGCAGCAGCTGGCCGCCGCTGGAGGCGCGTGCCGCGGTCAGCGGGCCGATCGCGGCGAGCCCGGCGACCGCGACCGCGACCAGCCACGCCCACCAGAACCGCCACAGCCGGGCGCGGACGGCCCACAGGGCGGCGACGATCCCCGCGTAGGGCAGGAACAGCGAGTAGGTGAACGAGACGCCGACCAGCAGCAGCGCGACCGTCGCGGTCTGCTCGCCGCGGCGGGTCAGGGGGCGGGCGACGACCGCGGTGAGGACGGCGGCGCAGGTGAGGCCGGCGAGCTCGTTGGGGTAGCCGCGGGACAGGACGGTCACCGGGTCGCCGAGGACCAGCCAGGCGGCGGCGAGCGCGAGGACCGGCAGCAGGCGGGCGGGGCTCGTGCCCGGGCCGGCGATGCGGCGGGCGGCCCACAGCACGGCGAGGGCGAGCAGCAGGTACGTGCCGACGAGCAGCCACACCATGACGTCGACGGCGGTCGCGGGCGCGGCGTTGTGCCCCGACGAGCGCACGAAGCGGTCCAGGACGGCGTAGCTGAAGTGCAGGCCCTGGGGGTAGTTGGCGATGCCGGTCAGCTCGGCGTCGGGCACGAACGGGCGCAGTGCCTCCGGCCGCATGAACAGGTAGCCGCCGGTGCGGCCGATGACGTCGAACAGCAGGTAGTGGCGGGCGATGTCCTCGCCGGCGAGCGGGAGGCCGAGGCGGCCGCCGAGGTCGCGGACGACGTAGGGGACGAGGGCCACCAGCGACACCGCGGCGACGGCCACGGCGAGGAGTGCGTCTTTGCGCATCGGGGGCATTTCGGGCACCCGGCCCGTGGCCGCCGCGATCAGTACCAACACCGACAGCGCAATGCCGGCGATCAATGTCGGATGCAGGTGGCCGGGCCACAGCGTGATCGCGATCCCGAAGACGCAGGCCGCGCCGAACAGCTGGCTCCCGGCCGTCACGACCCGGTCCAGCAGGCTCGTCGTGCCCCGCTGGATCGCCACGGCGCCCGCCAGGACCAGCACCGGAAGCACGAAGTCCAGATGCAGCTGGTGGGTCGCGAGCGGGACGAGCCAGGCGAGCGCCAGCGCCACCACCGTTTTGCGGATCACCAACACGCTCCGTATCGATCGGGGGCACCGGCGATGCAACGTCGCCGACGGGAGGTGACGATATCGCGTCGTCCAGGTACGGTGCAGAAGGCTTCCGGGGCCGGCCTTCATAACGGAAGGTGATTGCCGAATACGGGGAGTGGCGGGGAGTTGACGAAGGGCGTGGCGCGGCGGAAGGGTCGCGGCCGGCGGGATCCACTGTGGGCGCGGATCCTCGTGATCGCCGGTGCGCTCCTGATGATCGTCTCGGGCGCGACGTTCGTGCTCAAGGACGCCGTCTTCGGCTATGCGACCCGCAGCGTCAACAAGGAAGACCTGCTGCCGTCGGACCAGGGCAAGCACGCTTCGGTCAACGGCGCGAAGAACCTCCTGCTGATCGGCATCGACCCGCGGCCCAACCAGGACCCGACGGAGCCGATCCGCTCCGACTCGATCCTGATCCTGCACATCCCGGCCAGCCACGACATGGCGTTCCTGATCTCCATCCCGCGTGACACGTGGGTCGCGATCCCGAAGTACAGCAACGGCAAGCGCACCTACAACGGCGGCAAGTCGAAGATCAACGGCGCGTTCGCCGAGGGCGGCTACGGCCTCACCGGCAAGGACGCGCGCAAGCACGGCACGACGCTGCTCGCCGCCACGATCAAGCAGAACTGGGGCGTCACGTTCGACGCGGCGGCGATCGTCGACTTCGTCGGCTTCCAGGACGTCGTACGTGTCCTGGGCGGCGTCGACATGTACGTCGACCAGCGCACCGTCTCCGTCCACATCGGCCACGACGCCAAGGGCAACACGAAGGTCCCGTTCGAGCAGAAGGACGGCCCCAACGGCGGCACCGTCCTGATCCCGATCAAGGGCGTCACGCCGAAGGTGTACGAGGTGGGCTACCAGCACCTGGCCGCGTGGGAGGCGCTCGACTTCGTCCGCCAGCGCGAGACCCTCCCGAAGAGTGACTACGACCGCCAGCGCCACCAGCAGCAGTTCATCAAGGCGCTGCTGAAGAAGATCGCCAGCAAAGAGGTCATCGGCAACCCGAGCACCCTCAACAAGGTCCTCGAGGTCATCGGCCGCGCCATGACCATCGACACCGGCAGCATCGGCCTCGACGACTGGATCTTCGCGATGCGCAGCATCGACGGCGACCGCATGCTGACCCTGAAGACCAACGACGGCGGCTTCCACGCCTCCCCGGAGAACCCTGGCGCCGAGGCCCTCGACCAGACCACCCTGGACCTGCTGAGCGCCGTGCGCACCAAGACCGTGCCGGCCTTCGTCGCCGCCAACCCGAGCATCGTCAGCTCCAGCAGCTGACCACCGCACCGCGGGCCGACCACGGTCGATCCGGCCGGCGCTCACAACGCCGCCGCGTCCACCGGCCTGGTGCCCATCGGCCTGACGGCCATCGACGTGGTGATCCAAGCACCGGACTGGCCGTCATGACGACCGGGGGTCCGCGTCGCGTGAGGTGATGTCCGTGGCCGAAGCCGGCGGGTTCACCGGCTGCGGATGATGACGTAGGCGACGTCGCCCTGGCGGTGGACCTGCCAGGTGGGTGAGCTGTAGAACTCGCAGGGGCGGATCGGTTTGACGCAGACCATGGCGTCGACGGTGGTGTTCGACGCGGCGGGCAGGTTCGGCTGGAGGGACTGCAGGGACACGATCTCGGTGCCGGGCAGCAGGATCCACCAGGGGTACTCCCAGGTGTTGTAACCCTGCACGAGGCCGACCCGGCGGGCTCCCGAGGCGCGGACCGCGGCGGCGGCCCACTCGTAGTCGCGCTGCCACTGCGGCTCGCGGATGAAGCGCTGCTCCATCTGGGAGGTGGTGAAGATCGAGCCGTGGCCGACGAGGCGGCGGGGCCAGCCGTAGGCGACCGCGAAACCGCCCGCCGCGACCCCGACCGCGAGCGCGCCGGTCGTCATCCAGGTCGCGACCCGGCGGCCGGTGACCCCCGCGAAGCGACCGCCGCCGGTGGGAGCTCCGGCACGACCGCCGGCGAGGCCGGTGAGGCTCGCGATCCAGAGGCCGGCGAGCGGCGCGCCGAGGACGATCAGGAAGACGATGAGCCGGTTGCCCCAGGGCTGCCACTTCACGGTGATGACGTAGGCGAGCAGCGCCAGCCAGAACACGCCGGCATACAGCCTGGTTCCCTTGCGGAAGGCCAGCAGCAGCGCGCCGAGCAGGATCAGCACGCCCTGCGCGGGCAGCGACACGCGGTCCTCGTCCGGCGGCCATGACATGTACGGGTATTTCTCGTTCCAGTACGTGATGTCCCGGGCCTGCGGGTCGACGCCGAGGACGCCGGCGATCCCGATGATGCCGGCGGCCAACGCGTCGTTGAGCGGGCCGATCGGGGTCTGGAGCGCGGTCTCCGCGATGCGCAGGCCGTTCACGAGGACCGAGGCCGGGTCGTGCCGCTGCATGGAGATCGACTCGCGCAGGTGCGCCGGGCCGAGCGGGTTGTCGTAGGTCTGCTGGACCCGTAGCAGGGACGGACCCGCGAGCAGCAGCATCAGCGCGCCCGTCGCCAGGGCCGCGACCAGGCCGCGCCACCACCGCAGGCGCAGCTGCGCGCCGACCCAGACGAGGAGCAGCAGCCCGGCGGCGAGCAGCCCGGTCGCCTTCGTCAGCAGGGTCAGCCCGGCGGCGGCGCCGATGAGCAGGGTGTCGAGCGCGCCGGAGCGGGCGCGCAGGCCGTCGAGGGTGAAGGTGGCGACGCAGGCGACCCACAGCGCGACCACCAGGTCGGTCTGGGTGCTGGTCGCCTCCAGCACGACCATCGGGGTGGTGCCGACGATGAGCGCGGTGATCAGCTGGGCGCGGGTGCCGCCGCCGAGCTGGCCGGCGATGCGGGACGCGGCGAGGACGACGCCGACGCCGGCGGCGAGTTGGACCAGGTTGTAGTAGCCGTCGCCGCCGGTGAGCAGGCGCAGGTGCAGCAGCAGGTACTCCGCGCCCGGCGCCATCGCGAGCTGCCGGTCGATGATCGTCGGGTAGAAGTCGACGTCGCCCCGCTGGACCCAGTGCTCGATCTTCGGCAGGTGGTAGGTCTGCGAGTCGTAGTTGTTGGGCGGTGCGACGAGCGCGACGACCAGGTCGAGCAGGAAGAGCCCGCAGAGCACGCCGACGATGAGCCGCTCGACCCGCGCGAGGCCGGCCCACCGGGCGCGGGCGGAGCGCCACGAAGTGGCGAATGCTGATATCTCCGGTTCAGCGGGCGCGGAGCGCCTGATGAACCGGAAGAAGCCGGCAGGCGTGGAGCGGCGGACGAACCAGAAGCAGCAGGCGGACAGCACCGCGAGGGCGAGCAGCCAGGCCACGATGACGGCGGGCCGGTGCAGGGCGTGGATCGATGACAGCGCCTCGACGGCGAGGCAAGCGGCGCCGCCGGTGATGACGGCGGCCCGCAGCAGCGCGAGCCGCACGCCGCCGCCGAGGCGCAGGCACAGGCACGCGACGGCCACGAATGTGAGCAGCGGCACCACGATCACCGGGCCAAGCTACCCGACGACCGCGGCGCCGCCGCAGGGTGAGAAACCTAGAGGCGTTCGACCGTCGCGCCGTGGCAGCGGGCCCGGGTGTCGAAGATGTAGCTCGCGTGCCGCTCGACCATGTCGTAGTCGAAGTCGTCGTGGTCGGTGAGCAGCACGACGGCGTCGGCGGCGGCCAGCTCGGCCGGGGTCAGGTCGACCAGCGTCACGCCGCTGACGTTGCCGGTGTCGCGCTGCGCCGCGTGCGGCTCGACGGCGTGCACCTCGGCGCCCTGCGCGACGAGCAGCTCGGCGACGGCGCGGGCCGGCGACTCGCGCAGGTCGCCGACGTTGCTCTTGTACGCGAGGCCCAGCAACAGGATCCGGCTGCCCCTGATCGGCTTGTACCGGTCGTTGAGGCCGGCGGCCAGGCGCTGCACGACGTAGCGGGGCATGCCCTCGTTGACGTCGTTGGCCAGCTCGATGAACCGGAAGCGCTGCCCGACCTCGCGCTTGACCTGCCACGACAGGTACGACGGGTCGATCGGCAGGCAGTGCCCGCCGACGCCGGGGCCGGGGTCGAACGCCATGAACCCGAACGGTTTGGTCGCGGCCGCGCCGATCGCCTCGCGGACGTCGACGCCGAGCTGGTTGGCGACGATGGCGAGCTCGTTGACCAGCGCGATGTTGATGTGGCGGAAGGTGTTCTCGAAGAGCTTCGTCAGCTCGGCCGTCCGCGGCGCGGAGACGGGCACCAGCCGCTGCACGAACCGCTGGTAGAAGCGCGTCGTGGCGGCCAGGGACGCCTCGTCGATGCCGGAGACGAGCTTCGGGGTGTTGTCCAGGTGCCAGGTGGGGTTGCCCGGGTCGATGCGTTCGGGGCTGTAGCCGAGGAAGAAGTCGTCGGGCGCGCTGAGGCCGGAGGCGTGCTCCAGCAGCGGCCGCAGGACGGTCTCGGTGGTGCCGGGGTAGGTGGTGGACTCGAGGATGACCGTGCAGCCGGGCCGCAGGTGCGGGGCGAGCTGCAGCGCGGCCTGCTCGATGTGGCTGATGTCGGGCACGCCGTCGGTGAGGGGGGTCGGCACGGTGATCGCGCACGTGTCGAAGCCGGCGGCGTCCGCGTAGTCCTCGGTCGGGTGGTACCGGCCGGTCTCCAGTGCCCACGTGAGCAGGTCGTCCGGGACGTCCTCGACGAAGGAGATGCCGGCACCGAGGGACTTGACCCGGTCGGTGTCGACGTCGAGCCCGACGACGTCGTCGCCCGCCTCGACCGCTCGGATGGCGAGCGGAAGGCCGACGTAGCCCTGCCCGATGATGACTGTTTTGCCCATGATCATCCTAAGGGTGGGAACACTCGACCCGCCGGCCGAAACGAGGCCGACGGGTCGAACGCAGATGCGAGTTGGTGGTGTTGGTTGGTGTCGGTGTCAGGAGGCGCGCCGGCGGCGCATGACGAAGCCGCTGCCGGCCAGTGCGGTGAGGCCGAGCAGGCCCGCCAGCAGGTCGGCGCCCGGGGCGCCGCGGTGCTGCGTGTCGCCGGCGGCGAGGTCGGTGGACTCGGTGGCCGCGCCGGTTGACGAGGCCGTCGAGGACGAGTCGGTCAGGCTGGTCTCGTTGGCCGACAGCCGGAACGGGCTCCAGCCGCCGAAGAACGGGCCGAAGAAGCCGGCCGGCCGGTCGCCGCCGTCCCACTTGTCGCCCCCGCCGTCGTGGCGCACGCCGTTGCCGAGCGGCGTGCCGGCGAAGAAGTCGTCGCCACCGAAGCTGTAGTTGCCGCGCCAGGCGAGCACCCGCACGGTGACGGTCGCCGTCTGCTTGGACTTCTTGCCGGTGACCTTGATGGTGGCGTAGCCCGGCGAGGTGAGCCGGACGTTCGCCTCGAACCTGCCGTCGTCGTCCGTGCGGCGGTCGCCGCTCACCCTGGCGGGGAACGGGCCGTCGAAGCCGCCGGAGTGCCGGGTGACGCGGTACTGGACGCGGATCGAGATCGGCTCTCCGGGAAGGAACCGCTTCCCCGCGATGCAGACCACGCCACCGGTGCTCACAGAGGCCGAGCTCACCCTGAGGACCGGCTCGGGAGCCGGATAGGCAGCAGCGGCCGCTGCTCCACCGCCGGGTTCGGCGTGGGCGGCGGTCGGTGCTCCCAGCACTGCCGCCGCGACGATTGCCCCCGCGAGGGCGGTCAGTGCGGATCTTGTTCGGGGTCGCATGAATTTCACCGTAGACTTCACATCACCCCGATATGGGCATTTTTCATCATTTGCCGCATCTCGGCGCGGATTGCAACCGAAGCGTCCACGGGGCGATGCCCGGGGTCGTGACGAGCCGCGGCGTGAACGCGGCCGACGGCGAGGGGAGCGGGCCCGTGATGAGGTTCAGCGCGAGCGTGCTGCTCTGCCCGGGCTTCAGGTCGACGGTGAAGACCGCCACGGTCCGGCCCAGCTCGAAGCCGCTGCCGTAGTCGACGGGCGCGCCGTCCTGCGTGGCGTCCACGGGCGCGCCGCCGGTCGGCATGTACACCATGACGTTGGTCCGGACCGTGTAGTCGCCGGCCAGCCCCAGCCCGAGCACGCTGCGCGGCAGCCCGCTCGCCGGCGCCGTCGAGCCGAGCTTCACGGTGAGCCGCAGGTGCCGCGAGCCGTCCTCCAGGCACTCCCCGGCGCTCAGCTCCGCCTCGCGGGTCAGGTAGTAGCCGAGCTTCGCGCCGGTGCCGTCGTTGAGGAACACGCCGACCGTCGGCCGGGCGCCGTCGTCGGCGGGCAGCGTGCCGGCGAAGACGGTCGCGGCGATCTCGGCCTGCTCCTCGGGGTGCGCGCTCCACGCGAGGAGCCGCCGCTCGTCCGCGGCCTTCCGCAGGGCCGGCACCAGCTTCGAGGTGTCCGTCAGCGCGCCCGTCAGCTTGTCGAAGACCGCCTTGGCGGCGTCGGCGAAGAAGGCGTCCTGCGACTTCTGGTCGGCGATCGTCAGGTACACCTCCGACAGCAGCCGCCGGACCGCCGTCGGCGCGGTGAGCGGGGGGCCGCCGGCCACGTCGACCGGTCCCGTCGCCTGCAGCAGGTAGGCGAGCGCGACCGGGTCCGTCGCGAGGACACCGTCGACCGTCTGGCCGGAGCGCAGCCGGTACATCTCGCGGTAGAGGGCCGCCGCGGTCGGGAAGTCCGGGGTGAGGTTCACGTCGGCGGGGAACCGGCCGAGCCGGTCGGTGTGCAGGTCCTCCTGGTCGGCGTCCAGCGGCAGGACGGGCGCGGCGAACTCGCGGATGTCGGTGGCGGCGGCGCCCTGCCGCTCGATGGTGATCGCGCCCTTGTCGACCCGCAGCACCACGAACGCGCCCGGCATCCCGCCGGTGGCCCGCACCTCGGCGAGGTTCTGGAAGAGCACCAGGTAGGTCCGGGGCGCGGTGGCGCCGAGCATCGCGGGCAGCAGCTTCGCGGCGCGGGCGGCCGGCGCGAGCAGCGGCGCGACCCGGCGCAGCGCGTCGTCGAGGCGCTGCACGGCGGCGCGGACCCGCCCGTCCAGCCCGCCACGGTCGAGCGCGGCCAGCCGGGCCTGCGCGGCCCGTACCAGCGAATCCGCCGCCGCGAGCCGGGGCGCCGCACCGGTCACCGCCGCGAGGCCGTCCCGGCCGGCGAGCGTCGACTGCAGCCCGCCCGCGACGTCCAGCATCGGCGGGAGCACGCGGGTGGCGAGGTCGTCGACGATCCGGGCGACGGCCGCGACCGCCGTCAGGTCGTCGCCGGCCATCGGCGCCGACCGGCCCATGCCCCACGTCAGACCGGAGGTGTCGGACCGGGCCTCCGCCGTCTGCCGGCGCAGGTCGGCGGTGGTGCGCCGGGCGGCGGCGAGGTCACCGGCGCGCAGCGCGGTCTCCAGCGAGCCGACCAGGGTGGCGGCGCGCCGCAGGTGCCCGGCGGCGGACTCGGCGACGACCATCAGCCGCACCCCGGCGCCGGCGAGGAGCAGCAGCACGACGGCGACGGCGAGCACCACCTTGCGCCGCCGGGTCCGCAGCAGCGAACGCAGGTGGGCAGAAGCACCGGTGATCTCAGTCGAGCTGCCGTGCACCGCCGACGACCTCCTTGACCTTCTCTGGCTGGGTGATGACGCGCAGCGCGCGGTAGAAGTCGGCGCGGCGCCGGCCGAGGGTGTCGGCGGCGTAGTTGCGCGCCCGGGCGAGGTTGCGCACCGACGCGGCGGCGAGCGCCTCCGGGTCGGCGACCAGCGCGGTGATCGCGTAGGCGAGGGCGACGGGGTCGTCGGGCGGCACCAGGTGCGTGCGGTCGAGCAGCTCGGGGGTGCCGCCGACGGTGGTGCCGACGGCGGGCAGCGCCCTGGCCATCGCCTCGATCAGCGCCCGGGGCAGGCCCTCGGTGCGCGACGGCAGCACGAAGAGGTCGGCGTCGTCGAGGAACAGCCGCACCGCCGCGCCGGGCGGGACCGCGCCGGCGAACGCGACCCGCCCGCCGAGGCGCCGCTCCCGCACGAGCCGCTCCAGGTCGCGGCGGCAGCGGCCGTCGCCGAGGTGCACCAGGTGCGCCTCCAGGCCGGCCTTCACCAGCAGCGGCAGCGCCTCGATGAGGGTGTCGATCCCCTTGTACGGCTGCTCGAGCGAGCCGACGGAGACCAGCCGGACCGCGACCTTGGGCGAGCCCTCCACCCGGGGCCTGTCGACGAACGCGGCCTCGTCGAGCTGGATGCTGGAGTACGCGGCGGTCACCGCACCGGGCGCGGCCGGGTAGCGCGACTGCAGCGCCCGCTCGGTGACGTAGGCGACGGCGACGGCGCTGCGGCACTGCGCCCGCAGCCGGGCGGTGAACCAGGCGCGCAGCAGCGGGCGCAGCGGGTGGCGGATCGTCCCGGGCGCGAACACGTCGTAGGGGTCGCCGACGACCTCCAGACCAAAAGGCCGGGCCCCTCGGCGCAGCGCCCGGTGCAACAGGGTCCCGATCGCGGACGGCACCCGCAGCAGGACGGCGTCGCCGGGCTCGACGGCGGCGCGGACGGCGGCCCGCACCGCGCGCAGCCGCCGCAGGTACTGCAGCGGGCCGACGTAGTAGGGCACCGCGTGCACGGTGACGTGGTCGCCGTCGACGCGCTCGGCGTCCGGCTGCCGGCCGCCGCGCTCGGCGACCCGGGCCACGATCCGGACCTCGTCGAAGACGGCGAGGTAGCGCTGCCAGAAGTCGTACGCGGCACCGGTCGTGCTCCACACCCGCCCGTCGGGGGTGCGGGCGTACCGCTGCTCACAGCTCACGACGAGACGCATGCGGGCACCGCCTCCGGTTCCTCACTGGTCGGTTCTTCCACCCGGACCGAGACCAGGCGGAGCGCGCCGTAGAACAGCAGCCCGTACACGCAGGTCTTGAGCAGGCTGCCGCTCTCGCCGCGGAAGCCGTACATCCATGCGACGGTGAAGAGCACGCTGGCGTACGCGTAGACCGGCGCCCGGTCGAGCCGGTTGATCAGCAGCCGGTGCACGGCGGTGAGCCCGGCGAACAGCGCCGGGATCCCCCACAGCCCGAAGTTGAGGTACGCCTCGCCGGTGAGGGAGAAGCCGTACCCGGAGGCGCTGCCGGGCGCGTACCGGTCGACGAGCCACTGCGACAGCGCCGGCTGCGCGTGCCCGGGCAGCAGGTTGACGAGCGCGTGCAGGTAGGTGGCGCCGCGCGCGAACGGCTCGACCGACGGCACGTGCGTCATCACCCACGTGTCGACGAAGAGCACCGAGCCCTGGTTGAGCACCTGGCTGGTGTCGGCGGGGCCGTCGCCGCGGAGGCTGAAGATCATGGTCGCGCCGACCAGCAGCAGCGCGCCGTAGCCGATCGGCCGGGCGAACGAGCCGCCGCGGGTCAGCTCGCGGTGCAGGATCAGGCTGAAGATCACGAAGACGAAGTCGCGCTCGCCGGTGCTGAGGCAGTAGACGACGTAGACGGCGAAGTTCAGCCGGTACGTGAAGCGCCCGGCGCCGCTGCCGCCGGCCATGTAGTACAGCGCGCAGGCGAACATCTCGAACAGCAGGTAGTCGTAGTGGCCGGGCCCGGCGACGTCGATGCGGTCGAGCTTGGTGCCGGCGAGGAAGCTGGTGCCGCCGAGCACGAGGACGGTCGTCGCGTAGAGCGTGAGCAGGGCGAGGACGACGGGCAGCAGCGGGAAACGGTGGGTGGTCGCGGGCGCGGCGATGTCGTGGCGCTGGCGCACCAGCAGGCCTGCGGCCAGGACCCCGGCGAACGCGAGCAGCAGGCCCAGCGCCGCCCGGCCGATCAGGGCGGTGTTGGTGCCGAAGTAGATCGCCCCGCCGAGCAGGTAGCTGACGACGGGCCCGAAGCCGAAGAGGAAGAAGTACGCGGCGACGTAGGCGAGGACGTCGCGGACCCCGCCGACGAGCAGCAGCACCGGGATCACCAGCCCGGCGAGCAGCACCGCGTACCAGGGATCAAAGGTCACGCCGCAGCAGCTCCCACTTGAGGCCGGCGTGGACGGCGGCGGCCGCGACGGTCGCCCAGGCCGCGCCGGCGATTCCGTAGCGGGGCACGAGCACGAGCGCGGCGAGGACCGTGGCGGCGAGGACGGCGGCGTTCACGGCGAGCTGGCCGGTGAAGCGGCGCACCGCGGACAGGGCCGCGTCGAGCACGAAGCAGCTCGCGGCGACGGCGGTGGCGATGGTGAGGACGGTGAGGGTGCCGGCCTCGTCGGCGTACTCCTCGCCGTAGACGGCGCGCAGCACCTTCGCGCCGAAGAGCTCCGCGGCCCAGACGGCGACGACCCCGGCGACGGTGATGCCGATGAGCGACTGCCGCACGAGCGCGGCGAACCGCTCCCGGGCGCCGGCGGCGCGCAGCTCGACGAGGCGCGGCAGGAGCGTCTGCGCGACGGCGGAGACGAGCAGGTTGCCGGTGAGGACGAGGTAGCCGGCGGCGGCGAACGCGCCGAGGGCGGCCGCGCCGAGGCGGTCCTGCAGCGCGTACCGGGGGACGTTGGCGGTCAGGGAGGTGATCCCGGAGGCGAGGCCGAGCGGCAGCGCCGTCCACACGAGCGCCCCCGGCCCGGGCGGGCTGAACCGGTGCGTGTGCCGCTTCGGCGGGTCGGCCTTCAGGCTCGCCTTGGCGGTGGCGTCCAGCAGCCGGGAGGCGAGCGGCGCGCAGAAGCCGAGCCAGGCGATCAGCGAGCCCATCGCGGAGCCGGCGGCGGCCCAGGCGACGCTGCCGGTCGCGGCGAGCAGGACGCCGGTGAGGGCGATGGTGAGCGCGCCGTTGGCGAGCTGCGCGACGGCGATGCCCCGCTGGTCGTGGTGGCGCTGCAGCAGGCCGAGGTAGATGTCGCCGACGCCGTCGAACGCCTTGGCCAGGCCGACGAGGACGACGACCGCCGGCGGCAGGTCGAAGGCCCACACGGCGACGCCGATCGCGGCCGTCGCGGCGGCCATCCCGGCGAGCCGGACCCGCAGGTACCGGCGGAACGGGTGCTCGTGGAAGGTGTCGGTGACCAGGACGGTGCGCAGCGACAGGTTCGCCAGCAGCACCACCGGGGCGCCGACGGCGAGGCCGAGGGCGTAATCGCCGACCATGGACTCGGTGCCGAGCCGGGCGACGACGACCAGGACCAGCCACTGGCACAGGGCGTAGCCGGCGTTGCCGACCACCCCCCAGCCGACGTTGCCGGCGAAGGACGGCCGGCGCTTCGACGGGGCGGCATGGCGGACGGGCGTCTTCGGTGACCGCAGCTGTGTCATCTTCGGACGACCCGTTCCAGCACGTCGGCGACGGCCGCGGCGGCCGGCCCCTCGGCGAACCGGTCGACCACCAGCTCCCGGCTCAGCGCCCCGCGGTGGCGCAGGGTGCCGGCGAGGAACTCCGCGTGCGCCTCGTGCAGCGCGGCGACGAGCGCGTCGACGTCGTCGCGGGGCACCAGCCAGCCGGACGAGGGGTCGACGGTCTCCGGCAGGGCGCCGGCGTCGGACACGATGCTCGGCACGCCCATCGCGCCGGCCTCGCGGGCGGCGCCGTGGTTCTCCGACAGCGACGGGCTGACGCTGACGTCGGCGGCGGCGTAGCAGTCGCGGACGTCGAGCGTGGACTCGTGCCAGTCGACGCCGCCGCGGCCCCGCTCCCCGGTGACGCCGAACCGGCGCATGAGCTGCTGCCGGTAGGCCTCGCCGGCGGCGTCGAACCCGCCGCCGAGCAGGATCAGCCTGGCGTCGGGGACGTCGCGGCGGAAGCGCCGCCACGCGGTGAGCAGGATGTCGTGGCCCTTGATGCCGCGGCCGCGGTGGGTGAGCCACTTCGGCGGGTACACGTAGGCGACCATGCATGCGGTGAACGTCGTGTCGGCGAGGCCGAACGCGTCCCGGCACGCGGCCCGGTAGGCGGCCGACGGCGGCGAGAAGTGCTCGACGTCGGTGCCGTAGTGGACCGGCACGACCCGCGAGTCCGGCATGCCGATGGCGCGGTAGAGGGTCGCGGTGTGCCGGCTGCCGCTGATGACGACCTCGTCGCGGCGGCACAGGACCCGCTCGACGGTGCGGATCAGCGGCGACTCGAGGAACAGCGGGCCGGGCACCATGTGCACGCGCCGTGCGGGCAGGCCGACGCTGGCGATCCGGGCGGCGAGCGCGGACGCGTACAGGTGGTAGTGCAGCACGTCCGGGGCGAGCGCGCGGAGCTGGCCGCGCAGCCGCAGCAGACCGGCGGCGGTGGCCGGGGTGGGGCGGAACCGGAAGTCGAACCCGGACTGCACGACGTCGATCCCCCGGTCGTGCAGCGCCTTGCGCAGCTGCCCCTCGCTGCCGGGCGGCAGCACGGCGACGACCTCGTGGCCGCGCCGGCGCAGCTCGTCGAGCTGCGGCACGGTCCACCGGCCGCCGTCGTCCGTCTTGATGATCATCGCGACCTTCACCGCGCCGGAACCCCCTTCACGGTCGCCTTCGGCTCGACGTCGCGGGTGACGCACGCGCCCGCGCCGACGGTGGCGCCCTCGCCGACCCGCAGGCCCTGCAGCACGCAGGCGGTCGTGCCGATCAGCACCTCGGACCCGATCCGGCAGTCGCCGGAGATCGCGGCCAGGGGGTTGACCTGGACGAAGTCGGCGAGCTCGGTGTCGTGGCCGACGGTGCAGTTCTGGTTGAGGTGCACGTGCCGGCCGATGCGCACGTCGGTGGTGACGCGGGCGCCGGCGAACGCGACGAACCCCTCGCCGAGGCACGCGTCCGGCCCGATCGTCGCGGCCGGGTGGATCAGGGTGGCCGCGGCGAGGCCGTGCGGCCGCAGCTGCTCGTCGAGGCGGGCCCGGATCCGCGGGTCGCCGATGCCGATCACGTAGCCGATCGAGGGGCGCTCCTCGCCGAGGCGGGTGCTGGGGCCGAGGAACGGCACGCCGAGCGCGGTCACCCGGTCGAGGTTGCGCTGGGTGGGGCTGTCGTCGACGAACCCGCGCACGGGCATGCCGGCGGCCCGGGCGATGGTCAGGATCTCCCGGCCGTGGCCGCCGATGCCGACGATGACGAGACCGTTCCTCACGCCTGCCGCCCTTCCGGCACGGCGCGCAGCTCGTGGTTGGTCGCGGAGCCGGCCGCGGTGACGCCGTCGCGGCGCACGACGGTGCGGACCGTCGCGGCCAGGATCCGCAGGTCCATCCGCAGCGACCGGGCCCGCACGTAGTGCAGGTCGTGGGCGAACTTCTGCTCCCACGTGAGGTTGTTGCGGCCGAGGACCTGGGCCAGGCCGGTGATGCCGGGCCGCACGTCGTGCCGGTGCGCCTCCTGTTCGGTGTACCGGCCGAGGTACGCCACCGGCAGCGGGCGCGGGCCGACGAGGCTCATGTCGCCGCGCAGGACGTTCCACAGCGCGGGCAGCTCGTCGAGGCTGGTGGCGCGCAGGAAGCGGCCGGCGGCGGTGAGCCGCTCCGCGTCGCTGCCCGGGTCGAAGCCGCGCGGGGACGGGCGCATCGTGCGGAACTTGACGAACGTGAACGGCCGCCCGTGCAGGCCGGTCCGCTCCTGCCGGAACAGCACCGGCGACCCCATCGTGCAGCGGACGAAGACGGCGGTGGCGGCGATGACGGGGGCGAGGACGACCGTGGCGGCGGCGGCGCCGGCGAGGTCCAGGGCGCGGTTCACAGGAACTCGTCGATCGCGTCGAAGACGCGCCGCTGGGCGGCGTCGCCGAGCTGCGAGCCGCTGGGCAGCGCCAGGCCGGTCGCGAAGAGGTGGTCGGCGGCGCCGGTCAGCCAGCTGCGGGCCTGGCGGTACACCGGCTGCCGGTGCATCGGCTTCCACACCGGCCGCGTCTCGATGTCGTGCCGGGCGAGATGCTCACCGAGCGCCTCGGCGGACCAGCCGGACTCGCGCTCCTCGACCGCGACGACGGTCAGCCAGCAGTTGGATCCGTGTTCGCCGTCGCCGACGATCCGCACGCCGGGCACGCCGGCGAAGGTCTTGGCGTAGCGCTCCCGCAGCTGCCGCCGCCGCGCGAGCATCCCGTCGAGGCGGGACAGCTGCGCGCGGCCGACCGCGGCGAGCAGGTTGCTGAGCCGGTAGTTGTACCCGACGTCGGCGTGCTCGTAGTGCGGCACCGGCTGCCGGGCCTGGGTGGCCAGGTAGCGGCAGCGCTCGGCGAGCGCCGCGTCGTCGGTGACGAGCATCCCGCCGCCGGACGTCGTGATGATCTTGTTGCCGTTGAACGACAGCGCCGCGGCCCGCCCGAAGGACCCCGCTGGCCGGCCGTCCCGGGTCGCGCCGAGCGCTTCGGCCGCGTCCTCCAGCAGCGGTACGTCCACTTTCAGGAGTGACTCGTGGTCGGCGCAGGTGCCGAAGAGGTCCACCGGGACGACCGCGGCGACGCGCCTGCCCTCGCGGCGCAGGTCGGCGACGGCCCGCTCGGCGAGGGCGGCGTCGATGTTGCCGGTGTCGGGCTCACTGTCGACGAAGACGGGCTCGGCGCCGGTGTAGACGACGGCGTTGGCGGTGGCCGCGAAGGTCAGCGTCGGCACGATCACCGTGTCGCCCGGGCCGACGCCCATCGCGAGCAGCGCCAGGTGCAGCGCGGCGGTGCCGGAGCTGACGCCGACGGCGTGCGCGGTGCCGCACCGCTGGGCGACCTCGGCCTCGAACGCGTCGAGATCCGGCCCGACGGGCGCGACCCAACCGGAGCGTAAGGCGTTGACGAGGTAGCGCTCCTCGGTGCCCGAGATGTCGGGCGCGGACAGGAAGATGCGTGAGTTCATCGGGGGCTTTCCATGCTGTTCGTCTGCCGGGCCAACCTGTGCCGCTCGGCCATGGCCGAGCGGCTGGCCCGGGCCGGTGGCCTGGACGCCGCGAGCGCCGGCACGCACGCGATGCCTGGTCTGGACATGCCGCCTGAGGCGAAGGCGGTGCTGCTGGAGCGGGGCGCGGACCCCGCGGGCTTCGCCAGCCGGCGCGTCGACGCCGCGCTGCTGGCCGGCGCCGACCTGGTGCTGACCGCGACGCGGGCGGAGCGGGCGCACTGCGTGACGCTCGCCCCGGCGACGGCGGCGCGGACGTTCACGCTGCGCCAGTTCGGCCGGTACCTGGCGGCGCTGCCGCCGGAGCCGACGACGCTGCGCGACATCGCACGGGTGCGGGGGCGGCTGCGGGCGGGCTCACCGCTCGACGACGACCTGACCGACCCGTTCGGCGGCCCGGTCGAGGGGTTCCGCGTCTGCGCCGGGACGATCGCGGACATCATCGCCCTCCTGGCCGGCCGGCCGCGTCGAGATCCCGGGTGACCGGCGCCGGCTTGCCGGCGGCGGCCTTCAGCAGCGGCACGCCGGCCCGGGTGCCGTAGTAGGCGTAGGAGTAGGCGTCGTCGCCGCCGGACTTCGCGCCGTTGAGCACGCAGCCGAAGAGCCGGGCGGAGACCGCGTCGATGGCGAGGACCGCGGAGCGCACCTGGGTGACGGTGGTCTTGCCGGCCCGGGTGACCAGCACGGCGCCGTCGGCGCGGCTGGCCACGACCGCGGCGTCGGTGACGACGAGCAGCGGCGAGGTGTCGACGACGACGTAGTCGAAGTCCTCGCCGGCGGTGGCGAGCAGCCGGGCCATCTGCTGCGAGCCGAGCAGCTCGCTCGGGTTGGGCGGGATCGAGCCGCTGGCGAGCACCCACAGGTCGCGGTCGCCCCACGGCTGCGCGGCGGTGTCCAGGTCGACCTGGCCGACGAGCACGTTGGTGAGGCCGACGGCGCCCTCCAGGTCGAGGTACTCGGCCAGCTTCGGCCGCCGCACGTCGGCGTCGATCAGCAGGACGCGGTGCCCGTTCTCGGCGAGGACGATCGCGAGGTTGCAGGCGATCGTCGACTTGCCCTCGTCGGGCAGCGCGCTGGTCACGACGATGCAGCGGGCCCGCCGGTCGGGGTCGACGAACTGCAGGTTGGTGCGCAGGTGACGCATCGCCTCGCCGCGCGGCGACCAGGTGGCGTCCTCCAGCAGGAGCGGCTCCTGGCGGGCCCGCGGGTCCAGCGGCACGGTGGCGAGCACGGCCTTGCCGCCGGCCTGCCGCAGCGCGGTCGCGGAGCGGACGCTGCTGTCCAGGATCTCCCGCAGGACGGCGCCGGCGGCGCCGACGAGCAACCCCATCAGCAGCGCGACGGCGAAGTTGCGGGCGGGCTGCGGCGAGACGGGGTCGGTGCCGACGCGGGGGCCGGTCACCACGTCGACGCGGACGGTCGGACTGTCGCCGCCCGGCGGGGTCTCCAGGACCGCGACGAGGGCGGCGAACTGCGTCGCGACGGACTCGGCGATGCGCAGGGCGCGGTCGCTGCGGGTGTCCAGCACGGTGATGTCCAGCAGCACGGTGTCGGGCACGGTGCGCGCGCTGATGCGTGCCTTGACCCCGTCGGCGTCCAGGCCGACGCCCGGGTCCGTGGCGACGGCGCGGGCGAGGCGGTCGCTGGTGACGAGGTTGACGTAGGACCGGGCGCGCTGCTGCGAGAACAGGCCGCCCTGGTAGGCGTCGGTCACGCCGCTGCTCGGGGTGCTGACGAAGAACGTCACCGAGGCGGCATACGTCGGCGCGGTGCGCGCGGTGATCACGACCGCGGCGACCAGGGCCAGGCAGGCGGTCGTGGCCACCAGCCACCAGCGTTTCCGGACCGCGCTGACATAGTCGCGCAGCTCCATACGCCATGACCTCCCGTGTTCGCTTCTTCACGAAGAGTGACATGTTGTCATGACGCAAGAGGTGAAACGGTGTAATTTCCCCTATCCGGTTTTACCGGGATCTCATCTGCCAAATCGTGAAGAATGGTCGCCGTGTCGAAGGGGGAACCGATGGACGACCACAGGCCCTCCGGGCCCGCGGACTGGCCCGCCGACCTCTGCGCCTGGGCCGGCGGCCTCGCGCTGGCGATCACGATCGGGCCGGACCGGCCGTCGCTGCTCACCGCGGGCGCCGCGATCGTCCTGGCCGCCGCGGCGCACACGGCGATCGCGTGGCCGGTCCACCTGTACCGGCGCCGCTACGGCCACGGGACGCTGCCCGAGCTGCGGGCGCTCGCGCTCACCGTCGCCGCGACCGGCGGGCTGCTGTGGGTCGCCGGGGTCGCCCCGGCGGCGGTCGCCGGGGTCGGTGCGATGGCCACCCTGCTGGCGATGGTCACCGGCCGCGCGGCCGGCCGGCTGCGGCGCGAGCGGCGGCTGCGGGTCGCCCCCTCCGCGCAGGCCGTGCCGGTGCTCGTCTACGGCGCCGGCGCCGCCGGCCACCGGCTGCTGCGCTCGATGGCGCACGACCCGCACTGCCGCTACCGGCCGGTCGGCATCGTCGACGACGACCCGGCCAAGCAGAACCTGCGCGTCGAGGGCGTCGCCGTGCTCGGCGGGCGGGCCTCGCTCGCCGCCGCGCTCGCCCGGACCGGCGCCGAGGTCGTCATCTTCGCCATCCGGGCCGACGACGGCGCGCTGCTGCGCGACGTCCGGGCCGTGACGACCGCCGCGCGGCGCGACCTCAAGATCCTGCCGTCCATCGACGAGAGCCTCGACGGGCCCGTGGGGGTCGCGGAGATCCGCGACGTGCAGCTGTCGGACCTGCTCGGCCGCCGCCAGATCGACACCGACCTGGCCGCGATCGGCGACTACCTGGCCGGCCGGCGGGTCCTCGTGACCGGCGCCGGCGGCTCGATCGGCTCCGAGCTGTGCCGGCAGCTGCACCGCTTCGGCCCGGCCGAGCTGATGATGCTTGACCGCGACGAGTCGGCGCTGCACGCGGTGCAGCTGTCGATCCACGGCCGGGCCCTGCTGGACAGCCCCGAGCTGATCCTCGCCGACCTGCGCGACGCCGGCTCCATCGCCGCGGTCTTCGCCGAGCGCCGGCCGGAGGTGGTGTTCCACGCCGCCGCGCTCAAGCACCTCACGCTGTTGGAGCGGCACCCGGCCGAGGCTTTGCAGACCAACGTCCTCGGCACGCTCAACGTCCTGTCGGCGGCCGCCGCGGTGGGGGTCGAGCGCTTCGTGAACATCTCCACCGACAAGGCCGCCAACCCGATCAGCGTCCTGGGCTACACGAAGCGGATCACCGAGCGCCTGACCGCGCACCGCTCGGCCGTCGCGGCCGGCACGTTCCTCAACGTCCGGTTCGGCAACGTGCTCGGCAGCCGCGGCTCGGTCGTCACCGCCTTCCAGGCGCAGATCGCCGCCGGGGGGCCCGTCACCGTCACCGACCCGGACGTGACCCGCTTCATGATGACGGTTCAGGAGGCCGTGCAGCTGGTGATCCAGGCCGCCGCGCTGGGCGCCGGCGGCGAGGCGCTCGTGCTGGACATGGGCACCCCGGTGCGGATCGACGACCTGGCGCACCAGCTCGCCGCGCAGGCCGAGCGGCCGGTCGACTTCGTCTACACCGGCCTGCGGCACGGCGAGAAGCTGCACGAGGAGCTCTTCGGCGCCGGCGAGATCGACCTGCGGCCGCTGCACCCGCTCATCTCGCACGTCTCGGTCCCGCCGCTCGACCCGTCGCTGGCCCTCGCGCTGGACGTGCGGTCCTCGCCGGCGGCCCTGGTCGGCCAGCTCGCCGACCTGTGCCTGGTGCCGTTCGTCGAGCCCGCCGCCCCGGCGAGCGCCGCCACCGCCGCGCTGCCCGGGGTGGCGCCTATCGCGGTGCCGACGCTATCTGCCGCTCGTACCAGCTGACGGTCTCGGCGAGGCCCTGGTCGAGCGGGACCGGCCCGTGGCCGGGGAAGAGCTCCCGCAGCCGGGACGACTCCGCCTGCGAGTCGCGCACGTCGCCGGGCCGGGCGGGGTCGAAGACCACCTCGACCGGCCGGTCGACCAGCCCGCGGATCTTGTCGATCAGGTCGACCAGCGACGTGCGGGTGCCGAACGCCAGGTTCACCGGGGTCGGGCTGGTCACCCGGCGCACCGCGGCGTCGGTGAGCAGCCGCGCCACCGACCCGACGAACGTGAAGTCCCGCGTCTGCCGCCCGTCGCCGTGGACGTGCAGCGGCTGCCCGCGCAGCGCCGCGTCGGCGAACGTCGGGATGACCGCGGCGTAGGCGTGACCGACGGACTGCAGCGGCCCGTACACGTTGAAGAACCGCAGCGCGAGCACCGGCAGGCCATAGGTGGCGCCGTAGGCCAGCACCGACGACTCGGCCGCGAGCTTGCTCGCCGCGTACGGGCTCTGCGGGCGGGTCGGCAGCTCCTCGTGCTTCGGCAGGACCTTCGTCGGCCCGTACACCGAGGACGAGGACGCCGTGATGATCGGCGTGCCGCCGCGCCGGCAGGCCTCCAGCACGTGCATGGTGCCGGTGGCGTTGACCAGGTGGCTGCGCAGCGGGTCCGCGACGGACCGCGGCACCGACGGCCGGGCGGCCAGGTGGATGACGACGTCGGCCCGCTCGACCGCGTCGTCGATCGCGGGCCGGTCCAGGATGCTGCCGGTGATCAGCGTCGCGCCGACGCCGTCGAGGTTGCCCTCACTACCGGTGCTCAGGTCGTCGAACGCCACGACCTCGTGCACGGCAGGGTGGGTGACCAGCTCCCGGCACAGGTTTCCCCCGATGAACCCCGCGCCGCCGGTGACCAGAACTCTCATCAACCGGTGCAACGGCGACCGGGCGGAGCAGGTGACGCCACGGACGAGGTCACCGTTTTTCCTGATGAACCCGTCCTTTCGGACAGCATCGAGGTCTGCGAATCCCGAAGATCCGTGAGACGTTGGTGGGCATGACCGAACAGCAGCTCGCCGGCGGCGGCGTCAACCAGGTCGTCCGGGTCGGCGCGACGGTCCGGCGCCCGGCCGGCGCGTGGAGCCCGCGGATCCATCAGCTCTTCGAGCACCTGCAGACCCGCGGCTTCACCGGCGCGCCCCGCTCCTTCGGCACCGACCCGCTGGGCCGCGACGTCTTCAGCTACCTACCCGGCGACGTCGGCCACGACCCGTGGACGCCCGCCGTCGCCGGCGACCCCGCCCTGACCAGCGCCGCCCGGCTGCTGCGGGCTTACCACGACGCGACCGCCGACGTCGCCGCGAGCTGGCGCGACGGCTGGCAGCAGCCGGCCCGCGAGCCCGTCGAGGTCGTCTGCCACAACGACGCCGCCCCGTACAACTGCGTCTACGACGGCGACCGCGCCATCGGCCTGATCGACTTCGACGGGGCGGCCCCCGGCCCGCGCTCGTGGGACCTGGCGTACGCGGTCTACCGCTTCGTCCCGCTCGGCTCCGCCGCCGGCGAACGCACCGCCGAGCGCCTCGACCTGTTCTTCGACGCGTACGGCGCCGACCCCGCGCTGCGCGAGGCCGCGCTCGCGTCCGTCGCGCCCCGCCTGCGCGCGCTCACCGACTACATGCGCGCCGAGGCCGCCGCCGGCAACGAGGCGTTCGCCGCCCACATCGCCCGCGGCGACCTCGAGCACTACCTGCGCGACATCACCCTGCTCAGCTGAGGTCCATCCGCGGGAGGACATCCTTGGCGAGGATGGTGGCGAACTCGACCGGGTGACGGTCGGGCATGGTCATGACCTCGGTGACGCCGAGGCGGGCGTAGGCCTCGACGTCGCGGAGCCAGGCGTCCGGGTCCTCCAGCGGCGGGCGCGTGACCAGCACGGTCTTGACGATCCCGGCGTAGTCGCGGCCCTCGGTGTCGCAGTGGCCGCGCAGGACGTCGAGCTTCGCGGCGACGTCCTCCGGCGTGGAGCCGAAGAGGTTGCAGGCGTCGGCGTACTTCGCGACCAGGCGCAGCGTCTTCTTCTCGCCACCGCCGCCGATCATGATCATCGGGCGGGCGCGGCCGAGCGGCGGCGGGGAGTTGAGCGTCTCCGTCAGCCGGTAGTGGGTGCCCTCGAAGGGGCCGTTGTCGTCGCTCCACATCTGCAGACAGATCCGCAGCGTCTCCTCGAGGCGCTCGAAGCGCTCGGCCACCGGCACGACGGGCACGCCCAGGCCGCGCTGCTCGCGCTCATACCAGGAGGCGCCGATCCCGAGCCGCGCCCGGCCCGCCGACAGCACGTCCAGCGTGGTGACGATCTTCGCCAGGAGGCCCGGGTGGCGGTACATCACGCCCGTCACCAGCAGGCCCAGCGTCATGCGCTCGGTGAGGGCCGCGAGGTAGCCCAGCGTGGTGTAGCCCTCCAGCATCGGCTCCTCGGCGGGCGCCATGCCGTCCATCTGGAAGTAGTGGTCCATGACCGTGAAGGACGCGACCCCCGCCTGCTCGGCGATGAGGGCCGTCTCCTTCAGCGTCGGCGCGATGGCCGCCGGGTCGGCGGGTGTCGAGAAGTTCCAGTAGTGCAGCCCCAGCTTCATGGGGTCAATCATTGTCCCGGATCGCCGGGGTTGCGGCGATCCGGGACATGAAACCCCCTACAACAGTCCGCGCGCGACGAACGCGGCCCGGGTCGCCTTGGCGGCCTGGGTGCCGTAGAGGCGTTGCGCCGCGTCCACGGTGGCCTGGGCCGCCGCCGCGAACGTGGTGTCGACCGCGAAGGCGAACTGCGCCTCCACGATCAAGGTGCTGGCCCGGGTGTCACCGAGCGCCACCCGGATGTCCCACAGTGCGCGGGACCAGATCTCGCCGTCGGCGTGGACCTCGCCGACGACGCTCTCCGGGTAGTGCTTGGTGCCGTCGAGCCGGCGCAGGCAGTGCGGCACGGTGCTGGTGTAGGAGACGGAGTCCCAGTCCGCCACGCACGCCTCCGGGGTGCGGGCCGGCGCCCCGGTCGCCCAGCTGGTGACCGCCACGGCCAGGTAGTCGCCGAACGCCTCACCGATCGCGCCCGACTCCAGGGTCGTGCCGAATCCGGGCACCTGGCCGTCCTGCACCGAGTGGCCGTACTCGTGCACGATGACCTCGGCGTCCTCCGCGTCGTCGACCCCGCCCTTGCCGAGGGTGATGTTGGCCTTGTCGTCGCGGAAGAACGAGTTGTCGCCGCCGTACTGGTCGATGCGGACCTCGATCCGGCGCTGGTTGACCGGCCTGAGCGCCGAGCCGAAGCCCAGATGCTGCAGGTACCGCTGCGCGGTGGTCACCCAGTGGTAGGCCATCACCTGCTCGAACTGGTCGGCGTCGCGATGCCAGGCGGGGAACGCGCCGTCGACGGCGAGGGCCGCCTTGCCGGTGGAGCTCTTCACGACCACGTACCGGCCGGACAGCTTGCCGGTGCCGTCGAGGTCGGTGAGCGTGACCTGACGGTAGGCCGGTGCGAACGCCGGGCTGTCGGCGTCCTTCGCATCGACCAGGCTCTGCAGTCCGAGGGCCTGCACCGGGTTGGGGAAGAACACGGTCGCGGTCGCCGATTCGCCGGTCGGCGTGGCGTGCGCCGGTCCGGCCGCCCCGACGGACACGACCGTGGCAACCGCCGCGGTCAGTGCGAGGATCCTTTCCTTCATGCGCGAAGGAGCGGAGGTGGCGCCGCGCGCGTTACCGGACGGCCTGGTGGACCAGCCGGACGGCCGGCTCCTTGTAGACGGCGAAGCCGCCCTTGGTGCCCTGCTTCACCTGATACATCGCCATGTCGGCGTCGCGGAGCAGCTCGCCGCCGTCGCGGCCGCCGCCGCTGATCGCGACGCCCACGCTGGCGCCGACGCGGACCTCGGTGCCGGCGATCTCGAACGGCTCGCCGACGGTGGCGACGATGCGCTCGGCGACGCGGACCGCGACGCTCGCGTCGCCGCCGGCGATGACGATCGCGAACTCGTCGCCGCCGAGGCGGACCACGGTGTCGTCGCCGCGGACCGCGGCGAGCAGCCGGCCGGCGACGCCGATGAGGAGGTCGTCGCCCGCGGCGTGGCCGAGCTGGTCGTTGACGGGCTTGAAGTTGTCCAGGTCGACCAGGAGCAGCGCCTGGTCGGCGCAGTCGCCGCCCTCCAGCAGCTCGGTGAGCATGCGGCGGTTCGGCAGGCCGGTCAGCGGGTCGTGGGACGCCTGGTGGCGGATCAGCGCCTCGTGCTCGGCGAGCGTGTCGAGGGCGATCTGCTGCTGCTCCAGCATCTCCTCGTTGGCCTTGGTGGTGAGGCGGTGCTCGCGCTCGAAGCGGTAGAGCAGCCAGCCGATCGCGGTGACGGCGAGGGTCATGGCGACGGCGAGCGACAGGTCGGCGACGGTGTTGGCCAGCGCGGCGGCGTCGGCCGCCTGCTGCTCGAGGCTGCGCAGCTGGGCGTTCAGCCGGCCGAACTGCGGCTCGGTCTGCCGCTTCTCCAGCGCCCGCGCCTCGGCGATCTTGCCGACGCCGAGCATGCCGAGCTCGGTGTCCAGCACGGCGTGGTACGCGCTGACGCTGTCCTCCAGCCGCTGCACCGTGGCGGCGTCGAGGTCGCCGAGCGCTTCGACGATGTCGCGCTCGCGGCTGCGGATCTCGCCGAGCTCGCGGGCGACCGTCACGGGCGTGTTGCGGTCGGCGACGGTCTTCCACTGCAGCGAGCTCTCCTCGTGCAGCAGCATGTTGAGCTCGCTGAGGCGCGACCGGGTGGCCTCCTGGGACTGGCTCCTGCCGTGCAGGTACACGTTGGCGAACGTGACCCCGCCGAGCAGCACGATCGCGAGCGCCAGCACCCGCGGCCAGCGCCACCCGAGCTTCCCGACCTTCCGCATGGCATGGCTATCGGCACGCACGCGCCGACCTTCGAGTTTTGTGCCGGAGATTCTTCAGTACCCGGGGCTTCGGGACGATTGGCCCTTCATGAGGGGCTCCCCAGTGCAACGCAGCCTGAGCCGGCGCCGGCTGATCATGTCCGCGGCGGCCGCCGCCGCGACGCTCCTGCCCGCCGCGGCGTGCGCGAAGAAGGACGGTGAGGGCGCCGGTGGCATCGGGTACGCCGCCGACCGGCCACCCGTCACGATCGAGTTCTGGTACATGCCGTACGGCGGGCCGGTGCAGGACCAGGCGGTCATCACCGAGACCGAGGAGTTCCACAAGGCGCACCCCAACATCACGGTCAAGGCGGTCCGGGTGCCGTGGGACGAGGCGCTGACCCGGCTCAGCACGGCGTCGACCAGCGGCGAGGGCCCCGACGTGACGGTGCTGGGCACCACCTGGGTGGCCGGCTTCAGCTCGATCGGCGCGCTGCGCCCGTACAGCATCGAGGAGATCGCGGCGGTCGGCGGCGAGGACGTCTTCGCCAAGGCGAGCTGGAGCTCCAGCCACCTGATCACGTCGCAGGAGATCACGGCGCTGCCGTGGCTGATCGACATCCGGGCCCTGTTCTACCGCACGGACGTGCTGCGCAAGCTCGGCATGGACCCGAAGGAGGCGTTCGCGACCTGGGACTCCTTCGAGGAGACCCTGCAGAAGATCAAGGCGTCCGACGCCGGGGTCGCGCCGCTCGCCATCGGCCTGCAGAACAACTTCGGCATCATCCACAACGTGGCCCCGTTCATCTGGGGCGCCGGCGGTGACCTGATCAAGGACGACGGCACGAAGTCGATGCTCGCCGAGCCCGCCGCGGTCGACGGCGTCACGTACTACCAGCGGCTCATCGGGCTCTACGACGACCCGAAGGCGATGGCGCTGTCCTCCAGCGACGTGCCGCGCGCGTTCGCCGAAGGTACCGGCGCCATCACCATCGACAACTCCCAGTCGGTCGCCGAGTTCGCCTCCGACCCCTCCCGCGCCGGCCTGAAGGCGGGCTGGTCGACGGCGCCGATGCCGGCCGGAAAGGCGGGCCGCTTCGGCTTCCTGGGCGGCTCCAACCTGGGCATCCTCAAGGAGGCGAAGCATCCCGAGGCGGCGTTCGAGTTCGTCCGGTACCTGACGGGCAAGGCGAGCCAGCAGCGTTACAGCGTCAACTCGGGGCTGTGGCCCGCCCGCACCGAGGCGATCGAGGGCACCAGGCTGGCGACCGAGCCGGAGTACGCCGCGTTCCGGGAGATGATCCCGCACGGCAAGATGTACCCGTCGGTCTCGGCCTGGATCATCGTCGAGTCGGTGATCGCGAAGGACCTGCGGGAGCTGTGGAGCGCGCCCGGGGCCCTGGGCCGCGGTCAGGTCCAGGCGATCATGACCAGGACGACCGCGGACATCGACGAAGCCCTGCGCGACCCGACGAACACGGGGATCACGCCGTAACGCTTTCGGGGGTCCCGCCGCTCCTTCTCCCGTGGATGTGGTCGACCCGGTCTTCGTGGACCGCACCGGCCGGCGCCGGAGGCTCTTCACGATCCTCGGGGCCGGCCTCGGTGTGCTGCTCGCGGCCGGTTGCGCGCTGCTGATCGCCGGGCTGCTGGGCGCCTCGCCGGTGCCGCTGCCCGGTTTGCCGGAGAACGGCCAGATCGGTCGCCACCAGGACGGTCTCGGGACGGCGCCGACCTCCGGCGCGCCCGCCCGGCCCGCCGCGAAGCCCACCTCGGCGCGCCCCGCCGCCGCGCCCGTGACCGGTGGCGGCGCGTCACCCAGCCCGTCGGCGAACGAGCCGCACGACAACCGGAAGACGGCGCACCCCGGCAATCCGCGACCGAGCCGGACGAAATAGCGGTGGCCCGGCACACATCCCACCGGGTGCGCAGGGCGCCCCGGGCGCACTGGCTGCTGCTCCTGCTCGTCATGGCGGTCCTGCTCGCCGAGCTGTGCCTCGATGGCTGGGTGCGGGGCGTGCCCGGCGCCTCGCCCTCGGCGGCCCCCGGCGAGCTTGGACCGGTGCTGCAGGTCCAGGCGGACGGCACCGTGCGCTCCGCCGGGATGCCGGCCGGCGCGGTCGCGCTCACGTTCGACGACGGGCCCGACCCGCGGTGGACGCCGCTGATCCTCGACGCGCTGCGCCGCCACCACGCGCGGGCCACGTTCTTCGTGGTCGGCTCGCGGGTCAACCAGCACCCGGACCTGGTGCGGCGCATCGTCGCCGAAGGGCACGAGCTCGGCGTGCACACCTTCACCCACGCCGACCTCGCCGCGCTGCCCGCCTGGCGGCAGCGGCTCGAGCTCGACCTCACCCGCACCGCGATCGCCGCCGCGACCGGGCGGACCGTGCGGCTGCTGCGGCCGCCGTACCTCTCGACGCCGGAGCGGCTGCCCGCCGGGTTCCTCACCGTCATGACCGACCGCGACACGCAGGACTGGCAGCGGCCTGGGGTGGACGCCATCGTCGCCGCGGCCGCGCCGGGTGGTGTCGTGCTGCTGCACGACGCCGGCGGCGACCGCACGCAGACGGTGGCGGCGGTCGAGCGGATCGTCGCCACCCCGGGGCGCCGGTTCGTCACGGTCTCCGAGGGGCTCGGCCTGCCGCCGGACGCGGCCGCCGGCACCGGCGACGTCGCCCGCGGCCACGCGCTGCGCTGGGCGCAGACCGCCGGCGGCTGGATCAGCGCCGCGATGTGGTGGCTGATCGTCGCCGCCACCGTCCTCGCCCTGATCAGGCTCGCCGTCCAGGTGGCCATCGCCCGCCGGCACGCGCGGCGCGCCGTCGCGGGGCGGATGCGGTCCTTCGGCCTGGTGTCGGTCGTCGTGCCGGCCTACAACGAGGCGGCGAACATCGCCGCGACGGTCCGCTCGCTGATCGGCAACGACTACCCCGCGCTCGAGGTCGTCGTCGTCGACGACGGCTCCACCGACGACACCGCCGACGTGGTGCGCCGTCTCGCGCTTCCGGGGGTCCGCCTGATCCGCCAGGCCAACGCCGGGAAGCCCGCCGCCCTCAACACCGGCGTCGCGGCCGCTCGCGGGGAGCTGCTGGTGCTGGTCGACGGCGACACCGTGTTCGAGCCCGACGCGATCGGCCGGCTCGTCCAGCCGTTCGCCGACCCGTCCGTCGGCGCGGTCAGCGGCAACACGAAGGTCGCCAACCGGGGCGGGCTGCTCGGCCGGTGGCAGCACCTGGAGTACGTGGTCGGCTTCAACCTCGACCGGCGCATGTTCGACCTCGGCGAGTGCATGCCGACCATCCCGGGCGCGATCGGCGCGTTCCGCCGGGCGGCGCTGCTGGACACCGACGGGGTGCCCGCGGACACCCTCGCGGAGGACACCGACCTGACGATGGCCATCCTGCGCGCCGGGTGGCGGGTCGTGTACGCGGACCGCGCCATCGCCTGGACCGAGGCACCGTCGTCGCTGCGGCAGCTGTGGCGGCAGCGGTACCGGTGGTGCTACGGCACCATGCAGGCGGCCTGGAAGCACCGCCGGGCCGTCGGCGAGCGCGGCCACCTGGGCCGGCGCGGCCTGGTCTACCTGGCGGTCTTCCAGATGCTCCTGCCGCTGACCGCACCACTGATCGACGTCTACGCCGTCTACAGCCTCCTCTTCCTGCCCTGGGCCCAGGTGGCCGCGGTGTGGTGCGGCTTCACCGCCCTGCAGGTCCTGGCCGCCGGTTACGCGCTCCGGCTCGACCGCGAGTCCCTGGGGCCGTTGTGGACGGTGCCGCTGCAGCAGGTGGTGTACCGCCAGCTGCTCTACCTGGTCGTCATCCAGTCGGCCGTCGCCGCGCTGCTCGGCGGCCGGCAGCGCTGGCAGGCATCGGTCCGCACCGGCCTCGCCGCGGCCGCTGTCACCCCGCGCGGGCCCGGGCTCCCGGGTGCCCTCGAACCGCACCAGGCGCCGGCGGTGGACCCGGACCGGGCATCGCACTCGACCCATTCCATGGACCTGCCCGCGCCACAGGGCTTCGAGCCGTGGGTGGCGCGCGACGGCCGGGCGTGGCCGTCGGATCTGTCGGGCCGGCCGTGACCGCCTTGGCCGGTACCCACCCGACGCCGTACTCCAACGGCTGCTCCGCGCGCTCGTCGACGGGCGGCGACGCCAGGACGCCCGCACGCGCCGACGCCAAGCCCTCGGCGGGCGCCGACGCCGGCACGTTCGGGCGCGGCGACGCACGGACGCCGGCCGGCGGCGACACCGGGACGTCCCCGCGCACCGACGCCAAGCCCCCGGCGGGCGCCGACGCCGGCACGCCGGCGGTCGACGCCGGCGATGCCGGCACGTTCGCGCGCGGCGACGCCGGGATGCCCGCGGACGGCGACACCGGGATGTCGCCGGTCGAGCTGGCGCTGGGCGAGACCACGCTCGACGACCGGCTCGAAGTGGCCCTGGCCGGGGCGATCGGCGGCGACGCCGCGGCGTTCGCGGAGCTGTGGCGGGCGCTGCAGCCGCTGGTGCTGCGGTACCTGCGGGTCGTCTGCGGCGACGCCGCCGAGGACGTGGCGTCGGAGACGTGGCTGCAGGCGTCGCGGGACCTGCGGCGGTTCAGCGGCGGCACGACCGCGTTCCGGGTGTGGCTCTTCCGGATCGCCCGCAACCGCGGCATCGACGAGAACCGGCGCGCGTGGCGGCGCCGCGAGGAGCCGCACCAGACCGTGCACGAGGTCCGCGAGGCGGCCGGCGAGATCGTCCGCGACGTGGCCCTCGACGCCGGCGACCGGTCCGGCACCGAATGGGCGCTGCGGATGATCCGCACCCTGCCCCCCGACCAGGCGGAGTCGGTGATGCTGCGCGTCGTGGCCGGTCTCGACGTCGCCGGCACCGCCAAGGTCCTGGGCAAGCGCCCCGGCGCGGTCCGGGTCGCGACGATGCGAGGGCTGCGCCGGCTGGCCGAACACCCCGAAGTCCAGGCGCACCGCGGCACAGATCCGCGGGAAGGCGGCTGATCATGCCCGAGACACCGATCCACGACTCGCTGACCCCTGACGCGCCGGCACCCGACGGCCTGGCCCTGGACGGCCTGACGCCCGACGTCGCCGAGCGCCTGCTCGACCTGTGCGAGCCGGCCGCCGGGCGGCACGCGGGCGTCGCCGCGCTGCTCGTCGCCGCCGCGGGGCCGGCCCTGCCCGCCGAGCTGACCAGCGAGGACGACACCGTGCGGGAGTTCCGCCGGGCGTACCGCCGCAGCTGGCGCAGGCGGCGCAACGCCCTCATCGCGTGCGCCGTCGCGGCGGTCGTGTCGCTGGGCGGCACCGCGTACGCGGCGAGCGGCGCGCCCCTGCCGGATCCGGTGCGGCGCACCGTCGAGTCGCTGTTCGGCGACGACGAGGGCAGCGCGCCGGCCACCTCGCCGCACGCCCCGCCGCCCGGGTCGCCGGCCGCCGCACCGGCGCCGTCGCGGTCGCCGTCACCGCAGGCGAGCTTGTCGGGCGCCACCCGGATCGAGGAGCTCTGCCGCGCGTGGGAGGCGAGCCGCGCCAACCCGCAGGCCCCGCCGGTCAGCGGCGAGGACCGCCGCACCCTCGCCCAGGCGGCGAAGGGCGCGACCGGGATCAACGACTTCTGCCGGGGCGTCCTCGCCCCGGCGCCCGCGCCCACCACCCCGACACCCGCGCCCACCGCCCCGGCGGCCTCCCGCCCGGGCGAAGAAGGCGCGAATGTCGAGCCCTCCGCCGTGGAGGCCTCCCGCCCGGGCACCGTCAAGCCCAGCACCGTCAAGCCCAGCCGCACCCACCCGGTCAAGCAGTCCGGCCGCTAACGCCGCGCCGCGTCCAGGGTGGCGCGGACCTCCGCGAGGAGGTCGACGAGCTGGCGCAGCCGCTCGTCGTCGAGCCCGGCGAAGGCGACCGTCGCGTCGGGGTGCATGGCGCGCATGGCCTGCCCGATCAGCTCGCCGCCGAGCGCGGTGAGCGCGACCGAGCGCCGGCGGGCGTCGCCGGGTGCCGCCTCCATCGTCACCGCGCCCCGGTCGACCAGCGTCTTGAGGGTCTTCGAGACGGCGGGCTGGTTGACCTCCATCGCGGCCGCGATGTCGCCGACCGAGCCCGGTCCGGCGTTGGCGAGGTGGAGCAGGACCGCGGTGTGGGTCATGGTCAGCCCGAGCGGGCGGAGCGCCCGGTTGAGCCGCGTCTCGGCGAGCTGGTGCGCGATCGACAGCTCGCGCATCGCCCGCCCTTGCAGCTCAGCGCGCGTCTGAGGGGTCATGTGGCAAATATATTCCATGGAACACTTGACGTCACCCCACCGCTCTCCGCAAGATACATTCCATGGAATTCATTGAGCGTGTGCAACGCGCGAAGCTCCCCGTCCTGGCCGGCGCCACCGTGGCGGGCTTCGTCGCCCAGCGGGTCACCCAGACGGTCCTCGACGGCTTCTACGCCCGGTCCGGCTACCCGGTGCCCTACTACGTCGGCCAGCTGTCGTTCAGCGCCGGAAAGCTCTCCGGCTGGTACACGGCGATGGGGGACGCGGGCACCCTCGGGGTCTACTGGCAGACCCAGTTCATGGACTTCGCCTTCATCGCCGCCACGGCGCTGTTCTTCACGGCCGCCCTCGCGCTGGTCGCCCGCGCATTCCCGGCCGGCAGCCGCGGCCGGCGGGTCGCCACCGCCGCCGTGGCGCTGGGCCTGTCCGCCCCGCTGTGCGACGCGGTGGAGAACCTGCTCTCCTTCGTCATGCTGCCCGACCCCGCCACGGTGAACCCGGTCGTCGCGGTCCTCTACTCGACCGCCGCGGCGCTGAAGTTCGCCGGGTTCTTCGCGGTGTACCTGTGGATCCCCGCCGCCCTGGTCGCCGCGCTGATCAGCCGGCGGCGCAGCGTGGCGGACGCGTAGTGTACAGATGTACATAGCGAGTGTACGGTTGTACACATGACCGAGAGGACCATGCGGGAGCGGATGCTCGCCGGGGAGCTGTACCGCGCCGAGGACCCGCAGCTGGCGGCCGACGACGCCCGCGCGCAGGCGCTCACCCACAGGTTCAACACGACGGACCCCACCGATCACGAGGGCCTGCGGGCGGTGCTGACCGAGCTGCTCGGCGGCTTCGGCGAGGGTGCCTACGTGCGGCCGCCGCTGCGCTGCGACTACGGGTATCAGACGACGTTCGGCGCCCGCGCGTTCGCCAACTGGGGCCTGGTCTGCAACGACGTCGCGACGATCACGATCGGCGACGACGTGCAGATGGGGCCCGGGGTGCAGCTGCTGACCTCCACCCACCCGCTGGAGCCGGACCCGCGCCGCGACAAGTGGGAGGCGGCGAAGCCGATCGTCATCGGCGACAACGTCTGGCTCGGCGGCGGCGTCATCGTCTGCCCCGGCGTCACGATCGGCGCCGACACCGTCGTCGGCGCCGGCTCCGTGGTGGTCCGGGACCTCCCCGCGGGCGTCCTCGCGGTCGGCAACCCGGCCCGGATCGTCCGCCACCTCACCGACCCACCGGCCCCGGCGGCCACCCCGGCCACCCCGGCGACCACGCCCGCGCCGATGGCAACGCCCGGCCCGGCCTGAGTTGGCGGCGGGGACACGGCGGCACGACCCGAACCGGAAGGACCGCATCGTCGACGCCGCGATCGCGGTGATCGCCGAGCACGGCGTCGCGGGCACCACCCACCGGCTCATCGCGGCGGCGGCGGACGTGCCGCTGGGGTCGCTGACGTACCACTTCAGCAGCCTCGACGACCTGCGGGCGCAGGCCTTCCGGCGGCACGCCGAGCGGATGTCGGTCGTCTACGAGTCGCACTTCCTGCACGTACACACGCATGAAGCGCTGGTCGAGGCGGTCACCGACCTGATCCACGGCGACGCCGGCGCCGACACCGCCGACTGGGCCATCGCCTACGAGCTCTACCTGGCCGCGCTGCGCGACCCCGAGCTGCGCACCATCACCGAGACCTGGATGCGCACCAGCCGCGCGGTCCTCGAGCGCTTCGTCGACCCGACCACCGCCCGGGGCGTCGACGCCCTGATCGAGGGCCTGGTCATGCACAAGACCCTGTCCACGGCACCCGTCTCACGCGAGGAGATCCGCGTGATCGTGGCCCGGGTCCTGCACCAACCCGCACAAGACCCACAGATCAACGGAGACCCGCGATGACCCTGACCGCCGGGCCGGCGCTCACCACCGACCGATCACTGCGCGCCGCGACCCGCGCCGTCTACGCCGCCTTCATCTGGTCCGGGTTCGCGATGGCGAGCTGGGCCACCCGCATCCCGCAGATCCGCGACGAGCTGCGCCTCGGCCCGTCGCAGCTCGGCCTGGTCCTCGTCGCCATCGCGGTCGGGTCGATCATCTCGCTCGTCCTGTCGGGCCACATCGTCGCCCGCCTCGGCTCCCGCGCCACGGTCGCGGCGATGGCGGTCCTGCTCGCCGTCGGCCTGACCGTCGTCGCGGCCGGGTACCACCTCGGCGTGCCGCCGGTCGTGCTCGGCCTGTTCGCGTTCGGCTTCGCCAACGGGGCCTGGGACGTGGCGATGAACGTCCAGGGCGCCCTCGTCGAGCGCCGCCTAGGCCGGGCGATCATGCCGCGCTTCCACGCCGGGTACAGCGTCGGCACCGTCGCCGGCGCCCTGCTCGGCACCGCGATGGTGGCGCTGAAGGTGCCGGTCACCGCCCACCTGATCGCCGTCGCCGTCCTGGCCGGCGCCAGCACGTTCGTCATGGTCCGCACGTTCCTGCCCGACGACGCGCCCGCGTCCGCGGAAGGCGGCTCCCCGGAGAAGAAGGGTGGGCTGCTGGAGTTCTGGACCGAGCCGCGCACCCTTCTCGTCGGCGTCTTCGTGCTGGCGTTCGCGTTCACCGAGGGCGCGGGCATCGACTGGATCGCCGTGGCCGTCATCGACGGGTACGACACCCCGGCCGCCGTCGGCACGCTCGCGTTCACGGTGTTCCTGACCGCGATGACCGCCGGCCGCTGGTTCGGCCCGGCGCTGCTGGACCGCTTCGGCCGCGTCCCCGTCGTGCGGGCGCTCGCCGTGATCGCCCTGGCCGGCCTGGCGCTGTTCATCTTCGGCCCCAACACCCCGACCGCGTACGCCGGCGCGCTCCTGTGGGGCACCGGCGCCTCGCTCGGCTTCCCGGTCGCGATGAGCGCCGCCTCCGACGACCCGGCCCGGGCCGCGGGGCGGGTCAGCGTGGTGGCCTCGATCGGCTACTGCGCGTTCCTCGGCGGCCCGCCCCTGATCGGGGTGCTCGGCGACCACATGTCGGTCCTCCGGGCACTCATCGCGATCCCTGTCCTGCTGACCGTCGCCTTCCTGCTGGCGGGCGCGATCCGCCCGCTGCCGGAGTCGCCGGAGACCCCGGAGACCCCGGAGACCCCTGCGCGTGTTTGATCGCATCGGTGATCGGGCACCCCTGAACCAGCGGCACATCGACGCCGCTGCGTCGGGAAACGAGGAGGAACAGTGACCGTCACCGGAATCATCACCGCGCTGATCGTCGGTCTGATCGTGGGCGCGCTCGGCAGGCTGGTGGTCCCTGGCCGCCAGAACATCCCGATCTGGCTCACGATGGTCATCGGCGTCGTCGCCGCTCTGATCGGCACCTTCATCGCCAACGCCGTCGGCATCGCGACCGACACGCCTGGCGTCGACTGGGGCGAGCTTCTCGTCCAGGTGATCGTGGCCGCCATCGGTGTCGCGCTGGTCGCCGGCTTCGCCGGCCGGGGCCACCGAGCCCTCTGACCGCGTCTCCGAGCGACCCCCGGCCATCCCCGGCCGGGGGTCGCTCGCTGTCTGCACAGCGTTGTCCACAGGGCCTGAGCAGGCAAACCACCTTCGTACACATGTGCTATCCACAGGCTGTGGATGGAACGTGTGTACGAAGAACCCGATCGTCTGAACGTCCGATGAACGGGCGGCGACATCGCGATGGACCAGCCTCCGATCGTCCACGAAGGACGTCATCCGGTTGGCACTGGCGGATGCGCCGCGGGCGGCCTATCCTTGGATGCAGTAGACCGGCGCCTTCCCCCGTGGGTGCCGGTCTCACTATTTCTCCAGGGCTTCCTGTCAGCTCCTCCGGGGCTTCCTGTCAGTGGCTCTGTCAGTGGCTCCCACCAGCGCCGCAGTGACCGCGATGAGCGCCGTCCCCCCGGTCAGGGCGCCCAGGGTCGCCCACGGCACGCTCACCGTCACCGCCCCGGCGACGCCCAGCAGCGTCGTCCACAGGCCGGCCACCGCGACCACCGCGACGACCACCCCGAGCAGGACGCCCAGCGCGACCGTGACCAGCGTCTCGACCGCCGTCCACGCCAGGACCTGCCGCCGGCTGGCCCCCAGCAGGCCCAGCGACCGCCGCTCCCCCGCCCGGTCCGGCGCCGCCATCAGCAGCGTGTTGACCATCGCCAGGGTGGTGTACGCGAGCACGATCCCGAGCACCACCAGCAGCCCGAGCCGGCTCGCCGACCCCTGGCCCTGGCCCGCGGCCGCCAGCCACGCCTCGCGCGTGACCGCCCGGGCCCGGTGCCCGTCGGCGGCGGCCCGCAGCGCCGCGGTCGCGGCGGCCGGGTCGGTGCCGGGGCGCAGCCGCACGTACGCGACCGACGGCAGCGTCCCGGCGGACGCCGGCAGGTAGGCGTCGACCGCGCTCCCCGGCGGCAGCACCTCCAGCACCCGCAGGCGCGCCTCGCTGCCGTCGGCGAGCCACAGCCGGGCCGTGTCGCCGGCGCGCAGCCCCCAGTCGCCGGCGACCTTGATCCCGCCGGCGGGCACGTCGTCGGCCTCCGCCGCGTCGCGCCGGACCAGCGCGGTGTCGCCTTCCAGGGTGTACACGGTGGTCTCGGCGCTGAAGGTGACGTCGACGCCGGGGACGCCGCGCAGCCCCGCGACGAGTTCCCGGTCCAAGCCTTGACCGATTTTCGGACCGTCGGGCAGGACCAGGAAGTCGGCGTGCGCGGGCCTGGCGCGCAGCACGTTCTTCGCCTCGTCGGTGAGGTCGGACGCGATGAGCAGCGACGCCGCCAGCCCGACGGTGACGAGGACGGGCGCCGCGACCGCCGCCGTCCGGCGCGCCGAGGCCGTCACGTTGCGCACCGCCAGCAGCAGGCCCGTGCCCCGCGGGGCGGCGCCGCCGAGGCGGCGGGCGACGACGGCGACGAGCGCCGGGGCGAGCAGGCCCGCGGCGACGATCAGCAGCATCACGACCGGCATGTAGCTCTTGCGGTTGGTCGCGGACGCCGGGTCGTCGATCGCCGTCACCGCCATCGTGACCAGCGCGGTGCCGAGGGTCAGGATGCCGGCGACCCAGCGGGCGGGCGGCATGGTCCGGGACTCCACGACCGTCTCGCGCAGCGCCTCGCCGGGGCGGACCCGGCCGGCCCGCCACGCCGCGGTGACCGCGCCGAGCAGCGCCACGGTGACGCCGGTGCCGAAGGCGGTCCACATGGGCCACCGGGCCGGGCTGATCGTGTGCACCCAGCCGGGCGCCATGCCGCGCTCGCGCAGCAGATCCAGCAGTGCCGGGGCCAGCGCGGGACCGGCGAGGGCGCCGATCGCGGCGGCGACGAGCGCGACCGCCAGGGCTTCCCAGTACACCAGCCGCCGCACCTGACCGGGGAGCGCTCCGCCGGCCCGCAGCAGGGCGAACTCCTGCCGCCGCTGCCCGACGGCGAAGGCGAACGTCGAGGCCACGACGAAGATCGCGACGAAGGCGGCGAACCCCAGCGCGATGCCCACGATCGTGTTGGCGTTGTTGCGGGCCCGGGCGTCGGCGGTGCGGCCGGGGTCGAGGCGGGCGCGGTCGTCGCCGGTGAGCACCCTGGCCCGGTCGCCGACCGCGGCCCGGACCCGCTCGCCGTCGCCGTCGACGACGACGGCGTCGACCTGCGGCCGCAGCTGTGCGGCGGTGGCGTCGGTGAAGAACAGTCCTTCCTTGACGGTGCCGCTCACGGTGTACGAGCGGATCCCGTCACCGGTCACGATCCGGATCCGCGCGCCGAGCGGTGCGCCCGAGGTGGCGACCTCGTCGGCGGCGGCGGGCACGCGGCCCGACAGCAGCGCGGGCGCGAGCGCCCACGGCCGGGCGATCCCGGAATAAGCGCCTGCACCGGGCGGCCCGTCGGCGAACTGCGCGGGGATGATCCGGTCGACCCGCCCGGCCGGCAGCGCCGCCACCACGTCCGCGGGCAGGCCGGGCGAGACGGCGAGGGGCTGGCTCTCGCCGCCGCGCCAGGTCGGCACGGTCAGCGTGTCGTGCGGCGCGACCACGACCGGGTAGGCCGCGTACCGCTGCGGCGCCCGGTCCGGGGCGGTGGCGGTGGTGGCGAGGACCTGCCCCATGGCGGCGATGAGGGCGCTGCCGAACGCGAGCGCGAGGAACGTCCCCACGAACGACCGCCACCGCAGCCGCAGCCCCGCGAGCGCGATGCCGATCATGCGGCGGCCATCATCTCGATGACCGCGGACGCGGTGGGGGCGGACAGGGAGCCGGAGAGGCGGCCGTCGGTCAGGAACAGCACGCGGTCGGCGTACGCGGCGGCGGCCGGGTCGTGGGTGACCATGACGACCGTCTGGTGGTGCTCGTCGACGAGGTCGCGCAGCAGCCGCAGCACGTCGCGGCCCGTGTTGGTGTCCAGCGCGCCGGTCGGCTCGTCGGCGAAGAGGACCGCCGGGCGGGTGACGAGGGCCCGAGCGATCGCGACCCGCTGCTGCTGCCCGCCGGACAGCTGCTGCGGCCGGTGCCCGGCGCGGTCGGCGAGGCCGACGGCGGCGAGGGCACGGTCGACCGTGGCGCGGTCCGGGCGGCGGCCGGCGAGGCGCATCGGGAGGCCGACGTTCTGCCGGGCGGTGAGCGCGGGCAGCAGGTTGAAGGCCTGGAACACGAAGCCGATCCGCTCGCGGCGCAGCAGCGTGAGGCGGCGCTCGCTGAGGCCGGTGAGGTCCTGACCGGCGACCGTGATCCGGCCGGCGTCGGGCCGGTCGAGTCCGGCGGCGCACTGCAGCAGCGTCGACTTGCCGGAGCCGGACGGCCCCATCACCGCCGTGAACGTGCCCCGCGCGAACGCGACCGTGACCGCGTCCAGCGCGGTGTTCTTTCCGTACCGCCTGGTGACGGCCTCGAGCTCAACCATGCCGCCGACCGTACGAGCGGCGGGCGTGGTCGCGGTACCGGACAGGTGACCAGTACCCTCGAATGATCATGCTTTGGGGGCGGGACGTCGATCGGGCCGCGACCGGCGCGGTGCTCGACCGGGCCCGCACCGGGCACAGCGCCGTCCTCGTCGTCCGCGGCGACCCGGGCATCGGCAAGAGCTCCCTGCTCGACGACGCGGCCGCCGGCGCCGCGGGGATGACGGTCCTGCGCTGCGCCGGGGTGGAGACCGAGGCCGAGGTCCCGTTCGCGTCGCTGCACCAGCTGCTGGCGCCGGCGCTCGCCTCCTCGTCGCAGCTGCCGGACGTGCAGGCCGCCGCGCTGCGCGGGGCCCTCGGGCTCGGCCCGGCCGCCGGCGGCGACCAGCTGCTCGTCGGGGCCGCGGTGCTGACGCTGCTGGCCGAGCTGGCCGAGGAGCGCCCGGTGCTGTGCCTGGTCGACGACGCGCAGTGGCTGGACGGCTCCTCCGCGCAGGCGCTGCGGTTCGTGGCGCGCCGGTTGCAGGCCGAGTCCGTGGCGATGCTCTTCGCCGCGCGGGACGAGTTCGCCCCGGAGGGCCTGCCGGAGCACCGGCTCGCCGGGCTGGACCCGGAGACCGCGGACGCCCTGCTGCGGCGCATCCGGCCGGACCTGCCGCCGCGGATCCGGATGCGGCTGGTGCGCGACAGCGCCGGCAACCCGCTGGCGCTGCGGGAGCTGCCGCGCGGTGCGCCGCCGTTCGTGCCGGCGCTGCTGCCGCGCCGGATCCAGGAGGCGTTCGCGGCGCGGATCGACCGGCTGCCGCCCGACGGCCGGGCGATGCTGCTGATCGCCGCCGCCTCGCCCGACGAGGGCCTCGGGGTCGTGCTGCGGACGGCGGAGCTGCTCGGCGTGGCACCGTCCGGCCTGGGCGCGGCCGAGGAGGCGGGCCTGGTGACGGTCGCCGCCGGGCGGATCGCGTTCACCCATCCGCTGCTGCGGGCCGCCGCGTATCAGCAGACCACGTTCGATCGGCGGCTGGCCGTACACCGGACGCTGGCGCAGACACTTCCCGCCGACGACGACCGCCGGGCCTGGCACCTGGCCGCCGCCGCGACCGGGCCGGACGAGGAGGCGGCGCTCGCCCTGGAACGCGCCGCCGAGCGGGCCCTCGGCCGCAAGGGCTACCCCGCCGCGGCGGCGGCGTTGCAGCGCTCCGCCGAGCTGACCGCCGCGCCCGGCGAACGGACCCGGCGGCTGGTCGCGGCGGCGGTCGCCGCGAACGACGCCGGCCAGCCCGACCTGACCCGCCGGTTCCTGGCGTCCTGCGACCCGGTCGACGACGACCCGGTGCTCACCGCCCGGGTGTGCGAGCTGCGGGCGCGGCTGGCGTTCGACGAGGGGTCGGCGGCGTCCGCGCACGACCTGCTGGTCGCGGGGGCGTCGGCGCTGGCGCCGGTGGACCGCCGGGCCGCCGGGCTCCTGCTGGTCGACGCGGCGCGCAACGCGTGGCAGCTCAGCGACCCGCCGCGGGTGCGCGAGGCGGCGCGGCGGCTGGACGACCTCGGCCTGCGACCCTCCGACGGCCTCGCCCCGGCGGTGGCGGCGGTGACGGCGGCGGCGCGGCTCCTGCTTGAGGGTCCGGCGGCGGGTGTACCGGCGATGCGGGCCCTCACCAGCACCAGGACCGGCCCGCCGAACCTGCGGCTCAACGCGGCGTTCGTGGCCGGTCTCGTCGGCGACTTCGAGGCCGGCCGGGCGATCTCGCAGGGCGTCGCCGACGAGTCGCGGGCCGAGGGTTCGATCGGCTGGCTGCCCCTCGCCCACGTGACGCTGGCGGCGTCGGAGCTGTACCTGGGCCGCTTCCGGGACGCGGTCGCCACCGCCACCGAAGGGCTGCGGCTCGCCGCCGACACCGGCCAGCCGAACCGGGCCGGATACCTGGAAGGGATCCTCGCCTGGGTCGCCGCGGCCAGCGGCTCCACCGACCGCTGTGTCGAGCTGGCGGCGCGCTGCCACGACCGGTACGCCGGCAACCACATCGCCAACGGGCTCGCCTGGGCGGAGTGGGCCCTGGCCCTGCTTGACCTGGGGCAGGGCCGCCCGGCGGAGGCGTCGGACCGGCTCGAGGCGGCCCTGGCCGGCCCGGTCCGCCACCAGATCCAGGCCGTCTACAGCGCACCGGACCAGGTCGAGGCGGCGGTGCGGATCGGCGCGTTCGACCGGGCCGAGGCGGCCTGCGCGCGCTTCGCCGACTGGGCCGCCGCGGCGCGCCTCGACTGGGCCGACGCGGTCGCGCACCGCTGCCACGCCCTGCTCGAGCCGTCCTGGCCCGACGCGAGCCGGCACTTCGAGGCCGCGGTCGCGCTCGGCGGCCACCCGTGGGAGGCGGCCCGCACCCACCTCGCCTACGGCGAACGGCTGCGCCGGGAACGCCGCAAGACCGAGGCCCGCGCCCAGCTACGGACCGCGGCGGAGGTCTTCGACCGTCTCGGCGCCGTCCCGTGGGCGGAGCGGGCCCGCGCCGAGCTGCGCGCTTCCGGTTTTCAGCTCGCGGTGTCGCCGCCGGCCAGCGCCGGGGCCACTTTGTCCCCGCAGGAGCTCCAGATCGTCAGGCTCGTCGCGGCCGGCCTGACCAACCGGGAGATCGGCGCCCAGCTCTTCCTCTCCCCGAAGACCATCAGCTACCACCTCTACCGCGCCTTCCCGAAGCTCGGCGTGGCCAGCCGCACGCAACTGGCCCGCCTCGACCTGTCCGGCTGAGGCGGGCCACTGCTCACGGCGTGGTCAGACTTTGTGCCACTTCTGGTTGGCGCCGCCGGTGCACTCCCACAGGTGCAGGACGGCGTCGTTGTCCGGGTTCCAGCCGGCGATGTCCACGCACTTGTTGGCCTGGGGGTTGACCAGGTCGCCGGCGGCGGACAGGACGAACTGCTGGGCGGCGTTGCCGCTGCAGTTGGCGATCTGGATCGCGGCGCCGTTGTCCTTCGAGCCCCAGGCGACGTCCATGCACTTGTTGTTCTCGGTGCGCAGGGTGCCGTTGACCCAGGTCCAGCGCTGGTTGGTGCCGCCGGTGCAGTTCCAGACGATCAGGCGCTGGCCGTCGTTGAAGTTCCAGTTCGGCACGTCGATGCACTTGCCGTGCCAGTTGCTGGCGATCCCGCTGACGTTGCCCGCCGGGGGCTGCGTGGTGCCGCCGCCGGTGGGCGGCGGGGTGGTGCCGCCGACGAACGGGCTCAGGGTGATGCCGGCGGACCGCGGGTCGCCGGAGTGCACCAGCGACTCCTGGTTCTGCACGTCGTCGAAGGCGAACCCGTACGCCTTCCCGTCGGCCATGTTCGCGTGGATGATCCGCGAGTAGTGGTTGGTCAGCGAGCTCTTGTAGAAGTCCGCCGCCCCGCCGCCGGGCTGGGTGTCGATGGTGCCGAGCGTGCCGCGGTGCAGCGCCGCGCAGAGCGTGCGGGCGATCGGGCCGACGACCTGGTCGTTGGGGGCGCCGAGCGCGCCGTCGCAGCCCCAGACGTTGCTGGTGCTGGGCTTGTTGAACGACGCGACCCGCTGGCCCGAGCCGTTGGTGAAGTTCATGACGTTGCCGCTGGTCCGGCCGAAGTACTTGACGCCCGGCTGGTCGGTGAAGGGCACCACCGTCAGGGTCTTGGACGTGTACGCGTTCCAGGCGTTGGTGATGTACGGGTCGAGGTACGTCGCGCTGAACAGCCCGGCGTCGGCCGCCTTGCCCGGGGCGAGGACGCGCAGCACGGTGCCGTCGGCACGGGTGACGACGGTGTTGCCCCAGCCGGACTGGGCCTTGATCTGGTTGATGACGTTCTGCCGGCCGTTGGCGACGGGCGCGCCGGTCCTGGTCGTGACGCCGTTGCTGCCGGTGACGCTGACCTCGTGCGGCACGGCGAACATGTCGACCTGCGAGCTGTTGAGCCACAGCCCGGCGTCGTTGTAGGTGAACTCGCTCCAGTCGAACAGGATGTCGTGGTTGGGGTCGCCGGCGGCCCACGGCGCCGGCTGGACGAGCCCGTCGGGGGTGAGGAAGAACTTCAGCTTCTGGCCCAGGGACATGTACACCCGGCCGGACATGTTCTTCGGCAGCTGGATCGTGGTGCTGCCGCCGTTGCCGGGGCCGGCGATCGCGACGTCCGGCGCCGGGGAGGGCGGGTTGGACCCGCCGGCCCAGTTGGTGAACGTGCCGCCGGCGTTGGCGTAGCCGAGGCGGCCGGTGGTGAGGTTGACACCGATGACGTAGAGGTAGACCGCGTCGCCGCGGCCCGTGGTGTTCTTGACCGTGAAGGGCAGCAGGTTGGGTCCGAGCGCCGACGCCGACGGCATCGCCGCGATGCCGACCGGCACCGCCACGGCGAGCGCGGCGAGCGCACCGAGCACCTTTGTCCTGAAACGCACCGAGAGACTCCTTCGTGAGAGCGCTCTCAGCAGCCTTTGTTACCGGTGGGGAACGTGTCAACAGAGATCGACAGAATCCACCGTCACCGAATCGAAACTTAAGAAATCGTTGAGCGGAGCCCAACGTAGGTCGGGCTCCGCTCACGGTCTGTTGATTTATCGGAGCAGCGACAGGACGTTCTGCGGCGCCTGGTTCGCCTGGGCCAGCATGCTCGTCCCGGCCTGGGTCAGGATCTGCGAGCGGGTGAAGGACACCATCTCCGAGGCCATGTCCGTGTCGCGGATGCGGGACTCGGACGCCGACAGGTTCTCCACCGCGGTGTTGAGGTTGTTGATGGTGTGCTCGAACCGGTTCTGGTACGCACCGAGCGTGGCCCGCGCGGTCGAGATGCCCTTGATCGCGGTGTCGATCGCGGTGATGGCGGCCGAGGCGCCGGTCACCAGGTCGAGCGAGTCGACCCCGAGGCCGGTCGAGTCGAAGCCGGTGACGCCGGTGACGCTGCCGAAGGCGGCGGTGCCGAGGTTGACCGCGATCTGGTCTGCGGTGTTGGTGTTGGCGCCGACCTGGAAGGTGCCGGTGTAGGAGGCGCTCGAGTCGAGCAGCTTCTGGCCACCGAAGGACGTGGTGGTGGAGATGCGGTCGAGCTCGGCGTTCAGCTGCGTGAACTCCGTCTGCGCCGCGGTACGGGCGTCGGTGTCCTGCGAACCGGTCGAGGACGCCTGCACCGACAGGTCACGCATACGCTGCAGGATCGAGTGCGTCTCGGTGAGCGCGCCTTCAGCGGTCTGCACGACCGAGATGCCGTCCTGCGCGTTGCGGACCGCGACCTTCAGACCACCGATCTGGGACCGCAGGCCCTCACTGATCGACAGGCCGGCCGCGTCGTCCGCGGCGCGGTTGATCCGGTAACCGGACGACAGGCGCTCCAGCGACTTGCTCATCTGGCTGTCGGTCGTCGACAGGTTCCGGTAGGCGTTCTGCGCGGCGATGTTGTTGTTGATACGAAGACCCATGGTGATTCCTCCTTGATCCGGGTCGTACTGCCCGGGCCGTCCGTGGCCCGCACGGCTCTGACATCGGCGCCACCCGGATGGGCATGAGGCTTCGCCCGGACGTTTTTTTTCGTCGCCGCGGCCCACGGATGGCAAGGTCATGCGCATGGGCATGTACGGGTACGTCGACGGGGTCCCCTTCTGGAAGCCGGGCACCAGCACGGCGCAGCTGTTCGCGGCGCAGGTGCGCGTCATGGAGCACCGGATCCAGCGCTCCAGCGGCATCCTCGGGCCCGAGAGCGACGAGCTGCACTTCGACCCGTTGAAGCTGCGGGAGTTCTTCGTGTTCCTGCTCAACGACTGGAACCGGCAGCACTCGCCGGCGGTCCGGGCGATGTCGCTCGGCACGCTGCAGGTCCTCGCGTCGCTCGACCAGCACCTCAACGGCCCGCTGCGGGAGCTCGGCGGCAACCCGGAGATCCGCGACGGCATGCACATCGCGCTGCCGCCGAGCGGGCTCGAACCGGTCGCGTGGGGGCCACCGACCGCGCGGGAGCTGCCGCCGTCGGTCCGCTTCGAGCTCGCGGCGATCGTGTTGGATCTTGTGCGGGGCTGGTACCAGACGATCGACGCCCGCACGGACGGCCTCGGCTGGCAGGGCGACCGGCTGCGGGAGATCGTCGACGGATACCCGGTGCCCCTGCTGCTGCCGCCGCAGCGGATCCCACCGGACCTGATCAGCACCGATGAGGGGTACCGCCGGGTCAGCGTCATGTCGCTGTGGGACACGGTGTACGGGGTGTCACGGCTGCGCCTGCAGGTGGTGCACGACGGGCTGGGCCACCGGATCACCTGGCTCGGCTTCGGGGATCCACCCCCGAGCGTGGCATGAGGTGTTTGAATGTGTCAATGCTTGACGTAACCTGATTGTTTTTGTTGGTATGGGTGCACTTCGATGCTAAGGAGTGCACCCGTGAGAAGACTCGCCTGGATCGCGGCCGCCACCGCGATCGCGGTCGCCGTGGCCACCCCCGCGGCCGCCGCCCCGCCACCGCCCGAAGGACCCAGCTGGCACCCCGGCATCCCGCCCATCGCCACCCCGTGGACCGCGCAGGTCGGGCCCACCAACGCCCTGCCGGAGTACCCGCGGCCGCAGCTCACCCGCAACCGCTGGCAGAACCTCAACGGCGTGTGGGAGTTCGCCCGGGCCACCGTCGACCAGGCCGTGCCGACCGGGCAGAGCCTCGGCGAGCGGGTGCTGGTGCCCTACCCGATCGAGTCGGCGCTGTCCGGGATCCAGCGGCACGAGGACCGCATGTGGTACCGGCGGACCTTCACCGTCCCGGCCGCCTGGGCGGGCCAGCGGCTGGTCCTGCACTTCGGCGCGGTCGACTACGACGCGAAGGTGTACGTCAACGGCACCCAGGTGGGCACGCACCGCGGCGGGTACGACGGCTTCGACCTCGACGTGACCGACGCGCTGGTCGGGACCGGCCCCCAGGAGCTCATCGTCTGGGCGGAGGACCTCACCGACGCGACCGGCCAGCCGATCGGCAAGCAGCGCCGGGTCAGCGACCGCGGCATCTTCTACCAGGGCAGCTCCGGCATCTGGCGGACGGTGTGGATGGAGCCCGTCCCGGCCGCGTCCATCACCTCCCTCTCGATGACGCCCTCCCTGGCGACCCAGAGCCTGGGCCTGACCGTGAACGGAACGCCCGGCCAGCAGTTCGAGGCGGTCGCCCGCAACGGCAACAAGGTCGTCGGCCGGGTCACCGGCACCGTCGGCACGCCGGTCGCGGTGCCCGTGCCGAACCCGAAGCTCTGGTCGCCGGACAACCCGTTCCTGTACGACCTGCAGGTCCGGCTGACCTCCGGCGACACCGTCGGCTCCTACTTCGGCATGCGACAGATCGGCACGCTGCGCGGCGCCGACGGCAAGCTGCGGATCGCGCTCAACGGCAAGATCCTGTTCAACCTCGCCAACCTCGACCAGGGCTTCTGGCCCGACGGGCTCAACACCGCGCCCACCGATGCGGCGCTGAAGTTCGACCTGCAGCAGGACAAGGCGATGGGCTTCAACGCCGTGCGCAAGCACATCAAGGTCGAGCCCGACCGCTGGTACTACTGGGCCGACAAGCTCGGCCTGATGGTGTGGCAGGACATGCCGGCGGCCAACACCGGCCCCATCCCGGTGGAGTGGCGCGACCAGTTCGAGGCCGAGCTGCACGAGATGGTCCGCGAGCACCAGAGCTGGACGTCGATCGTGGCGTGGGTGCCCTTCAACGAGGGCTGGGGCGAGTGGGACCGCACCGCGACCGGCCGCATCGCCGACGACGTCAAGGCCCAGGACCCCTCGCGGCTCGTCAACGCGCACAGCGGCGTCAACTGCTGCAACTCCAAGGGCGACTCCGGCCGCGGTGACGTCATCGACTTCCACCAGTACCTCGGCCCGGCCTCCCCCGCGCCGAGCGGCGACCGCGTCTCGATCGACGGCGAGCACGGCGGCTTCGGCCTGAAGACGTCCAACCACATGTGGTTCGGCGACGGCGGCGCGTACGAGATGACGCCCGACAAGGCGACGCTCACCGCGAAGTACGTCGAGAACCAGAAGGCCGTCATCGCGTCGGCGAAGTCCTGCGGGATCAGCGCCTCGGTGTACACCCAGATCACCGACGTCGAGGGCGAGCTCAACGGCTTCTGGACCTACGACCGGCAGGTCGCGAAGATGGACCTCAAGCAGGTCAAGCAGATCAACCAGCAGATCATCGCCGCCGCCGACGGTTCACCGGGCAACGTGCCGCAGCCACCGCCGGGCACGCCGGGCCTGACCGGCATCGCCTACTACCCCCTCGACGGCTCTACGTCTGACGAGGCCGGCTCCCACGACGCCACCGTGGTCGGCGGTGCGGCGTTCGTCGCGGGGCACACCGGCGACGGCGTCTCCTTCGACAACGGCTACCTCGACACCGGCGCCCCGCTGATCGACACGGCGACCGACTACACCGCCGCCGCATGGGTCAAGCTCGACCGCGTCGACGGCGCCTTCCAGACCGTCGTCAGCCAGGACGGCCCGACGAACAGCGACTTCTTCCTGCAGTACTCCGGCGCCGACCAGCGCTTCGCGATGAGCTTCGTCGGCGTCCGCGCCCTGGCCCCCACCAGGCCGAACCCGGGCCAGTGGTACCACCTCGCCGGCGTCAGGGACACCGTGAAGGGCGAGCTCCGCCTGTACGTCGACGGCCAGCTCGCCGGCACCGCCGGCGCCTGTCTCCCGCAGGCCGCCCCCACCGGCAACACCGTCATCGGCCGCGGCAAGTTCGGCGGGAACCCCGTCGACTTCCTCGACGGCACCGTCGACCAGGTCCACCTGTACGACCGTGCCCTGACCCCCGCCGAGATCCAGCAACTGTTCACCTCCGGCAACTGACACCGGCGCCGGGAGCGGGCCTTCCCGCTCCCGGCGTTTGTTCCAGCGTGCTCAGATGTGTGCCGTGACGGCGCATCGGCCCTGCGTGCGGCGTGGTTCGGTTAGCGTGGACGGGTGGGCTGGTGGCTGCTGCACGTCGACCTCGATCAGTTCATCGCGGCGGTGGAGATCCTTCGGCGGCCATCGCTGAAGGGGCTGCCCGTCGTCGTCGGCGGCGACGGGAATCCGGAGCGGCCGCGGCAGGTGGTGGCGACCGCGTCGTACGAGGCGCGCGCCCTCGGCGTCCGGTCCGGCATGCCGTTGAAGGCGGCGGCGAAGCGGTGCCCGTCGGCCGTGTTCCTGCCGTCCGACGTCGAGGCGTACCAGGCCGCATCGGTGCAGGTCATGGCGACCTTGGCGCGCTTTCCGGTGCTGCTGCAGGTGTACGGCTGGGACGAGGCCTTCCTCGGCGCCGACACCGACGAGCCGATGGTGCTCGCGGCCGACGTACGGCAGGCGGTGCTGGACGAGACCGGGCTGAGCTGCGCGGTCGGCGTCGGCGACAACAAGCTCACCGCCAAGCACGCGGCACGGTTCGCCAAGCCCGGCGGCCTTTTCCAGCTCACAGGTTCGACGTGGCCCGACGTCATGGGTGGCCTCCCGGCGGCCGACCTGTGGGGCGTCGGCCCGAAGACCACGAAGCGGCTCACCACCATCGGCGTGCACACCGTCGCCGACCTGGCCGCCTGCGACGTCGCCCTGCTCATCGAGCACTTCGGGCAGCGCAGCGGCACGTGGCTCGCGGCGACGGCCGTCGGCACCGGCGACACCACCATCGACACGGAGCCCTGGATCGCCCGGTCCCGCAGCCGTGAGACGACGTTCCTCACGGACGTCACCGACCCGGACGAACTCGCCGGCCACGTCTCCGCGCTCGCGACTGCACTGGGCGCCTCGGTCGTCGCCGACGGGCGGCAGGTCACGCACGTGGCGGTGAAGGTCCGCTTCTCGTCCTTCTACACCCCCACCAAGGTCATGAAGCTGCGCGGCGGCCCGACCACCGACCTCGACGTGATCGCCGGGACCGCGCGGACCGTGCTGGCCAAGTTCTCCCTGCACCGCCCGGTGCGGCTGCTCGGCGTCCGCCTGGACCTGGAGCTGCCGGCTTAGAGGTCTCGGTAGTAGAAGTACATCGGCTCATCCGCCCCCGGCTCGACGTTGACGAACCCGTGCGCCTCATAGAACCGCCGCGCCTCCGTGTCCGCCCCGTCCACATGGATCTCCAACGCCTCCGCCCCACGCCCCTTCGCCACCTCACACGCGGCGCCCAGCATCGCGCGCCCGACCCCCTGGCCGCGCAGCCCCGGCCTGACGTACAGCTCATCGAGCACGACGGCAGGCCCCTCGGACCAGACATTGACCCGGAACGACAGCACGGCAACCCCGGCGGCCGGCTCCCCGGCCAGCAACACCACCAGCTCATCCCCCACCAGCAACCGCTCAAGCCGCCCGGCAAGCACCTCAACCCCGGGCGTAGGCGTGTCGAACTCCCGGTTGAACGCATCCAGCAACCCCGCCACAACCCCAGCATCCGCCGCCGCAGCCCGCCGCACCTCCCACGTCCCCACCCCACTCATCCTGCCGCCGCCCCCCACCCCCACAACACATTTCGACGGCAAACGCCTCCGGTCCGGCAACAACTGCCACCAGCCCGTCTCGCCAGGCACTTGCCGCGGGTAACGCCTACTGCCCGGACCGGTTCGCCGGCAATCGCCCCGTGCCGGCAACAACTGCGCCCAGCCGGTGGCTCCCGGTCCGGCAACAACTGCGACCAACCAGTGGCCCCCCGGTCCGGCAACAAACTGCCGCCGGACCGGTTCGCCGCAGGACGGGTCAGGCGGCGACGGTGCAGACCGTGCCGTTGAGGCGGAAGGCGGACGGGAGAACGTTGGGTCCGTTGTACGCGCCGACGAACCCGGTGCTGGTGGCCCCACCGCCGGCGGCGAGGGCGCCGTTCGTGTCGATGTTGGTGACCTTCACGTCGCGGCCGGTCTGGGTCCAGTTGCCGTTCCAGCTGCCGCTGACGCTCTGCCAGGCGGTGGGCCAGGTGAAGGTCAGCGTCCACCCGTTGATCGGGCTCGGGCCGGTGTTGGTGATGTCGATGTTGCCGACGTAGCCGTTGCCCCAGTCGTTGACGTCGGTGAAGCGGACGGTGCAGGCGCTCGTCGCCGGGCTCGTCGTCGTGAACGTCAGCGGCGGCGACGACCAGGAGACCTTGCCCGCGGTGTCGCGGGTGACCACGTTGACGGTGTACCGCGTGCCGGGGTTCAGGTTGTACACCGGCAGCGACGTGCCGGACGTCTCGCCGAGCTGCTCGCTGATGGCGCCGTTCTGGCGGTACACCTCGTACTTGGCGATCGGGCTGCTGCCCGCGGACGCCGCCGGCCACGCGATGGTCGCGGTGTTCGCGCCGATGGCGGTCGTCGTGGGCTGGCCGGGTGCCTTCGGCGCGCCGGTCGTGGACGACGACGGGTGGAGCACGAGCAGCGTCAGCGAGTACGGCGCGATCGTCTGCGCCGCCGCCGTGCCCGCCGTCGCGGTCGACGGGGCGCTGTCACCGTTGCGGAACGTGGTGACCGCCGGCGCGCCCGACGCGGCGGACCAGCCGGAGTACTTGAGGCTGACGGACCGCGCGTTGTCGGGGTCCTTGTTGATGAGCAGGACGGCGAGGTCCCCGTTGGGCCGGCGGGCGGCGTGCGCGGCCACGAGCGGGTCCCCGGTGGCGGCGCGGACGAGCTGGTCCCCCGGGCGGACGAACGACTTCATGACGCTCAGCGCGTGATACGGCGCGAACGGCGTGTTCATCGCCGGCTCGCACACGGTGCCGCCGGTCTGGCAGCCGCCGCTGGACAGCAGGCCGAAGTCGCCGTAGTCGGTCTGCCCGGCGACGGTGGAGACGGTGCCGATGCCGTTGTGCACGTTCCACCACTGGATGGTGAAGACCCCGTTGGCGAGAAGGCTGCTGTACGTGTCGGCGAGGAACAGCGCTCCCGGCTGCGTGTTCTGGCCGACGCCCACGTTCAGCTCGGTGAAGCTGACCTTGATGCGGCCGGCGCCGGTACCCGCGTAGCGGGCGATCTGCTGCCGCGTCAGGTACATGATGTCGTCGATCTGCTCGGTCTTGGTCAGGGACTCCGCGGCGGTGCCGCCGCCCGGATACCAGTGCAGGTCCACGAAGTCGATCGACGGCCCGGCGACGGACAGCACGACCTGGTTCCACGTGCCGGCGTCGCCCGAGCCGACCAGCCCGTCGGGCCAGTTGCCCGGCGTGGTCAGCACCGCGCCGATCTTGATGGTCGGGTCGACGGCCTTCATCGCCGCGGCGAACGCGACCACGCCCTCCGCATACGCCCGCGGGCTCTTGTCGGCGTGGTTGTCCGCCTCCCACGCGGAGCCGTAGTGGCCGTTGCCGTAGTTCTCGTTGCCGATCGTCCAGTACTTCGCGCCGTAACCCTTGGTCACGTTGGCGTAGCGGACCCAGTCGGCGGCTTCCTCGGCGGTACCCGTGCCGTAGTTCGCGATGATCATCGGCTGGGCGTTGATGCGGCGGACCGAGCCCATGAACGTGTCGAAGTCGGTGTTCGGCGCCACGTAACCGCCGGGCGCGGTGTGGTCGCGCCAGTGGTAGATGTCGGCATACGAGCCGCCCGGATACCGCAGCATCTGCACGCCGGCGGCGCCGAGCAGGTCGGACACCGCGGTGGTGCCGAGCTCGGCGTCCCAGATCGCGTCGTTGACGCCGAGCGCGGTGTCAGGGACGGTCGCGAGGCCTGCCTTGGCGTTGACGGTGACGGTGGTGGCGACGGGGTCGGCGGCCATGGCGGCCCCCGGAACGGCGACCGCTGGAACGGCCGCGAGCAGCAGCGCCGCACCCATCACGGCGCCGCGGCGAATTCCGATCTTCATGACGGTCCAATCGGAGAGCATGGATGGAAGCGCTCCCATGCTGGGGATGCCCCGGGACCATGTCAAGCGCTTCGACAGCGCTGACCTCGTGACCATGGCCGCGCCCTACTCGGTCCGCGAACGTTCCACGGACGCCAGGTAGTCCGCCACCACCCATTGCTCGTTGTGCTCCGCCCAGCCCCGTGCCGTGGCGTGGAACGACGGATCCGTCCGCCCCGGGTCGGCGCCCAGCTCGACCAGCGCCCGCACCGTGTCGAGGTGCCCGTGGTACGCCGCCTCGTGCAGCGCCAACGTGCCCCTGAACTCGAACCCCAGCTCCGCCATCAGCCGCACCGCGCCCGTCCTGCCAAGCTTCGCCGCGGCGACGAGATGGTGCGGCTTCGCCGCGATCGCCAGCTCCGCCGTCCGCCGGTCACCGGTCGCGGCCGCATCACCGCGCATGCAGGCGCCCAGAAACCGCAGCACCGGGTCTCCGTCGCCCCCGAACAGCTCCGCCACGTCGGCATTGCCGTACAACACGGCCGTCGAGAACGCGTCAAGCCCCTGGAACACGGGATGCCTGGTGCCCAGGCCCCGCGGATCGGCGCCGTGCCGCACCAGGAGCCGCGCGCGCTCGACCGACCCGTGCTGCGCCGCCTTGATCAGCTCGTCCTGCAGCAGCTGCGCAGGCGTGGGGTGGGTCGGCCCGAGCCGCCGGTGCCACACCCCGCCGTCACCACGCCCGAGCCCGTGCCGCAGCAGCACGGGAAGGTGCGAGTCATCGTCTTGGTGGAGGCCGCGGTTGTACAGCGTCTGACTGTCATTCGCGTCGGCTCCCGCCTCGAGCAGCAGCTCCGCCAGCGCCGGCCCGTCCCGGTGCGCGGGCTGACCGCCCTCGCCGCCGCCGAACACCCCCGCCAGCACCGTGAACGGCGACGTCAACCCGTCCCACAGGAACCCCGCGGCCGGGTCGGCGCCGCGCTCCAGCAGCAGCCGCGCGACCTCCACTGTGGAGTGCCCCGCCGCCGTGCTGTCGACGCGCGAATACGCCAGATACAGCAGCGGCTCCCACCTGTGCGGGCCGCCCTGCCGATCCGCCGCGCCGGGATCCGCGTCGAGGATCCGCCGTGCCGCCGCGACGTCCCCGACCGCAGCGGTGGTGTAGATGGAGTGCCCGGCCAGCTCGGGCCGCTCGTCGAGCATCTGCCGCGCCCGCGCCCACCGCCGCGGGTCGTCGCCGCCATAGGTCAGGCAGGCGAGCACCAGGAACTCGTCCGCCGCGCCGGCGGGCCTCTGCTGGTGCGGCGATCGGGCGAACCTGCCGATCACGTCCAGCGTCGCCCGCAGCGCCGGCCAGCTCACGAACCCGTAGGACCGCGCGACCACCAGCTGCGCGTCGGCCCGCTTGACGGTCTCGGGCCGCACGTCGCGGTGCCTGGGATGGAACTCCCGCAACAGCTCCAGCGCCTGCGGATCACTGTCACGCACGCGCCGCTGGAGCGCCTTGGCCTGGTTGCGGAGCTGCTCGACGTCGGGTTGATCGGGAAGACGACGGGTCGGCACGACTGCCTCCTTGTCCGTGCGCCTGGTGTCCGCAAACTCAGGCCGGAAAGGAGGTGATGCCGGCACTGCCTCGATCTACCAGGTGGGCTTCGCCCTTCGCGCGGACTGCTGGCGCCCCGAGCGCCGACCCCAAGGCTAGACGACTTCACCCGCCGCGGTCACCCGCGACGCCGCAATGCAACTCTCGGTGGTTGGGTTGGTGGCGGTGGGTGACAGTGGGCGACGCCGCTGGACGCGGGATCGTGCGACCCCGACGATGGAGTGCAGCGCCTACCGGGGGGAGGCAGCCCATGCGATCCGCTTTGACAGCAACAGATTCCGCCTCGTCGGCGCCGTTCGGCTCGGACGAGTGGATGGCAGCTCGCCGCGCCGCGCAGGCCGCAGCCTCCGACCGGCGGTGCGAGGAGAAGCGGCGGGTGAGGGCGGAGTTCGCCGAGGCTCGCGCGCATGGGCTGGCGGCCCGCCACGCAGCGAAGCTGACGAGGCTCCGCAACGCTCGCATCCTGACAGAGGCGGCACCGCCGACCGCCACGGCACCGTGCGGCGGACGCGCCGACGGCGGCCGCCCGGGTCATGGCGAGCCGGTCGACGATCCAGCACCCGCCGGCGCACCGCCTTCGCCAGGGCCGCTCGCACCTGGACCACCCACACCTGAACCGCTCGTGACTGAAGCGCCCACGGCTGGACTGCCGACCAGGTCCTCGCCCGCCACCGAGAGCTCGACAGTCGCTGAGCACGAGCGGGCAGACACAGCGGCGGTCGAACCCGTGAACGCCGAAGCTCACGAGGTTGCGGGTGGCATGGGCTCCGAGCGAGCGGGGCGACAGGCGAGTGGGCGCGCTTCGACGTCGGGCTGTCGAGCGCTCTGTCGACCCGCGCGACGACCCGTCCCGTGGGGTGCGCGTCGGCGGTACCTATTGGGCAGGCGCCGCGGGTTCGGCGTCGGAGGCCGGCGGGGCGTGCTCCACCTTGGACGGCTGGTGAGGTGTCGACAGTATTTAGGAACGTTCGTTCTTGACTGATCGTTCCTTTACTCGTACCGTCTGAGGGGTGGGGCGACCGAGAGGCTTTGACGAAGAGGTGGTCACGCGGGCGGCGGTGCGGCTGTTCGCGGGACGGGCCTACGACGGGTTGTCCGTGGATGACCTGGTCAATGGGTTGGGGGTGCATCGGAACAGCCTGTACAAGACGTTCGGCAGCAAGCGGGGGCTCTATCTGACCGCGTTGCGGTGGTATCTCGAGCACGAGTTTGAGCCGGCGCTCGCGGCCATCGAGAAGCTGGCCCCGAAAGACGGCGGCCGGGATGCCTCGCTCATCGAGGGGGGCGTGCTGGATCTGTTGCTGCTGGCGGCCGTTGAGCAGGCGCCGGGTGATTCAGAGGTCGCCGGGCTGATCAGGGGTGCGCTCGCCCGGCTGGATGACGCCGTTGGAGTGGAGCGGGCCACGGAGCTGTTGGGGCTGCGGCTGCGGGCCCGGGCCGGTCAAGAAGCCTCGGCCGATTGAGAAGTCCTGGCCGGTCCAGAAGGGCCCGGCGGTCAGAGAAGCTAAGGAGTGATGGGGATGGCGACGGTCAGTATCGATTCGGGGAACCTCGTTGTTGAGATGGAAGGGCTGGACAAGCTCTGGGCGCTCAAGAGCAGGCTGGAGATTCCGCTGGCGAACGTGCGGGGGGCCACGGCGGACCCGGGAATGGTGCGGCAGCCGAAAGGGATCAGGACGGCTGGGACGCACCTCCCGAATGTGATCACGGCGGGGACGTTTCGCCTTGACGGGGAGAAGGTGTTCTGGGATGTGCGGGACGCGGAGAAGGCCATCGTCGTGGAGCTCGCCGACGAGCGGTATGCGCGGTTGGTGATCCAGGTCGACGATCCGCGCAGTGCCGTTGACCTCATCGAACGGTCCGTCAAGCGGTGAACGAGGCAGTGAGGAAACGGGCGGTTAGGACTGTGGCGAGGGGGTAGTCGGCGGATCGGTACACGACTGAACGACAACCGCACGGGGCGACCGATGACAGTGAAGAAAACGCTGACCTACGCCGCTTGGGCATTCATCATCTACTTCATCGCGTTCCGGCCGCAGGCGGCGGCGAGCGTCGCCCGAGGGCTCCTGGGGCTGATCAGCGCGCTCGGCACCGGGTTCGGGGACTTCTTCAGCAAACTGGTGACCTGAGCTACGGATAGGGTCGGTGAATGGCGTACCGGTTGCAGCGGCGGCTCGTCGACGAGTTCGCGGCGTGGGGGTCGGAAGACGAGGCTGAGCGGGACCGGATCGCGGTGTTGTTGCGGGTGCGGGCCGAGCGGCTGGAGCGGCCCGATCCGACCCGGTGGCGCAGTGGGGACGTGCACGAGCTGTTCATGAACGCCGTCGTGCCACGGCAGGTCGACGCGTGGGGGCTGGCCGAGCACGGGCTCGGCACGGTGCGGGAGTTCCTGCGGTTCCTCGACGCCACGGACCGGCTGCACCCGGCGAGTGCCAAGCCCGCCGCGCTGCTCAAGGAGGCGGACCGGCTCACGGCGAAGTTCCCGGCCGCGATGGCCGACACGAACCGGTGGGAACTGGCGAAGCGGATCTTCACCGCGATGCTCCGGGACGGCGTCAGGCCCGACGGGGACCCGGCGGAGATCGACGCGTGGGCGGCGAAGTTCAGTGCGCGGCAGCCTGAGGAGCGCCGGGAGGTGCTCGGGCGGCTGATGGAGGAGCGTGAGGGGTACGCGACCGGCCACGTCACCATCGACGGCGGCACCGTCACGATGAGCACCCGACCTCCGCAGCGGACAACGACGACCGCGCCGGACCAGACGAACGCGTCGGCGAAGACGAGCGAACCGGCGAAGACGAACGCACCGCAGCAGACGAAGGAACCGGAGAAGCCGGAACAGCTCAAGGTCGAGCCGCCGTACGAGCAGGTCAGGGACAGCGCGCTGCTGCGGGACCTTGCCGCGCTCGCCGGCTGGGTCGGGGTCGACGGCCGGCCGCTCGACGACCGGGGTGAGCTGCGCAAGGCCGACCGGCCCGCGCTGCTCGCGGTGCTCGGCCACCAGAGCACGGCCGAGCCGATCCTGACGCCGCTGTGGCTGCTCGCGATCGAGTTCGACGTCATCCAGCTGCGCCGCACCAGGGTCGTCCGCGGACCGGGGGCGGCCCTGATCGACGACGTCCTGGCCGGGAAGACACAGCCGCAGGAAGCGCTCGACCTGTGGGTGGACCTCGCCGACGCGCTCATCCACCCGATCACCCCGCTGCACTCGGAGAAGGGCACCGCGCAGCTGCGCCAGTGGATCGACCCGTGGACCCCGCTGTTCCTCGACCAGCTGGCCGTACAACAGGGAAAGGCCGAATTGGAGAAGCTCACCGACCAGCTGATCCACGAGCACGGGAGCCGCCTTCCGGCCAGGGATCCCGACCTGTTCGCCGGCATCGCCGCCACCGCCGTCCGCAACACCCTCGCGTCCCTCGCCCGCCACGGCGCCGTCGCGGTCGCCGGGTTCGCGGACGACCCGGAAGCGGCCGCCGAGGCCGCCGCCATGTGGGGCACCGCGCCGTGGGCGGTGCATCCGGAGCCCGGCGTCACCATCGAGCTGACGGACCTGGGAAGGTGCCTGCTGTCGTTAAACTCGGCCGCGGCAGGGCCGTAGCGCAGAGGTGGTCGCGTCCGTCTCATAGTCGGAAGGACACCGGTTCGAATCCGGTCGGCACTGCCTGCAAACAGGAGGGCGGGCCGTGGTGCTGGGGTGGATGGTCGAGCGGGCGACCGAGCGGCGGCTCGCCGGCGACTGGCACGGCGCGTGCCAGACCGCGGGCGTCGACGTCGACGTGGACCTGCCCGCGATCAGCAACGCCCACGGAAAAGAGGTCGCCGGGCGAATCGAGGACGACCTGCGCCACCTCGTGCCCGACCTGCTGCGCTGGCACCTGCCGCAACGCCCCGGCGACGGCCTGCTGCGCACCGGACTCTGCCTGCCCCTGGCGGTGTTCCCCGACGCGTACGCGCTGGTCGCAAGGCCGCCGGGAAACCTCGACGAGCCGCAGCGGATCCGGTTGGCGTTCGAGCGCCTCGACGCCACCACGCCCGGTAAACGCGACCATTCGCTGCTGCTGCTCCGCGACCGCTGGGACTCCCGGTGCACGGGCCGGCTGATGCGACGCTGCGGCGGCACGACCCACCTGCCGTTCTTCAACGACACCGGCGAGCGTAGGGCAACACAGCCGGAAACCGTTGCCGAGCAGGCGATGCGGCTGGACGACGAGGGCCGGCACGCCGAGGCGTGGGCGGCGGCCGGGTTCGAGCTCCAGGTCCTGCTGTTCGACCCGGGATGGGGCCGGGAGCGCATCGACCCGGCGGCGTTCGCGCCCGGCCGCACCGGCGACGAACTGCGGACCAGCAGGCAGACCGTCGTCGAGCAGTCGCTCACCCGGCTGCGGCCGGTGCACACGACGCTGCCCGAGGCGGCCCGCCGCGTGGCCGAATACGTGACGAACCTGCGCCACGCAGCACCGCTGGAGCAAGACAAGAGCAGCCAACCAAGGTACTGGGGTCCCCAAGGAGAACCGCCGCGGCCCGACCCGATGCCGACCGACGTCGACGAGCACTGCGGCCTCGTCCGGATCGACCGCCCCGGGCGCTGCCTCGTCCTGGACCGCCTCGACACGCCGCAGCCGCGCGCCCGGCTGGTCGCGGCCGTGCCGTACGGGCAGGCCGACGACGACCGGAAGCGCGCGGAGATCGCCGAGTTCGGCCTGGAGCTGGCCCGCGTGCCACGGCTGCCGTCCGTGCTGTCCCGCCGCCCGGACGAGCTGACCGGGCTGCTGCGCGGGTCGCTGCGCCCCGACCAGCTGCATCCGCTGGTGCACGAGGCGTTGTTCCCGGCCGGTACGACGCCCGCACCGCCAACGGTCCGCATCAAGGACCGCGTGCGGATCTACTGCACCGGGACGATCCACGAAGTGGTGCTGCGCGACGGCGCCATCCAGATCCAGGACTCGCCGGCCGAGATCCAGCGCGAGCGGGCGATGCGCGCGTTCGGCGGCCCGGTCCGCGGCTGCGTCGCCGCCCAGGAGGGCTGGCGGGACCCGGCGGTGCGGATGCCGAGCCAGATGCGCGGCCTGCGCCGTGACCTCATGCGGCTCGTCCACCTCGGCGACGGCCCGGCGGTGGCGGCCGCCCTGGACTCCGGCATCGACCCGCACGTCCGCGACGAGCGGGGCCGCACGCTGCTGCACCTGCTGCCGTGGCTGTTCGACGCCGACCTGGCGATCCTGACCCGGCTGCTGGCCGCCGGCCTGGACGTCGACGCACGCGACGTGAACGGCGAGACGCCCCTGCACCCGGCCGTCGCCTACGGCAGCCCGGCGCTGGTGCGGGCGCTGCTCGACGCGGGCGCCGACCCGAAGGCCCGCTCGGAGCGGCCGTTCCAGCGCATGGCCATCTGGACCGGCCGCCGCGACCTCGATTTCCTGCGCACCCTGAACCGCTGATGGCGCACCCTGAACCGCTGATGGCGAAAGTGATCCTCGTCGACGACCTGCGGTCCTTCGTGGACGGCCGGGCGGCCGAGGTCGCCCGGACCAGCGCGGCGGGCGTCGAGGCGCTGCACCGGCACCGGCAGGCGCGGATCGACGAGCTGTGGCTGGATCACGACCTCGGCGGCGACGACACGATCTGGCCGGTGGTGGAGGTCCTGGAGATGGCGGCGTTCGAGGGCAGGCCGTTCGACATCGGGGTCGTCCTCGTCCACTCCGCCAACCCCCCGGGCGTGGCGAAGATGCTGCAGGCCCTGCGCCGGTGGGGGTACGAGGTCCGGTCCGCCACGGGATCACCCCAGGTCGCGTACCTCGGGGAGTGAGGACACGAGCGGGAAGGCGTACTCGAACTCGGGGCCGGCCGACAGGGTCACCTCGACGCCGGTGCGCTTGAAGCCGGCCTTCTCGTAGAGCGCCTGGGCGCGGGCGTTGGACTCGTGCACGTAGAGGCGGACCCGGTCGACGGGCTGGGTCCGGGACCACTCGACCGCCGCGTCGAACAGCGCCAGGGCCAGGCCGGTGCCGCGCGCCTCGGGGCGCACGAAGACGCCGACGACGTGCGTCTGGGCGAACGGCGCGGTCTGGCCGCAGAAGTCCTCGACGCCGGCGGGCTCGACCAGGACGGTGACCGAGCCGAGCCAGCGGCCCTCGGGAGACTCACCGATGAACTGGCGGACCGTCTCACCGAGTGCCGCGTCGGCCGCGCGGCCCTGCCAGAAGTCGTCCGGCTGGGCGACGGCCCGCTCGTACGTCTCCAGGAACGCGATCGGCGCGACCGGATCCTGCAGCGCGGCGAGCCGGAGCTCCTTCACCAGAGGCCACTCGGACGCCTGCACGGGCCTGACAGTGAACGACATCGCGCCATCCTCGCACCGCGGAATCAGCGCCGGCAGCCGAATTACGCGGGCGTGAAACGGACCGCCGAGGCGCGGGCGAACGTGGTGCCGGCGGTCAGGACGACCTTCCCCGAAGCACCCTGGACGAACGACCACGTGCCCAGCGTGTACCAGGAGCCGCCGACGCTGACCTGGTTCACCGTCAGCGAGGCCGTCCCGCCGCCATGGGTGACCTGGTACGCGGCCGCGGTCGTGCTGCTGCTGCTCGACGGCACCCACACCTCGACCCGGTACGTGCCGGCGGCCCGCAGCGTCGGCGCCCAGGTGGCGGTGGAGCCGGCGGTGTTGCTGTACCGGCTCGGGGTGCCGTCCACGCCGGGCAGGCTGCTCGCCAGCCAGGTGCCGGCCTCGCGGTAACGGACGTTGCCGGCGCAGTCGGCGGCCGTGTCGAGGGGCGTGACCGTCACCTGCCGCGGCCCCGGCGTGCCGGGCACGACGTAGCCGGCGGACGCGGCGCTAACGCCGCCCTCCCCGATGGCCGTGACCCGGTAGGCGACGCCGGCGACCGCGGACGCGGCCCCCACGACCAGCGACGCGGCCGAGGTGACGACCGTGGTGGGCAGCGATCCGCAGTCGGTGGCTGCGACGAGGTAGCCGGCGGCGCCGGGCACCGGGGACCACACGAGCGTCGTCACGCCCCCGCTGGTCGAGCTGCCGAGTCCGGTCGGCGTGGCCGGCGCACCCGCCGGTAGCACCGGGACCGTCCGGGTGGCCACGGTGACCGGATCCGACCAGCCACCGCTCGTACCGCAGCGGACGACGACACTCTGAGCGGTGTCGGCGACCAGGCCGGCGACGGTCAGCAGCTCCACCGCCGAGGACTCCACGACGCGCGTCACGGTCCGCCCGCCGCCGGTGGCGGTCACCTCGTAGCGCTCCGCGAACGGGTCGGGGGTGATCCGCACCGCGACCCGGTCGTCCGCGGCGAGCGCGCCGTGGGTCGCGAAGCCCCCGGACGGCGAGACGTATTCGCTCCACACGGTGTTGTCGCCTTTGACGCGTACTGCGGAGCCGCTGGTCACGATGCGGACCGAGCCCTTGAGCGTGGTGGTGAACGACGGGCCGCCCTGCACCTCCACCTGGTGGTCGGCCGCCCCGGGCGCGACGATGAAGCCGAGCACGAGCCCGCCGTCGACCGGGACCACGTCCTGGATCTTCGGCGGCAGCGCGAGGGTGCCGCCGGGCGTGACGGTCACCGGCGCCGACGCGGCCGACGTGCCGGCGCCGTTGAACGCGACCACCCGCACCTGCGCCGCGACCCCGTTGGCCAGCGTCACGTCGGCGAACCCGTTGATGGTGTCGGCGCTGGTGGCGCCGGTCGAGGCGAGCACCCGGTAGCCGTCGGCGTTGGCGACCCGGTCGAAGACGACGCGGACGGCGCCATTCGCGGCCTGCACGGAGCTGATGGTCGGCGCTGCCGGCACCCGGACGTCCAATGTGGACACGGCGACCTCGTGGCCGGAGGGCGCGAGCAGCGTCAGCCGCTGCCGGACGGCGGTGCCGGGGTCGGTCCACCGGACGGCCCGCTGCAGCGTGGGGCTGCCGGGCGCGATGTCGGGCAGCGGTAGCAGCCGCCCGTCGATCACCGTGCCGGCCGCGTCGGTGACCTGCCACGCGAGCCGGTGCCCTCGCAGGATCCGGGCGGGACCATCCTTGACGGACAGCGACAACATGGTCAGGCCGCCGGAAGACAGAAGACCAAGCCCCACAAGGGCGTTCGTCGCCTGCAACTGTGCGTAGGCCCGCTTCCGCTGGCCCCACACGTTCTGGATCCCCCAGCCGCGCACCTGGTCCGGGGACGAGCCGCCGTAGCCGCTGCGGTAGTCGTTGAACGTCCAGTGCGAGCTGCCCACCACCCACGGCCGGGACGGATAGGCGAGGGCCGCCGCGTCGCTGGTCGTGCGGAAGTCGACGTCCTCGCGGCTGGTGGGGAACGTGAAGCTGTCCGAGCTGTACTCCGACACGAAGATCGGCTTGTCGGGGTAGAGGCCGTGCACGTGGTCGACGTTGCCGGCGAAGTTGCCGTACATGTTGAGGCACGCGAAGTCCGTGTACTGCAACGCTTCCGCGCCGGGCGTGGCGGCGCCCGCGTAGGTGTTGCTGACGTACGTGCACAGGCGGGTGCTGTCCAATGTGGACTTGATGTAGGCGATCATCTCGCGGACGAACGTCATGCCCTCCGCGCTGGTGCCGCGGATCTCGTTCGCCACCGACCACGCGATGACCGACGGGTGGTTGTAGTCGCGGCGGATCATGTCGCGCAGCTCGGCGCGGGTGACCTCGTCGGCGGGGTCGAGGTTGGCGCCGGTGCCCCAGACGGGGATCTCCTCGATGAGCAGCATGCCGATCTCGTCGGCGTAGTCGAGCAGCTCCGGCGTCTGCGGCACGTGGTGGATGCGCATCAGGCCGGCCCCGGCGGCCTTCATCCGGTCGAGGTCGCGCCGCACCAGGTAGGTCGGCTCGGTCGCGCCGGCGACCCGGTCGTCGCCGACCCGGTTGTAGCCGTTGAGCCTGACCGGTTCACCGTTGAGCAGCAGCGCAGTGCCGCGGACCTCGACCTTGCGGAAGCCGAAGCGGTCCGACTTCACGTGCAGCGCGGTCGCACCGTCCAGGACGGTGGTTTCGCAGGTGTACAGGCTGGGCCGGTCCAACCCCCACAGCGCGTACCCACCGGATGGGACGCTGCTGTCCAGCCTCGCCTCGGCGGTGCCCCGAGCGGGCACGGTGATCGTCGTCGCTGGGGTGCCCCACGGGAACGCGCTCCGCACGGTGACGGTCTTCGCGGTCGCGCCGGCGTTGGACACCGTCACCCAGTTGACGACCGCCCCCGTGCCGGTCGTCAGGTCCGGGGTGGCGATGACGTGCTGCCGCTCGATCCGCACGGCGGCGTCGACGGTGAGCGACACCGACCTGCTGATCCCGCCCCACGGCCACCAGGCGCCGATGCTGTAAGTGTTGCTCGCCGCGACCACGACGGTGTTGGTGGCGGCGAGCCGGCTCGTGACGTCGAACTCGAACGGCGTGTAGCCGCCGGAGTGTTCGCCGAGGTAGGCGCCGTTGAACCAGACCTTGGCCCGGTGGTACACGGCCTCGAACCGCAGCCGGACGACCTGCCCGGCGCTGATGGCGGGCGACGCGACGGTGCGCCGGTGCCAGCCCCAGCCGCGGTAGCCGGCCCACGCGTCGTGGACGTCCCAGTTGCCGGGGATGCGCAGCGTCGCCCAGCCGGAGTCGTCGAAGCCGGGCGTGGCCCAGCCGGACGCCTCGCCGGTGCCGCCGGGGTCGGTCGCGAAGCGCCAGTCCCCGTCGAGCGGGACCACGGCCGAGCCGGCGGCCTGCGCCGGACTGTTCAGGACAACGGGAAGGACAACGGGCAGGAAGGCTCCGGCGGTGCCGGCACCGATGAGTTTGAGGACGTCGCGCCGATGCGGGGTCACACGGGCCTCCGAAGATGGGAGCTGCTTGCCGGAATCGGCTGCGGGCGGATCCGATTCGGGAAGCGGCTTGCAGTAGACGCGAAGCTAATGCACTCTCAGCAAGTCGTCAACCACTGGACCGCCCAGACCGCGAACAGTGCTCCTTCGATGGGCCGGCGCCGCCAGACGGCCGCCGCCACGGTCGCGACGGCGAGCAGCTGCAGGGTGAGCCACGCGAGGGGCTGGGCGAGGACGATCGGGCCGGCCACCTTGCCCGCGACGGCAAGCAGGAAGAACAGGTAGGCGAGGGTGCCGGCGACGGTGGCCGCGGCGAGTCCAGCCGGCAGCCACGCCCTGTGCCTGACCACGCCCGCGACCAGCGCGCCCAGCAGGAGCGCCGCGGTCACCAGCCGCGCCCAGGTCGTGTCCCACCAGCCGCGCGGCGCGCTGTCGACGATCGCCGCCTCCGCTGGGAGTGCGACGCCCGGTGCTTCGACGGCCGGGTCGGCGATCCAGGCGGCCTCGAAGTCCCCGTAGCCGGCCGGGAGGAGCGGCAGCCGGTCGAAGCCGTCGTCCTCGGTGCGGTGCAGGACGTGGTTGGTGCCGGCGACGACGCGGACGGTGTGGTGCGGGTTGCCGCCGCGGTCGAGCGCCCCGCCGATGAGCCGGCTGCTGAGCGACGGCACGGCGTCGCGGTCGAGCTCGCCCCACTGCAGGAGGACCGGCTGGCGGACCCGCTCCCAGTGCGGCACCGGGTCGAAGCCGGCCTCGGCGAAGAGCCCGAGGTCGATCGTCGCGCGGACCACGCTGGTCTGCATGAGCCGGGGCAGCGGGCCGCGGACGCCGGCGTGGCGCAGGTACTGCCCGTACGCCCACGCCGTCTCCTCCGCCGGTGTCGTGCCGACCGCGCCGACGGTGATGACGAACGTGACGTCGGTCGAGCGGTTCGCGGCGATCGGGGCGACGAACGCGCCCTCCGACAGCCCCCACAGGCCGGTCTTCCGGGGATCGACATCCGGCCGGGCGCGCAGCAGGCGGAGCCCGGCGAGCGCGTCGTCGGCCAGCACCGAGTAGTCGCGGTGCATCAGGGAGTACCCGGTGCTGCGCTTGTCGTAGGTGAGCGTCACGATGCCGTGCCGCGCGTACGCCTCGGCCTCCGCCCGCAGGTAGCCGCGGCCCCGGCTGCCGGCGCCCTCCAGCAGCACGATTGCCGGTTTCCGGGCATCCCCTCCGGTGGGCGCGAGCACGGTGCCGTGCAGCGTGACGCCGCCGTTGCCGGTGAACGTCACCTCGGTCGCCGTCAATCCCTCGGGTGCGGCCTGTGCCGGCGTTCCCACGGTCAGGGGCGCCGCCACCAGCACCGCCGCCGCGATCGCCATCATGATCCTTCGCATGCCGCTCAGCCTGGCCGTCGCGGGCAGGCAGGCCCAGGGCGGCGACACCCCTGTGCATTCAGGTGTCCGCACCCTGTCCGGCCCGCCCCGGCGCCGCCTACCGTCGGAGCCGTGAACCGCTTTCGTGATCGATTGGCCGAGCTGCGCCGGCTCGCGGTGGGCGCGGCCGTCGGACTGCCGGCCCCGGTGCTGCTGGTTTCGTTTGCGGCGTCTGTACCGGCGAGCCTCGCCGCCGGAGCGGGAGTGCTCCTGTTCGCGGCCGCGCTGTGGGCCTGCCGCAAGCTGGCCGGAGTGCAGCGCCGGGCCGCGGCGGTGCCCGCCCCGTACGCGCCGCTCACCGGCGGGCCGCTGGCGCGGCTGCGGACCGTGGTGCGCGACCCGGCGACGTGGCGGGACCTGCTGTGGCTGCCGTGCCAGTTCGTGGCCGGCGTCGGCGGCTTCGTCGTCGCCGTCGCGCTGTGGCTCGCCGCCGTCCAGTGCGTGACCGCCCCCGCGCTGCGCGCCCTGCTGCCGTCGCCGACGGGCTACGACCCGGCGGTGCTGGAGTGGACCGGCCGCTCGGGACCGCTGACCTGGATCCTGGTGCCGGTCGGCGCCGGCCTCACGGTCGTCGCGGTGTGGCTGCCGCGCCACCTGATCCGGGCTCAGTCGGCGCTGGCCCGGGCGCTGCTCGCGCCCACGTCCGCGGCCCGGCTGGCGGCCCGCGTCGACCGGCTCACCACGACCCGGGCGGCCGCCGTCGACGCGTCCGCGGCCGAGCTGCGCCGCATCGAACGCGACCTGCACGACGGCGCCCAGGCGCGGCTGGTCCTGCTCGCCATGCACCTCGGCGTCGCGTCGGACGTCATCGACGACGACCCGGCGGTGGCGAAGGCCCTGCTGGCCGAGGCCCGGACCGGCGCCGGCGCCGCGCTCACCGAGCTGCGCGGCCTGGTCCGCGGCATTCACCCGCCCGTCCTCGCCGACCGCGGCCTCGCCGCCGCCGTGCACGCGCTCGTGCTGGGCAGCGCGGTCACCGTACAACTGGATCTGCGGCTGGCGCGGCGGCTGGCGGCACCCGTCGAGGCCGCCGCCTACTTCGCCACCGCCGAGGCGCTGGGCAACGCGATCCGGCACAGCGGCGCCGGCGAGATCCGGATCGCGCTCGTGGACGCGGGCGACGCGGTGCACATCACGGTGCGCGACAACGGCGTCGGCGGCGCCGACCCGTCCCGGGGCACCGGCCTGCTCGGCATCCAGCGCCGCCTGTCCGCGTTCGACGGCACCCTGCACGTCACCAGCCCATCGGGTGGCCCGACCGTGCTGGAGATGTCACTGCCGTGCGAGGCTTGACCGTGCGCGTCTTGATCGTCGAGGACCAGGTGCTGCTGCGGGACGGGCTGACCCGGATGCTGACCGCGTACGGGTTCGACGTCACCGCCACCGACCCCGACGGCGCCGGTCTCGCCGACCGGATCGTCGCCGCCGCCCCGGACGTCGCGGTGGTGGACGTCCGCCTGCCGCCGACATTCACCGACGAGGGGCTGCGCGCCGCCGTCGCCGCCCGCCGCGCGGTGCCCGGCCTGCCGGTGCTCGTCCTGTCCCAGTACGTCGAGCGCCTCTACGCCCGTGACCTCCTCGCCGACCGGTCCGGTGCCGTCGGCTACCTGCTGAAGGACCGGGTCGCCGAGGTCCGCGAGTTCGTCGACGCCGTCCGCCGCGTCGCCGCCGGCGGCACGGTCATGGACCCGGAGGTCGTCGCGCAGCTGATCCACCAGCCGTCCGCGCTCGACGGCCTCACCGGCCGCGAGGCCGAGGTCCTCCGCCTCATGGCCGAAGGCCACTCCAACGCCGCCATCGCCGCCCGCCTCGTCATCGCGGAGAAGTCGGTCAACAACCTGATCAACTCGCTCTTCGCGAAGCTCGGCCTCCCCCCGTCCGGCGACCACCACCGCCGCGTCCTGGCCGTCCTGAGCTACCTCGACCACCGCTGACCCGTCTTGAGCAGGCTGCATAATGCTCGGCATGGTGAAGTTCCGGGGTGCGACGCCGAACGATGTGCCGGCGCTGGTGGAGTTGGTGCAGCGCGCGTACCGCGGGGACAGCAGCCGCGAAGGGTGGACGACCGAGGCGGACCTCCTCGAAGGCCAGCGGGCCGACCCGGAGATGGTCGCGGAGGCGATCGCCACCGGCTTCGTCCTGGTGGCGGAGGACGAGCGGGGCGTCGTCGGGTGCTGCCAGCTGGAGCGCCGCGACGGGTACGTCTACTTCGGCATGTTCGCCGTCGACCCCCGGCAGCAGGGCAACGGGCTCGGCCGGGCGGTCCTCGAGGAGGCCGAGCGGCGGTCCCGGGACGAGTGGGGCGCCGGCGAGCTGCGGATGACGGTGATCGTCCAGCGGGACGACCTCATCGCCTGGTACGTGCGGCGCGGCTTCGCCAGGACCGGCGAGCTGTCGCCGTTCCCGTACGGCGACGAGCGCTTCGGCCGCCCGCTGCGCGACGACCTGCGGTTCGAGACCCTGACGAAGAAGCTGGGCTGAGCGCCGCGGCGCCGGCCCAGCGCCGAGCGGCTAGGTCAGGCGGATCCCGCGGCCGAGGTACGCCTCGGCGATCAGGGTCGTCCACTGGTAGACGGCGTCCTCGTTGGGGGCGAGCGGCCCCGGGACGAAGTGCGGGGAGGCCAGCCCGCGCTGGACGGACTCGCACGCGGCCCAGTCCTGCCGGTTCGTCAGGTCCCAGAAGTCGACGGCGTACGCCGTCTCGGTGAACCCCTCCGGGAAGAACCAGCTGCACTCGATCGTCGTCAGCCCCGGCTCGACAGGCGTCAGCCGGTGCGTCATCACGTAGTCCGGATGCGCCGACACCAGCAGGTTGGGGAAGAGCCCCACGTACAGCACCGTGCGGCGCGGCGCGTCGGGGATGAAGTGCCCGGGCCCGCTCCCGTCGAACGACATCGTGGTCGCGTGCGGCCGCAGGTCCATCGAGCCCCCGACCCACGCCCCCGGCAAGGCCCAGTTGTCGCCCGACGTGGGCGGCGACACCTTGCACAGCTCGGGGTGGATCAGCGGGCAGTGGTAGCACTCGTGATAGTTGTCGATCATCACCTTCCAGTTGGCGGCCACCCGGTATTCGTGCCTGGCTCCCAGTTGGAGTTCGCCCATCCCGTACGGACGCAGCAACCGCTCCAGGTCCCCCAGGTGCTCGCCGAACGGCTCCGCGCGGGCGCCCGCGTTGACGAACAGCCACCCCTCCCACTCGGCGGCGGGCAGCTCGATCAGCCCGAGCTCGCCGGCGTCGACCGCCCCCATCCCGGGCGCGGTCGCGAGTTTCCCGTCGAGCCGGAACGCCCACCCGTGATACGGGCACACGGCCGACGGCCGCCCGTTCGACGCCCCGTCCGGCAGCAGCTCGTGCGCCCGGTGCCGGCACACGTTGGCGAACGCGCGGACGGCCCCGGCCGGGAAGGTCAGCAGCACCCCGACGTCGCCGACGGTGACCGCCCGCTGCGTGCACCCTTCCCGCAGCTCGTCGACGCGCCCCACGCACGTCCACGCGTCCGCGAACAGGTGCCGCCGCTCCCATGCCAGCACCGCGGGGTCGGTGTACGCCGCCGCGGGCAACATCCGCGACGACCCGAACGGCAACAACGCGGCCTCAACGGCCCCCCGCTCCACCGGCGCTTCCATCCCTCCATCATGACCCGCCCCACGCCGGTCAGGGAACGGCACTACACGCTGCTGTGACAGGTGGCGAATCGCCACCCTCCCACCTGGCTCGATCGTGTCGGAGACGTGGCGGCGCGTTGCTACAGTCGTGCGCTCGACGAGGACTGGAGGGCAGCCGGGATGCGGGGGTTTCGCGGCGACCTGGCCCAGTTGCTCAAGGCGCGCTTCCCCGTGCTCTACATCGAGTCGTACGAGGAGCAGCGGGTCCTCGCCGAGGTGACCGCGGTGGCGCGGGACGCGTCGCTGCTGCGCACGCCCCGCCCGGTGTGGACGTGGTCGGCGACGCAGGGGCTGGTCCAGCCGGACGGTGTGCCGCACCGGGGCACGACCGAGCCCGAGGCCGCGCTCGACGTGGTCCTGCGCGGCCGCGAACCGGGCGTATTCCTCTTCAAGGACCTGCACGCGGCGCTCGGCGGTGGTGACCGGCCGGCGAACCCTGTGGTGGTGCGGCGGGTCCGTGACGTGGCGGCGGCGTTCCGCTCCGGGCAGGTGCCGCGGGTCCTGGTGATCGTGTCACCGGTACTGCGGATCCCTGTCGAGCTGGAGAAGGACATCACGGTCGTCGACTTCCCGCTGCCGGGCGAGGCCGAGATCAGGGCGCTGCTGGACAGCATGATCGCCAGCAACGCGGCGGGCGGGCGGATCCGGATCGGGTTAAGCGACGTGGACCGGGAGCGGTTCGCCAAGGCCGCCGCCGGCCTGACGCTGCACGAGGCGGAGAACGCGTTCGCCCGCGCGATGGTCAGCGACGGCGTCCTCGACGTCCATGACCTCGCCGTCGTGCACGACGAGAAGCGGCAGGCCGTCAGCCGGTCCGGGGTGCTGGAGTACGTGGAGGGCGGCGCGGAGCTCGCGGACGTCGGCGGGCTGGAGAACCTGAAGCGGTGGCTCGCGAAACGGGACGGCTCCTGGCTGGCCGCCGCCGCGCAGTACGGGCTGCCGGCGCCCCGCGGCGTGCTGATCACCGGCGTGCCGGGCTGCGGCAAGTCGCTGACGGCGAAGGCGGTCGCGGCGGCGTGGGGGCTGCCGCTGCTGCGGCTGGACGTCGGCCGGGTGTTCGCCGGGATCGTCGGGTCCAGCGAGCAGAACATGCGCACGGCGCTGCGCACCGCGGAGGCGACCGCGCCGTGCGTGCTGTGGGTCGACGAGATCGAGAAGGGCTTCGCGGCCGGCGTCGGCGACGGCGGCACGACGCCGCGGGTCTTCGGCACGTTCCTCACCTGGATGCAGGAGAAGACGAAGCCGGTCTTCGTCATCGCCACCGCCAACGACATCGAGCGGCTGCCGGCGGAACTGCTACGCAAGGGGCGCTTCGACGAGATCTTCTTCGTGGACCTGCCGACCCGCACCGAGCGGGCCTCGATCTGGCGGGTGCACCTGGGCAAGCGGCTGCGGCACAAGGCCGTCGCCGGCGAGCTGACCGTGGACGAGCGCGTCGTGGCCGAGCTGTGCGACTTCAGCGCCGGGTACTCGGGCGCGGAGATCGAGCAGGCGGTCGTGTCCGGCCTGTTCGACGCGTTCGCCGAACGCCGGCCGCTGCGCCAGGACGACCTGATCCGCGCGACGGTGAACATGGTGCCGTTGACCGTCACCCAGGCCGAGCGGGTCGCCGCGATCCGGGCGTGGGCCGAGACGCGGGCGGTGGCCGCGACCGCGGCCGAGGACTGGGACCTGGGCGCACCGCCGCCGGGCATGGGTTCCGCGACGTCGACAGGAGGTGCCGGATGAGTGTGTCGCTGATCCTGGTGCCGCTGGCCGTGGCCGCCGTGAGCGCCGCGCACGGCCTGCGGTCCGGGCGGGACGAGCAGCAGCAGGCGGTCTGCCAGGTGCAGACCCGGATGCGGGACGCGTCGCTGCTGGCCGCCGCGCTGCGCGGGACGCAGGCGGAGGTCACCGAGACCGGCGAGGAGATCGTCGCCAGGTGGAAGGGCACGCAGGCCCGCTTCACCCGCGGCGAGGACGAGATCTGGGCCGCGCACTTCACCGGCGACGTCGACGAGGCGCGCGCCGTGGACATCGTCCGCGCGATCGACGCCGGTTACGGCCTGCAGGTCCAGCGGGCGGTGCTGGAGCGGCTGCGGGAACGGGCGCCCGCGGCGGGGCTGCGCCTGGAGTCCGAGAGCGTCGCCGCCGACAGCAGCGTCAAGCTCGTCTTCGCCGTGGAAGGGAAGTCGTCGTGACGTCCACGCCGCGCATCGTCGTCACCGTCGGCAGCGACGGGCAGATCAGCGCCGAGACCGAGGGGCTGCTCGGCGGCGAGTGCCTCGACTACATCGCGGTGCTGGAGGACCTGCTCGCCGCCCGCACCGTGCAGAGCGCCTACACCGCCGACTACGCCCGGGTCCGCGTCGACGAGCCCGTCCTCGAGGTGCAGCGGGATGTCGATCGTGCCTGACGCGTTCCGGCCGTACACGCCGCAGTACGGACCGAACCCAGCGGCGAAGCTGAGCTGGCGGATCCTGCAGAGCTGGTGGCTGCTGCTGCCGATCCTCGGCTCCAGCTGCATCGGTAGCGCCGGGTTCCTCTACGTCGGGTTGCGCGCCAGACGGCCGGCCTGGTGGATCGCCGGGATCGTGTACATGGTGCTCAGCTGGGTCAGCTTCCTGCTCGTCGGCGCTTCCCCGCAAGGGCAGCCCTCCGCCGTCGCCAACTGGGCCATAGGGGTGTGGCTGGCGCTCTGGTTCGCCGGCGTGGTGCACGCCTGCCTGCTCAACTCGGCGTGGTTGCAGTGGCGGGCGGGCTACGTCCCCTGGTACGCCGAGCCGTCCGCCCCGCCGCCGACCTGGCAGCAGCCAGCGCCCGCAGCCAACTTCACCGTGCCGCCCGCCTACTCCAACCCGGCGCCACCCGCGTTCCCCGGCCCAGCGGCCACCGCTGTCAACCCCGGCTCACCGGCGCCCGCCTTCAACCCCGGCCCACCGGTCGCCGCCTTCGGTCAAGGCCTTCCCGCCGCCTTCGGCCAAGGGCCGCAGGCCGCCCCGTTCGGTCAAGGGCCGCCCGCCGTCCCGCTCGACAAGGGCGCCTTCAGCCAAGGCCCGCCCGCTGCCGGCTTCGATCAGGGGGCGCCGGCCGTCGTGGACGTGAACACCGTCTCCGCGGCGGACCTGGCCCGGCTGCCTGGGTTCGACCTGGACCGGGTGCGCCGGACCGTCGCCGAGCGCGGGCGGCGCGCCGGGTTCGCGAGCGTGGAGGAGTTCGCGTCCGCCGCCGGCCTGGCGCCGCACGAGTTCGCCCCGCTGCGGGACCGGCTGACCTGCACGCCGCCGACGACGCACTGGCAGCGGCCGCCGGAGGGCCGGGTGCTGGATGTCTGAGCTGCCGCTCGTACCGGCGACGAACACGGATCCCGACAACGTCGCCGTCGCGAGGTTCCTCGCCGCCACCACCGCGGAAGGCCCCGGCGAGCGGACCGCGGTCTGGGTGCAAGGTTGCACCATCCGCTGCCAGGGCTGCTTCAACCCGCACCTGTGGGCCTTCCGCGGCGGCGCCATGACCCCTGTGGAAGCGTTGGCGGCTCGTGTACTGGCGGCGAACACCACCGGGGTGACCTTCCTCGGTGGCGAGCCGTTCGACCAGGCCGCCGCGCTCGCCAAGGCCGCCGCGGCGGTCCAGGCGGCGGGGCGGTCGGTGATGACGTTCACCGGGTACACCACCGGCCAGCTCCACGAAGCCGAAGCAGCCGGCAGGTCTGACGTCGCCGCCCTGCTCGCCGCGACGGACCTGCTGGTGGCGGGCCCGTACGTCGCCGGCAAGGTCGACACCGCCCGCCCCTGGGCGGGCTCGACCAACCAGGAGTTCGTGCTGTTGAGCGACCGCTTCCCGCACCTGCTGGACGACCTCACCACGACCCCCGACCGGGTGGAGGTCACGGTCGGCGCCGACGGGCGGGTCGCGGTGAACGGCTGGGCGGAGCTCGACGCGCTCGACACCCTCCTCGCCGGCCTCGGGCAACGGCGGCGTGGAGAATCGGAGCCGTGCACGACCTGAGACACGATCCGCACGGCGACGCGCTGCACTGGGTGGACGGGGCGCGGCTGCTGCGGTGGGAGCCCGGCGGCGAGCCGGTCGACGTGACCCCACCGGGCGTGGGCGTCGGCGGCGGGGCGCACGTGCACGGCGGCGGCGACTTCGTGGTCGCGCCGGACGCGGTCTGGTGCGCCACGCCGGACGGCCTGTTCCGGGACTCGACGCTGGTCGCCGAGGGGGCGTTCGGCGACCTCGCGCTCGGCGATGGTGAGCTCCTCGCGGTCCGGGAGGACGCGAGCGGCGACGCGCTCGTGGCGGTCCCGCTCGACGGGGGTTCGTTGCGGGTCCTGGCCGAGGCGGCGGGCTTCTTCGGGGCGCCGCGACCGGCGGGCGGCATGCTCGCCTGGACGTGGTGGAGCGCGAAGGACATGCCGTGGGACGCGTGCGAGGTGTGGGTCGCCGGCTACGAGCCCGGCGGCGACATCGGCGACCCGATGCGCGTCGCGGGGGGCGGCGACGAGGCGGCGATCGAGCCGCGCTGGGGCCCCGACGGGATGCTGTACTTCATGTCCGACCGGACCGGCTGGTGGAACCTGTACCGCCACGACGGCACGGCCATCGCCCCGATGCCCACCGACTGCGCGGCGCCGCCGTGGGAGCTGGGCAACGCGTCGTACTGCTTCCTCGACGACGGCCGGATCGCCATGCTCGTGCGCGAGGGCCCCACCCACCGCCTGCTGCTCGACGGCTCGGCTGTCCCCCTCCCGTACACCATGATCAATCCCTCCTTGACGGCGTGGGGCTCTTCGGTGGCCCTGGTCGGCTCCGCGCCGGGCCTCGGACAGCAGCTCGCGATCGTGGACCCCGCCGGCTTCTCTCGCAGGGTCGTCGCGTCCGCCGCCGTCCCCGTCCCCTCGCGTATCCCCGTGCCGGTCAACGGCGACCGGTTGCTGGTGGCGCTGGTGTACGGCGCAGCCGGCGGCCCCACCGTCGTGCGCGTGCCCGCGGGCCCGCCAGATCTCGACCAGGTGCGGCGCTTCAACGAGCACGGCTTCACGGTCGTCGACATCGAGGACTTTGCCGACGCCGCGGACTGCCGCACGGTGGCCTCACACCTGATCGACTCCGGCCTCGCGACACAGGTCTTCATCCACGGCGAGGGCATCGGCGGGCCGACGGCCCTGGAGGCGGCGGGCGGCCCGTTCACCGCCGCGGCCGTCACCCCACCCGCCCCAGCGCCGCGTTTCCTCCGCCCGCTGGCTCGCCCGCCCGTCGACGCCAGCGCCCCAGTGCACCTCATCGGCGACGACTTCTCCGAAACGATCCGGTTCTTCGAACTCCATCGGGCTCGTTGACACTCCACGTGCGTTGACAGATAGCTTCGTGAAAGCGAAGCTATCTGTCATGGAGTTGGTGACGGTCGGGGACGCGGCCGCTCGACTCGGCGTGTCCACCCGCCAGGTGCAGCACCTCGTCGCGGCCGGCGTGCTGCGGTCTCTCGCGCGTGGCGTCATCGACGCGATGTCGGTCGAGCGGTATCTGGTGAGCCGGGGCAGTTACCGGTGGCGGGCCTGGTCGAGCCCGACCTCCTGGGGCGCCGTCGCGCTGCTGTCCGGCCACGACGCCGGCTGGGTCGGCACCGCCCAGCGGTCCCGCCTGCGCAGGCAGCTTCACGCGATGGCCGCCGAGGAGCTGGTGGGACGCGCCCGCGGAAGGGCGGTCGCCTCGCGGTACACCGGCCACACCAGCACCGCGGGCAGGCTCCGCGGGCAGGTGGTGGACACCTCCCGGGCGAGCGAGGCGCTCGGCCTGACCGCGACGGTGGCTGTCGACGGTTACGTCGCCGCCGCCGAGCTCGACGCGATCGCCGCCCGCCACGGCCTGATCCCCGACGAGGCCGGACCGTTCACGCTGCGGGCCACCGACATGCCGCTCGACGTCGTCGCCCAGCTGGCGAGCGCCGGGCCGGTGCTGGCGGCGCTGGACCTCGCGGAGTCCCTCGACGTCCGCGAGCGCCGCGCCGGCCTCGACGCCCTCACCAGCGCACTGGCCCGGTTCCGTGACTGACCGCCAGACCATCGACATTCCCGGCCCGCGCGGCGGCTGGCTGCCGCCATGGCCCAACGTCGCCGCCGGGTCGAGGTGCTACGGAAGGCACTGCCGGACAGCCACCCGGCGTGGCGCGTGCTGGGCGGCGACGTTCGCGGTCAGGGCCAGGCGGCGCTGAGGCTTCTGACCGCTGGGTGATCGTCAGGTTCGCGTCGGCCGGCGGCGGTGTGCGACGAGGCCGGCGGTCAGGACGACGGCCACCGCGCCGAGCGTCCACGGGTCACTGGACCGGCCGCCGAGGTCACGGTCCAGGAAGTGCGCGACAGCATGGACGGTCGCGCCGACCGACCCGCCGAACAGCGCCACGGACAGCCCGTCCCGCCAGACCAGGCTGATCAGGATCGCCGCGGTCAGTCCGAGCTCGAACGCGCCGATGTCGTGGAACAGATGCTCGTTGTACGGCGGGTACGTCGCGATGACGTCGTAGAACGAGCGCGGGGCGAAGAACGCCCACACTCCCGGCCCGCCGTTGATGATGGCGGCCAGCACGAGGGCTGCGGTCGTGAACGGGCTGCGTTTGGTCATGGTTGTCTGGACGTACGAGGCCCGCGAAACGTGACACCCCCGCCGCCGTCGTCGTCGCGGGAAAGTGTCGTACCTCGTGGATAGGCTCGGCTGCATCGACGTGGAGTTGGGAGGGAGGTGGCACATGGCTTCGGACTTCGAGGAGCTCGCCGCCTTCCTCCGGCGGCCCGGGGTCGGTGAGCATCCGGTCGACGAGGTGCGGGAGTCCGTCTGCGGGTCGTGCGGCGGCGGGCGGTTCGAGGTGCGGGTGATGGACACGGCGAAGGCCGCCCGGCGGACGTGTCTGGGGTGCGGGCAGCACGCGTTCATCGCCGACAGCCTTGAGTACTGGGACGAGGACGACGAGGTGCAGGTGGTCTGCGCCTGCGTGTGCGGCGAGGAGGAGTTCGCGGCGGCGGTCGGGTTCTCGCTGCGTGAGGATGACGACGACGTGCGCTGGATCTGCGTCGGGCTGCGCTGCCTCGCGTGCGGCCGGCCCGGCATCTACGAGGAGTGGCTGATCAAGTGGGGGCCCAGCAACTACCTCCTGGACCACGCATGAGGTCGTGTCTGAGAAATCACCCTGGTCGCCGCGGTCTTCAGGGAATCGGTCCGTGGTGGGCGGGGTTGTCGGCGGTATGACGACGATCGGGTTCATCGGAAGCGGGTTCATCGGCGGGACGGTGGCCCGGCTGGCGGTCGCGGCCGGGTATGACGTGGTGGTGAGCAACTCGCGGGGGCCGGAGACGCTGCAGGACCTCGTCACCGAGCTCGGGCCGCGGGCGCGGGCGGCCACGTCGGCCGACGCGGCGGCGGCCGGGGACATCGTGGTGGTGAGCGTGCCGTTCAAGGCGTTCGACAAGGTGCCGGCAGAGCCGCTCAAGGGCAAGGCCGTCATCGACACCAACAACTACTACCCGCAGCGCGACGGCACGTTCGCCGAGCTGGACAACGCCGAGACGACCAGCAGCGAGCTGCTGCAGCGGCACCTGGACGGCGCCCACGTGGTGAAGGTGTTCAACAACATCTACTTCAAGCACCTCGGCTCGCTCGCCCGGCCCGGCCAGGCCGACGACCGCAGCGCGCTGCCGATCGCCGGCGACGACGAGACCGCGAAGCGCGCCGTGGTCGAGTTCCTGGACACCATCGGCTATGACGCCGTCGACGTCGGGACGCTGGCGGACGGATGGCGGTTCCAGCCGGACACCCCTGCGTATGGACCGCCGTATGGCACGTTCGACGACCCGGCCGGCCACCAGGCCACCGCGGACCAGCTGCGGACGGCGGTCGACCAGGCCAAGCGCTGACCACCTGCCACGGACGCCCCGGCCAGCCACCAGGGCCGCCTGAGCGGAGGTTCGGGTGGCTGCCGGGCGCCGCGCGACCAAGAGGGTGCACCAACGACCGGCGATCAGGGCAGCCGCTGACAATCCGACTCGGACGACCCGGCCAGCTATTGGGGCTGCGGTTGGGCGCTGACGACCAGACGCGAGCCACCCGGGCCATCGCGCTGAGCGGTGACGACCAGGCGCGGCTCGGCCGGGCACCAGGGCAAGCGTCGAGCAGGCCGGGGGCTGGTGACCGGATACGGTGGAGCGATGGACACGCTGGCGCGGTTGGGTGATGAGTACTTCCGGCTGCACTTCGCGGCTGAGCCGTTCGCGGCCACCGTGTTCGGCGTGGACGGGCACGACGCCGACGTCCCCGATCCAGGCAGGGCCGCGGCCGGCAGGCACCGGGCCGCGCTCCAGCAGGTCGAGGCGGAGCTCAAGACCGTCGAGACGGCCGGGCTCAGCACGCAGGAGAAGATCAGCCACACGATCCTGGGCCGGCTGCTGCGGGACGAGCAGCGGATCTCCAAGGACGGCGTCAGCGAGGTGGCGGTGACGGCCAGCATCGCCGGGCCGGTCGCGCAGGTGGTTTCGACGATGACGACGACGGGCGACGCGACGTACCTGACCCGGCTCGCGAAGCTCGGCGACTTCTTCGACGGTTACGTCACGCGGTACCAGCAGGCCGCGCAGGACGGGCGGTTCCCCACGGCGCTGGGCGTGCGGCAGGCGATCGCGCAGGTCGACGCGTACCTGAGCACGCCGCTGGAGCGGGACCCGTTGCTGCAGCGCGACGTCGCGCAGACGAAGCAGGCCGCCGACCTGGTCACGGAGCACGTGCGGCCGGCGTTGCGGCGGTTCCGGACCGTACTGGACGAGCAGCTGCTGCCGGTCGCCCGCTCAGGGGACCAGGTCGGGTTGTGTCACGTGCCCGGCGGCGCCGACGGGTATCGCACCCTGATCGCGGCGTACACCACGACCGACCTCGGGCCGGAGGAGATCCACCAGATCGGCCTCGACCTGGTGGCGGGGCTGCGGGAGGAGTTCGCCGACCGGGGTGGGCGGGCGCTGAACGCGAGAAGCACGGACGACGTCATCACACGGCTCAGGGACGACCGGGAGCTGCGGTTCGACAACGCCGGGCAGATCGTCGACGCCGTCACGACGGCGCTGCGCAACGCCGAGGAGGCGGTGCCGGACTGGTTCAGGAAGTACGACACGGCGCCGTGCGTGGTGCGGGAGATGGACGCCGCCGAGGCGGAGAACTCGGTGCTCGGCTACTACGTCGCGCCCGCCGCGGACGGTTCGCGGCCCGGGGCGCACGTCGTCAACACGTACCGGCCGGAGTCGCGGGCCCGGTTCGAGTACGAGGTGCTCGCGTTCCACGAGAGCGTCCCGGGGCACCACCTGCAGATCGCGGTCGCGCAGTCGCGGGCGGACCTGCCGCGGTTCCGGCGGTTCACCTACTTCGACGCGCACGGCGAGGGCTGGGGCCTGTACACGGAGCGCCTCACCGACGAGATGGGCCTGTACACGTCGGAGCTGAACCGGCTCGGCACGGTGTCGTTCGACGCGTGGCGGGCCTGCCGGCTCGTCGTGGACACAGGCATGCACCATCTCGGCTGGTCGCGAGACCGGGCCATCGCGTACATGCGCGACAACACCGCCCTGTCGGAGACCAACATCGCCAACGAGGTCGACCGGTACATCGCGATGCCGGGGCAGGCCCTCGCGTACATGCTGGGCCGGCTGCGAATCCAACAGCTGCGGGAGCGGGAGCGGGCGGCGCTCGGGCCGGCGTTCGACATCCGCGCGTTCCACCACGAGGTCCTCGCGCACGGGCCGCTGCCGCTGGACACCCTCGAGGACCTGATCACGTCCCGCTGGTAACTTTCACGCCGAAACGGTTTCGGCAAGCGTTTCGGGCACGGGTAGCCCACACAACACATTGACACGCATGAGCAACGTTGGCACGGTTCCGAAAAGGATTTCGGCAACCGGCAACGGAAGGAACAGCGCTCATGCTGCGAAGACTCGTCCTGCCCCTCGCCACCCTCGCGATACTCGCCGGCGGCCTCACGGTGGCGGAGACCGCCGCCCAGGCCGCCCCCGGACAGAGCGACAACCTGGCCCGATCGGCCACCGCCAGCGCCTCGTACACCTCGCCGTGGGAGAGCACCGCCGCGGTCAACGACGGCATCGACCCCGCGAATTCCAACGACACCGTCAACCGGCGCTGGGGCACGTGGCCGAACACCGGCGAACAGTGGGTCCTGCTCACGTGGGCGTCGACGCAATCCATCCGCTCATCGGACATCTACTTCTTCGACGACGGTGGCGGCGTCCGTACGCCCGGCAGCTGGCGCCTGCAGTCGTGGAACGGTTCGTCCTATGTGGACGTGGCCGGCGCGGCGGGCTATCCCACGGCCGTGAACCAGTACAACGCCGTGAACTTCACCCCGGTCAGCACCAGCCGCCTGCGCCTCGTCCTGCAGAGCGGCGCCGCGTCGGTCGGCGTGCTGGAGTTCCGGGCGTACAGCACCGCGATCGGCACCACGCCGCCGCCGACCAGCGGCTGGAACCCGCCGGCGAACCTCGTCACCCCGCTCAACCAGGTCTGGCAGCACGTCGAGTCGACGTATTCGAACCCGTACGGGTTCCGCAACTACGGCTGGGACCAGGTGTTCGCGAACCGGGGCAGCATCAATTACTGCGTCCGTTGGGATTCCAGCGCCCCGGTGAGCGCCGCGCTGCGCGACCAGATCCACGCGTCGCTGGCGCGGCAGTTCAAGAAGTGGATGGACGTGATGGCCGGGCACAACGGCTGGCCATACCAGAACGTGCCGCTGAAGGTCGTCGGCTGGGCGGTCCGCGACCGGGCCACGCTGCAGTGGTCCGACAACTCGGTCGACGTCTACGTCAACAACATCCGGGAGAACGCGCCGCAGTGCTCGGAGCCGTGCGGCCGGTTCTTCAACCAGAGCGGCAACTACCCGAACTGCCCGGGCGGCGCCTCGCACCACTACGACATGTCACTGTGGCTGACGGCCGGCATGAACGGCGGCGCCGGCGGCGACTGGGGCCAGCGCGTCGGCAGCGAGTACTTCGTCGGCGCCCTCAACAACGACAACATCCACATCCTGCTGCACGAGATAGGCCATAGCTTCGGCCTCGACGACTTCTACGACTGGACGCCCACCGGCGTCGGCGGCTTCCTCATGAAGGCCGGCTCGGCCTCGTCGATCACCGAGTTCGACGCCTGGATGCTGCGCGACTGGTGGCGCCACCTGAAGAGCCGTTACGGGTATTGATCACCCAGCTGACGCGGGTGCCGTGCCTTCGCGGCACCCGCGTCATAGCGCCTGCAGCTTGTCGGGGTTGGCGACGTTGTAGATGCCGGCGATGCGGCCCTGGTCGTCGAGGTCGAGCGTCATGGTGCCGATGACCCGGCCGGCGCCGCGGAACACGATGCCCGGTCCACCGTTGAATTCCACGAGGTCGACGCGCATGTCGGCGAGCTGCACCCCCTGGTACGGCTGCTGACCGAGCGTCGCGAACCACGCCGCGACCCGCTCGGCGCCGGTGACCGGGCGGGTCGCCTGGCGCACCTTGCCGCCGCCGTCGGTCCACAGGGTGACGTCCGGCGCGAGGAGCTGCATGAGCGTGTTGATGTCGCCGCCGGTCGCCGCGGCGAAGAACCGCTCGGTGACCCGCCGCTGGGTGGCCTGCCCGGCGTGGAACCGGGGGCGTCGCGCGTGCACGTGCTCGCGGGCACGGTGCCCGACCTGCCGGACGGCGTCCTCGGAGCGCTCGACGGCGGCGGCGATCTCCGCGTACGTGAACCCGAACGCCTCCTTGAGCACGAACACGGCGCGCTCCAGCGGGCTCAGCGTCTCCAGCACCACGAGCAGCGCCATCGACAGCGAATCGCCACCGTCGGCCCCACCATCCAAGCCGCCGGTCGGGATCGGCTCCGGCAGCCACGGCCCGACGTAGACCTCCCGCCGGGACCGCGCCGACCGGAGCCGGTCCATGGCCACGTTCGTGACGATGCGGACCATGTACGGCTTGGCCTCGCCCACCTGCGCCCGGTCCACGGAGGACCACTTGAGCCACGCGTCCTGGACCGCGTCCTCGGCGTCGGACGCGCTGCCGAGGATGCGGTACGCCACGGAGAAAAGCAGTCGGCGATGGATTTCGAACTCGTCGGTCATCACGATCAGTACAGCACCAGGACGCCGACGACCGGAGCCATGTACATCAGCGGAAACATCACGTGTGAGTAGGACCTCGCCCGCAGGACGGTGATGACCGCCCCGGTGAAGTACAGGACGAGGCCGATGCCGGCCGCCACGCCGACGGCCGGGACGAACAGTCCGGCCAGCAGCCCCAGTACACCCGCCGCCTTCGCGACGCCGAGCCATGGCCACCACGTGGCCGGGACGCCGTAGGCCGCGAGCGGCTCGACGACCCACTTGGCGCGCATGAAGACCGACACGGCGGAGAACCCGACCCAGAGTGCTGCGGCGATGGTGATTGACGTAGTCATGACCGCGGGACGGATGCCGCGGCGCCGAACGTGACATGCGCGTGTCATCCGTCACATCACTCTGCAGAACAAGTTGCATCACCATGCAGTGTGATGCATATACTTACGGCATGTCCAAGGTGCTCACCTCCCTGCCCGTCGGTGAACGTGTCGGAATCGCCTTCTCCGGCGGCCTGGACACGTCCGTAGCTGTCGCGTGGATGCGCGAGAAGGGCGCGGTGCCCTGCACCTACACCGCGGACATCGGGCAGTACGACGAGCCCGACATCGCCTCGGTCCCCGGCCGCGCCGGCGCGTATGGCGCCGAGATCGCCCGCCTGGTCGACTGCCGCGCCGCCCTGGTCGAGGAGGGCCTGGCCGCGCTCGCCTGCGGCGCGTTCCACATCCGCTCCGGCGGCCGCACCTACTTCAACACCACCCCGCTGGGCCGCGCCGTCACCGGCACCCTGCTGGTCAACGCGATGCTCGAGGACGGCGTCCAGGTGTGGGGCGACGGCTCCACGTTCAAGGGCAACGACATCGAGCGCTTCTACCGGTACGGGCTGCTGGCCAACCCCGCGCTGCGCATCTACAAGCCGTGGCTGGACGCCGCCTTCGTCACCGAGCTCGGTGGCCGCAAGGAGATGTCCGAGTGGCTGCTCGCGCACGGCCTGCCCTACCGGGACAGCACCGAGAAGGCGTACTCCACCGACGCCAACATCTGGGGCGCCACCCACGAGGCGAAGACCCTCGAACGCCTCGACACGGGCATCGAGATCGTGGAACCCATCATGGGCGTGCGTTTCTGGGACCCCGCGGTCGAGATCGCCGCCGAGGACGTCACGATCGGCTTCGAGCAGGGCCGCCCCGTCACGATCAACGGCAAGGAGTTCGGCTCCGCCGTCGACCTCGTCCTGGAGGCCAACGCCATCGGCGGCCGCCACGGCCTGGGCATGTCCGACCAGATCGAGAACCGCATCATCGAGGCGAAGAGCCGCGGCATCTACGAGGCCCCGGGCATGGCCCTGCTCTACACCGCCTACGAGCGCCTGGTCAACGCGATCCACAACGAGGACACCGTCGCCGCGTACCACAACGAGGGCCGCCGGCTGGGTCGCCTGCTGTACGAGGGCCGCTGGCTGGACCCGCAGGCCCTCATGCTCCGCGAATCCCTCCAGCGTTGGGTTGGCTCCGCCATCACCGGCGAGGTCACCATCCGCCTGCGCCGCGGTGAGGACTACTCGGTCCTCAACACCACGGGGCCCGCGCTGAGCTACCACCCCGACAAGCTGTCCATGGAGCGCACCGAGGACTCCGCCTTCGGCCCGCTGGACCGCATCGGCCAGCTCACCATGCGCAACCTCGACATCGCCGACTCCCGCGCCAAGCTCGAGCAGTACGCCCGCATCGGCATCGTCGGCAGCGGCCAGCACCGCCAGCTCGTCTCCGCGACCGAGCAGTCGACCCGCCTGATCGGCACCATGCCCGAGGGCGGCGCGGAGGAGATCGCCTCCCGCGGCAAGGCCGCCACCGGCGACGAGCTCCTCGACGCGGCCGCCATGGAGGCCGGCACCGACTGATCCGTCCGCACCGCCTGGCGGGGACCCTTCGTGGGTCCCCGCTTTGCTGTTCACAGTCGGCGTTCCGACACATCGCGGTTGTCGCTGATAGACGTCTACGCAGGTCAGGCGGCCGGAGTACAAAATCCGACCGCTTGCGTGGGCTGGCTAACGTGCGACCGCATGCGGGGGGTTCCTGCCCCCGTGTCCGAATTGATTGAGGACGTGATGTGATGCGCAGACAGATACAGGCAGTGCTGGCGACCGCCGTGCTGAGCGCCGCCGCGCTCGTGCCGGCGTCGGCAGCCCACGCGGCCAGCCGCTGCAACGACCCGGTCCCGCCGCCGTCGTGCGTCGGCGAGCCGCCGGAGAGCACCGACGACTCCCCCGTCGGCACGGTGACGTTCACCAATCTGGGCACCGCGGTGCGGGCCACCGGCTGGGCGCTCGACCCCGACGGCGGGCCGCTGCAGGTGCGGGTGGCCATCGACGGCACGATCGTCGGCGGCACCACGGCCAACCTGCCCAACGGCACCAAGAACAACGGGTACGACGTCACCGTCGCCCTGCCCACGATGCCGGGCGGCCACCACGTCGTGGTGTCGGTGGCCAACTGGCCGGACGGGACCACACCGGTCGCGTTGAACCGCGTCCTGGGCTTCACCGACGTGAACGTGGCGCTGCCGGGGCCGACCGACCTGCAGCTGTCGGCCGGCGTTCACTCGCTCTGGTTCAACTGGACCGACAACGCGACCACGGAGACCGGCTTCTACCTGTCGATCAGCTGGGACCAGACCGTCTGGAACGACAAGGGCCAGCCGAGCCGGGTGCAGAGGAGCAACACCTGGTTCCTGCCGGCCAACCCCGGCACCGGGCCGATGTCGCACTTCGTCGAAGGGTTCCCCGAGAACACGTACTACCTGGCCAGCGTCTACGCGGTCCAGGACGGCGGCATCCGCTCGCGGGCCGCTACCGGCAACGTCCGCACCACTGAGTAACCTCCGGCACAGCAACGGCGGCACCCGGCCATCCGGGTGCCGCCCCGCTGCTGTTTACGGGAGGGGTGCCTTCGGCAGGGACGGCGCGGAGTTGAACACCTGCACCCCGGCCTCGTTGTCCCCGTCGAACGGCGTCACCGGCCCCTGCCCCGCCCCGAGGCAGAAGTCGTCCCCGGCCGGGTCCGCGAACCACATGCCCACGTGCCCCAGCTCCTTGCGCACCCGCTCCTTGCCGACCAGCGTCGAGGAGAACGCCTCCTCCGCGATCATCCGCAGCTCGGTCCGCCCCTTGCCGTACTTGTCGGTGAACACGTCCCCCACGTACTCGGCCGCCCCGAACGGCGCCGCCGGCACTTCGAGCAGGAACACCGTGAACGCCGTGTTCGCCGGCCCACCGCTGACCCTGACGTCGAAGACGTCGAACCCCTTCACATCGGTCTCCAGCGCGACGCTCACGTCGACCTTGACCTTCGGCATGCACTTCGCCAGCTGCTCCGAACTGGGCGCCAGCTTGAACTTGACGACCTCAGCCTTCTTCCCGCCGGTCGACGTGTAGTTCCCGACCTTGTCCAACTCGACGTCCCCGTACATCGCCCCGTAGCCGACGAACGCCGCCGCCCCCGCGACCGCCCCGACCGTCAGCAACGCAAGCCCCTTGACCACTCCCATGACTCCGACCTCCCACTCGGGCTACACAGCGGCGGATTCGCCGTCGGTACCCCAGAGCACGGCCAGCGCGCCGCCCCCGTTCACCAGCCCCGATGTCGCGACCTCGACAACGAACCACTTGAACCGGCATCACTCAATGGCATCGACCTCAGCCCGCTTGCGGTACTCGTTCAGCGCCGCGTCGAGCCCTTCGGCGTACTCGTACAGCCCGATCGCGTTGTAGCTGCGGCCGGCCCTCTCCAGCATGTCGATGAGCTTGAGCAGCTCGTCCTTGCGACCTTGGGTCATCGCCTTGAAGGTTTCGGCGAACGCCTGGTTGTCGACGAGGGACGCCGCATGGCGGCTGCGCGGATCGGCCTCCAGCGCCTTCATGACCTTCGACCACGCCTCGGTGCGCTCGCGGGTCAGTTCGGCCCGGCGCATCGCCAGCTCGTGCTCGGACTGCATCTCGATTCGCCGCTGCCAGTACGGCTGCATGCTGGCCCTGACCCGTGGATCCGGCAGCACGAACACCTCCGGACGGCAGATGAGCCGCTTGGCGGCCGCACCCATGGTCCAGTCCTTGACGGCCAGCCGGGCGGTGAGCTCCCGTTCGAGCTGGGCCGAGCGGTGCGGCTCAAACGTCCTCGCGACACGCTCGGTCCGGACGCGCAGCTCGTGCACCGCGTCAGGCGTGTAGGTGTCGACCAGCAGCTCGAACTGCGTGCGGGTCATGCGCTTGGCGTACCAGGTGAAGGTCGGCCGGACCGAGAAGTCGAAGGCGTCGCCCTTCGCCGCCAGCGCGAGCGGTACGCTCGGCCGGCTCTCGACGAGGTCGGTCTCGACGACCGGCTGGTCGACGGGCAAGGGCTGCCACCAGTCCGCGAGGAGCTGACGGAACCGGTGCCGCCCGGGCCGGGCGGTCGGCTGTTCGGTGGTGGCGTAGAAGTCAGCGGTCATGGTGCTGCCCCTTCCAGCATGGCTGCGACGGTGTCGAGGATCGGGTTGCCCGGCATGCTGCGCCGCCAGAAGCAGCGCATATAGAAGTCGGCACGGCGGTGGATCGGGCCGCCTCGAAGGACGTGGCCGAGGACCTCGCACAGCACGTCGGCGAGGTCGGCGTCGGCGGCGGCGAGGCCGATCCAGCGTTCGAACACGGACCACGCCTGCCGGGCGGTGGCCGGATTCAGCAGCGCGCCGGGCCACAGTCCGGCATGGTCGACCGCCGAGACCTCGCCCGTGGCGGTCTGTCGCAGGAGTGCTGGCCAGGCGTTGGTCCCGGCAGCTCCGATGGCGTCGCTGTCCAGGCTTGCCAGCTGCACCATGCAGCGGCTGGCCATGGTCCGCAGGTTCGCGATCGGCGAGTCGGGCCAGCGGACGAGTTCCTGCATCACCGCCGCGCTGTGGGTCAGGTAGAGGCCTGCGACCCCGAAGGGGATCGCGTTGCTCGTCCGCTGCATGCTGTCGCGTGCTGCGCGCTCGAGCACCGCCAGCGCCTTGAGCGGGTACCGCCGCCGGAAGGTGTTCGTGGCAAAGGTGCGGACCGCGGTGTCCCGACGGTTGCCCGACGACTCGGACCACCCCTCGACGCAGGCCAGCACCCGCGGCTCCAGGTCGGCATTGTGGACGGCGAGCTCACACGCGAGCGCGGCGGCTTCACGTCGTGAGCGGCGGTCGCTCGCCGCCCAGTTCTCCAGCAGGCCCCGGTGGATCTGGTCGAAGTCGTACTCGCACAACAGCCCGGCGGCCGCGGCGATCGGGCTGGCGTCGTCCGTCTCGACAAGGTCGTCGAGCCACTTGAGCAGCGGCCAGCGCGCCGTGTCGTACTCGTGCCACGCGACGTCGAGCAGCCCCCGGACCAACCCTGGCTGGCGGAGCCGGGCAAGCCTGGCCGCACCGACGCTGCTGGACCGGTCGGCGGGCAGGTCTCGGCGGATGCCGTCGAGCAGGTCGTCCAGGCTGTGCTCGAGCACGGTCCGGTCGGTCGGGGTTCGCCCGGCCGCCTCGTCGATCCGCCGCGTCAACACGTCGATCGCCTGGAACACCCTCGTCAGCGGGTACCCGTCGAACACCGCGAACGCCAGCCGGGCGGCCCGGCGGTGCTGCGCCAGGCGGCGGGCCTGTTCCTGTTCGCGGCCCCTGCCGTCGTCACCCGGCGCCGCCCCCAGCAACGTCACGGCCTTGGCGCGCAGGGCCGCACGATCGGCCAGCAGGTCGACGGCGCCGTCGGCGTCCGGCCGCAGTTCGGCGAAGTCCGTGGCGAACCGCACGGCGTCCGCCATCGTGGTCACGGACAGGTGCTGCACGAACTCGGTTCGGCAACGCTCGACGTACGAACGGATGCACCTGCCCTCACAGGTCGGGCATGTGCCGATGCAACGACCCAGGTCCCCGAGCCGCCGCTCCAGCCAGACGAGGAAGACCTTGTGCGGGTCGGGGCGGGCGTGCTCGACGTGGTATTCGACAAGCTGCCGGCTGTTGGCGTCGGCGAACCCGACGAGCACGACGGTCGCTCGCGCCGCGCGGGCCATCATGGACAGCTGCGCCAGCTCCGAAGGCTCTGGCTCGGCGGTGGGTGCCAACTCGACGATGTGCCCGTGGTCCGGCCTGAGCAGGTCCCTGTCGGAGAGGTACGCGTGGATCGGGTCATCGCCGATGAGATGCAGTTGGGTGATCCGATCCGGCGTGTGGGTACGCGCCAGCCCGACCAGTGCGGCGGTCACCCTTCCGCTGCCGGCGGACCCTCCGAGGTAGGCGACCGGGCGCCGGGCGAGGCTTTCGACCAGGCGGTCCGGTGTGGTCGTGGCCGCGTAGGTGTGGATCCGTTCCAGCACCACGGCCCCGTCCAGCGGCTGGTTGACGAACCGCCGACGCCCGGGACCGGTGCCGACGTTCAGGACCGTGCCGACCGACGTCGAGTTCGGTCCGATCGCCGAGGGTCCGAGAAAGCCCGAGTCTGAGATGCCGTACGACCGAATCATGTTCGCGGCCAGCGAGCGCACGGTGTCGGCGCCGTCGTCACGCCCCGCGGCGGCCGGTTGGTCGCGTTCGGCCTTCGGCTCGTTCTCGGCGGTCACGGCTCGACCCTTCCGTTCCATGCGCCGTGCACCGTGCCGATGGCGGTGCCGCCGGGCCCGAACACCGTCGGCCCGTGGGTGGTGACACCGCTGATCTGGTACGTCGCCGGCACATCCGAGGGTGCGTCGCTCTGCTGTACAGGCTTCGTCTTCTCAGCCGGCGCGGTCCACGGCACCGTGCTCACGTCCTCGTCGGGCACGCAGATCCAGGCGTCCATGGTCAGCTGCTTGACCGCGACCCGCACCTGGGCGAACCGTTCGGGGCGCAGTCCGCGGTACCCGTGCCGGACGACGTCGTGGAAGATGCTGCGCGACACGATCAGGGCGACCGACGCGCGCGGGAACGTGTCCAGCGCCTGCCGGAGCGGGTCGGCGTCCAGCAGCCGGCACACCTCGACGACGGCCTCGCCGGGGAAGCCGTTGGCGCCGGTCAGGTGGACGAGGCCCTGGTGGATCGCGACGCGGAGGCGGACCTTCGCCTCGGGCAGCAGGCTGCGGTTGTGTTCCCGCAGGATCCGGTCCAGTGCCGGCACGAAGTCGGCCACGACCGTGAGCTCGGAGGTCTCGGCCGGCAGGATCGCCAGCTCGCCGTCGCCGCTCTGTTGCGTGGTCCAGTCCTCGCGTCGCAGCCCGATGCTGGCGACGGCCTCGGCCATCACCTCGCGGAAGAGCCGTTGCGCCTGGTACTGCCGCAGGTTGTCGCGCGGGCTGTAGCGCTCCATGTCGACCGCGACGAGCACACAACGTCTGGGATGGTCCGGCTCGGACATCGCCGCCGCCTTTCACCGTCGATCGCCGCACGGCGGACACCGGCGACCGCTCCTGTATATCGATGAATGCCGCTGGAAATTCCGTCGAAATACGGCATGCGGAACCCGTCCTGCGAGGCAATGCGCTGCCGCTGTACGCGCTTCGATAGATGCATGACCGAACCGCTGGAGCCGCTGGAAGACCTCCGTATCGCCATGACGATGGGCGCGTCCGCCCAGTCGTCGATCCAGCACGCCGACACAAAAGCGGCGGTACTGCTGACGGTGCTGACGGGCGCCGCAGCCCTGGCCGCCACCCAGCCGGAGGTCGGCTCGGCGGCGGTCCGCGCCGGCATGGCGCCGGCCGCCTGCGTGATCGTCCTGGCCGCGGTCACCGTCATCAGCGCCTTCGTCGCCGGGTGGCATCTCGGCCGGTGCCTCCTGCCACGCCTGGCCGGCCCCGACGGCCCGAACCGCAACCGGTTCGCGCTGTCGGATCTCGGGGCAGGCCAGGACCCGGTGGACCCGGCCCCGGTCGAGCGGCAGCAACAGGAGGCATGGGCGGCGTCCATGCTCCTCGCAGGCATCGCGATGCGGAAATACGAGGCGATCAGGTCAGGGCTGCCATGGGTGGCGGTCGCGGTCGCCGGGTCGGTCGGCTGGGTCTGCCTCGCCTCCATGATTGGCGGACAGTAGCCACACCACTCCGGATGGTATCGTCGCCTGTCTATCCACACCAGCGCCTGCACGCGGAGGGTGACTGCAGATGAGCGTCGTCGACCTCGCCACCGCCACGTGGGCACCTGGCACCTTCCTGCACCGGCTGGCATCACCGGCGCGGGACCAGCTGCGGGCCATGGCCCCACGCCGCCGGGTCGAGCCCGGCACGGTCCTGATCAGCCAGGGCGCGATCGAGCACCACGTACTCCTCCTGCACAGTGGCATCTCGAAGATCACCGCCCTGACCAGCGACGGCGTCGAGTCCCTCCTGGCGATCCGGGTCAACGGCGACCTCATCGGCGAGATGTCCGCCCTCAACGACCTACCCCGCTCCGCGACGGCGACCGCCTGCACCCCGCTGGTGTACAGCGTGATCCGCCGCCCACAGCTGCGCGCCTTCCTGGAGCAGGAGCCGAACGCCGCGCTCGCCCTGGCCGGCATGGTCGCCGACCGCCTCCGCTGGGCCAACCAGTTCCGGGTCGACTTCACCGCTTACTCCGCCAAGGTCCGCGTCGCCCGGGTCCTCGTGAAGATGGCCCTGGCGTACGGCCGCCGCACCCCCGCCGGCCTGGAGATCGGCTTCGAGCTGACCCAGTCGGAGCTCGCCAGCCTGTGCGGCGCCGCGGAGGTCACCGTCCAGAAGTCCCTCCGCGACTTCCGTCGCACCGGCTCGATCGTCACCGGCTACCGCACCGTGACGGTCCTGGACCTGGATGGCCTGCGGCGTGCGGCCGAACTATGAACGCTTGGCCGGTCGGGCGAGCCAGAGGCCCGTGCCGTACATCGTGAGGCCGAGGGCGATGAACGCGCCCGCTACCGCGTACTGAAGGCCGGCCGGCATGTAGGTGGCGAGGAACCAGCTGTGGTGGAGCTTGTCGTTGGCGACGAAGATCGCGGCGACGATGCCCTGCGGGAACAGGGGGAGGGCGCCGAGGCCGAAGCACCAGCCGGCCACCGCCTTCTGGGTGTTGCTCAGGTGGTCGAAGCGCAGGGTCTTCTGCGTGACCGGCTTGCGGCCGGTGCGCATCGTGTCCAGCAGTTCGGGGCCGTGGGACGCGAGGCGGCGCTCGGCCAGCGAACCGAGGAACCAGAAGCAGGCCGCGCCGGTCAGGAGGCCGACCGCCACGCCCGGCCAGCCGAACCAGATCGCGGTGAGAAGAGCCGGCGCGGCCGCCAGCAGGACGAGGGCGATCATCAGGTACGCCAGGCCCGTCAGGCCGCCGTCGTTCTCGCTGGTGCGCAGGGGGTTGCCGGCGCGGCGGTGCGGGTCGGTGCCGGGGATCAGGGCGTACACCGAGACGAGCGGGATCAGGCCGGCGGCGCCGCCCAGCAGGGCGGGCAGCAGTGCGAGGACCAGCGGCCATGGGCCGCCCGTGATCGCGGTGAAAACCAACGTGACGAGGATTGCCAGCGGGGCCTGGACGGAAAGGAACGCGAGCTGGCGGCCGCGGACGTCGGAGGCGTTGGCGAGCAGGGTGAGCCAGAGGGCGGTGCCGTCGGTGCCGTACAGGTTGGAGGACATCGCGGCGGCCATGACGACGAAGATGGGGCCGGCGCAGGGGAGCATGCCGTTCCAGCCGATGAGCAGCGGGCTGGCGGCGAAGCAGACGCCATAGGAGAGGGCGAACGCCAGCTGGTGGTTGCGGACCAGGTCACGCGACCAGGTGAGCAGCTCCTTCGCCACCACGGCACCCGTGGGGGACGTGGGCCGCACAGACCACGCGCCGCGGCCCGACGAAGGGCGGGAACGCCGGCCGAGCAGCGCCGCCCAGAGCGCGAGCAGCACCAGTACCGACGCCGCCAACGCTGCCAGAGCCCACCAGTGCCCGCGAGCGGCCTGCACCCCCCACGACGACGGGAGATATCCAACGAACGATGGAATTCCGGTCTCGCCGAACACGGCGAAGAACACCCAGACCTGCCCGAGCGCGGCCAGGATCGCCCCGTTGACGAGGCCGGAGCCGACCGCCCCGACCCGCGACCGCAGCGCCAGGCCGACGACCGCCACGCACACCTTCGACAGCAGCACGAAGACCGCGAGTTGCAGCAGCGTCGCCGGTACTGCCAGCAACACCGAACCGGAGCGGATTCCAACAACGAGCAGACCGAGCAGCGCGGTGAACGACACGAGCGGCGCGACACCGACGAACGCCGCCGTCAGCAGGCCCATCGCCAGGCGCCGCCGGGGCAGCCCGAGCAGCGCGAAGTACTCCGGCCGGACCGTCTCGTCGCCGCCGCCCATGAAGACCGGGCCGAGCATCCAGCCGAGCATCCAGACCGCGTACCCGGCGGCGAGGAGGTCAGCGTCGACGAACGCCAGGTAGACCGTCCCGGCCGCCAGCACCGCCCCGAGCAGTGCACCCGTGCCGGCCGTCTGCGCGCGCGGCCCTCGGAAGGCGTGCCGCAGGATGGCGAACTTCATCTGCGCCATGGTCACTTCGACAGCCACGACAGCTCCTTCTTGGTCTGCTCGGTGCCCACCAGCCCGACGAACGTGTCCTCCAGCGACCGCCCACCCCGCACCTCGTCCAACGGCCCGGCGGCGACGACGCGGCCCGCATCGACGACGGCCACGTGATCGCAGAGCTGCTCGACCAGCGCCATCACGTGACTCGACAGCACGATCGACCCGCCGCCCGCCACAAACCCACGCAGGATGGATTTGATGGTCGCCGCCGACACGGGATCGACCGCCTCGAACGGCTCGTCCAGCACCAGCAACCGCGGCGCGTGCAGCAGCGCCGTGGCCAGCCCGATCTTCTTCCGCATGCCCGTCGAGTACTCGATGACCAGCGCCTTCTCGGCGGCATCAAGCTCAAGCACGGCAAGGAGCTCATCGGCCCGCTCGGCGACGGTCGCCCGAGGCATGCCGCGCAGGAGCCCGATGTACGTGAGCACCTCCCGCCCCGTCAGCCGCTCCGGCATGGCGAGCCCGTCGGGCAGGACGCCGACCAGCGCCTTGGCCTGCGCCGGCGCCGACCAGACGTCCGCCCCGAAGATGCTGGCGGTGCCACCATCGGGCCGCAGCAACCCGACCGCCATCGACAGGGTCGTGGTCTTCCCGGCCCCGTTCTGCCCCACCAGCCCGTAGAACGACCCCCGCGGCACCGCCAGGTCAACCCCAGCCACGGCGACCTTGTCCCCGAACCGCTTGACCAGCCCCCGAATATCCAACGCCGTTTCCATGCCGTCGACGGTACGGATGGATCAACTCCGACGGATTGCCCCTGCCTACCTGACGGGGGTGGGGTTAACTACACCCCCTACGAGCAGCGGGCGGCCTCGAAGGTCTGGTGGCCGCGGCCTGACTGGCAGCGTTGGGTGCGTTCGCCCGAGACGAAGCGGAAGCGGCCGTCGGTCTCGCGGTGCAGGACGACGCGGTAACGCATCGCCTGGATGGAATCGTCGCCGAGTTTGGTGAGGGTGACGGTCAGGACCGGGTCGTCGTCGGTCTTGTCGCGGTGCAGGTAGATGGCGACCGGGCCGTCGAAGCCGCGGTTCAGGTTGAGCAGTTCCGCCACGGTGCTGTCCGCCGCCTCCGCCCAGGCCGGTGCGGTGGCGTCGATGTGGGCGTTGAAGCCCGGCGCTGCCAGTACACCTCCCGCGTCGGCGGTGACCCGGTCCGGCCATGGCGCGCCGGGCGCCTGGGTCGCGGGCGGGGTCCAGGGGGTCGCGCCGGGTTGCTCGATCGCGTCGCTGCAGCCGGCGAGCAGGAGCGCGATCAGGACGAGAGCCATCACTCGGTTCTTCACGGGAACAAAGACGCTCATGGGCGCGTGCCGGTTTACCCGAGATCCGCGAGCAGGGTGTCGGTGAGGCGTTCCTCGTGGACGGCGGCGTCTTCCCGGTGCATGGCTGTCGCGAGGTCCGGGTCCCACCAAGTGGCGGCGGGCGTGCCGGTCAAACGGTGGGGCGGGGTCTGCGGGTCGCGGGTGGCAAGCACCGCGGCCTGGTAGTCGGCGGTGCCGAAGCGCCACGGGAACGCGCCGGTGCGGCGCATGACGCGGCCTGCGATGGCGACGCCAGGCCAGTCGAAGTCGCCGTGGTATCGCAGCTGGACGCCGTCGAGCGCGGCGAGGGCGTCGAGGAGCGCGAGGGTGACCACGGTCGGGTTGCCGAGGGTGCAGACCATCGCGGCGGGCAGTGCGAGTTGTGCGGCGGCTTCCAGGATGCGCGGGTTCTCGCACACGTACACGGTCTGCGGTTCCAGGGCCAGTGGCAGCAGCCGGCGCAGGTCGCGCAGGGTGAGGTGCGCTTCGGCGTGATGGGAGGCCCGGTCGCGCAGGTGGCCGGCCGGGAAGCCGTCGCCGAGCGGGCGCAGTCCGTACGTGAGGACGGTGGTCGCCACGGTGTCGCCGGCCACGCCGACGGACTCCCACAGCGACCGGCGCTCGACGGCGGAGGAGGGCGGCGCGGCGGCGGTCGCCAGGGTGATCCCCCGGAGCACGAGGCGGTTGAGCAGCGTGTCGTCGTCGAGGCCGTGGGCGGTGCCGGTGACCTGCTCGGCGAGCTCACCCCGGGACCACAGCCGCGACGTGCCCCCGAGGACCAGGCCCAGCACCGTCACGGCCTGGGTCAGCGCCGCGGGTGACGGCAGGCGGCCGATGATGCCGCTGCGCCAGACGCCGTCGAGCCAGTCGGTCACCCACTCCTGGCCGTCGAGGCCGGCCTCGGACGCGGTGGCGAGGACCTGTCCACGTAACGAGGCTCGCCGGTCCCGTTCGGCGGCCGCGTCGGCGCGGCGGTCGGGGATCGGGCCGGTCACCGCCTCGACGACCTCGACGAGACCCGTGCCGGCGGCGCTGGAGCGCAGCAGGCGGTCGAGGGCGGCGAGGTCGACGGCGACCGAGGCGCCGACGGCCCGGCCCAGCAGCTGCCCGATGGCGTCGCGGTCCTGCGGGGAGCCACAGTGGACGGTCAGGCGGCCCTCGGCCCGGCGGCCGTTGCGCTGCAGCCGCCCGCGCAGCGAAGTCCACAGTGGAGTCAGTGACGGCGAGCGCAGCCACTGCAGCGTGGTCGGCGGGATCATGCGGGCAGGACCGTGCGGCGGCTGCCGTCCCAGCGGAAGTGCAGGGTGGCGACGCCGGGCTGAGCGGGGTCGCGGAGGCACTCGTAGATGCCGAGTGACGGCACCTCCGGGAAGCAGCCCCACAGCCGTTCGCTGGTGAGGACGGCGTCGAGGTCGAGGGCGACGAGCAGGCCCAGCAGGCGGCCGTGCGTGGGCTCGTCGACCTTGGCGAACGCGTCGTCGAGCAGGATGAGCCGCGGCGCCGGCGGGTGGGCGTCGCCGACGGAGGAGAAGTGGGCCGCGGCGGCGGCGAACAGCACCAGGTAGGACACGACCCGCTGCTCGCCCTGCGACATGGCGGTGCGCGCCGACAGGGTCCGCTCCCGGTCCGGGTTCGCCTGGTCGGTGACCTTGAGGGTGAACGTGAACCACTGCCGGTAGTCCAGCGCGGCCCGCAGGTGCACGGCGTAACCCGCGGACGGGTCGCCGCGGCGGGCGTCGTCGACCCGGCGGGCGAGGACCTCGCGGAGCCGGTCGTTCTGCTCCCGGGTCCGCAGCGCGAGCGGCGTCCTGAGCAGCCCGACGGCCGCGCGGGTGTCGGCGTCCGCGTCGGCGCGCAGCGACCACACGAGCCGGGCGCCGAGGCCGTGCGAGGTGCGGACCTGGGCGAGGGTGGCGTTCATGCCGTTGACGAGCGTCTCGGCGGCGAGGATCTGCCGGGTGAGCGCGTCGCCGAGCTCGCCGAGCAGGAACCGCTCGAACGCCTGCCGCTCCCGGTCCGCGACCGCCGTCCGCTTCTGTTCGAGCTCGGCGCCGAGGCGGGCGGTGGCGTGCGCGACCGGGTGCTGGCCGATGTCGTCGGCGATCTCGACGACCTTGACGCCGTCGCGGTTCTCCCAGATCAGGTCGTACCCGCCGGCGAGCCGACCGCGCACGTCGATGTACTTGAGGTGCAGCGCGTTCTCGCCGACGTCGGTCCGCCGCGGGCCGAGCGCGTCGGCGAGCTTCGCGGCGAGCCCGTCGAGCCGGGCGATGCGTTCGCGGGGTGTCTCGGCGACGTCCGGCGGCACCGCGATGTCCTCACCGAGGTCCAGCGCGGCGGCGACGCCCGGCAGCGTCATGATCCGTGGCAGTGCGGTGCCGGCCTGCAGCGCGACGCGCTCCTGGTCGGCGAGCCGGTCTCGCGCCTCGTCACGGGCGTGCTCCGCGGTGATCCGCCGGTCGCGGCTGCTCTGGTACTGGCTCCGCAGCGTCGGCAGGCGCTGCTCCGCGTCGCGCAGCCTCGACTCGGCGCCGGCCTCCCGGGCCATGACCTCGGCCGCGTCGGCGTGCAGCGATTCCTGCAGCACGGCCAGCTCGGCGGCCGCCTCGGCGTGCTCGGTGGCCGCGGCCGTCGCCGCTTCGGCCGCCTCGTCGACCCGCTGCCGTGCTGCGGTGATGCCGTCGAGGTGCGCCGTGGAGCGGTGCAGCAGCTCCAGGAGGCCGTCCGTGTCGCGGCGGTGCCGGGGCAGCTCGTCGGCGAGCCGCCGCAGCCGGCCGTCGACGCGGGTCAGGTCGTCCGGGTCGCCCGGCAGGAGGTGCGCGTCGGCGGCGGCGGTGACCTTGCGGCGCTGCGCGGTCGCCTCGGTGGCGAGGTCGCGGGCCCGCCGCCGCGCGTCGGCGACCTGTGCGGTCAGCGCCGTGACGGCGGCCTGCCCCTCGTCGCGCCTGGCCTGTGCGGTGCGCAGCGGCTCCGGGTCGGGAAGTGCGGCGAGGAGCCGGTCGAGCTCGCGGCGCAGGGTCGCGACCTCGGCGAGCTCCCGGTCGATCCCGTCGAGTGCGGCGACACCTTCGTCGATCTGCGCCTGCAGCTCGGCGAGCCGCCGGGCGCGCAGGGCGGCCCGGTTCGCCGCCCCGACGTACTCGGCCGCCGGCTTCCGCCACGCCCCGTGCGCCACCCCGAGCCGCCAGCTCCCGTCTGCCCCGATCCAGCTGCCGGCGTCATCGGCGGCGCCGGTCGTGGCCGGGGCGCCTGTGCCGGCCACGGCGACGCCCGCGGGAGCGCTGGCCGCTCCAGCCCCGAGGCCGGCGGCCGCGGGAACGCCGGTGGCAGCGCCCGCTCCATCAGCGGGAATGCTGTCAGCCCCAGCGACAGCGCCCACAGCAACACCGCCGGCACCTGCCCCATTCGCGGGAGCGCCGTCCACCCCGCCCCCGGGATTAGCGCCGCCGGCACCGGCCTGGTCCACGGGCGCGGCGGACGCGCCGGCCTCCTCCACGGGCGCGGCAGCCGCACGGAAACCGACGGCGGCGCCTGCCTCCTCCATAGACGCGGCGGACGCGCGGAAACCGACAGTGGCGCCAGCCTCCTCCATGGACGCGGCGGACGCGCGGAAACCGACAGTGGCACCAGCCTCCTCCATGGACGCGGCGGACGCGCGGAAGCCGATGGCGGCCAGGAGAGCGGTCACCTCGTCGGCGCCGGGGACCGGCACGAGCGCCGTGCCGAGCAGCGGGTCCTGGACGGGCGGGCCGGGGCGCAGCAGCACCTCGCCGGTGCCGGGCGCGACGAGGGTGCCGGCGGCGGTGACCTCCCCGTCGAGCAGACCGCTGGCCTCCAGCGCCGCCTCGATCGAGGCCCGTCGCGTGGCGTCGAGCCCCTCGGCGAAGTCGACCAGCCGGTACAGCGGCCGGTCGGCGGCAGCGTGAGCGAACCGGGACCTGGGCGGTGACGGATCCGTCTTCGCCGCCCACTCCTGATACTCGGCGCGGACGGCCGCGAGCCGGTCCGCCGCCCGGGTGTGCTCGTGCAGCAGGGTGTCGCGGCGACGCTCCAGGGCGGCACGGACCGGGGCCAGGCAAGCTTCGGCCGCCTCCCGTACCGACGCCGGAGACTCAGCGAGGAGCACCGGCGCCGCATCGATCCCGGCCGCGGCCACGAGCGGGTCCTCGGTCCAGCGCTGCACGGCGGTCGAGTAGGCGTCGGCCGCCGCCTGCAGCAGGGCGGCGAGCTCGTCCAGACGCTCGCGGGCGGTGCCGAGCTGGCCGTCGAGCAGTTCGGCGTCGCCGGCGGCGCGGGTGGCCTGCTCGGCGGCGCGGGTCGCGCGGCGGATCAGGTCCTGCAGGTCGGCGACCGCGCGTCGGCGGGCCGCCACCGCCGCCTCGGCCTGCCTGCTCTGGTCGCGGTACGCCCCGAGGTCCCGCGAGGCCTCCCGCACGTCGACGGCGCGGACCTGGAGACCGGCGACGGCCGTGTGCCGCAGCGCCGGTGCCACACCGAGGTGGCCGACGTCCAGCCCGGCCTCGCCGGCGACGTCGCGGAGCCGGCCGTGGTCCTCCCGCAGCCGCGTGGACGCCGCCGCGATGCGGTCGGACTCGTCGTCGAACCGGGCGACGAGGTTGCCGAGGTTGCGCTCCTCGGCGGCCGCCTGGCTGGCGGTGGCCCGGGCCGCGGACTGCAGCGCCTGCACCGCCTGGCGGCGTTGGGCCAGGTCGCGCACCGCCCGGTACGCGGCGCTGTCCCGCACGGCGGTGAGCTCCGCCCGCGCCTCCCGCCCGGCCAGCTCCAGCGCGTCGGCCGCGGCGGCGGCGACCCGCTCCTCGTCGGCGGCGGCGGACACCTGCCGCTCCTGCTGGCCGGCCTGCCGCCGCCGGTCGCGCAGCTCCTGCAGCGCCTGCTGGACGGCGCCGACGCGGGTGCGCAGCTCGCCCTGCAGGTAGCCGCGGTAGCCGGTCATGAGGTCGGCGAGCGCGCCGTGGGTGCGTTCGAGCCGGCCGAGGTCCTCGCGGACGGTCTCCAGGTCGTCGAGGTTGTGCGCGACCGAGTCGAGCACGTCGTCGTCCAGCGGCGGCAGCGCCTCGCCGAGCTCGGTCGCGAGCTGGCCGGCCTCGATCCGGTCTCCGATCGTCGGCCTGCGCAGCCGGTACAGCAGGTGCACGAGATTCTGGTAGCGGCCGGCGTCGTTGACGCCGAACAGTTCCCGCCCGACGCGGGCCCGGTAGTCGCGCGCGCCGGCGATGACGGCGCCGTCACCGAGCCGCTCCCGCAGCCGCTCCAGCGGCAGCGGCTGCCCGTCGACGACGAGCGCGACGTCGACCCCGACGCGCAGCGGCGTGATGAAGTACTGCAGCCGCGCCTCGCCCGTCGCGGAGGACCAGCGCACGACCGCGCCGAGCGTCAGGTGCCGCTCGCTGCCGTCTTCTGCCTGGCGCCGCAGCTCCAGCCACAGGAACCCCTGCCGGTTGACGCCGGTGGCGCCCTCGCCCATCAGCCACCGGAACGTGGTCTTGCCGGCGCCGGTCGCGTCGAGCCGTTTCACGTCCCCGTCGAGCAAGAACGGCAGCAGCATCTCCAGCGCCTTCGACTTGCCCGCGCCGTTCTTGCCGCGCAGCAGCAGCCGTCCGTCCTCGAACTGGAAGATCTGCTCGCCGTACTGCCAGACGTTGCAGATGCCGGCCCGGTGCAGCTGGAACCGTGTCACCTCTGCCCCTCGCTCTCGAGCACCGCATACCGGGCGGCGGCCGCCAGCAACACCAATGTCCCATCGGGTGCGTCGCCACGGGCGTTGCGGGCGTCGACCGCGCGTTCGGCGGCGACGTCCTCGTCGGCCTCCGAGTCGGCGACCGTCGCTCCCGCGCGGCCCAGCAGCCCGACCTGCGTCAACAGGTCGACGACGGCGTCGCTCAGTGCGGTGGGGTTTCCGGTGTACGACCCTGCCCACCGCCTCGAGTGCCGTTGGATCAGCCCTTCCAGTATCCGCTCGACGAGTCCCTCGGGCACCGGGACGCCGACCGCCAGCGGCCCACCCCGCGACACGGCCGGCGCGAGCTCGCGGACCAGCGCCTCGACGGTCAGCAACGCGGCCTGCGCGACGGTGCCTGTTCCGGGGAAATCCACATCGGACAGTTCATCGTCGGGATCGAGGAGCGCGGCCCCTTCGGCCCGCAGCTCGGCGTGCAGCCCCGTGTAGTCGGCGAACGCACGCTCGTCGCGGCGCTGCTCCTTGCGCAGCCAGGCCCGCTCCTTCGCGGTGAGGTCGTCCACGTACACGACCGGGCACTCGACGAGCCGCCTGCGCACGGCGTGCCGGGTGCCCCCGGGCCCTGCCTCGGCGGCGGTCGCGATGAACTCCTCCGCGCTGCCGGCCCGGCCGATCGGCGCGGCGAGCAGGTGCGTCACCAGGTCGCGGTCCACGGTGAGCAGCGCCTCCTCCTGGTCACCGTCGACGGTCCCCTGCTCTTCCACCAGCACCCGCCACCGCACGAGCTGCCGCAGCGCCGTCGTCAGCGCCCGCCGCTCCACCGGCCGGTCCACGTCCCCGAGGTCGATCCCGGCCTCGACGGCGGCGCTGCGCACGTCGGCGACGAGCTGCGACAGCAGCAGCTGCTCCGGCCCGGTGAGCAGGACCGCCGCGGTCAGCGTCAGGTACGCGTAGGACCGTTGGGTGAACGGCCCCGTCGCCCGCAGCAGCGGCCGCCCCTGCCCCACCGGCAGCCCCGTCTTGAACAGCCGGGCGAAGCCGGCCTCGACGACCAGCCGGTACCCGAGGAACTGCCCGAACCAGCTCTTGAGCCAGTCCGCGTGCCGCCGCACCAGCGGAAACTCGTCGTGCGTGGGGTGCAGCAGCGGCTGCCCGAGCAGCGCCCGGACGGCCCGCCGCCGCTCCTCGGCAAGGGCGATGTCGTGCTCGTGCTGCTCAGCCATGCCCGCTCCCGGTCCGCTCGGGTTCCGTCCGCTCGGGCTCGCGGCCGACGATCGCGGGCTCGCGACCAGCGACGTCGGGCTCGCGACCAGCGATCTCGGCGCCTTGGCCGACGGTTCCCGTGTCGTGACCGGCGATCTCGTCGCCATGGCCGGCGACCTCCGTGTCGTGGCCGGCGATCTCCGTGTCGTGGCCGGCGACCGCCGTGTCGTGAGCGGCGACCGCCGTGTCGTGAGCGGCGACCTCCGTGTCGTGGCCGGCGATGAGGATGGCCAGGTCCTCGGCGGTGAAGTCGCCGCCGGCGGAGCGCAGGGTCAGTGCGTGGCCCGGCTTGGCGGTGAGCTCGCAACGCAGCCCCAGGTCGATCGACACGGTGACCGCCGTGCCCGCCGCGGGGTCGCCGGCGCCGAGGGCCTGCGCCATGAGCTCCAGCAGCAGCTGCATCGCCGGCCCCGAGAGCCGCACCGCGGACAGGTCCGCCGCCGCGGACAGCAGCTCGGCCGCGGCCCGGACCCGTGCGTCCTGCGCGGCGGCGGCCCGCTCGACCAGCAGCCGCTGCTGCGCGCTGCGGTCCACGATCCCGCCGGGCCGGCCGCGCGCGGCCCGCTCGCCGCGTTCGCGCAGCGCCACGGGCACCGTGACCGCCGGCCTCGACCACCAGCTGTCGGTGGCCGGCACGACCGCTTCCGCGTCGGCGGCCAGTCCGAGGTGCCTGCTGCCGTACAGGCCGAACGCCGCGGTGAACAGGTCCGCGGCGGTGCCCGCGTCGGCCGCGTCGAACCAGGCCGCCAGCCGCAGCAGGTCGCGGCGCCGCGAGGTGGCCTGCCCCGAGGAGCGGATCATCCGTTTGGCGTTGGCGAGCAGCGACTGCAGCGCCCGCAGGGTCGCGTCGCGCAGCTGGTTGACCTCGCTGCGCCGGCCGCCGGTGTCCTCGAACCAGGCCCGCAGCGCCAGCCAGTCGTCCAGCGAGTGCCCGCGGGTGCGCTGCACGACGACGCCGAGGTCCTTGGCCGCCTCCGCCAGGCCGCCCTCGTCTAGCCGCTCCAGCAGCCCGTCCAGGTGCGGCCAGATCCGCCGCAGGTGATGCTGGATCCTGGGCGACAGCAGCACCACCTCCTCGGTGATCGACTCGACGTAGTCCAGCAGCAGGTTCTTGAATCCGCTGTATTCGCTGCCGTCCAGGTCGTACCGCGCGAGCACCTGCCCCAGGTAGGCGTAGAAGTCGCGGACCGAGTCGCGGAACTGCCAGAACTGCGCGAACACCGCGGCGACCGTGTCCCGCGCCCGGACCATGTCGGCGCCGCCGGGGTCCTCGAGCAGCTCGCTCAGCGCCGCGAGCCCGGTCGCCACCAGGCCGAGCAGCTCCCGGCTGATCTCCCGCGCCGTCTCGGCGCCGGCGAGAACCTCGTCGACCTGCCGCTGCACCCGCTCCCCCAGCGGCGACAGCTGATACCGCGACCGGGTCCGCTGATACTCCTCGATACTCTTCACCCGCACCGAGTGCGAGCTGGGCAGCAGGTTGCCCCACGCGACCAGCTGGTTGAGCCGGCTGACCGCCGTGTCCAGCGGCAGCCCTTCGATCGCCTCGACGACCTGCTGCGCCGACAGGTCGGTCATCAGCGAGGCGCTGAACAGCCGCATCACGGCCAGGTATGTGCCCCGCTCAGGCACGGTGAGGTACGTGTACGCCTCAAGCCGCTCCAGGTCCTCGGACACCAGCACAGGATAGACGCCGCACAGCCCGACCCAACTGACCGTTGCCGATCGACTACCCCGCGCTACCATTGATGACGATGTACGTCCCGATCCTCAAGGCACGCAAGGGCGAGTTCAGGGCGATCGCGGAGCTGGCCGCCCCGCTCGCCCCGCTCGTCATGCCGGTCTTCGAGGTCGTCCCCACGGCGAACGGCCCGGGCAAGGACCTGTGGTCGTTCAGCCTGAAGGTCGCGGACTCCGTGCCCGAAGGCCTGCTGATCGCCGTCGACACGCACCGGCTCGCCGTGCCGCTGTCGGGAATCCACAGCCCGTTGGATTACGTCGCCCACGATCTCGCGGCGTTCGGCGTCCCCATGCTTCCCGTCGTACACCTGACGGATCCCCCCGCGCAGTTGGCGGTCGCCGCCCACGCCGCCCGGCTCCACCTCGGCCGCGCACTCGTCCGCCTCACCGGCGACCCACCCGAGGGGCCGATCCTGGCGCCCGGCCTCCCGCCGGAGCAGTGCGACCTGTTGCTCGACATGGCGTCGGTACTGTCGGACCGCGACCTCACCCGCACCGAGCCCCTCGTGCGGAAGTACCTCGCCTGGGCCCACCGAAGACCGTGGCGCTCGATCACCGTCGCCGCCGGCGCCATGCCCGCAATCCTGCCCCGCCACACCCCGGCGGAGATCCCCCGCTGGGACCTGGCCCTGTGGCACCGCATCGAGGACCCCGACGTCCAGTACGGCGACTACGGCATCGCCCACCCGCAGACCACCAACCCGCGCTGGCGTCCGAGCCCGAACCTCCGGTACACCGGCGACACCACCTGGCAGATCCACCGCTCCCCCGACCTCGACATGTACCACCTGTGCCGCGCGGTCATCTCCTCAGGCACCTGGCCCGGCCCCGACTTCTCCTGGGGCGACGCCGAGATCGCCGCCCGCGCCGCCGGCCAGCCCGGCCCGGGCAACGCCACCAACTGGCGCGCCTGGGGCACGTCCCACCACCTCGCCCACGTCGTCCACCAACTCACCCCCTGACGCCGCCCATCAGCTGAAGAGGGTCAGCAGCTTTCGCTGCTCGTCGGTCAGCGTGAACGCCGCGGTGGGCGCCGGGTCTGGGTAGATGCGGGCGGCTTCCAGGTCGGCGCGGCGGATGCTGGTCGCGATGCCGATCTTCACCCCGCGCTCCCGCAGCACGGCCGTCAGTTGCTCGGTGTCGAAGAGGTACACGCCGGTGATCGCGAACCGGGTGGTCGACGGTCCCGACAGCACGAGGTAGTAGTCGCACGGGTGGGTGCCGAGGTCGATGCCGGCGTACGCGTCGCCGTAGAGCTTGACGTTCACGGTCCGGCCGGTGAGGGGGCCGCTGCTGAACCGGCCGTCGTAACCCGCCTGCACCGCCGTCTTCGCCAGTTCGATGTCGAAAATCCGTGCCGCGATGAATTCTCCAACGTCACCGGGCCGCGCCGAGCGGCCGGTCAGCCGTGCGATGTCCACGTCGATCCGGGCGCGCTCCGCCAGCAGCGCGGCGAGTTCCGTCAAGGCGTCCATCGCTTCACCCTGGCAGTCATCGAGCGGACCGCGATCGGACGCTCAGACGGGCTTCGGCGCCATGTGGCCGAGTCCGTCGGGAACCACGAGGAGCGGCCTCGCGTCCAAGGAAGCATGAGGCGTTTCGGAGCCGTGCTGACGGTGGTGCTCCTGTCGGCCCTCGGGCTGGTGGGGTGCGCCCGCGAGAATGTGGCGGGCGGCGGCGGGCCGTGGGGGCGGACGTTCCTGTCGCAGTCGACGAGCCGCCCGCTCGTCCCCGGCACCCGGATCGAGCTGCGGTTCAGCGACGGCAAGGTCGGCTTCCGGGCGGGCTGCAACTACATCAGCGGCAACGCGCGGATCGACGGCGGGCGGCTGGTCGTCAGCGAGGTCGCGAGCACGGCCATGGGATGCGACCCGCAGCGGGCCGAGCAGGACACCTGGCTCGCGACGTTCCTGGAGGCCGGGCCGCAGTTACGTCTTGAGGGCCCGGATCTGGTGCTGGAGGGCGGCGGCACCACGGTCAGCTTCGTCGAGGGCGCGGTGGCCGAGCCGGACGCGCAGCTCGTCGGCCCCGAGTGGACCGTCGACACGCTGGTCGACGGGCAGACCTCCGGCTCGGTGCCGGCCGGTGTGCGCGCGCACCTGACCTTCACGATCGACGGGAAGGTCACCGGCTCCGGCGGCTGCAACAGCCTCACCGGCACGTACACGGTCGACACCGAGACGATCACGTTCACCGCCGTGGCCTCGACCCGCAAGGCGTGCACCGAGGCCGGCACGGTCGAGGACAAGGTGCTGCACGTCCTGCGGGGCACGGCGCAGTTCCGGATCGAGGCCGGCCGGTTGACGCTGACCGCCGCCGACGGCACCGGCCTGGGTCTCACCGCCGGCCGCGCGACGCCGTCACCCTCATGAGGACGTCAACTGGGCGAGGCGCTGGTTGATGGTGTCGAGGTCGAACGACGTGGTGTCGGGGCCGTCGTCCTCGTTCCAGTCCTCGACCGGGGCGTCGCCGGCGCCGGCCGTACACGCGATCGGACCCGGATCTTCAGGAACGGTGATGCGCTCGACGGTGATGGTGTGCTCCCACCAGTCGCCGAGGTCGTAGACGTACGTCATCCTGGCGCCGCGGCCGGGCAGGAGCTTCGACAGGCGGACCGCTGACTCGTCCTCCGAATCCTCCAGGTTGAGGTACACGTCGCTGTAGTGCTGGCCGGCGGCTTCGAACAGGTGGGCGTGCTCGTCGTCCCAGTCGAACGCGACCTGGATCGCGGCGTGGAGGACCTCCAGGGTCGTCGGGCCCGGCAGCCGCAGGCGGCGCCAAACCGTGCTGCTGAGGGCGACCTTCAGCTCGTACACCGGAATCTCCGGACGGCCGGACGCCTTCAGCAGATCGAGGAGGTGGGCACGGTCGGGGTGGTCGCTGGCCTCGATCGTTGCCGTGCCGCCGCACTCCTCGACCAGGTGGTAGCGCTCCTCCGGGTCGTCCTCGGCGAGGGCGACCTCGACGGTGAGCCAGCACCGGTCCGCCTCGGACGGCTCCTCGTCGGACAGCGTCGTCCGGGCGTGCACCGCGAGCATCGGGTGCTCCAGGATCGGCCGCAGGAAGGGCAGCGCGGGGTCGCCGATCACGGCGATGACGCCGAACGCGTCCAGCCGGTCGGCGGCACCACCGGCTCCGGCGGCGGCGAGCAGCTCGGCGGCGGTCGCGGCGAGGTCCCTGCCGTCGAGCCAGCGCCAGGTGGCGCGCCCGGCCTCGGCGTCGGACATGTCCCGCAGCCTGGCGAGCAGTTCGGTGGCCGGCAGGTCGGGCCGCACGGGCGGCGGCAACGCGAGTCGCGCGGCCGTCTCGCGGCCCAGCGTGGTGAGGCGCCCTTGATGATCGACCACGCCGAACTCGGCGAGCAGCGTGAGGGCTCCCGCGACTGGCAGCACGCCGCGCCGGAACGCCCGGTACACCGCCTGGAACTCCCGCGGCGACCGGTCCTCGAGCCGCTCGTCGACGCGGTCGTCGAGGTCGTCCAGCGTGGCGCCGTCGACCAGGGCGGCCAGCACCTCGGCGCACGCGATGAGAGCGCCCTCGTGCCGCGGGTCGTCGGACTCCACCGCCAGGACGGCGAGCAGCGCGTCCCACCGCGCGTCGGCCGGGTCACGGCCGGGGCCGCCGACCATCGTCGCCCTGTTGCCGTCGATGCTGATGTACCCGGCCCCGACCGCCGCGGTCCACGGCCGGTGCAGGCCTTCCATGTCGGCGGCGGACCTGACCTTCGCGGGCACCTCGACGCCGGCGACCGCCGCGGCCGCCGGGATGTCGGCCGGCCGCGGCACGCCCTTGGCCGTGACGGTGCGGCCGCCCGCACCGACCCACTCCGCGAGCTTCCGGGCACGGACCATGATGTCGGTCATGGTCAGGTTCTACCAGCCGTGCACCTCCGGCTCGTAGCCGCCGGAGGGCTGGTTGCCGGTCAGGTCCGCGAAGGCGCGCTGCGCGACGACCTTGCCCTGCGCGTCGAGGGCGCGGACGGTCAGCTGGAGCGGGCCGGGCAGTTCGACGCGGCCGAGGCCGTTGCTCAGCGGTACAGTCGCCAACACCTCCTCACCCTTCAGCAGGTCGACCCGGACGGCCTGCGGCGGCGCCACGATCTGGAGGGTGTCCGGCGCCGTGTCGTCGAAGTGGGGCATGCGCATGGCGATCACGGTGTGCTCGGGGTCGCCCGCGACGCCGGCGCCGGTCGGGTGGTTGCGACCGTTGGGTTCTGGGCTCGTGTCGGTCGCGATGGTGATGTACGGCCCGCCGCCCTGCTCAGTCACCGCCATCACGGTGGCGATCTGGCCGACGCCGTCAGGCACCGCGAAGTCGTTGCTCCACAGCACCACGTACTGGATGCCCGGTCCGACCAGCCCGGTGCTGTAAGCGAGCGCGTCCGCCGCCACCTGGGCCGCCCTCGGAGCGGGTTTGCCGCGGCCGTACAGCGGGCTCGGGTCGATCCGCTCCGCCCGCGCGGTGCCGGGCGAGGCGACGGCCGCCTCGTAGAACACGACGTCGCCCCTGCTCATGCGGACCCGCAGCCCACGCGGCAACGTGCTGGTGTCGCGGACGATGTACCCCGCCGGCTCCGGCTCCCACGTCCGTTGGATTGTTCCGTCGTCCATGTACCGCGGCGCCTCCGAAACCGAGACTTCGTAGTCCGCGGGCCCGAAGAGCAGCGCGTAGCCCTGGTTCTTGTCGTTGCGCCACTCTTCGCGGACGACCGGATCCTCCACATCGGACCAGCCGGTGAGCTCCAGCTTCTTCGCCGCCGCCTTCCCCGGCGCGGTGAGGTGGACCATCCGCGGCGCGGCGGTGACCCCGGCGACGAGCGCCACCCTCCGGTTCCCGGGCAGATCCCCGGCGAAGAGCACCCGCAACCGCGCGCGATCGCCCGGCAATCCAAAGGCGGATGGATTGTCGACGACCCGATCCAACAACGCGTCGAGGAACGCGGCGTCATCTTTGAGGGAGCCGCGCGTCGGCGCTTCGAGCAGCGGCAGCACCTTGCTCGACGGCTCCCCGTCGAGCCTTCCGGGCCCACCCTCCGGCCTTCCCGGCCCGCCGGACGGCAGCACGAACGCGACCACCCCGACGAGCACCGCCACCATCGTCACCATCGCCACGGCGGTCTTCCGCACCCGCCGACGCCGCCGCACGACCTTGATGGCGTTGTCGGTGAGGTCGTACAGCTTGGCCTGCTCGGCAACGTCCCCCAGCACCTCCGCGAGCCGCCGCGTCACGACCACACCTCCATCACGTCTTCCAACTCCGGCGCCAGCACCCGCAACCGCCCCAGCGCATGACTGGTCTGGCTCTTCACCGTCCCCACCGACGTCCCCATGACCTGCGCCGTCTCCACTTCGGACAGATCCTCGAAGTACCGCAGCACCACAACGGCCCGCTGCCGCTTGGTCAGCTTGGCCAGGGCCTGCTCCAGCACGACCCGCAGCTCCGCCCTGCCGGTCTCATCGCCACTGACGGCCGCGTTCTCAGGAACGCTGGCCGTCGTGTGCTCAAGGAAGCGCCGCCTCCGCCAGGAGCGGACGTGCTCGTGATAGAGGATCTTCCGCACGTACGCCTCGGGATCCCCGGCCCTGGAAACCTTGGACCAGTGCGTGGCCGTCTTGATCAGGGCAGCCTGGATCAGGTCCTCGGCCTGCGCGTGCCCCCCGGCGAGCAGGTAGGCGGCCCGGGACAACCGAGGCAGCCGCGCCCGCACGAACTCCCGGAATCCTTCTTCGTCCTCCACGCGGCTCCTCCCAGGACCAGCCTCATTGGAGTACATGCCTCCAACGACAGGCCAGGTTGGAACCGGGTCACCACCGGCTTCGCAACGGCTTGCGTCTATACGAATTCGTGTCGGCTCGGCTACTCTGCGATACAGCCGGGGGAGGGTGGAGATGGCGTCGGGTTCTCGATCAACGGACTTCCAGCGCGCTGTAGCAGCACAACGCAAAGCCGCCGAAGCCGCCAAGCGGCAACAGGCACGAGATGCCGAGCAGCAACGCAAGGAGCAGGTCAAGCAGCACGAGCAGCACCGATCAGCCGAGGCCGCCCGGCTCACGGCGGATGCCGAGCGGCGGATGGCGGCGCTGAACGGTGTCCTGGCGACAGCGCTCGCGCACCCGCCGGCAGGTATCGACTTCGCCGCACTGCGGAGGCACCCGCCGGCAATGCCGATCGACCTTGGGCAAGACGCTCGGCCTCTGACGGCACCCACCTGGGCGGACTTCGAGCCGGCGAGACCCGGCGCTCTGGGGCGCCTGCTCGGGGGCGACGCCCGGCACGCGCGGGAACGAGGTGAGGCAGAGCGCAGGTTCGCCGCGGCAGCCGGCGACTACCAGGCGGCGGAGGCCGCCCGGCAGCGTCGAGTGACCGAGGCACGCCGGATGCATGCGCAACGGCTGGCAGCCGCACAGGCCGAGGTCGACGCGCACAACGCCTCGGTGGATCAGTTCGCCGCGGGCGTCCGCGACCGCGACCGGCACGCGGTGAGCCGGTATTTCCAGATGGTGATCGACCAGGTCCAGGATCCTGCCGGGTTTCCTCCCCACCGCCTGGCTGGCTACGTCCCCGAGTCCACCCTGCTCGCCCTTGAGTGGCGGCTGCCGCCCGTCCAGATCGTTCCCGATCAAAGGGCATTCAGATGGGTGAAGACGAGGGACGACATCTCCGGGACCGCGCGTACTGCGGCGGAGATCCGACGGACCTACCAGAACCTGGTCGCGCAGATCGCGTTGCGTGCGGTGCACACCGTCTTCACCGCCGGACGCCTCTCCCTGGTGAACACGGTCGTGTTCAACGGCATCGTCGAGGCAATCGATCCTGCGACGGGCCAGACGATCAGGCCGTGCCTGATCACGCTGCGGGCCAACCGTGAGCAGTTCACGGAACTCGTCCTCGCGAACGTCGACCCCGTCGCGTGTGTACGTAAGTACTTCGCCGCCGATGTCTCACAACACCCCGAGGAGCTGCAGCCGGTCCAGCCGGTCATGGAGTTCAAGATGGCCGATCCTCGGATCATCGATCCGGTGGACGTCATCAGCCAGATCGACAAGCGTCCGAACTTGCTCGAACTCACCGCCAAGGAGTTCGAACACTTCATCCACAACCTGTTCACGCGGATGGGGTTCGACACCAAGGTCTTCAGCGCCAGCGGTGACGGCGGTGTGGACTGCGTCGCCTACGACCCCACCCCGATCCGCGGCGGGAAGTACGTCATCCAGGCCAAGCTCTACACCAAGACCGTGCCACCGACGGCAGTACGGGACCTCTTCGGCACGATGCAGCACGAGGGTGCCAAGAGCGGCATCCTGATCACCACGAGCGGGTACGGCCCGAGCAGCTATGAGTTCGCCAACGGCAAGCCCGTTGCAGCTCATCGACGGCAGCGGACTGCTCGCGATCTGCAAGGACCACGGCATCCCGGCCAGGATCGTCCCGATCGTGAAATGACGAACGCCTGAGTCGCGAGTCAGTGAGGGTCGGTGCCGCGGGACCACATCTGGGGCCACTTGAACTGCACACCGTTGACCAGGGCGGAGACCCGGACGTCCGTGAACGGGTCGCGAACGTAGTGCACGCGATCGGCTGCGGGGTCGTGTTCGTCGACCTCGACGAGCGCCAGCCGGTAGTTGTCCGCGTTCTGGCCGGCGCGGATCTCGCGGTTGGTGACGAAGAAGCTGTCGTGGCCGGCCATCCGGCCCTTGACCTCGATGTGGACGATCTGCTCGTCCTCCCCCGCCGACCGGACGTCATAGCCCGGGTTGTTGTGCGCCATCACCTGCGGCACGCGGCCGAGGCGCTGCTCGGCCGCGACGACGGCTCGGATGGCGCGGCGCTCGATCGCGGCGAGATCCTCCATGTACTCGGCGACCGGCTCCTCCCGGCGTCCGGCGCGGCGGTCGATCAGGCCCTGCGGCACGACAAGCGCCACGGCCGCGATAGCGGGTGGGCGCACCTGCGTGTGTGCCTCCTGGTCCAGCTCGGTCATACGGCGAGCGAGCCGGAGACGGAGGTCCTGGGCGCGCTGCTCAGCCGTTGTCGGCTGCATGGCGGGTTTACCGCCCTGCATGACGATGTTGGTGAGGCGGGCTACCTCGTCGCGCCAATGCTGGATTTCCTGCGTCAGCCGCTCCTGTACGAGGCCTCGCGTGCGGCTGACCTGTTCCCGCCGGGCCGCGCCGACGTGCGCGTACCAGGCGGGCAGGTCCGTGCTGGCGGCCCAGTGCTCTGCGGTGCGCCGGGCACCGTTGAGCCAGGAGGCGTTCAGGAGGTCTGCGGTGAGCTCGCGGTCGTAGTCGCTGGGCGCGTCGTAGTCCAGGAACGGCGCGACGCTTGGCTGACTCCGCCCGTCGTTCCACAGCTCGACGTACTGGAACCGTTTGGCGACGGTGCGCTCCAACCCGTCGATGATCTCCTCGTGCAGGGCGATCAGCAGGCGCGGCTCCTCGGTCGGGTCAAGCCGGTCGACCATGATCGTGCCGCGTTCGAGGGCTTCCCCGTACAGGTCGATCATCCGCTGCACGAGCGCGTCGAGCAGCGGGTGGCCAGGTGCGAGGAGCTGCGCGGGAGGGGCGCCGTCGACGCGGAGGTGCGAGCGGTCGAAGCAGATCCGCTCATACCGCAGGTTGATCGGTGCCGCGGGTGTTCGCAGCTCCCGGACTGACTGCGGCACGCTGGGAATCTCCCAGCGGCCTGGCTCGCGTCCCCGGATGCGGCCGCCCGTACGGTCGAACGCGTCGCGGAAGAACCCTTCGATGTAGTGCGGCTGGAGGCGCAGCAGCCGCGCTTCTTCCAGGTCTCGGCGGGCGCTGTCGGCGTCGGACACGGAGCGCAGGTCGTGGTGCAGCGCGCGTTCCTGGACGAGCTTCACGGCGGTGTCGCCGACGCGTTCGTCGATGACCCGGTCGAGGTGGGCCCTCACCTGCGGGTCCTCGCCGCGCCGGATCGCATCGAGCAGCAGCTCGTGCAGCGGCTGGCCCTCGAACGCCTCGCCCAGGACGTCGAAGACCTTGCCGCCGAGCGCGGCGTTCTGCTCTTCGATCTTGGACAGCAGCCGCTCGAAGACGGCGCCCTCGCGAGTGTTGACGGCGACGAGGTTCCACAGGTGGCACATCTCGTGCTGACCGATGCGGTGGATGCGGCCGAAGCGCTGCTCGATCCGGTTGGGGTTCCACGGCAGGTCATAGTTGACCATGAGATGGGCGCGTTGCAGGTTGAGACCCTCACCTGCCGCGTCGGTCGCTACCAGTACCAGACAATCAGCATCGGACGTGAAGCGCTCCTGGACGGCACGTCGAGCGTCGCGGGACAGGGCGCCGTGGATGGAGACGACGGCGTTCTTCCCGGGCAGCGCCTGGCTGATCCCGTCGACGAGGTAGGTCAGCGTGTCGCGGTGTTCGCTGAAGATGATGAGCTTCTGCGGCGCATGCCGCTCCAGCAGGAGCTTCAGCTCGGTCCACTTGCGGTCGGTGCCTGACGCGCGGACCTTCGCCGCCAGGTCGACCAGTCCTTGCAGCACCGAGATCTCGAACCGCAGCTCTTCGGCGGATTGAGCCGCGGTGGCCGCGTCGACGAGCTGCTCCTCGGTCTCCTCCATCGTGTCGGCGAGGTCGTCGTCGAGGATGTCGGCCAGTTCGATGTCCGGCAGGCGCTCTCTCGTCGCCGGCTTGGTGAGTAGTTCATTAAGGCGCTGTTCGAGGCGGGCCTGCCGACGCTGCAGGGAACGCAGGATCGCTTCGGGGCTGGACGCCAACCGGCGCTGCAGCACGGTGAGCGCGAAGCCGACCCGGTTTCCGCGGACTGTCTCACCGGCACTGCGCAGCTGGTCGACGCGGTCCCACTCCTGCCGGACATACTCCGTCACCGCCTCGTACAGCTCGACCTCGAGCTCCGACAGCTCGTACGGCACGGTGTACGCGTTGCGCTGCGGGAACAGCGGCTTGCCGGCAAACGTCAGCAGCTCCTCCTTGACCCGCCGAAGCATGAGACCGTCGGCGCCGAGGTTGTGCTCGTCCTTGCGGTACCTGCCCTCGAACCGGTCCGGGTCGAGCAACGCCAGGAAGAGCTGGAAGTCCTCTTCCTTGCCGGCGTGCGGGGTCGCGGTCATCAGCAGGAGGTGCTGCGCCGCCTTGCCGAGCGCTTGTCCGAGCTTGTACCTGCGGGTGCTCTGCAGCTTCTTGCCGAAGTAGTGCGCCGACATCCGATGCGCCTCATCGACCACGACGACATCGAAGGCCGAGTGGCCGATCTGGTCGACCAGGGCGTCACTGCGCGACAGATGATCCATCCGGGCGATCAGCCGCGGATGCTCGTCGAAGATCGACTCTCCCGGCGGTGTCGCGGCCACCAGGTCGGCGGTCAGGATCGCGAAGCGGAGCCCGAACTTCTCGCTCAACTCGTCCTGCCACTGGTTGACCAGGCCGCCGGGCGCGACGATCAGGCAGCGCGACAGGTCACCGCGGAGCATCAGCTCCTTCAGGTACAGGCCGGCCATGATGGTCTTGCCGGCGCCCGGGTCGTCCGCGAGCAGGAAGCGGAGCGGGACCTTGTCGAGCAGGTGCCCGTAGACGGCCTCGATCTGGTGTGGCAGCGGCTCGAGGTCGCTCGTCGTGACGGCGAGCATGAGGTCGGACTGGGCGGCCGCACGGATCCGCATCGCCTCGGCGGCCAGCTTGAAGTCCGTGGTGTCAGCGTCGAACGTCGTGCGGTGGACCTCGACGATCTCCAGCGCCGGCTCGTTGACCCGCATCAGGATCTGCTCGCCAAGCGCGCCCTGCTCGGTGCGGTACACCAGCCGGACGGAGTCCGGACCCATCGGCGCTACGGCGATGACCTCGACCGGGCCACCTGGCACCACACCGCTAACAGAGGATCCGGGCACCAGGTCTTCGAGCCGCATGGTCCTGAGCTAACCCGAAATCGCATCGACCGGTCATAGGTCTCGCGTCGATGAAAGCTCGTCTTAACGGTCGGTGGTGACCTTCCACTCGCATCTCTACCGTTACCTCGGTGCAAGTAGTTTCGGTGATCAACTACAAGGGTGGGGTCGGCAAGACGACGCTGACCGCGAACCTGGGTGCCGAGTTGGCCCGACGCGGACAAAACGTGCTACTGATCGACCTCGATCCGCAGAGCAGCCTGACGTTCTGCTTTTACCAGCCCGACGAATGGCGTTCGGAGCTGCGCGAAGCACTGACGATCAAGCGATGGTTCGACTCCATCGAGGACGGCATCCCCAAGGTCGCCCTGGCTGACCTGGCCGTCCAGCCGCGCCCGGTCAACGCGGCACTCCCCGAGGGCAGCGGACGGCTCAGCCTGATCGCGTCACATCTGCAGCTCATCGATGCTGATTTCAAGCTCGCCCGCAGCATTGGTGGAATCGAACAGAAGTTCGATCCGGCGCTCTATCGAGTCCGCTGCGCCCTGGCGAGCGCACTGCACGACCAGTCGTTCGCGGAATACGACTGGGTGCTGATCGACTGCCCGCCGAACTTCAACGTGGTGACCCAGGCCGCCATCGTCGCCAGCGACCACATCCTGATTCCGGCGAAGGCAGACTACCTGTCCACATTGGGCATCGAATACCTCTACGGCAATGTCGATGAACTGGTGCAGCGGCACAACGAGCACTCGCTGAAGCACGCGAGGACCCGACACAGCCGCATCGACCCGAACATGGCCGGCGTCGTGTTCACCATGATCCAGTTCCACGGCGGCCGCCCGATCTCGGCGCTGCAGTACTACATCGACTCGGTGCGCGCCCTCGGCGTGCCGGTGTTCAGCACGTACATGCGCGAGAACAACACCCTGTTCGCCAGCTCCGTGCCGCGCGGCGTGCCGGCGGTGCTCCGCGAGCGGGTCACCTCGCAGATCAACATCGAGCTACGCACCCTGGCCTCCGAATTCCTCAACACCCTCCATGCCGAAGGGGCAGCCGCGTGAGCGACGTCGCGAAGCTTTCCATGACCGTCCTGCAGCGGATCTCCGAGTTCCTGGCGACCCTGCCCGAGGACCAGCTCGTCGACATCGCCGAAGGCCGGGCCACGCTGACCTACCACCCGTTCGGCGCCGCCGCACCGGTTGCGCCTGCCAAGAAGGCTCCCGCTCGGCGGCCCGCCGCGGCGAAGCCGGCAAAGGACATGTCGGCAGTGGTAGACGACCTCGCGAACCTGCAGACCCGGGATGAGGGTGAGCGCTACCTCAAGCCCATGCTGGTCGGCGACCTCCGCGCCGTTGCCGCGCAGCTCGGTATCGGTGGCGTGAGCAAGACCCCGAAGGGCGATCTGATCACGATGCTGGTGGAGCGGACGATCGGCGCCCGGCTCAACTCGCTCGCCGTTCGCCAGCTGTAGCAGTCGTCATCCGGCCTGGAAGACGGTGTCCACGTGCCATTCCAGGAAGTCGCGGTGCGGCCGGTCGGCGGCGCGCTCCGGCACGGCGATCGACTGGCCGTGCCGGGAGTAGAACTCCTCGCCGTTGCCGAAGTCCTCGCGCAGCCTCGGGCTGACCAGCAGCCGGTGCTTCGGGTCGACGCTCAGGTACCCCCGGTCGAACATGATGTGTACGTCGGACCGCAGCAGCAGGCCGTTGTCGAGCCGGTGCTGGCCACCACTCGGCAGCGGCAGGATGTGCGCCGCCTGCAGCACGGGCCGGATCTTCGCGCCGGTGATCGCGCAGCGGTGGCGGTACGCGTCGAGGACGACGCCCTTGAACGCCTGCTGGCCGAGTCGCTGCGGCTGAAGGCGCGGGTCGCCGTAGACGGGTCCGGCGCGGTGCCAGGGTTCGCTGAGGTCCAGCTCGACGGCCGGGCCGGTGAGGCGGTGGATCACGTCGCGGAAGTAGCCGGCGTACGCGCCGTCGGCCAGGTCGTAACCCTTGCCCTGGACGATGTTCGACGCGAAGTCCGGCGGCGGCCCGGCGTCCTCGTCGGCCCCGAAGAACCGTGTGTCGCGGACGAAGAGGCAGCCGATGATCGGGTCGTCGCGCGACGAGATCGGCTGGTGCCGGTACCGGCTGATGGCATCGCGCATCTGCTGGAGGCTGGCGGCGCCGTTGCCTTCGCCGAACAGCTCCCACGCTTCTGAGATCGGCAGCCGGGCGAAGCCGCTGTAGAACCCGCCGCCGACGACCCGGTTGTGCGGGGCGTGGGACTTGAAGAAGAACGGCTCGCCGACCTGCAGCGCCCGGAACGCCTTGTCGCTGGCGGGCCGCCAGAAGTTGACCTCCTGCAGGTGCGGGCGCTCGGCGAGGAACCTGTACCACTGGCCGTCGGTCACGCCCACGTAAGCCCTCACGGCGAACAGTGTGCTCCATCGATGCCACTGTGGCGTTACGACTCGCCTCCTACGTATGCATGGCCTCCGGTTGGTCTGGTTGGTGCGTCCCGATCCGATCGGGGAACCAACCGCCACCAACCGGTTGGCATGCTGTTGGCGGCGGTTGATCACGGTTGGGGCTTCGCGACGCACGAAGGCACCCAACTGGAGGCCATGACCGGGCAGGAGGAGCCGCACACGCGCGGCACCGCTGTTGCCTTGGAGGCATGGATGACACAGCCCCACCACGATCCGGTGCTCTACGCACAGTCGTTCCTCACCGACCGGGACCATCGCCTGCTCGACTGGCTGTATGACCACCAGGTCCTGAGCACGGCGCAGATCACCGCGGCGCTGTTCAACCGGCAGGACGCCGCCCAGGAGCGTCTGCTGCGGTTGTACCGGCTGCGGCTGTTGGAGCGGCAGTGCGCGGCCCGCTGCGGTTCGGCTCGGTGAGCATGCACCGGGTCCGCGCCGACGGCCACGGCATCTATCAGGAAGGCGACCTGCGGGTGGCGTTCTTCCTCGAGCTCGACCGCGCCACCGAGTCCGTGCCGACGCTGGTGAAGAAGGTGCAGCGTTACGAGCAGCTGGTCACCGAGGGCGGACCTGCCTGGCCGGTGCTGTTCTCGCTGCCGGACCACACCCGCGAGGAGCACCTGCACAAGGCGCTCGGGCGGCAGCCGCGAGCGGCCCCGGTCGCGACGGTCGCCCGGGACCGCCTGATGGACGGCACGGGCGTCGCCGATGCGGTCTGGCTGCCGACCGGCGCGGCGGGTGCGCCGGAGCCGCCGCGCCGCCTGATCGACCTCGGCCGGCTCGGCGACCCTGCGGACGACAGCGCGCTCCTGCGCCTGGATCGGCGCCCGCTCGCGCAGTAGCAGGCACCCGGTTCGCCGGCCGATCCTTGGCCGGCGAACCGCCTGTTGGATCTTCGCTGCCCCGGGTGTTGCCCCGGGCGGATGGGTAGGCGTACCCCTAGGTGGGCCAAGACCCTGGATTCCGGCGCCAACGGGACCCAACCTCTTCAGCACCGTCGACAGATTCCCGGCCGCAGGCAGCCGTACAGCCGCCGCGTAGCGGGTACGGTCGATCCCTCCGTCGCCGTCGCGACGCCGTTCCCGATGCCGCTCGATCCCGTACCGTCAGCTGGCGTACCGGACGGCGGGTACGACCTGGAACGGGAACACAAGCCGGACGGGTACGACGCGGTACTGGGCAAGACCCGGGAACGGGAACGGGTGCATCAGGGCGGCGCGGTACGCGGAACCGGTACAGCACGCGGGAACGCCGGGCGCATCCCCGGTACGAGAGCGCATGACCGCCGGTTTTGCGGCTGGCGGGACCGTACGGCGTTCCGTACTCGTTCCGTTCCGGCCGCCCGTACCGCTCCAGACGGCAGTTGCCCAACGCGTTGCGCAAACTCGTTGTCCAACCAGCACCAACACACTCGTACCAGCCCGCTCGTACCCGCCAACCGGTTGGGCAACGTCTGGTGGCGGTTGCCGTACCCGTACCCAGCTGACCAACGGGTTGCCCAACCCCGTTGTCCAACCGACCTGGCAGGCCCGTTCCCACTGCCAACCGGTTGGTCAACCCACCGGCCGTTCCCGTACCCGTTGCCCAACCCGTCCGCCGTTCCCGCACGTGGTTGGTCAACTCGTCCGCCGTTCCCGTACCCGGTTGCCCAACCCCGCGCGCCGTACCCGTACCCAGTTGGTCAACCCGGGTACGGGTACCAGTGAGGCACCTCTTCGCTCAGGATGGGAACGGGGACGGGCTCGCTGAAGAAGGCGTCGTGGACGGCACCGTACCCGGCGACACCGTCTTGCAGCGCGCGTCCCATTCCGGCACCCGTAGCAGCGACGGCGCGCTCATTCCCTCCCGGCTGGCCGTCGCCGCGAACGCGATCCCCCGCACGCAGACCATCGCCACGTTCGGGAAGTTGTCGGCGTTGCGGAAGACCTCGATGTAGTCGACGTCGGAAATCTTGTCGGGTGGGGCGCCTTCTTTGCCGCCGCGGTCGCCGAGTTGTTCCGAGCAGCCGGCCAGCGCCAGTACCAGTGCTGCCGCCAGCGCCAGGCGCTTCATTTCGCGGCCGGGCAGGTCGGGTCCCATTCGGGGACGCGGACGAGGTCCGGTGCGGCGTAGGAGTCCTCGCCGCGGGCGCCGCTCGAGGTGGCCGCGAACGCGATCCCGCGAATGCACACGCGGGCCACATTCGGGAAGTTGTCCGCGTTGCGGTACACCTCGATGTAGTCGACGTCGGAAATCTTGTCGGGTGCGGCGCCCTCGTCGCCGCCGCGGTCGCCGAGCTGTTCCGAGCAGCCCGCCAGTGCGAACAGTACAGCCGCCATCACAAGCATGCGTTTCATCGGTTCCCCCCGTTGTGCGGATGGGGTGGAGGCCGCCGCGGCACAGCAGCGCTGGCGTGCCGCGGGTACAGCCCCCGATACCGATGAAGGTAGGGACAACCGTCGAAGCGTTGGGCGTTTCGGCCGACGGGTTGACCAAGTCTTGAGAAGTCTCAGATGCCCGTACGGAACTCCATGGTGCCCTTGCGCTGCCCCTGCATGAGGCGAATGGCCAGCTCCGCGTTCATGGCGAGCTGGTTGAGCAGCTGCACGACCGTGCCGAGGACCTTGATGGCCTTGGTCATCGCGGCCAGGGCCTTCTCCTCTTCGAGCAGTTTCGCGGCGGCCTTGGTGGCCCGTTCGAGCGCCGGCGGGTGGGCCTTCTCCACCAGGTTCTTGAGCTTCGACGTCAACCGCTGGATCTCGCTGTCGAGCTGCCGCTGCTTGAGCAGGCACTGCTGCACCTTCGGCGGGCAGACAAGCGCGGCACGCTCCGCCTTCCGCGCGTCCAGGTCCTTTCCGACGGCCTTGATGTCGTCTTCGATCTCCTTGAGCCGCAGGTCCTTCTCGGCCTTCTTGGTGGTCGCGTCGAGCACGTTCTGCTCCTGGTCCGGCAGGCGTTCCTCGACGTTTGCCTTTCGGCGTTTCAGCTGCTCCTCGGTCGCGCGGTCGCCGAGTTTGTACGGGTCGGCGCCAAGCCCGAGCCACGCCTTCGTCGCCTCCTCCGCGAGCTGCGCGAGGTCACCGATTCCGGGCACCGCCCCGACCGTGGCGAACAGGAACTCCCGCAGCCTGGTCGCCTCGGGCTCCAGCGTCAGCGCCGCATACAGGTACCCACCCGCGACGGCGATTTTGCCTTTGCCTTGGGCGATCCGGACCATCTCATCGATGGCGGCGCGGGTGTTCGGCAGCGGCCATTCGGAGACGCTTTCCCAGGACGTCATGGCGCGCGCCATCGCGTTCACGTCGATTCTGCCGCCCGAGACGGAGCTCAGGAACCCGGCCAGCGCCGTCGCCGCGAGCGCCCGCCTGTCGGCGATGTCGGCGTCGACCCAGAAGCTCTGCCCGGCCTTGTTGAAACATCCGCCGGTCCACGTCGCGACCCCGTTCGGCGGCAGCAATCCAAGTTCCGCGGTGGCACCCGGTACAGGCGGATTCGTCAACGCCGCAGACGACGCGGTGCGCAGCGTCGCCCAGATCCCGATGTCCGACGTCACCGTCAGCACGGTCCGGTCCCCGTCGCACGGCGCTTTCGGATCCGCGACCAGACCCTTCATGAGCCCATTGGCAAGCGTGTCAACCACGTCGATGCGATAGCCGACCGTGACCTGCCGCCGCACGGTCCGCCCGGTCCCGTTCTTAGTGGCGGTCATCGCGATCTCATAGGTCCCCGGCAGCGGCGCATTCCACACCACACTCGGTCCGCTTTCACCGAGCGGCGTGCCGTTGACGCTCCACGTGTACGAGGTGTCGACCGCCGGACTCGACACCACCAACCGACGCGACAACGCCCTTCCGGGAATCTCGATGACCTCGAAATCCACCGGCGCCGTGATGGTGAACGTCCCGGTCGCGAAACCGCAGTGCAGCGGCGGCGACAACGTGCAGAAGCTCAGCTTCACCTCATACCTGCCGGGCGCCAGCCCGTCGACGGTCGCCTCGACACCGTCCCGCTCGGCAACCGGCTCGGCGGCGCCCTCCGCGTACACGTCCCAGCTGATGAGGCCCGTGTTCGGCGCGATGTCGACCGCCTTCAACGCCACCGACGTGCCCGTCACGGTGATGGCCGGCGTCGCGCCGGGCCCGCCGTCACCCTTGACCGTCCCGGTGACCTTCCCCGCCGGGCCGGACACCCCCGCCTCATCGACCTCCGCCGACCGGCACCCGACAAGCTTCCCGGCCACAGGCGCCGTGAACGAGAAATCGACCGTCGTGTACACACCCTGCACACGCTGATACCCGACGTTCGCGAGGTCCTCGACGACGCTGTACGAGTTGTCGACGAACTTCAGCTCAAAATAGAAGTCGTTGGAACCCCGGCCAGCCATGGTGGCCGTGCCCGACATTTCCGCACCTGCACTGATGTTGTCCATGACGAGATGCGCCGGCCCGAGGTCCGTGTTACACCTGTCGGCCGGATATCCCGTGCTGCTACTCGTGAATGCGATGGGCCGGTCCCCCGGGTCGGCCTGCGCAGCGGTCTCGGAAAACGACAACGTCGCCACGACAACGGCACCCGCCAAGGCACCTGCCAGGACACGACGCGAGCGGGAAAGACGCATGCCTCATAGAACCGTAGGACATGCCGCCCAGCCTTCAGTCAAACCCGCGAACCCATCACACCATGTGGTCAACCGACACCAGCCGGTTCGTTACCTCGCCTCACCGCTCACGTCAGATGCCAGCCGCCGGTACACCTCGGAATCCACCGACTGCTCGACGAACGCCTCGACAAGTTCGCGCCGCTCGCCGCGGGGACCGAACAGGACACCGCATGGTTGCGGACGGCTTGGATCGCGGTGCTGCCGTAATCGGCGACCGCCGCCCTGGGGCAAACTGATGCGGTGGCTAACGACGTGCCTGCGGGGCTCTACGAGATCGTCGTAACGAAGGCCCTCGAAGAGCGGTTGTTGAGCGTCGACCAGGGACTCGTCAAGCGGCACGGTCTGCGGTCGGCCGATGCAGCCGATCGGATCGCATTGCTGATCGCTCAGCAGGTAGAGCGGGCCCTCGATGCCGTACCTGAAGCCGACCGAGTTGCGACCGGCGTCGACGTGGCGCGGCGTCTCCTTGAAGCGCTCGGCACCCAGCTGCCCCGAACTGGCCCGGCGCTCGAATCGCCACTGGCGCCCGGTGAGGTGTTAACCGCCGTCGGCGAGCGGCAACCTGACGGCTCCGTCCGTAGCGCCGGACGACCACTCATTCCACTGCTCGACACGACGCTGCTCACCAACGCACCCGGCGAACCCAGAGTCGGCAGCCAGATCCTCACCGAAATTGAGTCAGCGGACGCCATCGACCTGGTGATGGCGTTCATCCGCACGAGCGGTCTACGGCCAATCATTGACGCACTCCGGCAGCATTGCGCGCGAGGAAGACGGCTACGGGTACTGACGACCACATACACCGGCTCAACCGAAGGCAAGGCGCTCGACCTGCTGGCCGATCTCGGCGCCGAAGTCCGGGTCTCCTACGACGTGACCACGACCCGCCTCCACGCCAAGGCGTGGCTGTTTCACCGCCGGTCAGCGTTCAGTACGGCATACGTCGGATCATCCAACCTCACCCACTCTGCCCAGGTCGCCGGCCTGGAGTGGAACGTCCGGGTGTCGGCAGCTCGCAACCTAGACGTCATCAAGAAGATTGATGCCGTCTTCGAGAGCTACTGGCAAAGCGGCGACTTCATTCCCTACGTCCAGGCAGACTTTCAGCAGGCCCTCGACCGATCCCGACGGTCCGACGGACGCACTGTTCCGGTGCTGAGTCCACTGGAAGTCCGTCTTGAGCCGTTCCAGGAGCGGATGCTTGAGCTCATCGAGCTCTCACGCACGCGGGGACATCATCGCAATCTGCTGGTCTCGGCCACTGGCACGGGCAAGACAGTGATGGCAGCAGTTGACTATGCGCGACTCCGGCAGAAGCTGCCTCGGGCACGGCTGCTGTTTGTTGCACATCGAGAGCGAATCCTCGACCAGAGCATGGCGACGTTTAGCCACGTGATGCGCGACTACGAGTTCGGCGAGAAGTGGGTCGGAGGTACGCGACCCACCCAGTTCAACCAGGTTTTTGCGTCTGTGCAGACGCTGGCGGCCAACGGGCTGCAGCACCTCGCTCCGGACCACTTTGACGTCATCATCATCGATGAATTCCACCACGCCGCGGCGCCGTCGTACCGCGCCATCATGGAAGATCTGAAGCCGCAGGAGCTGCTCGGACTCACCGCCACGCCAGAACGCGCCGATGGCCTACCGCTCTTGCACTGGTTCGGTGATCGCATCGCAGCGGAACTGCGCCTGTGGGACGCCATCGAACAGCACCGCCTGGCGCCGTTCGCCTACTACGGCATCCATGACGGCATCGACCTGCGGGAGGTGCCGTGGCGCCGAGGACGCGGTTACGACGATGCGGCGCTGACGGAGATCTACACCAGCGACATGGCATGGGCGCGCTTCGTCTACAAGCAACTCGACCAGCACGTAACCGATGTCTCGACGATCCGATGCCTGGGCTTCTGTGTCAGCGTCGCCCACGCCCGCTTCATGGCCGAACAGTTCCAAAAGCTCGGCGTGGCCGCCGTTGCCGTCTCGGGTGAGACGCCGGACGCGGAGCGTGAGTCCGCGATCCGGGAACTTGAGGAAGGCACGCTTCAGGTCATCTTCTCGGTCGAGCTGTTCAACGAAGGCGTTGATGTGCCCGACGTCGATACTCTGCTCATGCTGCGGCCCACCGAAAGCGCCACGCTGTTTCTGCAGCAGCTGGGCCGAGGCTTGCGAATCGCGAGGGGCAAGAGCGTTTGTACGGTGCTGGACTTCGTCGGGATGCACCGTCGCGAGTTCCGTTTCGATCAGCGGTATCGCGCGCTCCTCGGCGGCACTCGTAGCGACCTTGAACGAGCCGTCGCAGAAGGCTTTCCGTTCCTACCGGCCGGCTGCCACATGGAGCTTGACCGGGTAGCGCGCGACATCGTCCTGCGCAGTGTTCGCGAGGCCATCCCGTCCCGTTGGCCGTCCAAAGTCGCCGAACTCCGGGCGCTGGCTCAACATCAACCAACGGTGACCATAGCGAACTACCTCACCGAGACGGGGCTCGAGGTTGCGGATATTTACGCCGGCAACCGCGGCTGGTCGGCGCTGCGCGAGGCAGCTGGCCTGTCCGTTGCTCCTGCGGGGTCAAATGAACAAGCCCTCCGCCGTGGCATCGGCCGAATGCTGCACGTGGATGACCGTCAGCGGGTTGATGAGTACCGTTCGCTGCTAGCACACATGAGCCCACCCAAGGTCGGCACGATGAGCGGCGTCGAGCGGCGCCTGGTGCACATGCTCGTTGCGAACCTCGCGGATCAGGTGGTCACGAAGGACACCTCGCTCCAGTCCGCGGTCGACCTGCTCTGGTCGCACCCTCAGGTGATCGTTGAGCTGCGCGATCTGCTCCATGTCCTTGGCGATGCATCCAGCCATCTGCAGCACCAGGCGCTGCCCGACGTCCCACTACAGGTGCACAGCCAGTACACGCGCATTGAGATTCTGGCGGCAGTCGGCGAGGGTGCCGGGGCCAAGACGCCCCAGTGGCGCGAGGGTGTTTACGACGCAAAGGCCGTCGGTGCCGACGTGTTCGTCTTTACCCTCGACAAGACCAGTGGCGACTTCTCCCCAACCACTCGCTACCGCGACTACGCCATCAGCCCCGACCTCATCCATTGGGAGAGTCAGTCCACCACATCTGGCGACAGCCCAACCGGTAGGCGGTACTGCAACCATGTGGCGATGGGCCGCTCAATCCTGTTGTTCGCGCGGACTCGGGCTGATGACCGGGCATTCTGGTTCCTCGGCCCTGCTACCTACGTCCAGCACGAGGGTGATCGCCCAATGGCCGTGACCTGGAAGCTCGAAACGCCTCTCTCAGGAGACCTGTTCGCCGCGTTCGCTGCTGCAGTTAGCTAGTAGTCGGCGTTGCGGGGGAGACCGCCGTCTCCAATCGATGGTTGAGTGCCCGTGCCTGAGCTTGCGGTGGCGGGCACAGGTGGCCGTGTCCCGGTACAGTGCGGCGCACGGGAGGGGCACAGAATGAGTGTGGTGCTGCGGGTCGCGCGGGGCTGGCCGGGTGAGTATCCGTCGATCGCTGCGGCGATAGCGGCCGCGCCGCCAGGTGCGACGGTGCTGGTCCTACCGGGTGACTACCAGGAGTCGGTGGTGCTGACCCGGGCGGTTCGGATCCAGGCGCGCGACGGTGCCGGTTCTGTGCGGTGGCGGTCGGCGCGGGGAGCTGCCGTTCACGTCCGTGGTGGCTCGTCGGTCCTGAGCGGGTTGTCGATCGCTGGTGACGACCGGGATTTCGCCACGGTACTGGTTGACGCCGGCGAGATCCTCGTCGAGGACAGCCACTTGGAGGGCGTCGCTTCGGCTGTCTTCGTCCGGGGTGGTGCGGCCACCGTGCGTGGGTGCTCGCTGCGTTCGATTGCGGCGGACGGTATTCAGGTCCGCGACGGGAAGGGCGTCGTCGAGCGGTGCACGATCGGCCCCGTCGGGGTGAGCGGGATCGTGGCCGACAACGCGGCGGTCGCGGTGTCCGCCTGCACCGTCACTGGTGCGGCCGGCAACGGTCTGTACTGGCATAACGGCGCGTCTGGTGAGTGCGTCGATGTGACCGTCACCGGAAGCAAGATGCCGGCCATCATGGTGGCGAACGGTGCCAGGCCGGTCGTGCGGCGGGCGCGGCTGCGTGAACTCGCCGCGCAGGCGATCGTGGTCCGCGGCGCCGCCGGCACGTTCGAGGAGTGCACCGTCGAGCAGGTCGATGGGGCCAGCGCGATCGCGGTCGAAGCGGGTGCGACCCCCCGTTTCGAGCACGTCCAGCTGCGGCGCATCAACGGCCTGGGGGTGCAGGTGAGCGGCGACGCGGCACCTGTGATGCAGCACGTGACCATGGAGTCGGTCGCCTCCCAGGCGTTGGGCGTGACCAACGCCAAGGGAAGGTACTCCCACTGGACGGTGCGCGACGTCGCGGACAAGAGCGTGCCGGCGGTCGGCATCCAGGGGCCGACTGCCGAGGTGTGGCTGGACGCCCTGGCCTTGCGCGATGTCGGCGTCGGCGTCGTCCTTTCCCAGGGCGCCGCGACCATGTCCGGCGTGAGCATCGAGCGGGCCGAGGGGTCCGGCATCGTCGTGCAGGGTGCCCGGCTGGTCGCCAACGACGTACGGATCAGCTCCGGCGGGCAGACGGGCATCGCCCTGAGCAATGCGCGCGCCACGCTGACCGGTGTCAGCGTCACTGACAGCATCGTGGGCATCTACGTCGGCGCTGGCACGAGCGGCGAGCTGATCCGTTGCGCCACCACCGGTAACCGCCGCGACGGCATCCAGTTCGACGCGTGCGGCGAGATGGAGGTGACTGACTGCACCGCCACCGGCAACGCCGAGGACGACGTCTGGCTCAGGGGCGGCGAACCGGTCACGTTCGCACGTCACGTCGGCCCACTGCCCGAGGGGGCGCGCGAGTCAGCGCCCGCCGGCGAGAGCCCGGTCACCGATGAAGGACAGCGGGCGTCGGGCGGCCAGGCCACGCGCAGCGGCGCCAGCAGTACAGCGGCGACACAGAACTCGGACCAGGCCGCACCCGCGCAGCAGGGCCCCCACCTCGACACGGCACTCGCTGCGCTCGACGCGATGATCGGCCTGGGTCGGGTCAAGGAGGAGGTGCGCAAGCTGGTCGACTTCGCCGACTACCAGCGGCGCCGGGCCGAGCGTGGGCTGACACCGGTGTCGTTGGAGCGGCACCTGATCTTCACGGGACCGCCGGGCACCGGCAAGACCGAGGTGGCGCGGCGCTACGCGGCGATCGCCTCCGCCCTCGGCCTCATCGCGCGCGACCACGTCGAGGAAGCGGATCGGGCGAAGCTGGTCGGCTCGCACATCGGCGAGACGGAGAAGCGCACGCTCGCCGCGTTCGAGCGCGCCCGGGGCGGGGTCCTCTTCATCGACGAGGCCTACGCGCTCGCGCCCGCATCCGGCAACGAGGACAGCAACGACTTCGGCCGGCTGGCGATCGACACGCTCATCAAGCTGATGGAGGACCGCCGGGACGAGGTCATCGTCATCATGGCTGGCTACCCGAACGAGATGCGCAAGCTCCTGGACGTCAATCCCGGCCTGCGGAGCCGGTTCACCACGACGATCAACTTCCCGCACTACACGGTCGAGGAACTCGTCGAGATCGTCGAGAAGTTCGCGGTGGACGAGGACTACGTCGTGCCCGGCGAGACCCGCGCCGCGTTGACCGCGACGCTGATCCAGCTCAGCCGTACCGCCAACTTCGGCAACGGCCGGGCGGGCCGGATGCTGTTCCAGGCGATGCGGGAGAACCTGGCTCGCCGTTCAGCCCGCAACGACGCCTATGACGTGGCGGCGTTGACGACGTTGCTGCCCGAGGACGTGACGGCGGCGCGAGCAGCCTCGGGCATCGCCGCTGGAGTGGGGGTCGCCGACCAGGAGGAGACGCAGCGGCTCCTCGCCGAACTCGACGCCATGGTCGGTCTCGGCGCGGTCAAGCGGGAAGTGGCGACGCTGGTCGCGCAGGTCGAGATGGCCCAGCACCGTGCCGCGCTCGGACTGCCTGCGCAGCCGCTGAGCCGGCACCTGATCTTCGTGGGCCCGCCGGGCACCGGCAAGACCTCGGTCGCCCGCCTGTACGGTCGGCTGCTCGCCGCGCTCGGCGTCCTCGCCGACGGCGGCATGGTGGAGGTCAGCCGGGCCGACCTGGTCGCCGGGTTCGTCGGCCAGACCGCGCTCAAGACGACCTCACGGTTTGAGGAGGCCCGCGGCGGCGTCCTCTTCATCGACGAGGCCTACACGCTCTCCGCACACCACGGTCCCGGTCACGACTTCGGCAGGGAAGCGGTCGACACGCTCGTGAAGCTGATGGAGGACCACCGGGACGAGGTCGTCGTGGTGGTGGCCGGCTACCCGACCGAGATGGACCGCTTCCTGATCACCAACCCGGGACTGCGCAGCAGGTTCGGCCGGCGGATCGAATTCGCCCAGTACACCGTCGACGAGCTGGTCGCCATCTTCCACCGGATGGCGTCCGAGCAGCACTACCAGTGCCCACCGCAGACCTTGGCGGCGGTACGGGCGGCACTCGAAGCCAGCTCGCCTGACACTGGCAATCCCGACGACTCCTTCGGCAACGCCCGCGCCGCCCGGCAATTACTGGAGTCGATGACCGGACGCCAAGCGATGCGGCTGCGCGGCACCGCCAACATGGACAGGGAGGCGCTGACCACCCTGCTGCCGGAGGATTTGGAGGACGCCTGAACGGCGCCGCCGCCGGCCGGAAACAATCGTCCGGTCGGCTGTGAATGGCGGTACACAACCAGGCAATGATCAACCAAAAATGCCTCAACGCCCGGTCACAGACGGTTTCAAACGCTACCCATCCGGATGATCCGAGACCGGCACAGTAGTCCCTATGTTAGGGGCCTCTGGGGCACCGTGCCTTACCAATCCCCCTGAGCCAGCGTGCTGTCCGCGTCGGCCCACGCCATTTGCTCATGTCGGCGGGGCGCAGGGCGATGCACCAGAGCGACGGCGTGCTCATGCAAGGGGGCGAAGGTTGCGCGGCTTGTTGCCCCCGAACCTCGGGTTGGCGCGCGACCTGCTGACGCAGCGAGGACCGCTCTCGCCGGAGGACCTCGCGGCCGCGCTCCGGGACAGTGGAATCGTTCTGGGGCCGCCACGACTCGCAGGTCTGCCGGAACGTTTCCCGGACGCGTTCGGCCGCGACGACATGGGTCGGCTCATCATCCCGACCCTCCGCGTCGCGCCTGAGCCTCCGACACCTCCCGATGTCCCCACCGAGGCCGAGGGCGACGGGATGCCCGCGTGGTTGACGGTCGCAGCTGCGCCGCCTATCGCGGTGAGCGACCTGGTGGTACTGGCTGCCGGGCCGCTGCGCAACGAGCACGAGACGGTCCGGGATTTTGCGGTCATCCGGCTGGACGACACCAGCAGCGCATGCCTGCCCGGCGACGGCGACCAGGCCGGCCCGTTGCGGAAACTGGCCGAGGGCGCCTCGGCCGCGGTGGGCTTCGGGCTGTCAGATCTTCCGACCAGCCCATACGCGGCCCTCACCGCTGCCCTGCCGAGCGCACTCATCGATCTCCGGCTGCTGGCGCTCCTGCACGAACCCGCCCGGCCGGCCAGTCGCCTGAGCGACCTGTGCGCCACCCTCGGCGTGACCTATGGGGATGGTCTTCTCGATCAGGCACAGGCCGCCGCGGAATGCCTGCGGGCGCTGCTGGCGAAGGTCGATCCGGCCGACGCATCCTGGCGACTGGCGCGTGCCTGCCTGGTAGCGGGTGGGTTGGATCTCGCCCGGGTTCTTCCGGACGTACCACTTCCGCAGGGCGCGACTGACGGACTGTCCTGCGCCACCGACCCGCTGTTGACCCCGCCGGCTGTGAGCTCGGCACCGTCTGGAGCACGTGACGCAGTACGCCAGGTCCTTGCTCACCTCGACAAGCTGGGATTCACCGCCCGCCGGTCGCAGGAGGAGATGGCGAGGGCGATCGCCGAGGTCCTGGACGATCAAGGTCTGCTCGCCATCGAGGCGCCGACGGGCACGGGAAAGTCCCTGGCCTACCTGGCACCGGCCGCCGGCCGGGCAGCACGGGCAGCGCGTCCCGTCGTGGTCGCCACCGCGACGAAGGTGCTGCAGCAGCAGTTGCGTCGGGACGTGGCCAGGATGCAGCAGCAGGGCATGTTCGCCGCGCCGTTCCGGCAGTTGTTCGGAGTCGCCAACTACCTGTGCACGCGTGAGGTCGCGGTCAACCTGGAGGCATCGGAGGCAGCCGCCGGCGCCGACCATTGGCTGGCGTTGGCGGTCGCGGTCCGGGCGCTGGCGACCTCGGAGGCAGGCATCTGGGACGACGTCGCCGATGCCGACGTGGCGAGCACACGGGCCGACTATCGGGCCACTCGGGAGGCGCTGCGCACCGACGCCCCTTCCTGCGAACGGTTCGACTGCGCCTGGGCGGCGCAGTGCCCGCTGATGACCCGGCTCGCCGGCGTGCGCGAGCGACCGGGTGTCGTGGCGGTCAACCATGCGCTGATCGCGACGTGGGCGAAGCTCGCGCAGCAGGGTCACCGTCCGGGTGACCTGTTGTCACCAGCTGGCGCTGACCTCGTGTTCGACGAGGCACATGATCTCGAGGACTCCCTCACCGCCGCCTGGACCGAGGCGGTCGGATCGCCACAGCTGCATGGCCTTGCCGCCAGGCTGGACGGCCGGACGGGCCTGGATCGGCACGTGCGCCGCCTGGCCCGTGCCGGTGTGCAGCTTCCCGGAGGGCGGAACCTTCGGGCCCTGGCCAGCCAGCTGCGACGTGAGACAGACGAGCTGACTGCGGCGGTGACCGGATACCTGCACGAGTACGGCGGGACCGGGCGCTCCACGGTGCTCCGGCTGGGCGTGGTGCGCAGCCGTCCCGAGTACCGGCAGCTCGCCGAGGCGGTCCGTAAGTTCGGCGACTGCCTGTACGGCGTCAAGCATGAGGTGGACGCGGTCGAAAGCGCCGTCCGGGCTCTCGCTCCCAACGGCGCCCGGCAGCGGATGCTGGCGCGCGTCACAACCATCCGGACGGGCGCCACCGCTCGTGCCGTCCGGGAAGCCGGCGAGATCCTGGCTCGTCTGCGCAGCCTGCCCGATGAACACTTGTGGGTTTACCTGCTGTCCGGTGTCGACGACCTCACGGACTGGACATTTTCGTGTATCCCGATCGAGGTCGGGTCGGCGTTCGCGGGAGGCATCGTCCGGGCGGCGCGCAGCGTCACGCTCACGAGCGCGACGTTGACCGCCGGGGGCACCTTCGAATATCTCGGCACCCGGCTGGGGATCACCGTTGAGCCCGGCGCACTCGATCCGGCCGTCTTCGAGGGGCGGCAGCTCAGCAGCCCGTTCGATCACGAACGGCAGTCGGCGGTGGTGCTCACCAATCATCTTCCGGCGCCGGTGCCGACTCAGGAGCAGGAGTTCATCGAGGAGTTCGCCCGCGACCAGGTCGGCCTGCTGTCCCTCACCGGCGGCAGAGCGCTCACGTTGTTCGCGGCCCGGCGCCGGATGGAGGCGGTCGCTGACCTGGTCCGTGATCGGCGCGACGCGTTGGAGCAGCGCGGTGTGAGCCTGATGGTGCAGGGAGAGGCAGGATCGGCGGAGATCGCCGAACGGTTCCGCCGGGATCTCGGCACGGTCGTGTACGGCGTGCGCTCGTACTGGCAGGGCTTCGACGCACCCGGGGAAACGCTGAGCTACCTGGTCATCGAGAAGCCGCCCTATCCGCATCCGGACGATCCGGTCGTGGCGGCCCGGGTCCGCGCCATCGCCGATCGCGGCGGTGACCCATTCCTGGAGTACGTGGTCCCGAAGACGGCGATCCTGCTCGCCCAGGGTTTCGGTCGTCTGATCCGGGGTGAGGCCGATCGTGGCGTGGCTTTGATCGCCGACCGGCGGATGCAGTCCCCTGGCACCGCCAACCGGATGCTGCTGGAGACGCTCCCCGGCCCACAGGTGTACCACGCGCAGGACCGCGACGATGCGTGGCGTTTCGCAGTGCGGTTCGTCACGGGCGAAGAGCCTGATCTGGCTGAAGCGCTCGCCCTTGCCGGCAACGATGTGGATGCCGCGCTCGCGGAGTTGCGGCTACACGAGGGCGAGGACCCTGAGGCGAAACTGCGGGAGGCCGCCCGCCGCCTGTTCGGCATCGAAGAGCTGCACGACGAGCAGTTGCGGTTGATGACAGCGCAGCTCGGCGGTGCTGACACGGTGGGCATTCTGCCGACCGGCATGGGCAAGTCGCTGTGCTTCCAGCTTCCAGCGCTGCTGCGCCCGCAGGACCGGGCGACCGTCGTGGTCAGCCCATTGGTGGCACTGATCAAGGATCAGCTGGATGACCTGCGTGGTCGCCGCGGGTTGCGGGGCGTCCAGGGCATCACCCAGTCGACGCCGTCGACGGTCCGGACGGAGATCGTCCGCGATCTCGCCGCCGGCAAGGTGCGGCTGTTGTACGTCTCGCCGGAGCGTCTCGTCCGTGACCCGGTGTTACGGATCGCTTTGGAGCGCCAGGATCTTGCAGCGCTGGTGGTGGACGAGGCGCATTGCGTCAGCGACTGGGGACACGACTTCCGGCCAGAGTTTCGGCGGGTTTCGACGGCCGTCGCCCACCTCGGCCGAGCGCCGAGGATGGCGCTGACCGCGACCGCCACGCCGCTGGTCGCGCAGGACATCGGCCAGACCCTCGAGCTGGATCGACCAGTGACCGTCAGCCGGCCCGCGGACCGCCCTAACCTGCGCTTCCGTGTGGTCAAGGTGACCGGTGAGCGGGATCGGGCTCGTGAGCTGCTGCGCGTTGTCACCGCCATGGATGGTGTCCCCGGCGTCGTGTACGCGTCGCGGCGCGCGGTCACCGAAGAGGTCGCCGCGTTGCTGCGCCGTGCCGGCGTCCGCGCCCGGCATTACCACGCGGGGATGGTGCCCGAGCAGCGTGAGGCCGTCCAGGACGACTTCCTGGCCGGCACGACGCAGGTGATCGTGGCGACGAAGGCGTTCGGCATGGGGGTGAACAAGCCGGACATCGGCTGGGTGGTGCACTACGACCTGCCGGACTCGCTCGACGCGTACGTGCAGGAGTCCGGGCGTGCGGCGCGTTCACCGCAGCTGACGGGTGAGTGTGTGCTGCTGTACAGCGTCGGCGACATCGCACGGCGGAGGTCACACCTCGCCGACACCGGCGAAGCGCGACGGCTTGCCCAGGTCACGATGCTGCTCGGCCTGCTGCCCCGGCAGCAGCATCGCTGCGGCGATGTCGTCTTCGACCAGGAGGAGCTCGCCGACGCTGTCGGCGTCGAACCCGATGAACTCAACGTGCTGCTCGCCTGGCTGGAGCGCACCGGCGCGTTGGAGCAGCGGCCGGACTGCTCGGCACGTGGGACCGTCCACGTCGGGTTACGTGAACCGGAGGACATGGCAGCCCGCCGCCGCTTTCGCGAACTCTCGGTGCTGTTGAAGCTGCGTCCGCAGGTCGCCAGCCGCATCGACTTCGACGCCCTGCGCGACGCCCACGGCATCGATCCCGACGACTTGGAACGAGACCTGGTCGACTGGTCGCTGGACCGCTTGGTCACCTTCGCCTCGTCGCGCCGCTACCGCCGTGTGCGGCTGCTGTCCGAGCGGGTGGACGCGCGGATGCTGTCGCGTGAGGTTGACCGGTGGAGCCAGTGGCAGCGCGCGCAACTGCAGGCATTGCTGTCCTATGTGGAGAGCGGTACTTGTCGCCGATCGACGATGGTCGAATACTTCGGGTTCCCCTCTTACCGCTGCGGTCCCGGGCATGAGGTGTGCGACAACTGCGGCGGGGTGTCGGCAGGGCGGGACCTTCCGGCTTCGGCGGTGCCCGACCCGGAGCATCTGGTGAACGCCGAGCTGACCGTGCTGCAGGCGGTGGCGTGGGCCAGCGCGCTGCCGGTCGGCCGCTACGGCGAGAGCGGACTCAAGGCCGCGGTCCTCGGCGCAGAGACGATTGCCGGCCGCCCTCTCGGCGCCGGACTGCAGCGCTGCCCGCAATTCGGCGCGCTGCGCTACCTGCGCGCTGCCGAGCGTCGCTGGGACACCGCGGTGTCGGCGCTGCTCGAGGGCGGCCTGATCGACCGGGAGAAGGCGCAGCGCGACGAGCGGACCTACACCACATTGAGCATCACCGTTGAGGGACGGAAGCGACTCGGAGGCGGAGTTGGTTGAGCGGATGAGCGTCGAGCGGACGGTCACCGAAGCCATGCTCGACACCGGCGAGATCTCGCTCGGCCCCGCCGAGCAGCGACGACTCGATCTCGGCGACCAGTCCGCCTCGTTGACGGTGACGGTCGACGGCGAGCAGCTGCCCGTCGTATGGACCGCAGGGCGGCGCAACCTGTCCGGCGAGTCGCTTCTGGAGTACCTGCAGGACACCGCGCGGATCGGTGACCTGCTCCGGCTCGAGCGCCGTGCCGATGGCGCGATGGAGCTGGTCGTGCATGCCCCGCTGACGAACTTCTCCGGCACGTCCTCCCCCGGCTGGCCAGTCGCTGCGGCGACGCTGCCGACCGCCTCGCCTGACGTGCCGGCAGCACCCGCGCGCTCCGGACGGCGGCGACTGGCGCGTCGCGCCACCCGCGGCGGCCGGTACCGCCTGCGGCAGCCCGAGGAGTACACGTGGCACGGCAACATCGGCTTCTTCAAGGAGGCACAAAGCCATCTCCTCAAGGCGCTCCGCGAGCGGGGCTGGGATCCTGTCGACGCGGTCGAGATGCGCCTGGAGGGCGAGCGGCTGGCGACACTTGACCAGTTCGATGAGCTGCTGGCCCTCGACGCCGCTCACATCGAGCACATGCCGCATCAGGAAGCGGCCGCACGGACGGTGCTGACCCGGATGGGCGGCCGTGCCGTGCTGGCGGACGAGGTCGGCCTGGGCAAGACCGTCGAGGCCGGTCTGATCCTCAAGGAACTCCTGCTGCGAGGGCTGGCCGATCGAGTGCTCATCGTCTGCCCCGCTCCGCTGCGCGAGCAGTGGCGGCAAGAGCTGCTGGAGAAGTTCGACGAAGAGTTCGTTGCCGTCGTCAGCGGCCAGGACCCGTCGGCGTTCGAGCACGACCGGATGATCATGACGCAGCACCTCTTGGTCCGCAACGCGCACCGGCTGGGCGAGCCGTTCGACCTCATCGTGCTCGACGAGGCGCACCGCCTTGCCACCGCCGGCGCAAAACGCGGCCGCGAGGTAGTTGGAGAGCTCATCGCTCAGGCGCCTCGCACGCTCTTCCTCACCGCGACTCCGGTGCAGAACAGCCTGCTGGAGCTGTACCGGCTGATCGAACTGCTACGGCCCGGGACGTTCCTGTCCGAGCGCGACTTCACGTCACGCTTCGTGGACAACCAGGATCCGCGCCGCCCGGTCAACGCGCCCGAGTTGCGCAAGCTCATCAGCAGCGTGGTCGTGCGGACAACACGCCAGCAGGCAGGGGTCGACCGGGTCCACCGGATGCCACCGATCGATCGAGGGGTGCGGCTCACCGAGCCCGAGCGCCAGCTGTACGACCTGCTGCTGGACACCCTGCGCAACCGGATGACCGCGCCCGGGGACACGATGCGCCGGCGGCAGCTCGCACTGCGGCTCACCGCGTCGCCGCAGGCCGTCTCGCGCAGCGCACTGCGGATGGCGGAGCGGCACCCCGACCGTCAGGTCGGGAAGGTGCTCACCGAGATCGGTCACCTGGCCGGCGACATCCACCACACGGCCCGCGAACAGGCCGCGTTGCAGATCCTGCGGCCCTGGATCGATGAGCACGGCCGCGTCCTGGTCTTCACCCAGCACACCGACACGCTGCTCGGCCTGCTGCGGCTGCTTGACGCTGAGGGCATCACCGCGGTGCCGTTCCACGGCAGCATGAGTCACACCGCCCGTGCCGAATCCGTGGCACGCTTCCGCGCCGGCAAGGCCGCTGTGCTTATCTCCACCGACGCCGGCGCCGAGGGCCAGAACCTGCAGGTGAGCAACTGTGTGCTCAACTACGACCTGCCATGGAACCCGATGCGGGTCGAGCAACGGATCGGCCGGGTCCACCGGCTCACCCAGACACGCAACGTCCACATCGCCAACCTGTTCGCCTTCGACACCCTCGACGAGCAGGTCTACCGGCTGCTGCACGACAAGCTGGCGATGTTCGAGCTGCTCTTCGGTCAGGTCGTCACCGTGCTCGGCGAGCTCGACGGCGCCGACCAGGACTCCAGCATGGAGAACCGGGTGCTGGAGGCGCTGTACCAGAAGAGCGACGCCTCCATGCAGCACCGCCTCGACGAGTTGGGGCGTCAGCTGGAGCAGGCCCGGAGCCGCGCGATGCAGATGATGACCGCTGACAGCAGCCTGAGCCAGTGGCTGGCGCAGCACCGCGCGGAGCGCTCCGTCCGGGCGGCCGAGCTGCAGGCGACGGAACTGCTGCCGCAAGCGGCGGACCGGCCGCGCCGACGGCAGAAGGACCTTGAACAGTTCGTCTGCCAGTTCCTCGCCCGGGCCGGTGCTCAGCTGGAACAGCCGTCGGAAGGGTTCACCATCGTCACCCTTCCCCGGGACCTCTCCAAGGCGTTGGACGGCCGGGAACAGCTCTACCTGGCATTCACGAACGCCGCCCTGGATGCCCACCCGGACGCGGAGCTGTGCGTCGTCGGCTCTGAGGTCTTCGACGAGCTGCTGCGGGCGCTGCGCGTGCGGGGTGACCTGAGCGGCTCCGTGCCACGCATCCCCGGCGTCCACCAGCGACCCGTCGTCGCCCACACCGCCGACGTCCGCCTGGTGGAACGACGTATCGAAGCAAGCGACGACTGGTCGGCCCGGGCGACCTACCGTGTCCAGGAGGGCGCCGCAACTGGCAATCAGCAACTGGTGACCGTCGACATCGGACAGCGGCCGGCGGATGGCGCCGACCGGGATCCGCTGCCGGACGGCGCCGACCTCCCGGTCGAGCTCACCGAGCCAGAAATCCTGGCAACCATCGACCGCGCGGCGGCCAACCACCTCAACGAGGAGCTGAAGCAGGCGCGGCTCGCCGATCGCCAGCGACAGCAGGAGGCCCGTAAGCAGCTGATCGACAACCTGAGCCAGCAGTTGAAGGAGGCCAGCACCCGGCACGCCTGGGGCGGTGGCCACTACGAGCAGATGGAGCGCCGCGAACAGCTCACTCGAGCCCTCCAGGCGGCGAAGGCGTCCACCGTCACCGAGCAGCACTTCGAACTGCGGGCCGAGCTGCTCACGGTGGAGGTGCACAGCTCCGACGAGCTGTACGTGGTGGAGCAGTGGGAGCACACTGCCGGCCCCCGGCGGGAACTGCGGTACGCGTGGAGTGGCGACCCGGCCGACCACACGCCAACCTGTGAGGCCACCGGAGTTCCGGTGCAGACGCTGGCCCTGTGCGCCGACGCCCATGTCGTCGACGCCGCGGCGCTCGCAAGCTGCGAACTGTGCGCTCGGCAGCGGTGCGGTGCCTGTGGACCACGACTCGCCGTGGCCGCCTGCGCGGCATGCGGCCGCATGGCCTGCGGAAGCTGCCGCAAGAGAAGTGCGCTGTGCGAGGAGTGCCGGCGCCCGGAGCGGGCACCCGACCTCGACAGCACATGGGAACGTGGCTGGCGGCTCGGCGCAGGGGCGCAGGTCCTCGTCGGGACCGATCACGCGATCCTTGTCGCGGCCGACGGCACCCGGACCACCATGGTTCCCGATGCACACCTGGACGATCCGGCCCGGGTCCGGTTGCGTGGTCTGGCCGCGCGACTCGGCCTGCCGCCATCCATCGGCCTGACGGCCGAGGCGGCGCCGGACACGGCGGAGCTCACCGACGCGGCGGTGTGGGCGCAGGTGGAGCGGTCGGTGTGGTGGACCACGGCGGCCGACCAGGGCACGCACGTCGACATGGCCGCGGCCGAATGCCTGCCGGATCTCGACGGTCCGCCGGTCGGCGGAGAAGCCGCCGCCGGGCTCGCTGCTCTGCTGGCCAAACTCCGGGGGCGCAAGGCGGCGCCGCAGGTGCCGGCGGTCGTCGTGATGCCGTTCGCCGCGGTACGCCGCGTCGACGTGCTTCACGGGCAGTTCGTGTACCAGGAGCTGTGGCACGACGGCACCGGTGAGCCAGGGCTTGCCGTCCATGACACCCGGCCCTTGATGCCCAGTGAGCACGCGGTGGCGCCGAACTGCCGGCCGGTTGCCCGCACGACTGTTGGTCCGGTGACGGTCGACGTCGACGGAGTGCACCGCTCATACCTCTGCCGCCTCACCGACGGCGCCCACACCGAGACGGTGTTCATCCCCGGGGTCGCCGGTGCGGTCGCCGCCGAGGAGGAACAGCTGGCCCAGGTGGTCGCCGGTGCCGGCCTGCCTGCCAACCGGGCGGTCGTGCGGCATCCGTGGCCAGGCGCGAGCGCCGACGAGCTCAAGTACACCCCCGCCTCCTCTGACACTCAGGTGAAGCGCCAGGTCAGCGTCTCCCGCGCCCTTGTCGACTCGCAGGGGGGCGAGCCGTACATCAGCCAAATCCCTTCCGGGAAGCGCCGCGCCACCTTGGCCCAGGCCGCTCACCTCGACGATATCCAGCTTCGTGATGCCCTGCATGAACTGTCGCCGCTGTCGTTCGTCGCGCTAACGCCCGTCCTGAGCGTCGACGAGCAGTGGTCGTCGACGCACGGCAAGGCCACCCGGCGCTATCTGGTGGCGCCCGCTGCCCCGATCGACGCGGACCTGCTCTCAGGCCGGACGCTGGTGAGGCCCGGCGAGATGCTGCAGGCATTCCCAGAGGACGACGCCGGCGCTGACGTCGCACTGTCGGTGGACTGCAGAGGGCATCTGCATGACAGCACCCGGAGCTCCTCGTGCCCCGTCTGCATGCTCTCGTACGGCCGCTGCTGCGGCGACGACGGAACGATCGCGCCCTGCAGGACCTGCGAGCGCCTCGCGTGCGGCGTCTGCCGGACCGGCCAGCACACCGACGTCCTGACCACCGTGTGCGCCCGGTGCGGCGACCACTCGTGCCGCGACTGCTCCCGTCGCCTGTCTCTCTCCGCGTGCGCGCTGTGCGGCCGCAAGATGTGCGGCACCTGCATCGCCGGAACGATGTGCCTGACCTGCCACCGGCTCGCCCCGGCGACCGAGGACGACATGCGGCTGCTCCCCGCTGAACTGGCCGCCGAAGGCCTCAGCGTGCTCGTGGCAAACGACCCGGCCGCCACCGTGGCCCTGCTGGTCGGCAAGCACCGCACCGAGTTGGCGCTGTTCTCCGGCACGAAGGTGCTGGCATGGGAGACGCTGCGGGACGATCCGGCGCCCGTCCTGCAGGCACGTATCCAGGCGGCCCGGCTCATCGGCGCCGGCGACATCGACATCCAGCAGCTCGACGCGCAGACGCCCTCGTACGACTCGGATGAACTGGTGCTGGAGCGGCACCCAAGCAGCCAGCTGCTCTGGTTCGCTGAACATGGCGGTGAGTGGAAGGCCGGCAATTCGCCTCGCCCCTCCGGCATCCTGACCGCCGCCGCTGTAGACCCTGCCGCACTCGCCGAGGCCCAGCAGCAGTTGTCCGAGGCCACGGCCGCCGGCCCGCTGCCGACAGCGACTCCTGCCTCGCGTCGCGAGACGGTGCTGCGCCACGCCGGCAAGGCGAGACCAACCGCCGGCCAGGCGACACTCGTCATCTGCCGCCAACGTACCGAGGACGCGATCCTGCTCGACGCCCGCGGGCTCGTCCGCCGCTGGAGCGAGGGCGTCACGACCTCCGACGAGGTCGCCGCGTGGCGTGTACCGCAGGAGCCGCTGGACTGGGCGCTGCGGGGCTGGCTTCCGGCTCCGGAACTCGTCGCCGTCTCCACGCTCGGCGCGTACACCGCCGTCGTCGCCGCGATCGGCGACCACGCCCTCCTCGGCCTCCGCCACGGCGACAAACCCCCGACCTGGCACCCGCTCAGCTGGGACCGTGACGACCTCAGGCGTGGAGCCTTGGGCGCGGCCCTGCTCGGCCGGCCCGCCCTGCTCTCGATCAGCACGATGACGGCACGCTCCGGGCTGCGCGGACCGACGATTCTCGGCGCCCAGCCGCACACGCGCCAAGTCACCCCGGTTCTGGCACTCGACGCCGAATCCCAGACAGGCACGTCCTCGGTAGCGCCGGCAGCTGCCCTCATTGAGGTCGGTATCGCGGAGCCGTACACCCCGGCGCTCACCGGCACGCTTCCGGAGGCGCTGACGAGCTCGCTCCTCGGCGTCGTGCGGCGACGCGCCATCGAACACCTGCACGGTGGCATCGGTCTGCATGTCGACGAACAGTGGCGCCTCGCCAGCGGGGAACTGGTTCCCGTCGCGTACCAGGTTCCGCCTGGGCAGCTTGACGGCTACATTCGCGACGCCGTCTCCGGCAGCCCGCTGCGCATGGTCCCGCTGTGCCGGTCCCACCACCCCAGCGAACAACAGTCCACCTGCTCGTCCTGCCTGACCGCCACCTGCGGCGCCTGCCTGGACGCCGTCCGCCCCTGCGCCCTGTGCGGCACGAACCTGTGCGGCCGGTGCGTAGCCAGCCGCGACGGCCGGTGCCCCGCCTGCGCCGTCCTGCAGAAGGCCGGCCTGCTCGAACGTCGCAAGCTGGACGTCCCCCGCGGTGGCACCGCCTGGCACGGCCAAGCCGCCCACACCCGCGTCGTCGTGCGCCAGGTAGACGACGAGTGGTCACTGGAACGAGCCGACGCCCTGGGCCAAGTCCAGCTGATCCTCGAGGGCGAATGGCTGCAGAGGGTCCAGCAGATGACCTCGTCCGCGAAGTAGAACGCCGGTTTATGCCGGTCGATGAGCCTCGCTGCACGGACCCTCAACAGCGCTTGGCTTCCTACTCTTGGCTCGGCACCCGCCGATTGAAGCGCGGTTTGAACGCCAGGATCAATGTGTCCTTCACGCCCTCCGGATTGTCCGTCTCGTACCAGCAGACCGTGCACTGCCCCAGCCAGGCCGCGATCTCGGCGGCCGATGCAGTGTGGTCGGGCGTATCGAGATCCTGGCCGACCTGGTCGTGCAGCACCGACGAGCCGCGGTTGCCGGTCAGGTGCTGCCGAAGCCGGCGCCGCAGGTCACCCGTCGACCCGACGTAGCCGACCACATTCCGCTCGAGCACCACATGCACGCCGGCCGAGCTGGGTGCGCTCGCGGCGACTTCCGAGGTGTACGGCTGAGCGGCGGAGAAGTCAGCAAGCAGATCGCCATACGACAAGTCAGACATCGGCCAACGATAAACAGCACCGTGCTGACCAAGCGGTTTGGTGTCGCGGTGCAGCTTCGTCGTCATCAAGCATCCGTGGCCACCAGGCTGTCCGGCCAGGGCAGGACGACGCCGGGCGTCCGGCCACCGTGACGTGTCGTGACGCCCCTATGGGGTGATTAGGACGATTGTGTCAAGGTTAACCACCATGGTGGGGCGTCTGTTGAACGGCCGGTACGAGCTGCGATCGGTCATCGGCCGCGGCGGTATGGCCGATGTGTGGCTGGCTTTCGACGGGCGGCTGGATCGACCTGTGGCCGTGAAGATGCTCCATGACCAGGGCGGCGCGGATCCGTCGATACCGGAACGGTTCGAGCGCGAAGCGCACACCGCTGCGCGGCTGTCGCATCCGAGCATCGTCGCCGTGTACGACGTCGGGGTGGACGGCGTTACGCCGTACCTCGTGATGGAGCTGGTCCAGGGGCACAGCCTCGCCGACGAGCTGGCCAGAGGTCCGCTGGATCCGCGGCGTGCGGTGCGCATCGCCGAGCAGGTGTGTGACGCCTTGACGGCCGCGCACGACGCCGGAGTGGTGCACCGGGACGTGAAGCCGGCCAACATCCTCATCGGCGACGAGGGCCGGGTGAAGGTCTGCGACTTCGGCATCGCCCGCATCACCGACCGGGCACAGGCAGCGCTGACCGCGCCCGCCACCGTGGTCGGCACCAGCTCGTACATGGCGCCGGAGCAGGTCCTCGGCGAGCCCGTCGACGCCCGGACCGACCTGTACGCGCTGGGCTGTGTGCTGTACGCGATGCTCACCGGCCGTCCGCCGTTCACCGAAGGCTCGCCGGTGCAGATCGCCTGGCAGCAGATTCACCAGGCAGCGGTTCCGGTGACGGTACTGCGGCCCGGCCTGCCGCCGCGGCTCGCCGGGCTGGTCGGCGCATTGCTGGCCAAGCGCGCGAGGGACCGACCGGCAAGTGCGGCGCAGGTCCGCGCGGCGCTGTCAGGCACCGCCGGCGGGACCGGAACGGCTGTGCTCGCACGTACCGCCGGACCGGCCGCGCTCGGGGGCGAGGCGCCGATCCGCGGCCGCGCCCCGGTACGGCCGGCGACGCAGAACCTGCCCGCGCTCGGCGAGCCACCCGAGCCGACTGCCCGGCGACGGGGCCGTTCGACCGGGATCGCGATGACGGCGCTCGGCGCGGCGGCCGTCGCCGTGTTCGCGCTCGGTGTCCTCCCGGACCGATCCGGCCACCCGGCCGCGGCGCCCACCACCCCCGCGGAGACGACCCGCTCCCTGCCGTCCGCGGACATCTCGAGCGCGGCCCCGAGTGACCCGCCGACCGACACTCCGAGCCCAACGCCGGCCGCCACACTGAGCGACACACCGAGCGCCCCGACGAACGACCCGGTCGAGGCGTCGCTGGCTGCGGCTCGCGCCGCCGTTCAGGCCCAGACCGGTGGCGGCGGCCTGGACCGCGATACCGCGCGTGAGCTGAACCGGCGGTTCGACAACCTCGCCGGCCAACTCGCGCGCGGCAACAACGACCTCGCCGCAATGGAGCTGGCCGGTCTGCGCGCCCGGCTCAACGAGCTGCACCGGGACGGCACACTCACCGACACCGGGTACGCGGCGGTCCTCACCCCCGCCGACCAGCTCGGGGCGAACCTGCCTTCCCCCGCGTCGGCCGGGCCGCCCAGCCCGTCGGCCTAGGGTCTGGGAGCGGCCGGCTTCAGGGAACGTCGGACGTCGCGTAGACCTTCCCGACGAACTCGGCCAGCCGGCGTTCGTCAAGGTTGCGAGCCAGGTCGGCCTCGCTGATCATGCCGACCAGCCGATGGTTCTCGATGACCGGCAGCCGCTTGACCTGGCGGTCCTCCATCTGATGCAGCACCTCGTCGACGCCGGCGCCGGCATCCACCCAGACCAGCTCACCACTGGTCAGGTCGCGCACGCTGACCTGCCCGGGATCCTGGCCCTCAGCGATGCACCGCACGACGATGTCGCGGTCGGTGATGATGCCGTGCAGCCGGTCGTCCGCGCCGCAGATCGGCAGGGATCCAACGCCGAGCTCGCGCATCTTCCGCGCGGCGGCCGCGACGCTCTCGCCCTCGCCGACGCACTCGGCTCCCGGGTGCATGATGTCTCTCGCCCGCCGCTCGTACTTCGCGCGAAGCGCCTGCTCATGGTCATCCAGAGCGCGGAGCTTCCGTGCCACGGCCTCATGCGTCGCATGGCCGGCGTGCTCGGCGTAGCTGGCCTTACCGAGCTCATACAGCAGCTTGTCACGCTGCCGCTGGGCTTTCGTCTCGTCTATCCGGGCCCGGCCCGTCGCCAGGCCACGCTTGGCGGACTCCATCATCTTGTCCAAGGACATGATGTCCTCCTCTGGCGTACGTCAACGCAAGAGCCGACAACAGCAATGCCCAGCCAACGCTACGTCGCCGACCCCACGGCCGGCACCACCTCATCAGCCCACGGCGGTGACCGGCTGGACGCAGGTATCCGCCGGCAGCGGGAACACGTGCGCGGTGCGGTCCGACGCCACGCTGTGGTGCTGGGGCGCCAACGGCACCGGGCAGCTGGGCGTCGGCGACACCACCGGACGGCGGGTGCCCACGCAGGTCGGCGGCGCCGCCTGGGCGTCGTTCGACACGGGACCGGACCACATCTGCGCGCTCAAGACCGACGGCACCCGGTACTGCTGGGGCGCCAACGACACAGGGCAGCTCGGCATCGGCGACAGCACGGCCACCGACCGGCTCACCCCGGTCATGGTGAGCAGCCGCACCAGCTGGACCCGCGTCGCGATGGCGACCGGCGGCCGGCACGCCTGCGGCCAGGCGGCCGGCGTCCGCTACTGCTGGGGGCTCGGCGCCCCCGGGCTCGGCGTCGGTGACCTGGCGACCCGGACGACACCCTCGGCCGTCTTCGACGGCCCGTGGACCGGCCTGTCCGCCGGGTTCGGCCACACCTGCGGCATCCGCAACACACACCTGTACTGCTGGGGCGAAGGCCCCGCGCTGGGCCTCGACACCGACGACGACGCGGTGACCCCCGCACTCATCGCCGCGTAGACACTCACCGACACGGATCCGATGACACCATCGACATGCGTGAACTCCAGCTCGCCGGACGCCAACTCCGGGCAATTCCGCAGCTGATCATGCAACCGGGGCAGCGACAAACGCGATCCGCCGGAGAAGCCGCAGACCAGCAGGGGTAGAACGAGAGCCGACGGCGGGACTTGAACCCGCAACCTTCCGATTACAAGTCGGGTGCGCTACCAATTGCGCCACGTCGGCTGGTGGGCTGATCCTACCGGGCCGGGCGGGGGGCTTGCCTCCGACATACGGGTCGGGCGGGTTGGCATCAAAGTGGGCAAAAAGGGCTGGCGACCTTGGCAGAGCGGTGAACGGCGCCTAGTGTTACGGGAACTCTGGGTGTGCAGTGACGCTGCCTGGGGCTTCTACTCGGATCGTCCGGCACGTTCCTGCCGGTGGAAGGTGGCACTCTGTCATGGCTACGGTCACGTACGCGAAAGCGTCCCGGATCTACCCGGGGACGCCGCGTCCCGCTGTTGACCAGCTGAACCTCGAGATCGGTGACGGGGAGTTCCTCGTCCTCGTCGGCCCGTCGGGCTGCGGGAAGTCGACCTCGCTCCGCATGCTCGCCGGCCTCGAAGATGTCGACGCCGGGGACATCCTGATCAACGACCGCAACGTCACGCACCTGCCGCCCAAGGCTCGTGACATCGCGATGGTGTTCCAGAACTACGCGCTGTACCCGCACATGACGGTGTACGAGAACATGGCGTTCGCGCTGAAGCTGCGCAAGACGCCGAAGCACGAGATCGACCGGCGGGTGAAGGAAGCCGCGGCGATGCTGCAGCTGGAGGACTACCTCGGCCGTAAGCCGAAGGCGCTGTCCGGTGGTCAGCGGCAGCGTGTCGCCATGGGCCGCGCGATCGTGCGTGAGCCGCAGGTCTTCCTCATGGATGAGCCGCTGTCGAACCTCGACGCGAAGCTGCGTGTGCAGACGCGTTCGCAGATCGCCACGCTGCAGGCGAAGCTCGGCATCACCACCGTGTACGTCACGCACGACCAGGTCGAGGCCATGACCATGGGTCACCGGGTCGCCGTGCTGCTGGATGGCGTGCTGCAGCAGGTCGACAGCCCGCGTGCGCTGTACGACCGTCCGGCCAACGTCTTCGTCGCGGGCTTCATGGGCTCGCCGGCGATGAACATCAAGACGGTGCCGCTGACGGAGAAGGGCGGCCGCTTCGGCGACGTCACGCTGCCGCTGACCCCGCAGCAGATCTCCGCGGCGCAGGCCGACGGTGGCGGCAACCGCGTCACGGTCGGGTTCCGCCCCGAGGACACGGACCTGGTCGGGCCGAACGACGGTGGCATCCCGATCACCGTCGACCTGGTCGAGGAGCTGGGCTCGGACGCGTACGTGCACGGCACCGTCGCGCTCGATGGCCAGGACGAGCGCTTCGTCGTCCGGGCCGACCCGCGCCGCACGCCGCGCCTGACGGAGATCGTGTACGTCCGCCCGCACGTCAACACGCACCACGCGTTCAACGCCGCGACGGGCCTGCGCATCTGAACTAGCACATAGCAAGCAAAAAGGGCCGGTTCTCCAAAGGAGAGCCGGCCCTTTCCCTTGAAGGGTCAGGAAGCGGCGAACCGCCAGACCTGGAACTTGCCCTCCGAGGCGCACAGGATCACCGACGCGTTCCACGAGCAGCTCAGGCCGACTGCTTTCGACGACAGCGGGCCCAGGGCGATCCGCTCGCCGGAGGACGACGTGACGCCGACGAGCGAGATGTCGTAGGCGGAGGAAGCGCTCAGGGTGCCGGTGAAGAACATCAGGCTGCCGGCGGTGACGCGGACGCCGTAGGACGTCTTGTCCTCGTTGCGCAGCAGCTGCTTGCCGTCATAGGAGAGCAGCACGCTGGCGGGCTTGTCCCCGTCGGTGGCGAACACCTGGCGGCCGGCGGGAACGAGCACCGTCGAGCCGGGCGCCGAAGCCTCCCAGACCTGCTTCTTCTCGGCGGCGGAGATGGCGCGGACCTTGTTCTCCTTGCCACCGGACGGGCCGTCGATGAGGCACAGCCGGTCATCGGCGCACGGGGCCATGTCGACGACCTGGACCTTGTCGTTGGAGAAGCTGTAGATCTGCGCCGGCTGACCAGATGTGGTCAGGTCGTAGACGCTGACCTTGTACTTGGTGCTGCCGCCCGCGACGAACAGCTTGTCCTCGTGGGCGAGGTACTTGGCGCCGTACTCGCCGATGTTGTTCCAGCTGCGGATGTCAGAGCCGTCGGAGGCCTTGATGAGGCGGATCGTGTCGTCGCCGTCGACGCTGACGAGGTCGTCGCGGGCCTTCATGTCGCGGACGGCGGGCGCGCCGGCGAAGTTGCTCGGGCCGCGGAGGTCCGTGTTCCTGGTCTGGCTGTAGATGGCGGAGCCCTTGGCGTGGTCGGGCCGGCTCCAGCTGTCCTTGCCGGCCCAGGTGACCGTCTCGATCTTCTTCCCCTCGTACCGGTGGATCGCCAGCACCGGGCCGAGACCATAGAGCACGTCGTAGGAGTTGAACGGGGCGTCCCAGAGCTTCTTGCCGCTCTTCCAGTCCAGCAGGAACATCTTGCCGGGGTCCGAGCCGGTGGCGGTGACGACGATGCCGCCCTGGTACGCCGCGAGGCTCCACTTGCTGTAGTCGCCGTCGAGGGTGACCTTCGACCAGGCGGCCTTCATGCCGTCGAGGTCGATGGCCTGGACGAAGAACTGCTTGTCGACCTGCCAGCCGATGACGGCGCGCTCGTTGAGGGTGACCGACAGCGTGGCGTCGATCTTCGAGGGGTCGTCCATCTCGAACGACTTCTCGGCCTTCAGGGTGGCGAAGTCGACGGCGGTGTTGCCGTCGCGGAAGAACCAGAACCAGCCGCCGGCGGCCACGAGGGCGAGCACGACGACCGCGGCGATGCCCGCGACGAGCAGGCCACGGCGGGAACGGCGCGGGGTGTCACCAGGAGGAATGGAGATGGACTCGGTCGGCGGAGCCGTCGCACCGTACTGACCGGGCGGGATGACCTGCGCCGCCGACATCGGAAAGCCAGTCGGCGCGGGCCTGCCGGTCGGCGCGGGCCCGCCGGACGTCGGCGCCCCGAACCCCGGCGACACCGGAGCGGACGGCGCGCCACCAAAAGCACCAGTCGAAGGATGAGCCGGCGAACCGACCGGAGAACCAGCCGGGGAACCAGCCATGAAGCCGGTCGGGCTGGCGCCGTAACCGGTCGCGGAGGTCACCTCGGCACCGCCGAACCCCACCTGCGCGGGCGGCGGCGCCACCTCAGCCAGCGCCCCTTCGGCTACAGGAAGCTCCGGCTGCTCCAGTACAGTCGGCGCGATCCCCAACTGAGCATGCAACTGCCTCGCCGCCAGCGGCAGCCGGGACGATCCCCCGACCAGGAACAGCCCGGCGAGCTGGTCGCCCCGCAGGCCCGCGGACGCGATCACCGATCCGGTCTCCCAGACAGCGCGGTGGATCAGCGGCCCGACGACCCGGTCCAGCTCCTCGCGCGTGAGGTGGATCGCCTGGTCCGCGCCGGGCACGGTGATCGGCGCGACGGTGGAGCGGGACAGCATCTCCTTCGCGCCACGGATGTCGTCCCAGAAGAGCCGGCGGTCCCGGCGCTGCGTCGTCGTCATCGGGTTGCGCAGCGCGTCCCAGGTCGCGGGCGCGAACCCGGCGATGACCTGCCCGAGGTGCTCGACCAGCGCGGCGTCGATGTCGAGGCCGCCGAGGTCCTCGACGCCGCCGGAGCCGATGACCGTGAAGCGGCCGTTGTCGTTGCGGACGACGGCGATGTCGAGCGTGCCGCCGCCGAAGTCGAACACGGCGAGGGCGGAGCCAACAGGAACCGGGCGGCGCAGTACATCGGCGAAATAGCGGGCGGCGGCCACCGGCTCCGGGACCAGCATGACCGGCGGCCAGCCCGCGCGCCGGGCGGCGGTGGCGAGGGTGTCGCGGCGGCGGGCGCCCCACGCCGCCGGGTAGGTCAGGACCGCCGTGGGCAGGAACCCGACCGCCTCCACGGCCGCGCGGGCGACCGCGGCGAGGATGGCGGCGAGCAGGTCGACGGTCGGGATCTCGCGGTCGCCGAGCAGGACGGTCGGCTCGTCGATGCGGCGCTTCGGGTTGGGCTCGAAGCGCGACGGGTCGAGCCCCGCGAGCCGGGCCGCGTCACGGCCGACGTGCAGCCTGCCGTGCTCGTCGACGTACACCCCGGACGGCATGATCGGCGCACCGTCGACCAGCAGCGGCCGCGTGCGGCCGTCGGGCCAGCGCACCACGGCCACCGTGTTGGACGTGCCGAGGTCGACGCCGATCGCGAAGCCCTGCTGAGGCTCATTCACCGGCCCATCCTAGGTGCGCCGCCAAATCGTTCGTTTAGCCTCACATCGTGGCGACCATCGAGGACCTGGTGCGGCTGGCGCCGCCGCCGGCCGAGCCGGTCGACGCGGACGCCGACTGGGCGGCGGTCGAGGCGGAGCTGGGGCTGCCGCTTCCCGCGGACTACAAGGCGCTCGTCGGGCGGTACGGCCACGGGGAATTCCACGAAATCGGGCTGCTGACGCCGGCGAACCTCATCGCGCGGGCGCGGCAGCTGCTGCCGGCGTTCGGGCCGTCCCGGGAGCGGTTCCCGGAGTACTACCCGCACCTGCTGTACCCGGAGCCGGGCGGCCTGCTGGAGTGGGGTTCGCACCCCGCCGGGCACCAGTTGTGCTGGGACACCACGAACGGCTGGACCATGGCGCTGGTGAGCGAGGACGGCGAGGCCTACCGCTACGACCTCGACCTCACCGGCCTGCTCCACGCGTACTTCAGCGGCGAGCGCGAGTTCGAGCCGCTCCTGGAGGCGCCGCCGGTGCCGTGGTTCGAGTCGTGGGTGGCCCGCCAGACCGTCACCGTGCGGTTCGGCGAGGCCGGCCTGCCGTTCGAGGAGCGGCTGCGGACCCTGCGTGAGCTGCTCGCGCCGACGGAGTACCGCCACGTCTACAGCGACTGGGCGGTGCGCTTCAAGGCGGTCGGGCGGGACTGGCTGGTCACGTACCAGGACGGGTCCACGCACCAGCTCGACATCGCGTGCCGGCCGGACGGCTTCGAGGAGGCGCGGGCGTTCGTCACAGTCGCGGCGCGGGCGATGGGCTGTGCAGTGCGCTGAGCTCATCAAGAGCGGCGCGGATGCACGCCGGGAAGTCCGGCGAGTCGGTGATCCACTGCTCGAACGCCACTTTGAAGACCGCCACACCGAGTTCGGCGGCGAGGGCGGCGGCAACGGGCGGCACGCCCCGGTCTCGGAGCGCTGCGGCGGCCGCGGTACCGAGGGTGGCCAGTTTCAGCAGCTCACGCTCGTGCAGGCTGGGGGTGGCGGCGATGATGGCGGCCCGTTGGCGGGCGAAGTCGCGGCGGTCCTGCATCGACACAGCCGCGCGTTCCATGGCGGCGCCGACGACGTCGAGCGGCGGGGCACCCAACCGCGCGTCAGCGATCGCGGCGACCACGGTGTCCTGCAACATCCCGGAGCCGTCGAAGAGGACCTCGCGCTTGTCGGCGAAGTGGCGGAAGAACGTGCGCTCCGTCACGCCGGCGCGCTGGGCGATGTCGGCGACGGTGGTCTGTTCGTAGCCGCGTTCGGTGTACAGCGCGAGCGCCGCCAACATGAGGCGTCCCCGCGCGTCCGGCTCCCAGCGTGCCATAGCTCACGAGTCTAGTGATGACAGCTCCTGACATCACGCGCTATGGTCGGTGATGTCAGCGACTGACATCGTCCAAAGAAAGGCACCATCATGCGCATCTTCGTCACCGGAGCGACGGGCTGGATCGGATCGGCCGTCGTCCCCGAGCTCATCGCCGCAGGCCACGACGTCGTGGGCCTCGCCAGGGACGCCGATAAGGCGGACGCCCTGCGGAAAGCCGGAGTCGCACCCCAACGAGGCAGCCTCGACGACCTCGACAGCCTCCGGGCCGGCGCCGCGAACGCCGACGCCGTCGTGCACCTCGCGTTCAAGCACGACTTCACCGACTACGCCGGCGCCGGGCGGACCGAGCGGGCCGCCATCACCGCCCTCTGCGAGACCCTGACCGAGGACCAGCCGTTCCTCTTCGCGTCCGGCGTCGCGCTCATCACGCCCGGCCGGGTCGCCACCGAGCACGACCAGAACCCCTCCAGCGGCCCCGACGCCCCACGCGGCGGCGCCGAGCAGCTGGCGTTCGAGTTCGCCGCAAAGGGCGTCCGCAGCGTCTCGCTCCGCTTCGCCCCGACCGTCCACGGCGCCGGCGACCACGGGTTCGTCGCCGAGCTGGTGCGCGTCGCGCGCGAGCGGGGCGTCTCGTCGTACGTCGGCGACGGCACCAACCGTTGGCCGGCGGTGCACCGTTTCGACGCCGCCGCCCTGGTACGACTGGCGCTCACCGCACCCGCCGGCGCCATCGTGCACGCGGTCGACGAGGAGGGCGTGCCGGCCCGCGACATCGCCACGGCGATCGGCGACGGCCTCGGACTGCCGGTCGCACCCGCCGCCGCCGAGGAGCTCGGCTGGATCGGCCGGTTCTTCGCCGCCGACATCCCCGCGTCCAGCACCGTCACCCGGGAGCTGCTGGGCTGGCAGCCGACCCACCCCGGCCTGCTCGAGGACCTGGCGGCCGGCCACTACTTCCGTGCAGCTTCGTGACGATCGCCGACATGTAGCCGGCGACGGTGCCCGCGGCCAGGCCGAGGCGGGTCGCGACGGTCGCGGCGGGCAGACCGGCGGCGACGAGCTCCAGCACCTGCCGCTCCTTCGCGCTCAACCCCTTCGCGCTCAGATCGGCCGCGGCGAAGTGGTCCAGCATCCGGCGGGCGACGCCGGGCCCGAAGAAGGCCCGGCCGGCCGCGACCGCCGCGATCCCGTGGCAGATCTCGTCCTGCGTGGCGCCTCTGACGAGGTACCCGCGGGCGCCGGCCAGCATCGCGTCGAAGAGCTGCGCCGCACCGTCGGACATGCCCAGCACCAGCACGGCGGTGCGGGAGACCACGGCGTCGAGGCCGGGCAGGCGCAGGTCCATGACGAGCACATCCGGGCGGGCGGCGGCCACGGCCTCGGCCGCCTCCCGGCCGGTCGCCACCGAAGCGACCACGTCGATGCCGGGCAGCGCCGCGAACAGGGCACGACTCTCGGCATGCTCGGCGGCGACGGCCACGCGGATCACGAATCCAGCGTACGGGTAGCAGTCCGGCCCGCTCTCGCGCAAGATCAGTGGCGGTGACGGATTCCTGACTTCGATCCGGCGAACAAAGTCCCCGAGGGGCGCATCGAACCCTGCGACACCGAAACAACAACCGTTCAGGGAGCCCATCATGCGTACCAAGGCCATCACCGCGATCGTCGCCGCCGCCCTCCTGCTGACCGCCTGCAGCACGTCGCCCGAGCGCAAGGACGGCGCCGCCGCCCCGGCCGGTGCCACCACCCCCACCTCGTCCGCCCCCGCCGCGCCGACGTCGGCCACCACCTCGGAGGCCGCGCCGGCCGCCACGAAGACCAGCGCCACCAGCACGACGCTGGTGCTCGGCCCGCAGGGGTACGGCGCGCTCCGGCTCGGCATGACCCGGGAGCAGGCCGTCGCCACCGGGCTGCTGACCGCGTTCGACGACTCCGGTTGCGCCCAGGCGTTCATCAAGGGCCGACCGGCGGGCCAGGGCAGGGTCTTCCTGTCCCCGGACCGGGGCATCGCCGCGATCCAGGCGTGGCCCACGCTGTCGACGGCCGAAGGGCTGCGGGCCGGCATGTCCGTCACCGAGGCGCGCGGCCTGTACTCGAACTGGACCATCGTCGACGGCACCCTCACCCAGGGCCGGCACTTCGCCAAGGTGCCCAGCAACGACAAGGCCGTCTTCCGGATCGCGACGGTCGACAACAAGGTCGCGGACGTGACCCTGCAGCTGGCGAACCAGAACTGCTACGAGTAACCGCACAGCCGCTGCTCGCGGCACCGCACCCATACACTGCACGAAGACAGGTCCGGCGCAGGAGATCCCGCGCCGGACTTTTCGCATGTCCGGCCATCGCCCCGATCGCCCGGCGTCGATCCGTGACGGATCCATGACGAGCTGACCCTCCAGCTGGGCAACCAGAACTGCTACGAGTAGGCGGACAGCCGCAGGCCGGCCAGGACCTCGTCGGTACGGTCCGCGGCGCCCACCTGCCTGACCTGCACGTACACCCCGTAGCCACGGGCGGAGAGCAGCACCTCGCTGTAGGAGACAGGTCCGGCGCAGGACGTCCAGCGCCGGACCTGCGCCTGTCCGCCGGCGACGGCCACGGTGCGGTCCGGCTGCCGGACGCAGGGGGCGGCGTGCTCGGGCAGCGTGGGTGCCGGGCCGCTGGTGGTGAAGGCGCCCGCGAAGACGCCGGGCAGCGCGCTCGCCGGGTCCGCCCAGGCGACGACGTCGGTCGTCACCACGAGGCCCGGGGCGCGGCCGCCGCGCAGCCCGAGCACCGCCGGGTCCCAGCCCGCGTCGCGCAGCTGGCCCGCCCAGGCCGGCGGCACCGCGATCGACAGCACGCCGTCGGCGTCGTGCACCCGCACCCAGCCCGGCGGCGGCCCGCCCGCGGCGGCGGAGCCCGCGCTGCCTGCCAGTACAGCTGCCACGGCGGCAACCAGCGTCACCGACCGCCACACCTTGTGCCGCCGGGTGGTCCGCCCGATCGAGTCGACGGCCGACCGCAGCTCAGCGGAGAGCTCGGCCGCCGACGCGAAACGCTTGCGCGGGTCGGGGTGCAGCGCCCGGCGCACGATGTCGTTGACCGGGCTCTTCCCGGCGATCCGCTCGCCCGCGGTGGGCGGTCGGCCGGTGAGCATGTGGAACAGCGTCGCGCCGACCCCGTAGACGTCGGCCCGCACGTCCAGCCCGCCGCCGAGCCGCGCCTGCTCGGGTGCCGCGTAGCCCGGCGTACCGGCGGCGATCGTGAAACCGGATGCGGTCGCAAGGGCCTTGGCCAGGCCGAGGTCCGCGACCAGGACCCGGTCCCGGCCGGGCGCGGGCTGGAACAGCACGTTGGACGGCTTCAGGTCACGGTGCAGCACCCCGGCCGCGTGCAGCTCCGCTACGGCGTCGGCGATGTCGGCCGCGACCAGCAGCGCCTCCTCGACCGGCAGCGGCCCGCCGGCGAGCCGGTCGGCGAGGGTGCCGCCGGCGGCGAACGGCATCACGAGATACGGGCGGCCGTCCGGCAGCTCGCCGACGTCGAGGACCCGGACCAGCAGCGGCGAGTCGGCCCGCCGCATGATCCGCCCCTCCTCCTCGAACCGCGCCCGCAGGTCCGAGTGGTACGTCCAGTTGTCCGCCAGCACTTTGATCGCCACGGATGCGTCGAGCGCGTCGTCGGCCCCGAGCCACACGGTGGCGAACGCCCCGGACCCGATGCGCCGCAGCACGCGGTATCGACCGATATTGTCAGGCACTGGCACGCCGCAATTATCGGCCATGGAGGGCTTCGTTGACCGACATCGAACAGCTCGCGGCGCGCGCCGCGACCGGCGACACGGCCGCGCGTGACGCGCTGCTGGCCGGCATCGCCCCGCAGGTCATGCGCCAGTGCCAGCGCATCCTGCCCTGCCGCCAAGACGCCGAGGAGGCGTGCCAGGACGCGCTGCTCCAGGTGGCGATGAAAATCACCACGTTCGACGCCCGTTCCCGCTTCTCCACGTGGCTGTACGTGGTGACCGCGAACTGCGCCCGGCAGACGTACCGCAGCCTGAAGCGCCGGGCGAGCGAGCAGTCGACCCCGCAGCTGCCCCTCGACACCGCCGACCCCCGCACGACGAGCGTCATCGCCGGGTCCCGGCTGGATCTGCTGGACGCCCTCGAGCAGCTGGAGGCGCACCGGTCCGAGCTGGTCGGCCCGCTGGTGCTCCGTGATCTGTGTCAGCTGTCGTACGAGGAGATCGCCGCCCACCTCGACATTCCGGTCGGCACCATCAAGTCCCGAATCCACGACGCCCGCCGCCACGTCCGGGCGTCGCTTTCATAAGCGGGCCAGCGCCCGCTCCGCACAGCCGCGCACGCTGCGGTTCTCGTCGCCGAGCAGCTCGCGCAAGGCCGCCCGCGCCGTCTCCGCCTGAGCGGCGGTGGCGGCCTTCGTAGACGGTCGCCAGGTGGGGGCGAGCAGCTGCGCGACGGCAACGCTCAGCACCTCGCGGACCAGCACCGACGGGTCCGTCCGGAGCGCGACCATGCTGTCCAGCGCCGCGAGGTCGCCGTAGTACCCGAGGCTCATCAGCGCGCCGCTGCGCAGGCCCAGCTCCGGGTCCCGCAGCATGCCGACCATCGCCGGCACCACGCGCTCGTCGCCGTGCAGCTCGGACAGCGCGCCGAGGGCCGTCCCCCGCACCCGCCGGTCGGCGTCGCGAAGGGCCGCTTCGAGGAGCTCGACGTCTGCGGGCGTGACCACATGGCCGAGGGCCCACAGTCCGGCACACCGCAGGTCGCGGTGCCGCTCGGCGGCGAACGCCAGCACCGCCGGCCGGCACCCCGCCGGGTCGGCCGCCATGAGCACCGCGAGGGTCGCCTGGAGCCCCTCCCACTCGTGCTTTACCGGCCGCGCGACCGCCCGCAGCAGCAGCGGAAACGCCCGCGTGCCGCGGATTCCGGCCAGGATCTCGGCGAGAAGCTCGACCCCTTCGTGGTCCTCGTCGTCCAGACAACGCTCCAGCGCCGCCTGCACCCGCGGGACGAGGCTGCGGTCCCCGCTCGCCGCGAGTTCCTGGACGGCACCCGGCCGGAGCCTGACGGTGATGTCATCGATGCTCGCCAGTACATCCGCCAACGCCGCCTGCATGTCGGCCATGGCGCGAACATTAGCGCCCGGCGCTGTAGGGTCGCTCGATGAGTGAGCAGGGGTTCGTGTGCCGGGGCTGCGGCCAGCGCCACGGCGGGATGCCGTTCTCCTACGGGGCGGTCGCCCCGCAGGTGTGGAGCGACGACTACGCCGGCGACGAGAGCAGCACGCTCGAGGACGAGCTGTGCATCATCCAGGCCGAGCATTTCTTCGTCCGGGCCCGCATCGTCATCCCCGTGCTCGACGCCGACACCGACTTCGACTGGGGCGTCTGGGTGTCGCTCAGCAGGGCCAACTTCGAGCGGTCGCTGGAGCTGTGGACGACGCCGGGTCGGGAGCAGGAGCCGCCGTACTTCGGCTGGCTGTCCACCGAGATCCCCGTGTACGAGCCGACGACGCTGAGCCTGAAGACCCACGTGCACACCCAGCCGGTCGGCAGCCGCCCGCGGGTCGAGCTCGAGGCGACCGACCACCCCCTCGCCGTCGAGCAGCGCGACGGCATCACGCGCGACCGGGTGCAGGAGTTCGCCGAGCGGCTCCTGCACCCGTGACGCTTGTAGATCGTCAGGAGCCCAGCTCGACGGTGTCGAGCTGGAATCCGAACGGCTCCTCGGCGATCAGGGTTTCGCCGTGCTTGGCGACCGCGTGCTCGACGTAGTGCCCGCCGTCCAAGCGCAGCAGGCGCAGGCTGACCGAGTGCGACGATTCCGGCTCGACCAGCAGATACCAGCCAATGCGGGCGGCGGCGTACAGCTGCATCTTCAGCACCCGGTCGTTGCCGGCGTTGCCCGGGGAGACGATCTCACCGACGAGCGCCACCTCGCCGGCCTCGATGACGGCGCCCTCGTTGTCGGTGTCGGCGACGACGAGGTCCGGAATGACGATCCGCCCAGCGTGCAGGCGGACGTTGACGGCTTCGAAGACCAGCAGACCGCGCGGCTTCGCCGCGCGGTGCAGCTCATACGCCAGCAGCAGGGACAGCTGCTGGTGCCGCTTGCTCGGTGCCGGGCTCACAAGCAAGCTCCCGTCGAACAGCTCGATCCGGTTGGTGGTCTCGCCCAGCGCGAAATAGTCGTCTTCGGTCCACGGCCCTACGTGATCCGCCGTCGCCACACTCATCTCAGCCGCACCTCCTGACCTTCCTCGTCCAGCGTAAGTGGCGCTACTGGGTGCGGCGGCGGTTGACCTCGGCGAGGGTGACCGCGGCGGCTACCGACGCGTTCAGCGACTCGATGTCGGAGATCATGGGAATGGAGACCTTCAGGTCGCAGGTCTGGCCCACGAGGCGGGACAGGCCGCGGCCCTCCGAGCCGACCACCACGACCAGCGGGCCGACGGCGGCCTCCAGGTCGTACAGGGAGGTGGCGCCGTCGGCGTCGAGGCCGGCGACCATGAAGCCCTCGTCCTGACACGCCTTCAGGGACCTGGTCAGGTTCGTCACCTGGGAGACCTTGACCCTGGCGGCGGCGCCGGCGCTGGTGCGCCACGCGGTGGCCGTGATCGCCGCCGACCGGCGCTCGGTGAGGAACACGCCCTGGGCGCCGAACGCCGCGGCGGAGCGGATGATCGCGCCGAGGTTGCGGGGATCGGTGATGCCGTCGAGGGCGATCAGCAGCGGCGCCGTGTGCTCCTTGGCGGCGGCGAGCAGGTCGTCGAACGGCTCGTACGCGAACGGCGGCACCTGCAGGCCGAGGCCCTGATGCAGGACGCCACCGGTCATCCGGTCGAGCTCTGCGCGGGTGACCTCGAGGATCGCGATGCCGCGCTCGGCGGCGGTGCGGACCGCCTCCTTGACGCGCTCGTCCATGTCGATGCCGAGGGCGACGTACAGCGCGGTGGCCGGCACGTGGGTGCGCAGGGCCTCGACGACCGGGTTGCGGCCGACGAGCAGCTCCGGCCCGTCCTTCGGCTGCGACGACTTCCGCCCGGGCGAGACGCGCGGCGTGGACCGTGCCCCTGCCGAGGTCGGCTTCGAGGCACCGAACGGCCCCTTGCCGGCGGTGCGCTTCGTGCCGGGCTGGCCGATCTTCGGGGCCCGGCCCTGGGCGGCCGCCGCGCGCAGCTCGTTGGCCTGCTTGCGGGCGGTCTTCTGGGGAAGCTCCTCGTCGCCGCTGTACCCCTTGTGCCAGGGGCGCTCGTCCGCGGGCAGGGTGCGACCGCGGCCCGTCAGGGACTGCCGGTTCTTCCCACCGGAGCCCTTGACGGCGCCCTTCTTCGAGACGACCCGCTTGCCGCGGCGTTCAGAATTGCCTGGCATTGTTCTCAGCTCTCCAACGTCCATCGTGGACCGGCCGGGGTGTCCTCCACCGCGATACCGGCGTGCTTCAACTGGTCCCGCACCGCGTCGGCGGCGGCCCAGTCCTTGCGGCCGCGGGCCGCGGTGCGCTGCTCCAGTGCGAGCGCCACCAGCGCGTCGACCACCCGCGTCAGGTCCCCGGCCTGCGTGTCGCTCCACTGGGCGTCCAGCGGGTCGAGCCCGAGCACGTCCAGCATGCCCCGCACCGTGGCGAGGGCCGCCGACACGGCCGCCGGGTCGCCGGCCGCCAGAGCGGTGTTCGCGTCCCGTACGACATCGTGAAGGACGGCGAGCGCGCGCGACGTGTTCAGGTCGTCGTCCATCGCCTCGACGAACGCGTCGGGCAGTTCCGACAGTTCGCCGGGGCCGACCAGCTCCACCGCGCGGGTCACGAAGTTCTCGACCCGGCGGAACGCGGCGGCGGCCTCCTCGAGCGCCTCCTGCGAGTAGTCGATCACCGACCGGTAGTGCGGCGCCAGCAGGTAGTACCGCACCTCGACCGGGCGCAGGCCGGCCTCGACCAGCGCTTCGAGGTTGATCACGTTGCCGAGCGACTTGGCCATCTTCGACCCGCCGAGGTTCAGCAGCGCGTGATGCACCCAGTACCGGGCGAACGGGTGCCCGGCGGCGTGCGACTGGGCGACCTCGTTCTCGTGGTGGGGGAACTTCAGGTCCAGCCCGCCGCCGTGGATGTCGAACTCGATGCCGAGGTACCGCCAGCACATGGCCGAGCACTCGATGTGCCAGCCCGGCCGGCCGGTCCCCCACGGCGACGGCCAGTTGGCCTCGGCCGGCTCCTCGGGCTTGGTGCCCTTCCACAGCGCGAAGTCCCGCGGGTCCTTCTTCGCCCGCTCCGGCCCGTCCGTGGCGGGCTCCATGTCGTCGGGCCGCTGCCCGGACAGCGCGCCGTACTCGGCGTGCGAGCGCACGTCGAAATACACGTCGCCGCTGCCGTCCGTCGCCGGGTACGCGTGACCGCGGTCGATGAGCAGCTGGATCAGCTCGTGCATCTCGGTGATGTGCCCGGTCGCCCGCGGCTCGTAGGTCGGGGGCAGCACGCCGAGCTTCAGGTAGGTCGCCGACAGCAGCCGCTCGTTGGCATACGCGACGGCCCAGAACGGCTTGCCCTGCTCCTCCGCCTTGACCAGGACCTTGTCGTCGATGTCGGTGATGTTGCGAATGAACGTGACGTTGTACCCCGAGCGCAGGAACCAGCGCCGCAGCACGTCGTAGTTCACCCCGGAGCGCAGGTGGCCGATGTGCGGCCCGCCCTGCACGGTGAGCCCACACAGGTAGATACCGACCTGCCCGGGCGTCATCGGGACGAAGTCCCGGACCGATCGGGTCGCGGTGTCATACAGGCGTAGGGTCACGGATGCAAGAGTAACGGTCGGACCGCTCCAAACCCGCACCAGCACTAACCTGAGCCTGTGGCTACCGAGACCGCCCAGACCCTCGACCGTGGCCTGCGTCTGCTGCACGTGGTCGCGGAGACGCCCGGCGGCCTGACGATGACGGAGGCCGCAGCCCTCCTCGGCGTCGGTCGCGCCGTCGTGTACCGCCTGGTCGCCACCCTCTCCGAGCACGGCATGGTCCGCCGCGACCGCTCCGGCCGCCTCCGCCTGGGCGCCGGCGTCCTCCAGCTCGCCCGCCGCGCCCAGCCTCTCGTCGCCGACGCCGCCCTGCCGGCCTTACGCCGCCTGGCCGAGACTGTCGGCGCCACCGCCCACCTGACCATCGCCGACGGCGGCGAGGCCTACGCCCTGGCAGTGGTGGAGCCGAGCTGGACCCAGTTCCACGTCGCCTACCGGACCGGCTCCCGCCACGCCCTGGACGTAGGCGCCGCCGGCAAAGCCATCCTCGCCGGCCGCCGCGGCGACTACACCGCCATCACCACAGTCGGCGAACTCCAGCCCGGCGCCTACGGCGTGGCCGCAGCCGTCGCCGGCGTCGAGGGCCTGGAGGCGAGCGTGGGGGTGGTCGCCCTGACCGCCCTCGACCCGACCTCAGTCCCCACCCTCGTCACCACCGCCGCCACCACGGTCGCCTCCGCCCTGCGCTGACCCCACGCACCGGGCCAGCTCTGGAAACCGGTTCTCCCAGAGACCGCGAAGCCGAGCGGGCAGCCACATCGCCCGCCAGAGCCCGACCAGCAGCACACCGTCGAGCCAGGCCCGCAGATCGTCCTCCGTGGCAGCCTCGACCAGCACCGTTCGATACATCGAGGCGAGCCGGGCCGGCCGGTCCAGGTCGTGCTCGGCGCTGCCTGACCAATCCAGGTGGCGGGGCAGCACGACCGTGCCGCTCGTCGGACCACGCAGCTCGGTCAGGCTGTCCGCAACGACGTATGGCCTGCGGTCGCCGTACGGCACATAGTCGGCCGGCGGTCGTTCAGAAGCCGTCTTGGATCGTGGCGCTCGCCGGCCAGTTCAAGCCACGTGGAGTTGAATGTTGCCGATGCGGGCCACGATGTCGAGGTGGCCGCCGAGCCCGGTCACGTAGGCACGCAGCGTCTCCAGCCCCACGGCATCGCCGTTCTCGATCTGGCTGATCCGTGCCTGGGTCAGGCCAGCCGCCTCGGCGAGCTGTACTTGCGTCATGCCGAGTTGCTGGCGGATCTCGGCGAGCTGCGCGCCACTGACCGAGGCAAGCATCTGCTCACGCATCTCGCGGCGACGAGCGACGCGTTCGGCGCTGTCCCACGTCGGGTCGGCGGCACGAGCCTTCGCTTTGACGTCGCGCCAGTTCGCGGCTTCGGTCATAACCCGTTCTCCTCTTTCAGCGCCGCAAGATGCTCGGTGAACCGCTCGTCGGCCAGCGGGATCGCCTTGCTGTACCAAGTCTGCCATCGGCCTGACTTGTCGCCTGCGATCAGGAAGATCGCTTCACGTGCCGGATCGAACGCGAAGATCATCCGAACCTCGGTTGTGCCGGTTGAGCCGGGCCGTAGCTCTTTCATGTTGTGATAGATGCTGCCCTTCAACCGGTCCACCAGCGGGCGACCGAGCGCTGGCCCCTGCTCGGTGAGCACGTCGACGGCCTCGGCGACGAGATCGGCGGTGCCTGGGTCGGCCTGGCAGAGCTCCAGAAACCATGCCTCGACCTCTGGGTGAAGCCTGACCTCCCACATGCCGACAGTATAAGCCCGGCTTATGCCGCATGTGCCGAGTCAGGTGCGTGAATCAGGTGGCTTACAGCGGTGGGGCGGGGTCGGTGCGGAGGCGGCTGTAGAGGTAGCCGTCGTGCCAGCGGCCGGCGCGGAATTCGCAGGCTCGGACGATGCCGTCCAGAGTGAAGCCGGCCTTCTCCAGGGATTTCTGTTCGGCGATGTTCTCCGGGTGGGTGCCGGCCTGGATGCGCTGGACCGGGGAGTGGGCGAAGAGGTGGTCGCACAGCATGGCCTGGGCGCGCCAGCCCAGGCCGCGGCCTCGCCATTGCGGGAGGAGGGCGATGCCGATCTCCCAGTAGCCGATGGGGCCGCTGTACTTGCCGGCGACGTAGCTGACGAAGCCCGCCGCTACGCCGTCCGGGTCGGCCTCCACCATGAGGCGGCCCGATTCGGGGCCGAGGTAGCCGTCCTGGGCGAAGCGCCGGTCGGCCGCGTGTGGGTCGCGGTAGCCGGACCAGTCCAGGCCGATGAGGCCCGGCTCGGTGGCGAACCGGTGGAACATCGCCAGGTCCGATTCGGTCACCGGGCGGAGGCGGATGGCGCTCATCGAGCCTCATCCGGAGCCGGAAACGAGTCCGCAGCCGAGTCCGCAGCCGAATCCGCAGGCGAAGAAGAAGGCGAAGAAGAAGGCGAAGGCGGCGCTGAGGCGAGGAAGGCGCGGCTGATCGTGGCGAACAGCAGGCCGAGCAGCAGGGCCACCGTGGCGAGGGAGAGGTCGGTGTCGGCGGAGTCGATGGCGGGGTTGCCGGCCAGGGACGTCATCGCCGCGCCGACCGCGGAGCCGATGAAGTACAGCAGCAGGTACGCCGGAATCAGCGCCAACGCGCAGGCGCCCGTGATGGCGAGGAGGCGCAGCGGGGGCACGTCGCCGGTGGCGGTGACCGCGGCCGCGGCGGCCGACGGCAGGAGGACCAGGCCGAGGGCGCCGAGCCAGCCGTACGCGGCGGTGGCCGGCCACGCGGCGAGCGCGGCCAGCGCGGCGAACGGCAACGCCCACAGGAGACGGTCCAGCGGCAGGAGCCCGACCGTGACGGCCGCGAGCATGACGATGAGGACGACCTTGAGCAGGGAGAGGCCGTTCTCGACGCGGACGTCCGCGGCGTCGGTGACCGGCTCGTCCCACGGCGTCGTGATCAGCACGGTGACCGCGGCGGCCACCGCGAAGACCGTCGTCAGGAAGTGCGCCGGTCCGGGTTCGGGGGTCGCCACCGTACGGGCGGCGAACACCATCCCGGCGAACGCCACGGCGCCACCGACGGCCAGCCAGACGGCCGCCGCGCCACCGCTGACGCCGGCCCGGTCGAGCGCCAGGTCAGCCCCGACCCAGATCACGGCCCCCACGGCGGCGGCGAGGACGGCCCGCAGGTCGGCACGGAAGATGAGGACCACCCCGCCGAACGCGAGCAGGATCGCGAGCTGCCGGATGTCCCGCGGCCAGTACGTGTTGTTGCCGACGAACTCGGCCGCCGGAGACGGCTCCATGTACGGCTGGTAGATCGCCAGGCACACCGCCCAGATCACCGCCGCGGCGAGGCCGCTGAGCCCGCCGATCACGCTCCGCCAACGCATCCCCATCGCTGCATCCTGATCCCTGCCCGCCCCGAGCGGAACCCCTCCGGCCTGCCTGTCCGTCAGGAGGAGGCATGCAGGAGTACGGGCCGCAGACCAACACCGTGCACAGCGGCGACATGTACGTGACGCAGGGTGGCGACATCACCGTCACGGGGCGGTCGACGCCGGTGCCGGAGCGGAAGATCCGGGTGCTGATGCTGGCCGCCAACCCCGGCAGCACCGAGCGGCTCGCGATCGACGAGGAGGCGCGGCAGGTCACCGAGCGGCTGCGGCTCGCGCACGACCGGGACGTGTTCGAGCTGATCACGTGCTGGGCGGTCCGGCCGTTGGACCTGCTGCAGTACCTGAACCAGCACAACCCGCAGATCGTGCACTTCAGCGGGCACGGCAACCGCGCCGGCGAGGTGTACCTGTCCGCGGGCGACGGCACCGACCGGCGGGTGTCCGCGGCGCGGATCGGGGAGCTGTTCCGGACCGCCGGCGAGCAGATCCGGGTCGTCGTGCTCAACGCCTGCCACTCCGCCGCGCAGGCCGCCGAGATCGGCCGGCACGTCGACCACGTCGTCGGCATGAACGCGTCCGTCACCGACGAGGTCGCCACCATCTTCGCCGCGTCGTTCTACTCCGCGCTGGGCTTCGGCCGCCCGGTCCCGCAGGCGTTCGACCAGGCGGTCGCCGTGCTCGGCATGCACGACCCGGCCAGCCACACCATCCCGCAGCTGGTGTCGCGCCCCAACGCGAAGGAGCACCTGTGAGCAACGGCGGCCAGAACAACTCGGTCAACAACGGCGACCTGTACGCCACCCAGAGCGGCGACATCCACATCAACCACGGCGCCCCGCCCGCCAGGCGCGGCCCGCGCACCGACACCAAGGTCCTCTTCGGCACCCTGCTCGCCGACGCCGGCTACTTCCTCTATGGCGTGAAGGCGTACACGGGGAACAACACCACCGCGGACATGTGGCGCTCCTGCACCTTCCTCCTCCTCTTCCTGGTCACCTGCGCCCTGCTCGGCCGCTGGGTCCGCCGCCGGATCTGACCAGGTCCTCGAACTCCCGCCGGAGGTCGAGGAGGCCGCGGCCGGACCGGCCGGTCGCCTGCTGGATCAGTTCGGTGAGCGGCCACTGTACGAGGCAGCCGAACCGGGCCGCGTAGATGCCGGCGCCGCGCAGCGCGTACCGGTCGCTGAAGTCCATCAGGGCGTAGCCGAGCAGCTGGTACACGTCGGTGGCGGCGAGCGCCGGTGACCTGGTGCCGTCCAGGCGCGGCCGGCCGCCGGAGCCCGACTTGATGTCGATGAGGAGCCCCGCGACGACGAGATCGGCGTCCGCCGCGAGCAGCTCGCTGCCGTCGAACGTCGGTCCACTGTGCACGGTCACGGCCGCCAGGCACGGCAGCAGCCGCGTCCGGGCGAGGTCGCGCATCGCGATCAGGTCGGCCACCTCGTCGTCGTTGGCGAGGGCGAGCAGGTCGTCCGCCCTGCTGCCGGCGGGGAGGGTGAACAGCCGCGAGCCGGTGGCCATCGGGTTGCGGAACCGCTCGACCAGCAGCGCCAGCGCGTAGCAGGTCCGCGCCCACCACTCGTCCGGCCGGCCTTCGTGCAGGCCGGCCTCGAGCACGGTGGGGCGGCGCGGGCAGAGCACCTCCAGCAGCTCCCGGCCCGCCCCGTCGAACGCCGCCCGGCGGTCCCACAGTCCCCGGATCGGCAGTTCGAGGGACACCCGCGGGTCGACCAGCAGGCGGATCCACCAGTCGATCGCCCCGCCCTGCGTACCGAGGGCGACCGCCGCCGACGCGGTGACCGCCAGTTCGTCGGCCGCTTCCCGGACGGCCTGCTGCAGCGGCGCCAGGTGCGGGAACGTGGCCCGCATCCACCGCCCCACCGGACTGTCGGCCCGCTGCACGGCGGCGGTGAGGCTCGGCATCCGTGCAGCCTAAGTCCGCGTCAGGGATGCGTCATCGACAGCAGGTCGAGGGCCTCGTCGAGCTGGGCCTGGGTGAGGGTGCCCTTGTCGAGGTGGCCGCGGGAGATGACGACGTCGCGGATGGTGTGGCCGGTGGCGAGGGCCTCCTTGGCGATGGCGGCGGCCTCGTCGTAGCCGAGGTAGCGGTTCAGGGGCGTGACGATCGACGGGGAGCCGGCGGCGTACGAGTGCAGGACCTCCTCGTCGGCCTCCAGGCCGTCGACGCAGCGGGCGGCGAAGAGGCGGGCGGCGTTGGCGAGCAGGCGGATGGACTCCAGGAGGTTGCGGGCGATCACCGGGAGCATGACGTTGAGCTCGAAGTCGCCCTGGGAGCCGGCGAACGCGACGGCGGCGTCGTTGCCGATGACCTGGGCGACGACCTGGCGGACCGCCTCGGGGACGACGGGGTTGACCTTGCCGGGCATGATCGACGAGCCGGGCTGGAGGTCGGGCAGGCGCAGCTCGCGCAGGCCGGCGCGCGGGCCGGAGCCCATCCACCGGATGTCGTTGGCGATCTTGTACAGGCCGACGGCGATGGTCCGCAGCTGGCCGGAGGCCTCGACGAGGGCGTCGCGGGCACCTTGGGCCTCGAAGTGGTTGCGGGCCTCGGTGAGCGGCAGGCCGGTCGTCCCGGCCAGGGCGGCGATCACCGCGGCGGAGAACGACGGCGGGGTGTTGATGCCCGTCCCCACCGCCGTGCCGCCGAGGGGCAGCTCGCAGACGCGCGGCAGGACGGACTGAACTCGATCGATGCCATACCGGACCTGAGCGGCGTATCCGGAGAATTCCTGCCCGAGCGTCACCGGCGTCGCATCCATGAGATGTGTCCGCCCCGCCTTGACCACAGACGCAAACGAGTCCGATTTATCCGACAAGGCGTCAGAAAGCACGGAGAGAGCCGGCACCAATTCGGATGTCAGAGCCGACGCGGCGGCGATGTGAATGGAGGTGGGAAATACGTCGTTGGACGACTGCGACGCATTCACGTGGTCATTCGGGTGTACCGGCGAGCCCAGCAACCGGGACGCCAGCGTCGCGATGACCTCATTGGCGTTCATGTTCGACGACGTGCCCGACCCCGTCTGGAACACGTCGATCGGGAACTGGTCGTCGTGCACGCCGCTCGCCACGTCCGCCGCCGCGGCCACGATCGCCTGCGCGAGCCCTTCGGGCAGGACACCCAGCGAGGCGTTCACCGCGGCGGCCGCGCCCTTGATCTGCGCCAGTGCCTTGATGTGGGAGGACTCCAGCCGGCCGCCGGAGATCGGGAAGTTTTCGACGGCGCGCTGCGTCTGCGCCCGCCACAGCGCGTCGGCGGGGACGCGGACCTCGCCCATGGTGTCGTGCTCCACGCGGAATTCCATACGTTCTACAGTGCCCCGCGGCGACCGCCGTCAACGGTAGAGCGCGCCCAGATCACTGACGCCGAGCTCCTCGAAGAGCGCGACCGCCTGCTCGTGGCGGCCGAGGCCGGCCAGGGCGCGGGCCTGCTCGTACCGGTCGCCGATGCGCACGGACTTGGCGAGCGCCTCCTCGTTGAGCTGCCGGGCCTCGTCGTGCATGTCGAGGGCGCGCAGCGTGAGGGCGAGGTCGTTGGCGGTGAGGCACTGCCCGGAGACGTCGGCGACCTGGTCCATCAGCGACCGCGCGGCGCGCTGGCAGGCGAGGGCGTCGGCGAGGTGGCCCTGCAGGCGGTGCGCGGTGCCGAGCTTGCTGAGGGTCTCCGCGGAGCCGAACTGGTTGACCGAGTGCTGCTTCAGCGTCAGCGCGCGCCGCAGCAGGGCGGGCGCGACGGTGAGGTGGCCGAGGTGCAGGTGGTTGAGGCCGAGCTCGCCCATCATGATGCCGACGGCGCGCATCCCGCCGAGCGTGCGCGCGGCGGCGAGGCCGCGCCGGTTGGCCTGCAGGGCCTGGTCGTAGTTGCCGGCCTGGGTGTGCGCGATGCCGATCGTGCTATTGATCTTGAACTGGAGGTGCGCCGGGGCCTCGTCCAGGTGCAGCGCGGCGGCGGCCTCCGCGGCGGCGATGGCGGCGGCGTACTGGCCGAGCCGGCTGTGCAGCATCGCCATGTTGGTCAGCGCGGTGCCCATGAGCCGGGGGATGCCTTCGCGCTCGGCGATGGCGGTCACGAGCCGCAGCGTCGAGAGGGCGTCCGCCATGCGGCCCATCCGGAAGTACACGCCGGCGAGGTAGTTCCGGGCCTCCGCCTCCAGCTCCGCGCTGGGCAGGGTCCGCGCGGCCGCGATCGCCCGCTCGTACAGGTCGAGCTGCGCCTCGCCGTAGCCGAAGCCGAACAGGAACGGCGACACCGCTCGGGTCATCAGGCAGATCTGCCGGTGCCGGCCGAGGTCGGAGGCGAGGCGCGCGGCGCTGAGGACGTTGGGCAGCTCGCGCTCCATCCACCCGCGCGCCTCGGCGATCCCGGTGAACACCCGCGCGGCCGGCGGCGGGGTGTCCAGCCGCAGGGCGACGCGCGTGTCGGCCAGCTCCAGGAACGCGTTCGCGGCGGCCACGCTGTACAGATAGTGATCGAGCATCCGGTCGACGACGGCGTCCGCGTCGGCCACGAGCTGGGCCGCGTAGTCCCGCAGGAGGTCGTGCAGCCGGTACCGGCCGGCCTCGGGCGCCTCGACCAGGTGGACGTCGACGAGGTCCTCCAGCAGCTCCTCGGCGTCCGCCACGGGCAGCTGCGCCATGGCGGCGGCGGCGGCCGGCTCGAAGTCACCCGCCGGGTGCACGCCGAGCACCGCGAAGAACTGCTGCAGGTGTACGGGCAGCTGCTGGAACGACAGCGCGAACGCCGCCGCCACGGTCCGCCCGTCGACGGCCAGCTCGGGCAGCCGCCGGTCGGCGCCGCGCAGCCGGCGGGCCAGGTCGGCGATCGTCCAGCTCGGCCGGTGCTGCAGTCGCGCGCCCGCCAGGCGCACCGCCAGCGGCAGGCGCCCGCACAGCTCCACCACCTCGACGGTGCACGCCGGGTCGGCGACGGCGCGGGCGCCGACGGTGCGCTGCAGCAGCTCCACCGCCTCGTCGAGCGGCAGCACGTCCAGCGACACGGGCCGGGCGCCGTCGAGCCCGCCGAGCCGGCGCCGGCTGGTGATGAGCACGCCCGTGAGCGCCGTGCCGGGCAGCAGCGGCAGCACCTGCGCGGAGTCCAGGGCGTTGTCGAGCAGCACGAGCACCCTGCGGTCGGCCAGCTCGGTCCGCCAGAGCACCGCGCGCTCGTCCGAGACGGCTGGGATCCGCTCCGGCGGTACCCCCAACTGCCGCAACAACGCGCCGAGCGCCTCCCCCGGGTCCAGCGGCGCCCGATCGCTGTGCCCGCGCAGGTCGAGGTAGAGCTGCCCGTCGGGGAACCCGGGCGACACCGCGTGCGCGGCGCGGACGGCGAGCGTGGTCTTGCCGGTGCCGGCCATCCCGTCGATCGCGAGCACGGCGTGCCGCTCGTCGCTGAGCGCGGCCACGATCTCGGCGAACGCGTCGGCCCGCCCGGCGAAGTCCGCGATGTCGCGCGGCAGGCAGCGGGCGGCGCGGCGCCCCTCGTCGGCCGGCTCGGGCGGCGCGAGCAGCAGCGTCACGTCGCCGTTGAGGATCCTGCGGTGCAGCTCGACGAGCTCGGCGCCCGGCTCGATGCCGAGCTCCTCGGCGAGCATCGCCCGCCCCCGGCGGAACACGGCGAGCGCGTCGGCCCGCCGCCCCGTGCGGGCGAGCGCCGTCATCAGGTGCCCGCGGAACTGCTCGTGGTGCGGGAACCGCTCGACCAGGTCGGCGACCTCGGCGAGGATCTCCTCCGCCGCGCCGAGCCGCAGCTCCAGGTCCAGGCAGAGCGACAGGGCGGCGGTCCACTGCTCCTCCAGGTGCGCCGCGGAGGCGCGGACCGCGTCGGAGTCGACGTCGGCGAGCGGCCGGCCGCGCCACAGGGCGAGGGCGGCGCGCAGCTCGTCGCGGGCCGCGGCCAGGTCGCCGTCGGCCGCCGCGGCCCGGCCGCGCTCGACCCGGGCGGCGAAGACGACGGCGTCCAGCTCGTCGGCGCCGACCTTGATGCGGTACCCGGAAGGCTCGGTGATGACGAGCTCCTCGGGCAGCCCGGCGCGGCGCAGCAGCTGGCGGAGCCGGGAGACGCAGCTGTGCACCTGGGCCCGCGCGGTGGTCGGCGGGCTGGTGTCCCACAGGGCCGAGATGACCTGCTGGAACGGCACCAGCTGCCCTTCGCGCAGCAACAGCAGCGCCAGGAGGATCCGCTCACGGGGCGCCGCAACCGTGATCTCCGAGCCCGGCGTGCGGATCTGCACCGGCCCCAAGATCGAAAACTTGGTCGAATTGCGCATAACCACCCTCTGTGCGGCGCCTGCCTCCCCTCGAAGCTGCACGCGGTATTGCCCGATGGTAGTCAAATGAGAGCGGTGAAAGAGCAGCGCCGTGGAGTCTTTTTCGTGGAACGACATGCGTGTGCCGGAATGCGTCCAGGTCTTGCAGGCGGTTTGCTCATGAACCGGATTCGGGCTACTCAAGCCCTCTGCGGGGTTGCTCTGGACGAACGGGGACATTTCGGCGCGAATTCGCATTCTGGGGCCGCGCCCAACGCTGTGTGCGGCCCCCGTTCACCCTCCGGCCACACCGCCTTCGGCCGGCTCGCCCATCGTGTCGAGCTATGCCATTCCTGCTGCGCGCGGCCGTGACCGCCGCCGTCGCCGTCCCGGCCCTGCTGCTGTCGGCGACCCCCGCGTCCGCTCACGGCGGCGCCGCCCGGGTCACCGCGACGGCCACCCTGCCCTCGATCCCGCTCAGCACCCTCGGCGTCGCCGACGACCGCGGCGTCAACCTCGGCGGCATCGGCAGCGACATCTTCCCGGCCGGCCGCCCCGGCGAGTACTGGACGATCACCGACCGCGGCCCCAACGGCCAGATCACGGTCGGCACCGAGAAGCGCCGGACCTTCCCGACCCCCGACTTCAACCCGACGATCGTCCGCGTCCGCGCTGCCGGTTCTGTCCTGAAGGTCGTGCAGACCATCCCGATCACGACCTCGTCCGGCAAGCCCGTCACCGGCCTGCCGAACCAGCTGCCGCACGACGAGCAGCCCTACACGTACAACGCCGGCACCCCGCTGTCGATCAACCCCAACGGCCTGGACACGGAAGGCATCGTCCGCGCCGACGACGGCACCTTCTGGCTCGTCGACGAGTACAGCCCCTCGCTGGTCCACGTGTCATCCCGCGGCCGCGTCCTCGCCCGCTACGTCCCGTCGGGCCTGGGCCTGACCGGCACCGACTACCCGGTGATCGAGACCTTCCCCGCCATCTACGCCTCCCGCAAGGTCAACCGCGGCTTCGAGGGCCTCGGCGTCCTCCCCGGCGGCGACCTGGTCATCGGCCTGCAGAGCCCCCTCCTCGTCCCGACCAAGGCCGCCGGCGAGGCGTCGCTGAACACCCGCCTGCTGCGCTTCTCCCCCCGCTCCGGCAAGGTCGTCGGCGAGTACGCCTACCAGTTCGCCCCCGTCTCGGTCGTCGACCCCGGCCAGACCAACCCCGCCGAGCTGAAGATCTCCTCCATCGTCGGCCTCGGCCCCAACACCGTCCTCGTCCAGGAGCGCACCGACCAGGCCGCCCGCCTCTACCGCGCCGACCTGCGCAAGGCCACCAACCTCCTCGGCGGCCCCTACGACAACCCGGCCACCACGCCGTCCCTGGAGCAGGACGCCTCCGCGGTGACCCTCATCCCGAAGACCCTCGTCATCGACCTGAACACCGTCCCCGGCACCCAGAAGAAGATCGAGGGCGTCGCCGTCCTGAACCCGTGGACGATCGCCCTCATCAACGACAACGACTTCGGCATGACCGACGGCCCAGCCGCCTTCGACGCGTCGGGCCGCCTGATCGACAGCGGCATCAAGACCACCCTGGTCACGGTCCGCCTCGCCCACCCGCTGGTCTAGCCCGACGGGCCGCCTCCCCGGAGGCGGCCCGTCACTCGTTCAACGCCAAGCAACGGCCGCTCCGCAGCGGCAACCACGCCTGATTCCTGCCCCGCACTCTCCACCACCACTGCCCACCAGGGGTCAGGCAGCGTCGCGCTGTTCCCGTAAGGCGAGCGTGTCCGCGACCCGCTGAACGGCAGCACCCAGATGGCGAAGCTCGGCGAGCGGATCGGACTGCCGGGCGGTGACATCCTGCAGGCCGGCGACGATCAGTTCCCGCAGCATGACCGAGATCGTCACACCGCGCTGCTCGGCGAGCTCCCGCACCTGCACGTCGAGGTCATGGGGGATGCGCAGCGGCCGGATCACGTTGACCGGCGCGCCGGGTGGCGGCAGGTCCGGGACTTCCGCGGTGCCGTCGTAGGTGAGTCGCAGGTCGCCGGACGCGAGCTCGCGGGCGATGCGCTCATCCTCGGCGATCCGCTGCAGGTCGATGTCGTCACTCATGGTCCAGCTCCCACGTCTCGAGTTGGGCGATCTCAAGGGGTGTCATGGGTCGTGCCGCGACGATCGTCGAGACCGGGGAGCCAGTCGTAACCCACCCGCCAAGCTTATACGGCGCGTATACGTCCGGGTCGCTCTACTGCCCCGCTGCCGCGACTCACGAGTTGCCGCTCGCCAGCCTTCAACCCCTGAGGATGAAATATCCGCGACACGGGCTTATCGGGCGATCCACCGCAGTACGATCCGGCGCCGTTACGGTGGGCGGGTGGCTAGGGGAGCGGTCCGGAACTTTGAGACGGCGCTCGGTGCGATCGGGGTGCTGGCGCTCATCATCACGGGGATTTTGGTCACCGGGTGGAATCCGCTGCCCAAGATGTCGATGGACTTCACGGGCTGGTGGGAGAAGGTCGCCTCCAGTGGCGGGAAACTGTCGGAGCCTGAGACGTTGTGGACGGACCGGGTCGGGGGGCAGCCGTCGGCGGCCGTGATCGCCGGGGATGCCGTGGTCGTGCAGATGCGGGGGACGATCGAGGCCCGGGGGCTGCGCAGCGGGACGAAGCTGTGGGACAAGGAGGCCGACTGGGCCGCCGTCGCCGGGGACGGGGCCGGTCAGGTGGTCGTCGTCGGGCGGCGCGGGAAGGGGCTTGAGGCCGTCGACCCCGCGAACGGGTCCGTCAAGTGGAAGGACGGCGACGCGGTCGGGGCGTGGACCTACCGGGACTCGGTGCTGGCGCTGGCCTGCGGTGGGTTGACCGACTGCACCCTCACGGCGCGCTCGCCCAAGGACGGGGCGCAGATCTGGAAGCTGACGCTGCCCGGGATCGGGCGGGTGCTCGCGGGCGTGAACACGGACCTGCTCGGGACCAGGCTGCTCTCCGACACGTACGACAACGCCGTCGAGGCGAGCCCGAACGCCATTCCGGCCATGCTGGGCTTCCCGATCGACCAGCGGGTGCAGGTGATCGACACGCTCAGCGGGAAGCGGCTGCGTACCGAAGAACCGACGAACACCAGTCGGATCGTGGTCGTCGGTGGGAGGGTCCTCGTCTCGACCGCGCAGCCGAAGGACGGCAACTGCCGCTACAGCCTGGAGGCGCGGGACGCCGCGACGGGCAAGACGGTCTGGCGCAAGGACGGCTACGACCTGCGGACGTCGTCCGGGGCGGGGTGCGAGCAGCGCAGGGACCCGGCGGGGGCGGACTCGGTGATCGCGGCGACCCGCGGGGACAACCGGGAGGTGTTCCTGTCACCGCGCGACGGGCGGGAGCTGTTCGTGGGCGCGCTCGGGGACACGCTGGTCGCGGCCGACAGCCAGTACGGCCTGATCCGCGGCGCCGACAAGAAGACCCTCCAGGTGATCAACCTAACCACGGGGAAGACCGCGTGGAAGCAGGAGATCGGCGAGAAGGCGGACGTGGCGATCACCCGCTACGCGGTGCTGATCCGGGACTCGGGGACGCTCAAGGCGTACAAGCCGGACAATGGCACCCTCAGGCTCGACGCGAAGACGAGTTCTGACGTCCTCGGCGTCGGACCGGACGGGCTGATCGTCTCCCGTGGACGGAATCTGGGGTTCCTGCCCTACAGCTAGCGGTGCTCCATCACGAGCGTGAACGACGTGCCGGGTTCGAGCGCCTCGTAGAGATGCGGCACGTCGCCGGGGAACGAGCAGTAGTCGTGCGGTGACAGGTCGACGGTCGCGTCGGAAGGGCCGACCCGGAGGCGGCCGCTCATCAGGACCACGTGCTCGACGGTGCCCAGCAGGTGCGCGTCGGCCTTGCGGGGGCCGCCCATGCCGACGTTCATCAGGTAGATGTCGCGCTTCGCGCCCGGCGGGCAGGTGGCGAGCAGCGCGCCGCCGAAGTCGGCTTGCTCGGCCTGGATGGAGGGGCCCTCGCCGGCGCGGATCACCCGCGGGGCGGTCGGCGCGGGCGGCTCGACCAGGCGGCTGAACGGCACGTTGAGCGCCACCGCCAGGGCCCACAGGGTCTCGATGTTGGGGTTGCCGGCCCCGGACTCCAGCTGGTGGAGGGTCGACTTGGCGATGCCGGCCCGCTTCGCGACCTCGCTCAGCGACAGCTTCTCCCGGTCGCGCTCGCGGCGCAGCGCGGCGGCGATGAACTCCAACGGCGCGCCCATGATCCACACTCCTGTCAAGCGTTCGCTTTAACGAACGAATCATTCGGCTTGACGAACGGTTGCGACCAGTCCAGCATATCGAACTATGCGTTCGATGATACGAACACGGGATCCCATCGTCCGCGACGTCAGCGCGCTGTGTGCCGCGGCCGTCGTGGTCGGCCTCTCGTTCGGCGCGATCGCCACCGCCGCCGGCCTGCCGCTCAGCCAGATCGTGGTCATGTCGGCGTTCGTCTACGCGGGCGGCGCGCAGTTCCTCGCGGTCGGGCTCGTCTCCGCCGGCGGCACCGCGCTCGCGATCGTCCTGGCCGGCCTGCTGCTCAACGCCCGGCACCTGCCGTTCGGCCTGGCGATCGGCAACGAGACGCTCGGCGCGAGCCGGTGGCGGCGGATCGTCGGCAGCCACATCCTGACCGACGAGTCGGTCGCGTTCGCCCTGGCGCAGGACGACCCGGCGCAGCGCCGCCGCGCGTACTGGCTGACCGGTGTCGCGCTGTTCGTCACGTGGAACATCGCCTCGACCGTCGGCGCGATCGCCGGCAGCGCCCTCGGCGACCCGAACCGCTACGGCATCGACGCGGCGTTCCCGGCCGCACTCCTGGCGCTGACGCTGCCCTCGTTGAAGGATTCCGCGTCGGTACGAGTGGCAGTCGCCGGTGCCGCGATCGCGCTCGCCACCACGCCGCTGCTGCCGGCCGGGTTGCCCGTGCTGCTGGCGCTGCTCGGACTCGCGTTCGCGCTGCCCGTGCCCGGTTCCAAGCGACGGCCGTCATGAGCTGGATCGCGATCATCGTCCTGGCCGCCGGCACGTACGCGCTGCGCTTCGCCGGGCCCGTCCTGCGCAGCCGGCTGTCGGTCTCCGACACCGTCAAGCGCTACCTGACCCTGGCCGCGGTCGCGCTGCTCGCCGCGCTCATCGGCACCGCCGCACTGCTCGACGGCACCGACTTCGTCGGCGTCGCCCGGCCGGCCGGCGTCGTGGTCGGCGCCGTGCTCGCGTGGCGGAAGCTGCCGTTCGTGGTCGTCGTGGTGGCCGCCGCACTCACCGCCGCCCTGCTCAGACTGGCCGGAATCCAGTAACTACAGTCGAGGCATGCCTGAGTTCGCGTTCTCGCCGCTGCTGCCGCTCGGACCCGACACCACCGAATACCGGCTGGTCACCAGCGACGGGATCGGGCGCGACGGGCGGTTCCTCACCGTCTCCCCCGAGGCGCTGACGCTCCTCACCGACGAGGCGATGCACGACATCGCGCACTTCCTGCGCCCCGCGCACCTCGCCCAGCTCCGCTCGATCATCGACGACCCGCTGGCCTCCCCCAACGACCGGTTCGTCGCACTCGACCTGCTCCGCAACGCCAACATCGCCGCCGGCGGCGTCCTGCCCATGTGCCAGGACACGGGCACCGCGATCGTCATGGGCAAGCGCGGCCGCTTCGTCCTCACCGACGGCGACGACGAGGCGGCGATCGCCCGTGGCGTCTTCGACGCGTACACCCGCCTCAACCTGCGCTACTCGCAGCTCGCCCCGCTGACCATGTGGGACGAGAAGAACACCGGCTCCAACCTGCCCGCGCAGATCGAGCTGTACGCCGAGGGCGACGACGCCTACAAGTTCCTCTTCATGGCGAAGGGCGGCGGCTCGGCCAACAAGAGCTACCTGTACCAGGAAACGAAGGCCCTGCTCAACCCCACCCGGATGATGCAGTTCCTGGAGGAGAAGCTCCGCCTGATCGGCACCGCCGCCTGCCCGCCGTACCACCTGGCCGTGGTCATCGGCGGCACCTCCGGCGAGCACGCGCTGAAGACCGCGAAGCTCGCCTCCGCGAAGTACCTCGACACGCTGCCCACGTCGGGCTCACCGACCGGCCACGGCTTCCGCGACCTGGAGCTTGAGGCCGAGGTGCTGCAGCTGACGCGGGAGTTCGGCATCGGCGCGCAGTTCGGCGGCCGGTACTTCTGCCACGACGTCCGCGTCGTCCGCCTCCCGCGACACGGCGCCTCCTGCCCCGTCGCGATCGCCGTCTCCTGCTCCGCCGACCGCCAGGCCGTCGGGAAGATCAACGAGTCCGGGGTCTGGCTGGAGCAGCTGGAGCGCGACCCGGCCCGCTTCCTGCCCGACGTGACCGACGAGCACCTGGACGACGACGTGGTCGCGGTCGACCTGACCCGCCCGATGTCGGAGATCCGCGCGCAGCTGTCGGTCCTGCCGGTGAAGACCCGCCTGTCCCTGACCGGCCCCCTGGTCGTGGCCCGCGACATCGCCCACGCCAAGATCGCCGAACGCCTGGACGCCGGCGAGCCGATGCCCGCCTACCTCCGCGACCACGCCGTCTACTACGCCGGCCCGGCCAAGACCCCCGAGGGCTACGCGTCGGGCTCGTTCGGCCCCACGACGGCCGGCCGCATGGACGCCTACGTGTCGAAGTTCCAGGCCGCCGGCGGCTCCCTCGTCATGCTCGCCAAGGGCAACCGCTCCAAGCAGGTCACCGAGGCCTGCAACACCTACGGCGGCTTCTACCTGGGCTCCATCGGAGGCCCCGCCGCCCGCCTGGCCCAGGACTGCATCAAGCACGTCGAGGTCCTCGAATACCCGGAGCTCGGCATGGAGGCCGTCTGGAAGATCGACGTCGTCGACTTCCCCGCCTTCATCGTCGTCGACGACAAGGGCAACGACTTCTTCGCCGAAGTCACCAAGCCCGTCCTCACCGTCGGCCGCCGCTAGCCGTCCGGCTCAGGGGCGTCCTATGGGCGCCCCTGACCGGCGTCAGCAGCGACTCACGCCGGTGATGGATTCGATGGCGGCGACCGGTATGAGTCTCCGTGCAAAGATCCTCGCCCGTTGGCCGTTAGGTTCGTCGCCTATGCGCTCGTCGATTGCGACGAACTCGTGATCACTGGACGTGATCTCGCCGCATATCGATTCGTTGCTGGTCCTGATCTGCACAGAACCGGGAAGTGCAGGACCGGGAAGGCCGTCCGGCACCAACCACGAGACGAGAAGCGCGATGCCCAGCGCCGCGACACCGATACCCGCGATCGCCGGCTGGTTGGCGCCGCTGGACAGCAGGCCGGCACCGACCAACGCGAATGACAGAAATGCCACCGCCAAGGCAAGGATGACAAGGAACCGCCAGTCCGACGCCGACGCCCCGGCCACCAGATCTGTTCCGCCAAGGACGACAGCCAGGGCGAACGCCGCACTCGTCACACTCAGCCAGCGATAAGACTGGCGAGGCGGGGCATCCACAGCCGTGAGCTCCTGCGTGTCGGTCACGGCGTGAGCGTAGCGATTCAGGAGCAGCGCCACTGTCCCGCGCGTTGGCGCCGACAGCACCGGCAACGACGCTTCGCCGAAGTCACGAAGCCCGTCCTCACCGTCGGCCGCCGCTGACCTTCTTCTCGTGAAGCCCCCGCCCAGAACACCATAGACCGGTCAATCTCGCCGCCTGTCGCTGTCGGCGGCGAGGGGGCGGGAGGCGGCGTGGACCAGGGGGAGGGTGCGGTGGGGGATCTGTTCGGCGAGGGCGATGATCGTCGAAGAGCGCTCGATGCCGTCGAAGCCCATGACGCGGTCGATGACGCGTTGGAGGTCGGAGTTGGAGCGGGCGACGATGCGGCACATCAGGTCGCCTGAGCCGGTGATGGTGTGGGCCTCCAGGACCTCGGGGATCTCGGCGAGGTGGGCGGCTACCGGGTCGTGGCCGTAGCGCTGGCGGATCTCGAGGGTGACGAAGGCGGTCACGCCGTAGCCCAGGGCCGCGGGGTCGATGTCGGGGCCGTAGCCGCGGATGACGCCGCGGTCGGTGAGGCGGTCGAGCCTGGCCTGGACCGTGCCGCGGGCGACCTGCAGGCGGCGGGAGCACTCCAGCACACCGATGCGGGGCTCCAGGGCGAGCAGCGCGATCAGCCTGGCGTCCAGCGTGTCGATCGGACTGGGCAACTTGTCCACCAGTACCCCCGAAACCAACGGCAAAATGAGCAACCTGACCATGGAGAATAGCGTTCCTTGCACAGCCGCCGTGGGCGACCGAGGCTTGGCGCATGACCCAGGCTGTCGAGGACATCAACGAGCTCATCGGTGCTGTCGAGCGCGACGTTTCGCATGATCCGTTCCCGCTGACGGGGCTCGATCACGTCTTGTTCTACGTCGGCAACGCGAAGCAGGCCGCGCACTTCTATTCGACCGCGTTCGGGATGACACTGGTCGCGTACCGGGGGCCTGAGCAGGGCTACCGGGACCACGCGGAGTACGTGCTGCGGTCCGGCTCGGCGGTGTTCGTGCTGGCGGGCGGGGTCCACCGGCAGGCCGCGGCGACGCAGCACCACGAGCGGCACGGTGACGGGATCGCCGACATCGCGCTGGAGGTTCCGGACGTCGACGCCGCCTATGCGCACGCGCTGCAGCAGGGGGCGACCGGACTCGAGCAGCCGCACGACGAGACGGACGAGCACGGGACCGTCAGGGTCGCGGCGATCGCGACGTACGGCGAGACCCGCCACACGCTGATCGACCGCTCGCGGTACAGCGGCCCCTGGCGACCGGGCTTCGTGGCGAAGCAGCCGATCGTGGCGCCGCCGGCGAAGCGGTTCTTCCAGGCGGTCGACCACGTCGTCGGCAACGTCGAGCTGGGCAAGATGGACGAGTGGGTCGAGTTCTACAACCGGGTCATGGGCTTCACGAACATGGCGGAGTTCGTCGGTGACGACATCGCGACGGAGTACTCGGCGCTGATGAGCAAGGTCGTCGCCAGCGGCACCCGCAAGGTCAAGTTTCCGCTCAACGAGCCCGCCGTGTCGCGCAAGAAGTCGCAGATCGACGAATACCTGGAGTTCTACGGCGGGCCGGGCGCGCAGCACATCGCGCTGGCGACCGGGGACATCCTGCGGACCGTCGACGTGATGCGGGCGGCCGGGGTGGAGTTCCTGGTCACGCCCGACTCGTACTACGACGACCCCGAGCTGCGGGCGCGGATCGGCCGGGTGCGGGTGCCGATCGAGGACCTCAAGGCGCGCGGCATCCTCGTGGACCGCGACGAGGACGGGTACCTGCTGCAGATCTTCACCAAGCCGGTGCAGGACCGCCCGACGGTGTTCTTCGAGCTGATCGAACGGCACGGCTCGCTCGGCTTCGGCAAGGGCAACTTCAAGGCGCTCTTCGAGGCCATCGAGAGGGAACAGGAGAGTCGCGGGAACCTGTAACACTGTCGGGGTGACATACCCTCAGCCTCCTCAGCACAACCCATACCCCCAGGGCCCTCAGCATCCGCAGCACAACCCGTATCCCCAGGGTGCATACGGTGTGCCGGCGCAGGCCTACTACGGGCCTCCGCCGGTGCCCATGGCGCCGACCGGTCAGCCGCTCGCCGGATTCGGCGCTCGGCTCGGCGCATACATCATCGACGCGATCGTCTTCAGCTTCCTGTCGATGATCGTGATGATCCCGGCGATCATCGGGATCGTCGCCTGGGCCGAGTCGCAGGCGTCGCAGATCGAGACCGACCCCGTCACCGGCCAGATCACCAACTCCCCCGACCCCGGGACGTTCATCGGACCGATCATCCTGATGTACGTCGGCCTCTTCGTCGGGCTGTTCGCCCTCAGCTACGTGTACTACGTCGAGCTGTTCCCGTCCCGGCGCGGTGTCACACTGGGGAAGCGGGCGCTCGGTCTGACGCTCATCCGGCTCGACAACCCGTCGGCGCCGATCACCCGCAGCGTTGCCGCCAAGCGCTGGCTGATGCAGTACGTGGTGGCGATCTTCGTTCCGTTCTTCTCCTGGGTCGACGGCCTCTGGCAGCTGTGGGACAAGCCATACCAGCAGTGCCTGCACGACAAGGTCGCGACGACGGTTGTGGTAAAGGTCAACAGGTGACAGCTCCAGGTTGGTATAAGGACCCCGTCGACTCGGCCGTCCAGCGGTACTGGGACGGTGAAGGCTGGATCGGCGACGCCATCCCGGCCGACGCGGTCGCGCCGGCGGGGCCGCCAGCCGTCGCTCCACCGCCCGTCGAACCGCCACCGCAGCCCGTCCCGCAGATGGGCGCGGTCATCCTGCCGCCCGGCACGCCCGTGCCACCCGGCGGATTCCCACCCGGCCAGCTGCCGCCCGGCGCCATCGTGCTGCCGCCGGGCGCGCCGCTGCCACCCGGCGCCCAGCCGCAGGGCACCCTCCCGCCCGGTGGGTACCCGACCGGCGCCGTCCAGGTGCTGCTCCCGCCGCAGGCCTTCGCCGGCCTCAACCCGGCGGCGGCCATGCCGCACGGCCGCCAGGTCGCCGGCCTCGGCGCGCGGCTGCTCGCCCGGCTCGTCGACATCGCCGCGCTGCTGCTGATCAACGCCGTGGTCACCGGCTGGTTCGTCTACCAGTACCTGCGCGAGATGTGGCCGGTGTTCCAGGAGTCGTACGACCGCTACCTGGCCAACGAGTCGCCCAGCGACGTCGTGCCGCCGGACCGCGCCAACTCGCTGCAGGTGGTGATCCTCATCCTCATCGCGGCCCTGTGGTTCGCCTACGAGGTGCCCGCGATCGCCAACAACGGCCAGACCCTGGGCAAGCGCCTGCTGAAGATCAAGGTCATGCGGCTGGAGAGCGAGGAGCGCATCGGCTACGGCCGCGCCATCCGCCGGTGGAACCCGCTGGGCCTGTCGGTGCTGCTGTGGACCTGCGGCGTCGGGTTCGTGCTGCAGTTCCTCGACAGCCTCTCGCCGGTGATCGACTGGCCGCTGCACCGGGCCTTCCACGACCGTTCGGCCGGCACCGTCGTGGTGCGGGACGTTCCGCAGCAGCCTTCTGAACCTAGTGGAGATCCTTCATGACCCGCCTCACGCGACCCGACCTCGACGCCCTGCCCGCCTACGTCGCCGGCCGCACCGTGCCCGGCGCGATCAAACTGGCGAGCAACGAGGTCCCGTACGGCCCGCTGCCCGGCGTCGTCGACGCGGTCACGGCGGCGATCAGCGGCGCCCACCGGTACCCGGACCCGGGCGCCACCGCGCTGCGCTCCACGCTCAGCGACCGGCTGGGCGTGGACCCGGACCGCATCGCCACCGGCTGCGGCTCCGTCGCCCTCTTCGAGCACCTCTTCCGCGCGACCTGCCTCCCGGGCGACGAGGCCGTCTACGCCTGGCGCTCTTTCGAGGCGTACCCGATCATCGCAGCCGCCTCCGCCGCGACCAGCGTCCGCGTGCCCAACACCGCCTCGCACGAGCACGACCTGCCGGCGATGGCCGCCGCGATCACCGACAAGACCCGCCTGGTCATCGTCTGCAACCCGAACAACCCGACCGGGACCGCCGCCGGCAAGGCCGCTCTCGACGCGTTTCTGGATGCTGTACCGCCGACGGTGCTGGTCGCCCTGGACGAGGCGTACCGCGAGTTCGTCACCGACCCCGACGTGCCCGACGGCCTGGTGGAGTACGGCGACCGCCCCAACGTCGTCGTCCTGCGCACTCTCTCGAAGGCGTGGGGCCTGGCCGGCCTGCGCGTCGGCTACCTGATCGGCTCCGCCGAGGTCGCCGCGACCGTGCGCAAGGTCATCACGCCGTTCTCGACCTCGGCGACGGCGCAGGCCGCGGCCCTGGCCGCCCTGCAGTCCGCCGACGAGATGCAGCGCCGGGTCGACCTGATCACCGCCGAGCGCGAGCGGGTCGTCACCGCCGTCCGCAAGGTGTACCCGGATGTCCCCGACACCCAGGCGAACTTCTTCTGGCTGCCGCTGGGCGACGCCGCCCTGGACTTCGCCGCCAAGTGCGAGGAGTCCGGCGTGATCGTCCGCGCCTTCGCCGGCGACGGCGTCCGCGTCACGATCAGCTCCCCCGGCGAGAACGACGCCTTCCTCGACTGCCTCTGACCGCTGCGCTCATGATCCGGAAGACCTCGCCCAGCCCGAGGCCTTCCGGATCCCTGCCCGGCAAGCGCCCCTGACGGGCTACGGGAGCTTGTCGAGGAGGGTCTTCATCTCGGTGAGCTCGGCGGTCTGGGTTGTCGCGATCTCGGCTGCGAGGTGTTTGACCGCTGAGCCCTGCTCCTGGGCGGTCTTCGCGGTCTCGATGGCGCCCTCGTGGTGCTTGATCATGAGGGTCAGGAACTTGGTGTCGAAGGTGGGGCCGGTGGCGGCCGCGAGCTGGCGGAGCTCGGTGTCGGTGAGCATGCCGGGCATGCCGCCCATGTCGCCCGCTTCGTGATGCATGGGGCCCGGCAACCGGCTCGCCCCATGAGCGGAGCCAGGCGGACATGGTGGCGATCTCGGGATCCTGGGCCTTGCGGATCTTCGCGGCGAGGGCCTTCACGTCGGGGTTCGAGGCGTGGGTGGCGGCCAGGTCGGCCATGTCCACGGCCTGCTGGTGGTGGGGGATCATGTCGGTCGCGAACTGCACGTCGGTCGCGTTGAAGGCAACGGAGACCGTCGGCGACGCGCCGGCCGATGCCGTCATCCTCGGCGTGGCATCGTGACCATGGGAACTGGAACCAGAGCCAGTGCCGGAAGAGCAGGCGGCCAGCAGCGCCGCGGTCAGCGTGACGGCCGCGGCAAGGCCACCGCCGCGAACACGACCGCCACGAACAGGGGCGCCGGCAAGGGCGGGCGGCATCAGCCGATGCCGACCAGGACGACGGTGTTCATGCTGAAGTAGTACCGATCGTCGATCTCCGACGCGTTGGTGGTGTGCAGGCGCTCCACGCTGAGGTAGCCGCCGTGCAGGTACAGCTCGCTGAACACGAACCTGTCCTCCGGCCGGATCCGCAGCTCGGTGCTCGACGTGACGGCGCCGGTGACGAGGTTCAGGACCAGGAGCTGGTAGTCGCGGTTGATCAGGTAGACGTTGCGCTGGTCGGCGCCGATCAGCGTGCCCGAGACCTCCGACATCCACAGGCGCTGGCCGGACGTGCGGGAGAAGGCCCAGATGTAGCCGCCCACGACCTGCTCGGCCAGGACGTCGCCGACCACGACGACCTTGTCCTTGTCGGGCACGAGCTCCGGCTTGACGATGTGGTCGGCGCCGAGGGACCAGTACGTGGGGGTGATGCTGCCGATGCCTGAGGCGGCGTCGGCGAAGGAGACCACGTCGCCGGTCGGGGCGGCCTTGAACAGGGCGCAGCCCGAGCGGCCGAGCTGGCAGGAGGTCGGTTCCAGGTACCAGTTGGTGATGTTGTCGGGGCCGATCGACGCGCCCGGCGGGCGCCACGTGGTGAGGAGGGTGCCGGTGCCGGCGTCGTACACCTCGAGGGTCGCCGGCTTGGCGCAGGTGTCCTTCACGAAGTAGGCGTCGAGGCTGGTCCAGTCGACGGCGTGGCAGCCGGGGGTGGCGGCGAAGGAGTGGGTCCAGCGAATCTTGCCGTCGACCGGGTCGATGGCCTGCACGACGTCCTTGCCGGTGGCGATGACGACCTGCTGGTGGTCCAGCGCCGAGGTGGTGACGAAGAGGTCCTCCGGGCTGTACAGCGTCTTCGCCCCGGTGCGGCGGCCCTTGAACGTCTCGCCGTCGGCGGGGTCGATGCGCACCTGCCAGACGATGTCGCCCTTCTCGGCGTCCAGGGCGACGATCTCGCCGTCGGACCACTTGGTGACGACCACGGACATGCCGACGCCGCTGGCGGGCTTCTCGACGGCGACGACCGAGACGACCTCCGCGGGCCAGCGCCGGTACGCCCAGTGCGGCGTCATCAGCCGCTGCGCGGTCACGGGCGTGTCGGCGAAAACCCGGCGCTGCTCGGTGTAGACGCGCAGGCGGCCCTCGACGATCAGCGGGGCGGAGGGCAGCTCGGCGTACTGGATGGACTTGACCGGCTCGGGCGACGGCACCGGCTTCTTGGCGCTGCTGACCGTCTCGGCGGGCTTGAGGGTCCGGTACGCGGTGACGCCCATCGCCGCGATGACCACGAGCGCGAGGAGCGCGGTGAGCACCCGGCGCAACGACCGGGGCCAAGTCCGCGGGCGCACCGAAAGACGCCCAGCACCACCGGTCCCCATAACCACCTCCGCCGGGCACCATACCCGGCGATCGTCGCATTCTGCTCACGGTGACCGTCGATCGCCGGGCTTCTCACACCTGCGTCACCACCGTGCCGGTCACTTCACCAAAGCCAACCACGGCCCCACCCGTACACCACCCGGTGGCGGAAATCGTGACCGTGTCGCCATCGAGCAGAAAGCTACGGGTCATGCCGTCGTCGAGCCGGACCGGCTGTGCGCCGTTCCACGTCCGTTCGATGAACGAACCGGTCTGCTCGGGCGTGTCGCCGGAGATGGTGCCGGACGCGTACAGGTCGCCGGTGCGCGCCCAGGCGCCGTTGGCGGTGAGGTGGGCGAGCTGCTGCGCGGGCGTCCAGTAGATGCCGGCATACGGCGGCCGCGACACGAGCGTCCCGTTCCACCGGATCTCGCAGCGGATGTCGTACGAGTAGCGCTCCGACTCCGCGAGGTAGGGCAGGACGGGCGGGTCCTGGACCACGGCGGCCACCTTCGCGGGCTCCAGCGCGTCCAGCGGCACGACCCACGGCGACACCGACGTGGCGAAGGACTTGCCCAGGAAGGGGCCGAGCGGCTGGTACTCCCACGCCTGGATGTCGCGGGCGGACCAGTCGTTGACCAGTACGGCGCCGAACACGTGCTCGCGGAAGTCGTCGACGGCGATCGCTCCCTTGGAGGGCACGGACGGCGCGCCGACGACGAACCCGAGCTCGGCCTCGACGTCCAGCCGCCGGGACGGGCCGTAGCTGGGGCGCTCCTCGTCCGGCGCCTTGCGCTGCCCCTGGGGGCGCGGGATGTCGGTGCCGGAGACGACGACGGTGCCGGCGCGGCCGTGGTACCCGATGGGCAGCGACTTCCAGTTGGGCAGCAGCGACGGGGCGTCGGGGCGGAAGATCGCGCTGAGATTGTTGGCGTGCTGCTCGGAGGAGTAGAAGTCGACGTAGTCCGCGACCTCGAACGGCAGCGCGAGCGCGACGCCCTCCACCGGGTGCAGGTGCTGCTCGACGGTCCCGGTCACGCCGCCGGTGAAGAGGTCGGTGAGCTGGGCGCGGACCCGGGTCCAGGTGGGACGGCCGGCGGCGAGGAAGCGGTTCAGGTTCGGCGCGCCGGTGAACGCGCCGCCGGCGTCGACCAGGCCGGCCTCCTCGGCGGCGGCGAGGTTGAGGACGAGGTCGCCGGCGCGGACGCCGACCCACCCGTCACGGGTGGCGCACAGGGGCAGGTTGTGCAGGCCGAAGCGGTCGTCGGCGGCGGGCTGGATCCACGGGGTCACGCATGCACCTCTCGGGGTAGGAGGCCCAGGTTGGTCAGGTCAGTGATTGGCTCGTCGACGCTGCAGCTGCCGAAGCCGACCCACAGTGGGCGCGGCCGGTCCAGCGCGCCGCGGACGGCCGTCGCGAGCGGGAGCCCGTCGGTGGCGGCGAGGATGCCGGCCAGGTCGGCGGGCTCGGCGCCGTCTTCGGCGGCCAGGCACGCGGCGAGCACGTTGAGGAAGCCGTGGTGGACCAGGCCCGTGTCGGGGTCGGTGTGCCGCACGGCGTGGTGCAGGCCCGCGGTCAGCTTGAACGGCAGCTCCCGGTCCCGACACGCGCAGATCACGGCGGCGAGCTCGACGGGCGTCGGGAACAGCTCGGCGGCGAGCCCCCCGGTGCGGAACTTCGCGGCGACCGGCAGCCCGTCGGCCCGCAGCCTCGCCAGGTGATCGAGGGCCTGCATCAGGCCCCAGGCGAGCGGCACCTCGAAGTACCAGGACCACGGCTTGTCGCTGTGCTTCTGGGCCAGGGCGGCGAGCCGGTCGATGCCGGGTGCGGGGTCCTCGCCGCGCTTGGCGACGGGCGACTCGACCTGCCGGACGGTGAGGTTGCCGGGGATCGCGGCGAGGGCCTGGTCCACGGCGGTCGGCTCGCCGACGACGCCGATGTCGACGGTCGCGGCGATCTCGGGCAGGTCTGCGGCGGGGACCAGCAGCGGCCCGATCATCGGCGCCCACCGGCCGGCGCGGTGGCGGAGGTGGGCCGGGACGGCGTCGGGCAGCGGCATGCTCCCCGGTGGGAAGACGGCGGCGTCGTCGACCAGGGCGGCCAGCAGAGGCGGTACTGCGTTTGACACGGCTTCCGAATCTAATGGACGCTATACAGGGCGGACAACTTCGTCCGCTATCCGGACGGTTTCCATTCTTCCGGGAGGCAGCGATGCCCTACTACCGTCGCGTGGGCGACGTTCCACCGAAGCGACACACCCAGTTTCGCCAGCCGGACGGCTCACTGTTCGCGGAAGAGCTGATGGGGCAGGAGGGTTTTTCGAGCGACTCGTCCCTGCTGTACCACACGCATCGACCGACGGCTATTCTATCGGCCACCGTGGTGACGCCGTTCGCCACGACCCGCGCGCCCAACCTGCCGCTCAAGCCGCGCCATCTCCAGACGCACAAGCTCGGCGGCGGGCCCTCCGACGCGGTCCTGGGCCGGCAGCACCTGCTGGCCAACGACGACGTGCGGCTGTCCTACGCGGTCGCGACGGCGCCGTCCCCGCTGTACCGCAACGCGATCGGCGACGAGTGCCTGTATGTCGAGTCCGGCTCGATGCTGGTCGAGTCGGTGTTCGGCGCGCTGCCACTGAACGAGGGCGACTACGCGATCATCCCGACGTCGGTGATCCACCGGCTCGTGCCGGTCTCCGGCGAGGTCCGGCTGCTGGTGATCGAGGCGTCCGGGCACATCGGGCCGCCCAAGCGGTACCTGTCCAGGCGCGGCCAGTTCCTGGAGCACTCGCCGTACTGCGAGCGCGACCTCCGCGCACCCTCGTCACCCCTGCTGGTGGAGGGCACCGAGGTGCCGGTCCTCGTGCAGCACCGGCGCGGGTGGACCGAGCACGTGTACGCGCAGCACCCGTTCGACGTCGCCGGCTGGGACGGCTGCCTCTACCCGTGGGCGTTCTCGATCCACGACTTCGAGCCGATCACCGGCCGGCTGCACCAGCCGCCGCCGGTACACCAGACCTTCGAAGGCCCGAACTTCGTCATCTGCTCGTTCGTGCCGCGCAAGGTCGACTACCACCCGCTGTCCATCCCCGTGCCGTACAACCACCACAACGTCGACTCCGACGAGGTGCTCTTCTACACGGGCGGCAACTACGAGGCGCGCCGCGGGTCGGGCATCGTCCAGGGCTCGATCTCGCTGCACCCCAGCGGCTTCACCCACGGCCCGCAGCCGGGCGCGGTCGAGCGGTCGCTCGGCGTGGAGGCGTTCGACGAGCTGGCGGTCATGGTCGACACGTTCCGCCCGCTCGACCTGTGCGAGCCCGGCCTGTCCGTCGAGGACACCGGCTACGCCTGGACCTGGGCCCGCACCGTCTAGCCACAGTCCCAGCGCACAGGGCTGTTGTCCGGGAGCGACCAGCCGAACAGCTGCCGGCCGTCGTCCCGGACCGCCTCGGGCCGCGCTGTCCGGCCCTCGAACTGGTCGGGCACCGGCTGGAGGGTGCCGTTGACCCACACCGCCTGCCGGTGCTCGGGCGTGTCCGTTTCGCCGTAGACCCGCCCGTACATGTCGACGACAGCCCACCGGCGGCTCAGGCCGTTGATCGCGTCGGCGTGGCGGGTGCGGATGTTCCACCGCACCCCGGACCCGACCGCCCAATCACCAGTCAGGCCGGTGACCTCGACCTTCCCGCCGACCTCCGGCGGCACCGGCAACGGCTCGCCGGTGCCGTCGGGGTGCCACAGATACGGTGTGACGACATCACCCCTGACCAGCTCGCCGACGATCAGGCCGTCCCAGGCGATCCCGGTCGCCCGCGCGACATGACCGGCGGGAGCCTTGAGCATCCGGGGGCGGTCCGGCCGGCCGCCCGGCCACACCACCGCCTCATAACCCATGGGATTTCCCAGGTCCACCGCGCCGAGGAGATCACCGGCCTCGTTGATGTCGGTCAGCGCGAGGTGCGTCGCGCCCTTGGGGAGCGTGAGGGCCCTGAACCGGCCGTCGCGGTACACCCAGCCGCGCTCGACCTTCCCGTTGACCCCGGCGAAGTCACCCGCGCGGTTCACGTTCGTCAGCTGGAACCTGCTCGGCACGTCCGGGATCCGCTCGACGGCACCGTCCACGTACCGCACCGCCTCGACCGGTCCCGTCCCTCGCGCCTCGAGGTGCACGACCACCCGCCAGGTGTCGTCCAGCACGAACCACGGATGCCACTTCGCCCACGGCGCGGTGTCCTTGCTGATCGTGCACTCGCCGAGCGGCGGAGCGATCGTCGACGTCGGCAGCGGCACCGGCGTCCGATCCGCCGGCATCGCCTGGGGGCGGCTCCGCACGGCGCCGATCGCGACGGTCACCGCCAGCACGGCGACGGCGGCGACCGCGGCGTTCCGGATCCTGCGCCGGCGCCGGCCGGTCCGGATCGCCCGGTGCAGGTCGACCCTCGGCGGCCGCACATCGGGGTCGCGCAGCGGGGCCAGCAGATCCTCGGTCATCGTGCACCTCCGGCCGGCGCGAGCACGCCCAGCTGCTTCCTGAGCTTCGACAGCCCGTCCGACGTCTGACTCTTCACGGTCCCCGCGGAGCAGCCGACCAGCTCCGCGACCTGCTCCACCGGAAGGTCGCACAGGAACCGCAGCACCAGCACCGCCTGCTGCTTCGGCGGCAGCGTCCGCAGCGCCGCCCGGACCACCAGCCGTTCGTCGGCCGGCTGCCCCGTGACAGCCGGCCGGTCGGGCGGCGTCTCGGTCAGCACGACCCGGGACCAGAGGCGGCGGCGCTCGCTCAGGAACGCGTTGACCACGCTCCGCCGCACGTACGCGTCGAGGTTGCCGACCTGCCGCACCTGCCGCCACCGCGCGTACAGCGTCGTGACCGCCGCCTGCACGATGTCGTCGGCACGGTCGGCGTCGCCGCAGAGCATCACCGCCAGCCGGTGCAGCTGCGGCAGCCGCGGCTGGAAGTACTCCACGTACTCCCGCTCCAGTTCGTCGCGCACATCGCCTCCCACCGCATTGACGCGCGGCGGGCCGGCGGCGGTTGGGTGCGTTTTTCCGCTAGTGCTCGACGACCTTGGTGGCGGTCACCCGGCAGACCACCCTCGTCACGCCCGGGACCTTCTCGATCCAGGGTTTGCCGTCGTACGAGCGGCTCAGCTCGTCGATCAGCTCCGGCCCGCCCTCCTCGGTGATGGCGACGGTGCCGCGGAGCTCGACGTGGCGGTACGGGTTGGCGGGGTCGTACACACAGATCGACACCCGGGGGTCGCGCTCCATGTTGCGGGTCTTGCGGCGGCCGCGGATCGTCGAGAAGACGACGTCGCCGCCGTCGTGCTTGGCCCAGATCACGCTGGACTGCGGGGCGCCGTCCGGGTTGATCGTGCTGAGCACCAGGAACGCCCGGCGGTCGAGCAGCTCGCGCAGCATCTCGTTCACGTGTGTCTCTACTCCTTCGGTACGGGATAGATCAGCGCCACGGCGGTGGCGGCGAGACCCTCACCGCGGCCCGTGAAGCCGAGCCCGTCGGTGGTCGTGCCCGACAACCGGACGATCGCCCCGATGGCGGCCTTCAGCGTGTCCTCCGCCTCGGCGCGGCGCTTGCCGACCTTCGGCGCGACGCCGATGACCTGCACGGACACGTTGCCGATCTCATAGCCCGCCGCCCGGACCAGCCGCGCGGCCTCGGCCAGCAGCGTCACGCCCTTCGCGCCGGACCACTCCGGGCGGCCCGTGCCGAAGATCGCCCCGACGTCACCCAGGCCCGCCGCGGACAGCAGCGCGTCGCAGATCGCGTGGGCGGCGACGTCGCCGTCGGAGTGCCCGGCGAGGCCGTCGACCCCGTCCCACTTGAGCCCCGCGACCCAGCACTCGCGCCCCTTCTCGAACGCGTGCACATCCGTCCCGTTGCCGATCAACATCATTTCCGGATCACTTTGGGAGGGTACGACGACCGGTGCACAATCGTGAACTTCCGGTTGCTGGCTCGTCATCAGGCTCGGCATCGTGGCGTTCCGGGCCTAGGCTAGGTCGGGTGCGCAGCGACCAGACGACCCCGAAAGCCCCACAGCAGTGGTGGCGCACCGGAGCCGCCTTGCGCTTCGGGCTGCTCGCCCTGCTGGTCGCGACGTTGTCCGTGGTGATGCTGATCATCCACCCAGACAAATCGTCGCTGACCCATGCCGTGGGCCCTGACCACCCGTTCGCCCCGGCGATCGCCGTCTTCGGCACCGCCCTGCTGACCACCGCCCTGGTCCCCCGGACCCTCCTCGCCGGCGTCGGCGGCGTCCTGTTCGGCTTCGCCGGCGGCGTCCTGTACATCCTGGCGGGGGTGACCCTCGGCGCGCTGATCGCCCACACGATCGGCCGCTTCCTGGGCCGCGAGTTCATGACCCGCCACCTGAGCGGCCGCTTCCTCGCCGTCGAGCAGGCCGTCGCCAACCGCGGCATCGTCGCCGTGATCATCTCCCGCATGATCCCGTTCGTGCCGTTCTGCGTGGCGAACTACCTCTTCGGCACCACCCGCGTCCGCCGGTCCGCGTTCATCACCGGCACCACCCTCGGCGCCCTGCCCGCCACCATCGCCTACGCCGCCCTCGGCTCAGCCACCGCCCGCGGCGACCACCTGGGCATGTCCATCGCCGGCGTGGCGATCGCGACCCTGGGCATCGGCGGCTCGATCGCCTCCTACCTGGTCTGGCGCCGCCGCCCTCGCAAACAGGTCACCCCTGCCTTGGCCGCCCCGGTCTCGGCCGCCCCGGTCTCCCCTGCCGCCGCCTGACCTCTCTTTCCCGTCTCCCACCGGCCCCGCGGCGCTCATCGCCCGGGGCCGGCTTCGTTGTATACGCCTTTCGCTCGCGCACGCCGCGCCCACCCGCCGACCTCCAGACGCACGCCTCCCAGCACCGGTCTCCAGCCACTGATCTGTGAGACGCGGATCTCCGGACACCGGCCCCAGACACGCGCCTCCACAGCACGGGTCTCCAGCCGGCTTCACCAGGGAACTCGCCGACACCGTCGCGTCCGTGCGCGGCCGCCGACCTCGAGACGCAGATCTCCGGACACCGGGCCCAGACGCGTGCCTCTCCAGCACCGGTCTCCAGACGCCGACCTGTGAGACGCGGATCTCCAGGCGCGGATCTCCGGACGCAGGTCTCTGGACAACAGCCTCAGACGCCGACCTTCAAACGCGGGCATTTCAGACGTCGGCACCGGACGCGGGTCTCCAGACGCCCGCCTCCGGACGTCAACCCCAGCTGGGGCCTACAGAGGCGCGCCTCCTGGCTTCGGCCGCCGCCGGGCTCAGTCTCCAGACGCCAACCTCCTCACGCGGGTGGACGGGATGGGGGCGGCGAGCCGACGAGGGGACGAGGGGACGAGGGGACGAGGGGACGAGGGGACGAGGGGACGAGGGGACGAGGGGACGAGGGGACGAGGGGACGAGGGGACGAGCATGCCAACCTCCTCACGCAGGTGGACGGACCCTGGCTCCGGAGGCCGCCCCTCAGACGGGCATCGGCGGCGAGCCTCCAAGCGCCGACGTCCAAGCGGCCCCTCCAAGCGCCGACCACCGCCGAGCGGAGGGTCGGCCGCGATCACCTCCAGGCACCGGTCTCCAGGCGCGGACATTCGCGCGGAGATTCGGGCACCGGTGTCCGAATCGGCGGATTCCGTCAAACTCGGCCGGGCGCCGCACCCACCCCGAGCGCGGATTTCGAACGCCAGACGCCGGCATGACCCACGAGCAGACCGGCGAGTCCGACCGCGACCGGAGCGTGGGTCTCCTCCCGAGTCGACCCAGGTCCGCCTTCCGATCGCGGGTGCCGCCCCAGGCGCGTGCCGACCCCAGACGCGTGCCTGAGATCACGTCAGACCTGGGCCGCTCCAGATGCCCGACGACCTGCGCCCGGTCGCCTCGGAGGTAACCGCCGCGTGGCTGGATGATCGATCCCCGTCATGCCATCGACACTATCGCCCGGGTACGACAAAAAGGCGTGGCGGCGGGCGAAGGTCTCGATCGCGGTCAGGTCGCTGGGGCGCAGGCCGCGGCGGGGGTGCGGGCGGATCAGCAGGGCGCGGCCGCCGGCGGTCAAGGTAGTCGCCGGGACGGCGGTGTCGTCGGTCCACACCAGGCGGCGGCCGGCGGCGAGGACGCGGCGGGCGGCGGCGAACTTCAGGGCGTCGGTCGACAAAGACGCGGCCAGCTCGGCACGGGTCAGGGCCCGGCCGAGCGGCGGCAGCCCGAACAGCCGCTCCAGCTCCGCGGCGTCCGGGCACCAGGTGGAGCACCAGCGCAGCTCGACCAGGCCGGCGTCGTACAGGCGACGCATCCGGGTGATCAGCGCGGGCGCCCACCGGATCGGCCAGTCGACGCCGTCGGCGCGGGCGACGCCGCGGCGCAGGTCGGGACCCCAGAGCGGGCGACGGGTGTTGATGACGCCGTCGACGTCCACGAGCCAGACCGGCGGGCGGTGCACGGTGTCAGAACAGCAGCTCGGCGATGGCCAGGTCGAACGGCCGGGTGATCTTCATGGCCGCCTCGGAGCCCGGGACCGTGTGGACGGGCACGCCGATCTTCTCCGCCATGCCGGCGTCGTCGGTGTGCTCGTCGACGGCGGCGGCATGGGCGCTGGTCAGAACGTCGCGGCGGAAACCCTGCGGGGTCTGCACGGCACGGAGGACCGAGCGGTCGACGGTACCGACGACAATGCCGGAATTGTCGACCTCTTTGATGGTGTCGACCACAGGAAGAACGGGTATGACGGCGCCGTGCCCCCCTCGCACCGCGTCCGCGACCGTCTCCACCAGCTCCGGTGGGGTCAGTGCGCGCGCCGCGTCGTGGACGAGCACGATGCCGAACTCCGCGGGGACCGCGGCCAGCGCGGCGGCGACCGACGCCTGCCGGCTAGCCCCACCAGCGACAACGAGCAACAGCGGCGACCCGGGCAGCAGCGGAGACTCACTGGAAGCTTCCAGCTTCGGCTCAGCCGCACCACAGGTCTCGCTGGCGACAATTGGCGCAGTGGTCACAGGACCAGCGACCAGTGGACCGAGCAGTGCGGTGACGTCGTCGACGGCGTCGGAAGGAGCGGCCACGACGATGCAGCCGACGCTCGGGGCAGCTGCCACCCGGCGAACGGCGTGCACAAGCAGCGGCTCCCCTCGCAGGAGCCGCAGTGCCTTCGGGGCGCCGGGGCCGAGTCGGACCCCCATGCCCGCAGCAGGCACGAGGACCGCGACGTCACCACGCACGCGTGGGTGCGCCGTCACGTCGCGGTCCTCGGTCTCAGTGATAGCCGGGCTGAGATGTCAGGCCTCGGTCAGCACCTTGTCCAGCAGCGTCTCGGCCTCATCCTTGGTGCTCTTCTCAGCGAGCGCCACCTCACCGACCAGGATGTCCCGCGCCTTGGCCAGCATGCGCTTCTCGCCGGCCGACAAACCACGCTCCCGGTCACGGCGCCACAGGTCACGAACGACCTCTGCGACCTTGAGCGGATTGCCGGAGGCCAACTTCTCCAGATTCGCCTTGTAACGCCGCGACCAGTTGGTCGGCTCCTCGGTGTGCGGAGCGCGGAGGACGTCGAAGACCTTGGTCAGGCCTTCCTCGCCAACCACCTCGCGCACGCCGACGATCTCGGCGTTTTCGGCGGGCACCCGCACCGTCAGGTCACCCTGAGCGACCCTGAGGACGAGATACTGCTTCTCCTCGCCCCTGACGACCCGAGTCTCGATTGCCTCGATGAGTGCGGCCCCGTGGTGGGGGTAGACAACGGTCTCGCCGACACTGAAAACCATAGGTTCGAAACCCCTTTCGCTGTGTCTAGGGTAACACGGTCACGCGCTGTCGTCCCACCCCAGAGAGCAGCATTCGCGCAGGTCAGAACACATGTGAGTCCCCTTTCTCCCGCTTGACATGAATCGTGGAACCTGCTGCGTAACGGATCAACAACCCTGGGCACACGCAAATGCGCAGCCTGTGGGACATTTCCGATTGATTGCCGCGAGTACGTACAGATGCGTCGGCACACCGTTCCGACACCACTCTCCGTGATGCCACCAGCGGCGGAGCGTGGGAAACTCTTCATCCATCTCGATGGGTGGCTCCTCTGGCGCCGACGCGTCAGGTGAGGGAAAGTTAAGGCAGGTGCGAGGAGAACAGCGATGGGCACGCTGCGGGGCGACAACGGCGGTGGTGAGCGACCACAAGATGGTGGTGGCCTCCCCGACCTGCCCCCTGAGTGGGGCACGATCATCATTCCCGACGATGCGGGCGCACTCGACGATGAAGGATCATCGATCCGTCGACAATTCCGCCGTGCCGCAATCCGTCGCCGCTGGCGGCGCCGGCTGCATCTGAAGCCCGAGCCGGTCCAGCGAGCGGGAGACGATTCCCCGGGGCTCGCCGTGCCGCTGCTGATCATGTCGATCGCCGTCATCGCGACGTTGGTGAGTCTGTTCGCCGTCGCGTGGCCGCGCCGCAATCCCAACGGCACGCCGCAGGTGGCGCCGCCGTCACCACCCGCCGCGGTGAAGCTGACCGGGCACAGCCTGTTCGACGCCGACGGCGCCGCGGTGCCGCTGCATGACCTCACCCCGGCCGTTGTACTGCTGGTCGAGGGCTGCACCTGCGCGGACCTCATCACCGGCACGGTCGACGCGGTCGCGGCGAGCAAGGCACCGTCGGCCACGGTCGTCGTCGTCGCGGCCCGGGTCCCGACGCTGCCGCCGGGCCTGAACGAGAAGGTGAAGGTCCGGGCGCTCGCCGACCCCAACAGCTCCGTGCGGGCCGCGGTGCCGTTCCTCGCCCCGAGCCGCACCACGGCCGCCCTGCTGGTGGCCGCCGACGGCACCGTGATCAGGGCGGTCAGCTCCGTGACGGCGGCGTCGGCCTTCGACTCGGAGCTGGGCAACCTGGCGACCGCGGTCCCGGCCCCGACCGCCTGATCAAAAAAAGGCCTGATCAAAGCCTGATCAGGTCAGAGGCCGCGCAGGAGCGTCCCGTACAGCGTCAGCCCCGGGCCGAACGCGAGCGCGACGGTGTTCCTCGGCGGGCCGGAGGGGCGGCGGCGCAGGGCGTCGATGATGAGCAGGACCGTCGGGGACGAGCAGTTGCCGTGCTCGGCGAGGGTGTCGCGGGACTCGGCCAGCGCGGACTCTGGCAGCGCGAGCTGGTCGCGCACCACGTCCAGGATGCGCGGGCCGCCCGGGTGCACCGCCCAGCCGTCCACGTCGGCGAGGGTCAGGCCGTGCCGGGCGAGGAGGTCACCGACCAGGTCGGCGACGTAGATGGCCAGGACGTCGGGCACCTTCGGCGACAGCCCCATCCGGAAGCCGAGGTCGGTGACGTCCCAGGTCATGTGGTCCGCCGTGGCCGTGTCGGTCACGGCGGCGATCTCGGCGACCTCCTGTCCGGCCCGCGGCACCAGTACCACCGCCGCCGCCGCATCCGAGAAGAGGGCGTGCGCCACGATCTGCTGGGGATCCTCGCTGGGCGGCTGGACGTGCAGGCTGGTCAGCTCGAGGCAGAGCAGCACGGCCGGACGGCCGCGGGCGGACACGAAGTCGGTCGCGGCGCCGAGCCCGGGCAGCGCGGCGTAGCAGCCCATGTGCCCGATGAAGAGGCGCTGGGTCGTCGGCGCCATGCCGAGGTCGCGGGCGAGGAGGATGTCGAGGCCGGGGGTGGCGTACCCGGTGCAGGAGCACACCACGAACAGCCCGATCTCGTCCGGTCGCAGCCCGGCGGCGTCGAGCGCGCTCGTGACCGCATCCTTGCCCAGCGGCAGCGCCTCGGTCAGGTAGCGGCCCATGCGTTTGGCGGTCGACCAGTTCGACGCGTCCTCGATCAGCGGGTTGACCGCGCCGTGCCGGCTGACCACGCCGGAGTTGGTGAAGATCCGCTTCGCCAACCCCTTGCGGGGGCCGCTGTAGTGCCGCTCGAAGAAGCCCGTCCACACCTCGTCCTGGCGCATCGGGCCGGGGAATGTCACACCCATGCCTGCGATCGCGGCACCTGTCACTGGGTCCCCTTTCTGCCGCGCCCCTGATAGAGGATCGCGGTGGTGAACGTCGGCACGATCGGCACAGCGTTGCGGCGGGTGACGAGCCACCGGGTGAGCGCGGGCAGCGTCGGCCGGACGCCCCGCACCGCGAGCGGCACGCCGTGGCGCGCGCACTCGATTCGCAGCTTCCTCGGGGAGACGAACAGGGCCGGGTCGTGGATGCCCCGCACCGCCGGAATGATCGCCTCGGCCATCCGCACCGCGACCAGCCGCGACACGGCGGTGTCGGCGAGCGTGTCGAGCACCAGCCAGCCCCCGGGCCGCAGCACGCGGCACGCCTCGGCGACCACCGCCGGCCAGTCCGGGACATGCTCCAGCAGTTCACCCGCGCTCACCACGTCGGCGGTGCCGTCGGGGAATGGCAGCCGCCGCGCGTCCGCCAGCACGGGCAGGACGCCGTGGGCCGCGGCCTGCTCCAGCCCGGACACGACCAGGTCGACGCCGACGTGCTGGTAACCCTTGCCGGCGATGTGCGGGGCGAGCAGCCCACCACCGCACCCGAGGTCGATGAGCACGGCGCCGTCGCGCTCCGCCGGCGGGATGAGCCGGGCGCGGGCGCGGGCCAGCCAGTACAGCATCGACAGCGGCGAACCAGGACGCCACCACTCGCCGGCCAGGTCGTCATACTGACCAGGGTCGTTACGCGCCCGGCGCGTCGATCGCATGGATCGAGACTGACACGGAACCCCTCCGACAGCCACACTTGCCGAGTGTCGGTTGCTCGCGCGATTCTGCGCTCAAGCCACCCGGAGCCGGCGGTGGCGGTCACGGCCGTCGCCGCGCTGCTGTCGTTCGGACTCGGAAGACCCTGGCCGGGTGTGATTGCGGCGGCTGCTGCGGTACTGGCGAGCCAGCTCTCCATCGGGTGGGTCAACGACGCCCTGGACGCCCCGCGGGACGCCGCGGTGGGCCGCACGGACAAGCCGGTCGCCGCCGGGGTGGTGTCCCGCCGGTCGATCCTCTCGCTCGGCGTCGCGGCGGGCCTGCTCGTGCTGCCGCTGGGCCTCCTGTCCGGCGTCACCCCCGGACTCGTCGCCCTGGTCGCGCTGGTCTCCGCGCTGCTCTACGACTGGCCGTTGAAGGCGACGCCGGTGTCGGTGCTGCCGTACGCGGTGTCGTTCGGCTGCCTGCCGGCGTTCGTCGTGCTGGGTGCGGGGCTGCACCCGCCGGTGTGGCTGCTGCTCGCCGGCGCCCTGCTCGGGGCCGGCGCGCACTTCGTCAACACGCTGCCCGACCTGGACGACGACATCCGCACCGGCGTCCGGGGCCTGCCGCACCTGCTCGGCCGGCGCGGCTCGCTCGCCGCCGCGGCCGTGCTGCTGCTGCTCGCCACCGGGGCCCTGGCGTTCGGGCCGCCGGGGCCGCCTCCGCTGCTGTTCTGGCCGACCCTCGGGGTCGCTCTGACCGCGCTGTCTTTCGGCGTGTACGCCATGCGCCGCGACCCCACCTCCCGCGTCCCGTTCCTGTCGGTCATCGCCGTGGCGTTGATCGATGTGGTATTCCTGCTGGTCAGCGGCTTGAACCTGGAATGACCGGTGCAGTGTCAGGGTGCGCGTAATCGGCCGATCAACGGCATCTAGGCTGTAGTCGGCCGCCCGATCCAGATGGAGGACCCAAGGTGACGCGTACGATTCCGGCTGCCCGCCGCCGCACGGTACTGGGCGCCGCGCTGCTGGCTTCCGCCGCGCTCGGCGTCGGTCTGCTCTCGGGCTGCAGCGCCGGTCAGATCACGCAGACCGACACCCAGGTCGCCGCGGTGCCCGGCGTCAGCGCCAACAGCACCGACGGCCTGATCGCGCTGCGCGACGGCGCTGTGGCCTACTCGAACGAGTACAAGCCCGGCAGCGTCGTGCCGATCGAGGTGCGGCTGTTCAACAACGCGAAGCAGTCCGTGAAGCTGACCGGCGTGACCTCCGCCGCGGGCACCGTGGTCCTGGTCGGCGGGGCCATGCCTGCCGCTGCCGCGCCCGCGCCCACTTCTGCCGCGCCTTCGCCTTCTTCGGCCTCGCCGTCCGCGCCGCGTTCCGGGTCCGGGTCGCCGTCTGCGCCTGCCTCTGCGTCTGCGTCGAAGTTGCCTGCGGCGCCTCCCACGCCCGCCCCGGTCGGCACGGCGAAAATGGCCGTCGAGATCCCGGTCGGCGGGTTCGTCGCGCTGAGCCAGAGCACCAAGACCTACCTCGCGGTCGAGAAGCTCTCCGGCGACGTGCTGATGGCCGGAGGCGCGCTGGCGGACGTCAAGTTCACCTTCACGTATGCCGACGGCACCACCACCGAGCTCACCCTCGGCGAGCTGCCGATGACGGTGCCGCTGAGCCCGCTGCCGAAGCCGTCCTCGGTCGTGGGGCACGAGGGCGAATAGTTTTTCTGTCGTACCCCTCGGCTAGTTTTTCGGATGTGACGAAGACGAGGGGCGCTGCCTACCAGTGCGACGTGTGCGGCCACCGGCCGGCCAAGTGGATGGGGCGGTGCCCCGAGTGCGGTGAGTGGGGCTCGATCATCGAGTCCTCACCGCTGGCCGCGCTCGGCCCCACCGCCCTGCGCTCCGTCCAGAGCCGCGCCCCGCTGGAGCCGGCCCGGCCCATCGCCGAGATCAGCGCCAAGCCGGCCCAGGCCCGCCCGACCGGCGTGGCCGAGTTCGACCGGGTGCTCGGCGGCGGCATCGTCCCCGGCGCCGTCGTCCTGCTCGCCGGCGAGCCCGGGGTCGGCAAGTCCACCCTCCTGCTCGACGTCGCCCAGCAGTGGGCCAAGCACAGCGACACCCCGTCCCTCGTCGTCAGCGGCGAGGAGTCGGTGAGCCAGGTCCGTCTGCGCGCCGAGCGCATCGGCGCCCTCCACGAGCGGCTCTATCTGGCCGCCGAGAGCGACCTGGGCGCCGTCTTCGGCCACCTCGACGCCGTCAAGCCCGGGCTGCTCATCCTCGACTCGGTGCAGACCATCTCCGCCCCCGGCACCGACGGCGTCGCGGGCGGCGTCACCCAGGTCCGCGCCGTCACCGCCGCCCTCGTCGCCATCGCCAAGGAGCGCGGCCTCGCCACCGTCCTCGTCGGCCACGTCACCAAGGACGGCAATGTCGCCGGCCCCCGCGTCCTGGAGCACCTCGTCGACGTCGTGCTCAACTTCGAGGGCGACAAGCACTCCTCGCTGCGCATGGTCCGCGGCCTGAAGAACCGCTTCGGCGCCGCCGACGAGGTCGGCTGCTTCGAGATGCACGAGGGCGGCATCACCAGCCTGCCCGACCCGAGCGGCCTGTTCCTCACCCGCTATGCCGACGCCGTCTCCGGCACCTGCGTCTCCGTCGCCATGGAGGGCCGCCGCGCCCTCGTCACCGAGGTGCAGACCCTGATCGGCGCCCAGACCCCAGGCTCCCCCCGCCGCACGGTCAGCGGCCTCGACTCCGCCCGCCTAGCCATGATCATCGCTGTCCTCCAGCAGCGTGCCAAGATCCAGCTCCACGACCGCGAGGTCTATGCCGCCACGGTCGGCGGCCTCCGCGTCACCGAGCCCGCCGTCGACCTGGCCCTGGCCCTCGCCGCCGCCTCCGCCGCCCACGACCTCCCCATGCCCCCCGACCTGGTCGTCATCGGCGAGGTGGGCCTGACCGGCGAGGTCCGCCGCATCGGCGCCGTCCCCCGCCGCCTCGCCGAGGCCGCCCGCCTGGGCTTCCGCTTCGCCCTCGTCCCACCCGGCTGCGGCCCCGCCGCCACCGGCGTCACCCCACCCGGCATGCGGGTCCTGGAGGTCGCCGACGTGCGCACCGCCCTGCATTACGCCGTAAAGGCCTCCAGCGAAGCCGACCCCCGCTGACCCACCCCACCAACCCCATCCCGGCTCGACACGCACCCACGCAACCGCCCCCTCGACCTCCACCGCAGCCACTCACTCAGCCAGCCCCCGCCCAACACCCACAGCCCCCTGACCCACACCGCACCAGCCCACCAATCCAGCCCGGACCGACCCACAGCCACTCAACCAGCCCCGCACCGCACCAGCCCAGCCGCACCGCAGCCAGCACCGCTGCCGGCCGGTCGACCTCTTCTACGGCAGGCCCATCCGCCCCACTTGGTCGCCCGCCCGAAGCAGCACCAGCCGCCTGACACCGCGACCACCCGACCGACTCCACACCAGCTCGCCCGGCACTGCAGCAGCTCACCCGGCTCTGCAGCATCTCGCCCGGCACCACAGCCGGCCGACCACTTCTACGGCTGACCCGCCCACCCCCACTGGCAGACCCGCACCAACCCAGCCGCGCCGCAGCCAGCACCGCAGCCCGTCAACCACGTCAACGGCAGACCCGCGCACGCCCACTGGCCAGACCGCCCGGCACCACAACAGCCCGCCCGGCTCTGCAGCACCCGCCCGGCACCACAGCTGGCCGACCACTGCTACGGCAGACCTGCCCACCCCCACTGGCTGACCAGCACCGCACCACACCAACCCAGCCGCGCCGCAGCCAGCACCGCAGCCCGTTAACCACGTCAACGGCAGACCCGCGCACGCCCACTGGCCAGACCGCCCGGCACCACAACAGCTCGCCCGCCACTGCACGTGCTGCCCACCACCGCGACCACTCGACCCACTCCACACCAGCCCACCCGCGCCCTCAGGCCACCCACCCCACCAATCCAGCCCGGACCGACCGACAGCCGCTCAACCAGCCCCCACCCGCATCACAGCCGGCCAGCCAGCACCGCAGCCGGCCGACCACTGCTACGGCAGACCCGCCCGCCCCCACTGGCCGGCCAGCCCGGCACTACGCCAGCTGCCTGACACCGCAACCGCTCGACCGACTCCGCACCAGCCCACCCGACTTCTTAGCTGCACAGCAGCTCAACCAGCACCGGCACCATCCGACCGACCCCGCAGCAGCCCGCCCGACCCTTGCCTACCCGCTCGGCACCGCCACCAGCCTGCCCGGCACGACGGCCGCTCGTCTGGGCCACAGCGGCTCGACCGGCGCAGTGCTGTAGACCGCCAACGGCACATCACGTGGCAGCACCCCAACCAGCCGTGCGCACCCGAAGGGCCAGGCTCGGGAGACGTTCAGCGACGCGCGGCTCGGCCAATGACCCACGGGCCGTCGACATCCGGTGGCTCGGCGCGTCCGGGCGAACCCGCTGCTCCTCCCTCATCCCATGCGGTTCCGGTACATGACGGCTCGGATAGACGTTGCGCGATCTGCCTCCACTTTAGAGATCATCTTGTGAGTGGATCGCGCAACGTCGATGGCGCAGATGCCACATAGCGGGGCATTGACCAACGTCTGTCGTAGGTGCCGGAAGCCGCCCGGCCAGATGTGCGAGTCAAACGCATTCACGGCACTGCGGCAGGACGGCGGCCGGCCACAGGTTGCGGCGCGCACGCGCGATCCCAGCCACGCGCGAGCGCGGGCTGTGCGTCGCGGAGCGGCGCATTGGGGTGCGGGTGAGAATCCCCGCCGGGACCCGCCGCGAAGCGGTGGGGCGGAAGCACAGCGGTCGGGTGAGAATCCGCGCCGGGACCCGCCGCGACAGCGGTGGGGCGGAAATACAGCTACAGCGGCAGGTGGTTGGCGATGAGGACCTGGTCGGGGGCGAAGGCGGCCAAGGCCGCCAGCCGGCCGTCGGAGGTGCCGGTGAAGTCGCGGAGGCGGACGGCGACGTCGAAGCCGCGGGCGCGCTTCGACGGGGTCTTCGACAGTTCGCGGACGACGTTCTGGTCGAGCCAGCCAGGGTTGGTGCCGGTGCGGTCCAGGCCGGCCCGGAGCCTGACCAGCAGGTACCGCTCGCCGCCGACGTCCATCAGGGCCACCTGCGCGACGCGTGACCACGGCAGGACCAGCGTGCGGACCCAGCCGGGGCGCAGGGTGAGGGCGAAGTGGTTGGCGCCGACCCGGGGGCGGCGCACGACGGCGAGGACGAAGGGGGTGGCGCCGACCGCGGCGAGGGCGACGGTCCACATCGGAAGGTCGGCGAGGGGGTTGTTCGCACCTGACGGGAGGACGTCGGGCTCGTCGGCGAAGAAGCCGCGGACGAGGCCGACGGCGAGTGCGGCGGAGAGCACGTACCAGGCGAGGCTGACCAGTGCGCGGGACGGGAAGCTGCGCCGCCACTCGATCCGCTCGGGACCGGCCACCGGTGGGACCTCACAGACTGAACGCAGACATCAACTTCGATCCATCGGCTGATGGGGTCGGCCCACTCTACGGGTTGGGTCGATACCGCACCAGCACCGGATGTCCGACCATCCGTAGACTGTGCGGGTGCCGATAGACCGCGAGCCCAGCAGGGGCGGTTCCCACACCGGCCTCAACGGGGGTTGGGCCGCCGCAGACCCGCTGCGGGCGACGCTCGCCCTGATGGCGCCGGGGACGGTGCTGCGTGACGGGCTGGAGCGCATCCTCCGGGGGCGCACGGGCGCCCTGATCGTCCTCGGCTACGACAAGGTGGTGGAGCAGATCTGCACCGGCGGGTTCCCGCTGGATGTCGAGTTCTCCGCGACGCGGCTGCGTGAGCTGTGCAAGATGGACGGTGCTGTCGTCCTGTCGAGTGACGGCACGAGAATTGTCCGGGCCGCCGTGCACCTGATGCCGGACCCGACCATCCCGTCGGAGGAGTCGGGGACCCGGCACCGGACGGCCGAGCGGGTGGCGAAGCAGGCGGGGTTCCCGGTGATCTCGGTGAGCCAGTCGATGCGGATCATCGGCCTGTACGTGAACGGCCAGCGGCACGTGCTGGACGACTCGGCCGCGATCCTGTCGAAGGCGAACCAGGCGCTCGCCACGCTGGAGCGGTACAAGCTGCGCCTCGACGAGGTCAGTGGGACGCTCTCGGCGCTGGAGATCGAGGACCTGGTCACGGTCCGCGACGCGGTGGCGGTGGTGCAGCGGCTGGAGATGGTGCGGCGCATCGCGGACGAGATCGCGGGGTATGTGGTCGAGCTCGGCACCGACGGGCGGCTGCTGGCGCTGCAGCTCGAGGAGCTGATGGCGGGCGTGGAGGCCGACCGGACGCTGGTGATCCGCGACTACCTGCCGTCGGGGCGGCGCAGCCGTTCGTCGGACGACGCGCTCGACGAGCTGGACGCGTTGACGGCGACGGAGCTGATCGACCTGGTCGCGGTGGCGAAGTCGCTGGGCTATCCGGGGGCGAGCGACGCCCTGGACGCCGCGGTGTCGCCTCGTGGGTTCCGGTTGCTGGCCAAGGTACCGCGGCTGCCGGCGCTCGTCGTGGACCGGCTGGTCGAGCACTTCGGCAGCCTGCAGCGGCTGCTCGGCGCGACCGTGGAGGACCTACAGGCGGTCGACGGCGTCGGCGACGCCCGTGCCCGCGGCGTCCGGGAGGGCCTGAGCCGCCTGGCCGAGGCCTCGATCCTGGAGCGCTACGTCTAAGCAGCTACGTTCAGGTGAGCTGCACCTGGACCGGCGCGCTCAGCTTGGTGTCGAGGCGGGCCATCAGCTCATACTTGCCGGCCGGCGGCAGCTCCCGGTGCTCGCACCCGTCCTTGGTGGTCTTGCCGTTCCACGTGGTGGAGAACTGGACCTCGATGCCCGGCTTCAGCGTCGTGGGCTGGCTGCCCTTCGGGGCGTCGCAGGCGTCCGACGACCACATCTTGACCGCACCGACCTGCAGGTAGAGCTCCTGATAGTCGGCGCCGACGTCGCGCGTGCACTCCCGGGTCGAGGTGTTCTTGATCTTCAGGAAGAACTTGAGATACGCCCCGCGGAACTGCATCGCCTGCTCGGGCTGCGCCACCAGCGACAGGTCCGTGTCGGCGCAGACCGGCACCGTGGACGTCACGGCGGGCGCGCTCGAAGGCGGTGCGCTGGAGACCGGGTCGCCGGTCGTCGGAGTCTGGATCGTCGGCTCGGCCGCGGCAGGCGTGGCGGTGGGCCCCGTGGAAGCCGGAGCCTTGGTCTGTGCCGATGCCGGGGTTCGCTTCGGGTCCGGTCCGGAGCACTGCACCCACAGCATGAGCACCACGATGAGCAGCGCCCCGCCGAGGATGGCGCGACGCCGCCAGTAAACGCCAGCGGGAAGCGGGCCAACCGTCAGCTTCATGATGCACTCACCGTATCGAGGGAACGGATGGCGAACGGGGCGGCGCGCCGTGTAGACCGCTCAGAGATAGACCTTGCGGGCGTATACGGCATGCGCGCCGGCAACACGATCAAGGAACAGTAACCCAGTGCAATGATCGATCTCGTGCTGTAAAGCCCTCGCCTCGAACGCATCCGTAGTGATCTCGATCTCGTCACCCGTTCCGGGGATCTGGCCGGCGACGACGAGCCGGTTGGCGCGCTTCACGTCGCCGGTGAGGTCGGGCACCGACATGCAGCCCTCGCGGCCCTTCTGCCACTGCGAGGCCTCGACGACCCGCGCGTTGCACAGCACCAGCGTGCCGTGCACGGTGCGGGCCTTCGGGTGGCCGGTGACGTCGACGGCGAAGACCTGCGCGCCGACGCCGACCTGCGGCGCGGCGAGCCCGACGCAGCCGGGCGACACCCGCATCGTGTCGACGAGGTCGGCCGCGAGCTTGACGATGTCGTCGGCGCACGGGTCCACGGCCACGCCGGCCGAGCCCAGCACCTCCGCGGGGGCCTGGACGACCTGCAGGACGGTCACATCAGGTCCGCTTCGCCCGCGCGCAGCGTCGCCTCGACCCCGAGCTCGCCGGCGACCCGCTCGATCGCCTCGGCCAGCTCCGCCATCGGCCCGGGCGCGTCGACCTCGGCCACGACCACGTAGAGGTTGCCGGCCAGACGGGTGGTCAGGTCGGTGATGTTGCCGCCCGCCGCCGCCACGGTACGGCAGAGCGCCGCCACGATCCCCAGCTTGTCCGCGCCGTGGACGGTCAGCACGTAGTGCGCGCCCGAAGGCTCGTCGACCAGGTCCTGGCCCACCTCGCGGACGGTGACCAGCAGCGTCCGGCCGGCGGTCAGCGGCGCGAGCGCCGACTCGACCTCGGCGGCGGACACGGACCCGGCGCAGACCAGGGTCATCGCGAAGTGCCCGCGCAGGCGGGTCATCGTCGAGTCGGTGAGGTTGAGGCCCAGACCGGCGAGGATCTCCGCGACGTCGGCGATGATGCCGGGGCGGTCATGGCCGATGACGGTGACGGCGTACTCGTTCACCTGGCTTATCCTTCCTTATCGCCTCCATCGCCCTCTCACAGACCGTCACCAGTTGGTACGACGCCAACGCCCGGGACCTCCCCTGGCGGCAGCCCGACGCGACGCCGTGGGGCGTGCTGGTCAGCGAGGTCATGCTCCAGCAGACCCAGGTGTCCCGGGTGGACCCCGCCTGGCGCCGCTGGATGGAGCGCTGGCCGACGCCCGCCCATCTGGCCGCCGACCCGCCCGGCGAGGCCATCCGCGCGTGGGACCGCCTCGGCTACCCGCGCCGCGCCCTGCGCCTGCACGCGTGCGCGGTGGCGATCGTGGAGCGGCACGACGGTGTCGTCCCCGACGACGTCGACGCGCTGCTCGCGCTGCCCGGCATCGGCATGTACACGGCCCGGGCGGTCGCCGCGTTCGCGTTCCGCCAGCGCCACCCGGTCGTGGACACCAACGTCCGCCGGGTCGTCGCGCGGATCGTCGACGGCGTCGCCGACGGCGGACCGGCCACCACCCCCGCCGACCTGCGCGCCGTCGAGGTGCTGCTGCCCGAGGACCACGAGGCGGCGGCCCGCGCCTCGGTCGCGTTCATGGAGCTCGGCGCCGTGATCTGCACCGCCCGCGCACCACGCTGCGAGCAGTGCCCGATGGCCGGCGTCTGTGCCTGGCGCATCGCCGGGGCGCCGGCGTCCACTGGCCCGAGCCGGCGCACCCAGCGGTACCACGGAACCGACCGCCATGTGCGGGGCCTTCTGCTCGCCGTGCTGCGCGCCAGCGACGACCCGGTGCCCGCGGCGCGGCTCGACCTCGTCTGGGACGACGAGGTGCAGCGCGGCCGGGCGCTGGCCGGGCTGATCGAGGACGGGCTGGTCCGCGAGCGGGGTGGGACGTTCACGCTGCCCGGGTGAGGCGAGGGTTGCAGCCGGTTCAGCTGGTTTTTCCCACACTTTTCGGGACTCCCCTCACGTGCCCGCATGGATAGGCTCACGGCGTGCTCATCCCTCGCCTCAGGGCACGCCGGATCGCCGCGGCGGTCCTCGCCGTCGCGACGCTCGCGGGCTGTGCCGCGTCGAAGCCTGACCATCCGAAGTGGACGGACACCGCCGCCCCGCCGCCGGCGGTCGCCTCCAGCGCCGTCGCGGCGTCGCCGGCCTCGTCCGAAGCGGCCCCGCCGTCGGCCTCGCCCGCCGCGAAGCCCTCGAAGACGCAGGCCACCACCACCGCGGCGGCACCACCCGCCGGCGTCAACTACGGTGACCGGCTGCCGAAGTTCGACCGCGCCCCGAAGGCCGACAAGGTCCACCTGCCGGAGGGCAACCTCGCGGCGTACTACTCCCGCATCCCGACCGACCAGCCCGTCGCGTTCATCACCATCGACGACGGCCAGGTCAAGCGCCCCGAGGCCCTCGACCTGATCAAGCAGGCCGGCGTGCCCGTCACGCTGTTCCTCATGATCGACGCGATCAGGAACGACCCGCAGTACTTCAAGCGCCTCCAGGACGCCGGCGCCGTCATCGAGGCGCACACGGTCACCCACCAGAGCCTGCGCGGCAAGTCGTACAACGTCCAGCGCAAGGAGATCTGCGACTCCGCGGACAAGCTCGGCAACTGGTACGGCCGCCGCCCGGTCCTCTTCCGCCCGCCGTACGGCGAGAAGGACGACACGACGCTGAAGGCCTCCCACGACTGCGGCATGCACGCCGCCTTCTTCTGGAAGGAAACCGTCGACAAGGGCATCGTCCGCTACCAGCAGGGCAACACGGTCCAGCGCGGCGACATCATCCTGATGCACTTCCGCGACCGGTTCGTCGACGACTTCATCGCCGCCCTCCAGGCCATCAAGGCCGCCGGCCTCACCCCGGCCCTGCTGGAGGACTACATTCCCTGAAACGCCTCCAGCAGCGCCTGCCGTTCGGCCTCAGCGAGCGGCAGCCGCTGCTGGATCGTTTTCCGCAGCGGCTCCGGTACTACGAAAGCCTCCTTCTCCGCACGGGCCGGCACCACGAGCGGCGGCACCGCGCCCCACTCCTCCGCCAGCCCCAGGACATCCGCCCGCCCGGCGTCCACCGCCGGCAGGTACGCGAGCCGCCGCACGAGCTCCCGCTCCCCCGCGTCCAGCACCCCGACCAGCGCGCCGACGAGATGCTCCTGCAGCCCCCCGTCGACCCGCGCCAGCTGCCGCAGGCTGCCCGCCCGCTCCGCCTGCGGCACCCGCGCCAGCCACGCCGCCGCCAGCCCGACGAGCCCGGGCCATCCCCCCGTCAACAGATGCAGGTCAGGCGCCAGCCTGTCGGCCCCCGCCGCATCCGCCAGCGCCGCCGCCAGCGCCTGATACGTCTCATCCTCGCCGAACGCCAGGTGCCCCGCCCCCAACCGGTCCACCGCGGCCACCGGAATCGGCTCCCTGCCACTGAGCACCAACGGCACCACCCCGACCCGCGCGACCACCCACCCCCACCCAGCACCCCCGACCTCAAGCCGCTCCACCCCGTCAACCACGACGAGGGCACCCGGAGGCACCTCAGCCGGCAGTTCTTCCGCCTGTACGAGCACCGCCCCCCGCCGCTCGGCCCACTGCCCCAGCAGGATGCTCTTCCCCGCCCCGCTCCCCGCCACCACCACAACCACCGGCGCCCCTGCCGCCCTGTCGCTCCCAGCCTCCTGCCCCGCCTCGGCCCTCTCACTCAGCCCCTGCCCGGGCAACGTGCCAGACCGCTCCGGCGCGAGACCGGCGTCCGGGTCGGCAGGTCGGCGTGGCCGCTCCCGGTCCGGCGCGAGGCCGGCGTCCCGGTCGGCAGCTCGGTGGGCCTGCTCCCGGCCTGGTTCGTCGAACGCCCTGTCGAGCCGCGCGAGCAACCCCGTCCGGACGATCGGCCGCGGCGCGACCGGCCGCCCGAAGCGCGCCGCCCCGAAGTCCCGCCACCACCCACTCACGCCAGGCAACGTAACCCGCCGACCGCCCCCACGAACCCTCGACATGTCACTCTTCGCCACCAACCCCACCCAGCCGCGTGAACCATCCCCGCAACATGCCCCCACGACGCCACCGACAATCAATGCCCGGATCGTGCCGCCACCAAGACCGGCCCTCCTTCGCCCACCGCACGATTGAGTTGGTCGAAGGACGGATCTGGCTGCCCCCACGACCAGTCCTCTCCTTCGATCACGCCGCTGACGACCCCGCAATGTGGGGGGTTGATGGAAAGACGGACGGATCTGGCCACCGCACCGGCGGACGCCACACCGTTGAATTTGATCGAAGGACGGATCTGGCTGCCATCACGACCGGTTTCGTCCTTCGATCACCACATCCGCTGGACGCCGGCGCGCTGGGCGCAGCCGGAATGCGCGACGAACTTTGCCTGATGGCGCTGGTTCAAAGAGAACACCGCACGAATTCGGTCGCGGTGGAATGCCAAGGTTCCAGTAGGAAGTGGTCAGCACGCGAGGTGGACGGCGGTGCGTGGCTGAACAAACTGCACGACAACGGCGCCGGCGGGAGAGCGGTGGTCGCAAGAACGGAACCGCACGAAACGGGAAAGGCCCCCGTCCTGAGTGGACGGGGGCCTTTCGCGTGGTGCCGGGTCAGGCTGCGGACTCCTCGGCGGAGCCGCCCTTGGTCAGCTCGGCGGGGACGGCGTCCGGGACTGCGCCCGGGCGGTCGGCGCCGTTGAAGACCAGCTTGGCCTTCTCGAACTGGGCCGGGTCGCCTTCGCAGTCGATGACGACGATCTGGCCCGGGCGGAGCTCGTTGAACAGGATGCGCTCGGAGAGCGAGTCCTCGATCTCGCGCTGGATGGTCCGGCGCAGCGGCCGGGCCCCCAGGACCGGGTCATAGCCCTTGTTCGCCAGGAACTTCTTGGCGTTGTCGGTCAGCTCGAGGCCCATGTCCTTGTTGCGCAGCTGGGACTCGATGCGGGCGATCATCAGGTCGACGATGCCCAGGATCTGGTCCTGCATGAGCTGGTGGAAGACGATCGTGTCGTCGATGCGGTTGAGGAACTCCGGGCGGAAGTGCTGCTTCAGCTCGTCGTTGACCTTGATCTTCATGCGCTCGTAGTTGGACTCGTTGTCCTCCGACGCCTGGAAGCCCAGGGACACGGCCTTGGCCACGTCACGGGTGCCCAGGTTGGTGGTCAGGATGATCACCGTGTTCTTGAAGTCCACGATGCGGCCCTGACCGTCGGTGAGACGGCCGTCCTCCAGGATCTGCAGGAGCGTGTTGAAGACGTCCGGGTGGGCCTTCTCGATCTCGTCGAAGAGGACCACCGAGAACGGCCGGCGGCGGACCTTCTCGGTCAGCTGGCCGCCCTCGTCGTAACCGACATACCCGGGAGGCGCACCGACGAGGCGCGACACCGTGTAGCGGTCGTGGAACTCGGACATGTCGAGCTGGATCAGCGCGTCCTCGGAGCCGAAGAGGAACTCGGCGAGCGCCTTGGACAGCTCCGTCTTCCCGACGCCGGACGGGCCGGCGAAGATGAACGAGCCGGAGGGGCGCTTCGGGTCCTTCAGGCCGGCCCGGGTGCGCCGGATGGCCTTCGAGACCGCCTTGACCGCGTCGTCCTGGCCGACGAGGCGCTTGTGCAGCTCGTCCTCCATGCGCAGGAGGCGGGCCGTCTCCTCCTCGGTCAGCTTGTAGACCGGGATGCCGGTCCAGTTCGCCAGGACCTCGGCGATCTGCTCGTCGTCGACCTCGGACACGACGTCGAGGTCGCCGGCCTTCCACTCCTTCTCGCGCTGCGCCTTCTGCCCGAGCAGCTGCTTCTCCTTGTCGCGCAGCTGCGCGGCCCGCTCGAAGTCCTGCGCGTCGATCGCGGACTCCTTGTCGCGGCGCACCTGGGCGATGCGCTCGTCGAAGTCGCGCAGGTCTGGCGGCGCGGTCATCCGGCGGATGCGCATCCGCGCGCCGGCCTCGTCGATCAGGTCGATCGCCTTGTCCGGCAGGAAGCGGTCGGAGATGTAGCGGTCGGCCAGCGTCGCGGCGGCCACCAGGGCGGCGTCGGTGATCGTCACCCGGTGGTGCGCCTCGTAGCGGTCGCGCAGGCCCTTGAGGATCTCGATGGTGTGCGCCAGCGACGGCTCACCCACCTGGATCGGCTGGAAGCGGCGCTCAAGCGCGGCGTCCTTCTCGAGGTGCTTGCGGTATTCGTCGAGGGTGGTGGCGCCGATGGTCTGGAGCTCACCACGGGCCAGCATCGGCTTGAGGATCGACGCGGCGTCGATCGCGCCCTCGGCGGCACCCGCACCGACGAGCGTGTGGATCTCGTCGATGAACAGGATGATGTCGCCGCGGGTGCGGATCTCCTTGAGCACCTTCTTCAGGCGCTCCTCGAAGTCACCGCGGTAGCGCGAACCGGCGACGAGGGCACCGAGGTCGAGCGTGTAGAGCTGCTTGTCCTTGAGCGTCTCGGGCACCTCGCCCTTGATGATCCGCTGGGACAAGCCCTCGACCACGGCGGTCTTGCCGACGCCCGGCTCGCCGATCAGCACCGGGTTGTTCTTGGTGCGGCGGGACAGGACCTGCATGACCCGCTCGATTTCCTTCTCGCGCCCGATGACCGGGTCGAGCTTGCCCTCGCGGGCGGCCTGGGTGAGGTTTCGACCGAACTGGTCGAGCACCAGGCTGGTCGACGGAGCAGCCTCGCCGGGGGCACCGGTGCCGGCGGCGGCCGGCTCCTTGCCCTGGTAGCCGGAGAGCAGCTGGATGACCTGCTGGCGGACCCGGTTGAGGTCGGCGCCGAGCTTCACGAGGACCTGGGCGGCCACGCCCTCACCCTCGCGGATCAGACCCAGCAGGATGTGCTCCGTGCCGATGTAGTTGTGCCCGAGCTGCAGCGCCTCGCGCAGGGACAGCTCCAGCACCTTCTTGGCTCGTGGCGTGAACGGAATGTGCCCGCTCGGCGCCTGCTGCCCCTGGCCGATGATCTCCTCGACCTGCTGGCGGACTCCCTCCAGCGAGATGCCGAGGCTCTCGAGCGCCTTGGCCGCCACGCCCTCACCCTCGTGGATGAGGCCGAGCAGGATGTGCTCGGTGCCGATGTAGTTGTGGTTGAGCATCCGGGCTTCTTCCTGCGCCAGGACGACAACCCGTCGTGCTCGGTCGGTGAACCGCTCGAACATCCCTGCTCCTTCACGTGCCGTGTCCGTCGCCGCCGCCCCTGCCGCGGAACCCCTCGAGGGGGTCGCCACGCCGAAGCTCTGTCGGACGCCAACGTGACCGTGCCATCACTCTATCGCCGTAGGCCGACACATTGCGGGTGTGCGCCATTGCCGCACCCCACCATCGGACCATGTCGGAGTCGTTGCGTGGTACTTGTCTACCCGCCGGGGACGCGTGTACCCGGCGCTTTTGCTCAACGCGAGCATCCGTCGCCGTGTTCCTGCTGGCGAGCCCGTACGCCAAGAGCGAAATCGACGCACCATGCAAGTCACCCACCGTAGCAAGTTGGCTACGATGGGTGAAAGGCGCTGAAAGAACCCCAAAACGACCGCTCAGGCCGAAACCGGTCAACGAGCGCTAACGGCCGGCCTCGGCGTTGTAGCGGTCCACGATTTCCTGCTTGATGCGGCCCCGGTCGGAGACCTTGATGCCCTTGTTCTGAGCCCATTCCCGAATCGCCTTGTTCTGCTCGCGATCGGCGGCTGCCCCACCGCGGCCGCGGGCACTGGCGGCGCGCCCTCCGACCACGACGCCACCCCGGCCGACCTTGGTCGCCGCACCGAGGAACGGCCCGAACGCGTCACGCAGCTTCGTCGCGTTCTTCTTCGAGAGGTCGATCTCATACTGAACGCCGTCCAGCGCGAACTTCACGGTCTCGTCGGCGTCCCCGCCGTCGATGTCGTCGACCAGCACGTGGATGGTCCGCTTGGCCACTGTCGTATTCCCTTCGAGGAAGCTCACCCCGCGTTGTGCGAATGCAAAGATAACGCAATCAGGGTCCGCTTCGTCAACGGTACGCCGAAACTACCGCTACCGCACCAGCGGAAAGACACCGCGTTTCCCGAATGCCGGGCGCGACGGGCCGCACGCCAACGCGATCGATTCCCATCACACGCCTGCCGCCGGTGGCATTCCGTACTCCATCACGCGCGGTTAGTTCCCGATCAGGCATCCGCACCCGGCACGCACACCGCAGCCAGGGCCGCAGGCAAGGAAGACAGGGCCTCGGAATCGGATAGGGCGATACGCCGACGCAAATCCGTGTCCGTCGCATTGCTATGCGTGACGAATGGCAGGTGCAGCACCACCTTGCACAACTGCAACATGGCGGCTGCAGGTAGCAGAGGCCAACAGCCGCCCAGAGAGAGCCATGCGTGCCCGGCCGGCCAATTCCGCGTTTTACGGCGCGACCTCGCAACTTCGGATTCGGTACTTTTGGCGGCGTGGATTTCGCAGCACATGCCTCCTCGTTCGGAGCGGCCGCCGACCTGTACGACCGCATCCGCCCCCGGTACCCGCGCGAGGCCCTGCAATGGGCGATACCGGAAAAATCCGAAATCTGCGATCTTGGTGCGGGCACCGGCATCCTGACCCGCCAGCTCCGCGACCTGGGCCATCACACCATCGCCGTCGAGCCGGACGACAAGATGCGCGCCAAGATCCCCGGGGAAGCCCGCAAGGGTGACGCCACCCACATCCCCCTGCCGGACGCGTCCGTCGACGTCGTCACCGCCGGGCAGGCCTACCACTGGTTCTACGGCGAGCCGGCGCACGCCGAGATCGCCCGCGTCCTCCGGCCCGGCGGCCGCTTCGTCCCGATCTGGAACATCCGCGACGAGCGCGTCCCCTGGGTCGCCGAGTCCTCCACCCTCTTCGACGGCGCCCGCGAGCGCGACGCGTTCGACGAGACGGCCGTGCAGGACTTCGGCCCCCTCTTCGGCCCAGTGGAGCGGGGGACGTTCGAGTGGAGCGCCACCCACACGAGGGAGTCGTTCCTGGAGCTGGTCAAGTCCCGCAGCTACTACCTGGTCTCGGGCGACGAGGCGCGGCGACGGCTCGAGGAGCAGCTGCTGGAGGTGCTGCCGCGGACCGAGGAGTTCGAACTGCCGTACGTGACCTACGCGTACATCGGCCGCAAACGCTAACCGCGGTTGCGGTCGAAGATCAGTCGCAGCCCGATCAGGGTGAGCATCGGCTCGTGGTGCGTGACCGTGGCGGACTCGCCGATCACGATCGGGGCCAGGCCACCGGTCGCGACGACCGCCTTCACCGGGACGCCCAGCTCCGCGGTGACGCCCCGCACGATGCCGTCGACCTGCCCGGCGAAGCCGTAGACGACGCCGGACTGCAGGCACTCGACCGTGTTCTTGCCGATCACCCGCGGCGGCTTGACCAGCTCCACCTTGCGCAGTTGGGCGGCGCGGGCCGCGAGGGCGTCCACGGAGATCTCGATGCCGGGCGCCAGCACGCCGCCGAGGAACTCCCCGCGGGCGGAGACGACGTCGAAGTTGGTCGACGTGCCGAAGTCCACGACGATCGACGGGCCGCCGAAGAGCGTGAAGGCGGCCAGGGTGTTCGCGACCCGGTCGGTGCCGACCTCCTTCGGGTTGTCGATCGCCAGCTGGACACCCGTCCGCACGCCCGGCTCGACGATCACGGTCGGGACGCCCAGGTAGTACCGCTGCAGCATCGTGCGCAGGGAGCGCAGGGCCGCGGGGACGGTCGAGCAGGCCGCGATGCCGGTCAGCGACACGGCGTCGGTGGCGAGCAGCCCCCGGTAGAGCAGGCCGAGCTCGTCGGCGGTGGCCCTCGCGTCGGTCTTGATCCGCCACGAGTGGACCAGCTTCTCGCCCTCGAACGTGGCGAGCACCGTGTTGGTGTTTCCGATGTCGATGCACAGCAGCACGTGGTGAGCCTAACGAAAGGCCCGCCAGCGGCGGGGTGAGCCTGGTCATCTACGATCCGGTTCCCATGATGCCGACGGCCCGCACGCTGCTCGCGCTCCTCCCGCTGGCGGCGCTGGTGTTCACCGCGTTCGCGCTGCGTCCGGGCAGTCTGGACGCCCGCCAGGCGGTCATCCGCGCGGCGGCCACGGTGGCGGGCGTCACGGTCGTCTTCGTCGAGCTGCTGTCGCTCGCGGGGTTGATCACGACCTGGCCGGTGATCGTCTACTGGGTGCTCTTCGCCGGCGTGTCGGCCTTCTTCGCCAGGCGCCACCTGCACGTCCCCCACCTTGTCCTGCGAAACTGGGACAAGGTGCTGCTGTCAGCGTTTGCGGCGTTGGTACTGGCTGAGCTGGTCCTCGCGCTGGCCCACTCGCCGAACAACTACGACTCGAACCACTATCACCTCACGAAGATCGAGCACTGGATCGCCGACGGCGACCTGGCCCCCTACGCCACGGTCCAGAACCAGCAGATCATCCTGGTCCCGGGCGCGGAGTACCTGCTGCTGCAGGCTCGGCTGCTGACCGGGGACGACTCGCTGTACAACCTGCTGCAGTGGGGCGTGTCGCTGCTGGCCGCCGTCGCCGTCTCCCGCTGCGCCGCCCAGCTCGGCGTCGGCCGCCTCGGCCAGCTCATCGCCGCCGCCGTCCTGCTCACCGCCCCGGCGGTCGCCCTGGAGGCCACCAGCACCCAGAACGACCTCGTCGTCACCGCGTGGGTCGCCTGCGCCGCCAGCCTCGCGCTCGACGGCGCCCGCCGGGTCGCCACCGCCGGCGACGTCCTGACCCTCGCCACGGTCGCCGGCCTCACCGCCGTCACCAAGTCGACCGGCCTCATGCCGCTCGCCCCGATCCTCGTCTTCTGGGGCATCTGCCAGCTCCGTCTCCGGCCGGCGCGGTCCGCGGTGACGTCCGAGGCTCCCGTGCCCTCAGACGGGCCCTCAGACGGGCCTTCAGACGGGCCTTCAGGCGGGCTTTCGGACGGGCTTTCAGACAGGGCGGGCGGCCGGACCGGGCAGTGGCTGCGCACCGCCGGCGCCGGCCTGGCGATCGTCGCCGGCATGGTCGTGCTCGCCGGGCCGGCCATGCTGCGCGTCAACGACGCGTTCGGCTCGCCGCTCGGGCCGCCCGGCTACAGCGCCTCGCTGTCCACGGAGCGCAAGGACCCGCCGGCCGTGCTGGTCAACGGCCTGCGCCTGGCCGCCTCCACGCTCACCACACCGTTCCCGGCGGTCAACGGCGTGGTCAGCGACGCCGTCATCGCCGTCGCGGACGTCGTGGGCGTCAACCCCAACGACCCGAAGATCACCCAGTGGCGGAGCGTCTTCCCCGGCACGCGCTGGAAGCCGGACGAGGACCGCTCGCCGTACCCCGTCCAGTCCGCGCTGATCCTGAGCGCCCTCGTCGTCACGCTGGTCTGGCGGCGGCTGCCCCCGCTGCTGAGGGGCTACGCGGTCATGGTGCTCGGCGCGTTCGTCATGACCGCCGCGGTCGTCAAGTGGCAGGACTGGGGCAACCGGCTGATCCTGCCCGCGTTCGCGCTCGGCGCGCCGCTCGCCGGCTACTGGGCCGACCGCCTGCGCACCCACCGCGCCACCGCGGCCGCGCTCGTCGTCGTCATGGCGGCGGCGTTCGCGGCCGGTGGGATCTCCGTCGCGTACGGGCAGCCCCGCCGCCTCGTCGGCCAGGGCTCCGTCTTCACCCTCACCGACTGGCAGGAGCGCTTCGTCCGGCTGCCCGACCAGGCGGTGCCGTACCAGCAGGCGATCGACGCGATCAAGGCCAGCGGCGTCCGGCGGGTCGGCCTGGTCATGGACGGGGACCTGTGGGAGTACCCGCTGCAGATCTCCCTGCCGGACGTCGAGCTGGTCGCGGTCGAGTCGGTGATCCCGTCCGCCCCGCCCGCACCGGTCTCGTCGGTGCAGGCGATCGTGTGCGTCTCCGGCGTCGAGCGCTGCGCCGCGGTGGTCCCGCCGGCGTGGAAGGTCCAGCGGTTCTCCGCGCTGGTCGCCGTCGCGTTCCCCGCGTAGGGGCTCAGTGGGTCCGCAGGTCCATCGCGATGTCGAGGATCGGCGAGGAGTGGGTGAGGCCGCCGACGGACAGGTAGTCGACCCCGGTGGCCGCGTAGTCCGCCGCCGTCTCCAGGGTCAGGCCGCCGGTCGCCTCCAGCTCGGCCCGGCCGCCGACCGCCGCCACGACCTCCCGCAGCAGGTCCGGCGCCATGTTGTCGAGCAGCAGGAACGTGGCGCCGGCGGTGACCGCCTCCACCGCTTCGCCGACCGTGGTCACCTCGACCTGGACCGGGACGTCGGGGAACGCCTCACGGACCCTGGCGTACGCCGCGGAGATGCCGCCCGCCGCCAGCTTGTGGTTGTCCTTGATCATGGCGACGTCGTAGAGGCCCATGCGCTTGTTGGTGCCGCCGCCGGCGCGGACCGCGTACTTCTCCAGGATGCGCAGGCCGGGCGTGGTCTTGCGGGTGTCGAGGACCAGGGCCTTGGTGCCGGCGAGGAGGTCGGCCCACCGGCGGGTGTGGGTGGCGACGCCCGACATGCGGCACAGCAGGTTGAGGGCGGAGCGCTCGGCGGTCAGCAGGTCGCGGGTCGGTCCGGTGACGGTCGCGAGCACCGTGCCGCGCACGACGGACGAGCCGTCGACGGCGTGGATCGCCACCTCGACGGACGGGGACACGGCCTCGAACACGGCGGCCGCGACGGCCAGGCCGGCGACCACGCCGTCGGCGCGGGCGACGAGCTCGGCGGAGTCCGTCTGGATGGCCGGGATGGTCGCCACGCTGGTCACGTCGAGGCGGTCGGGGCCGAGGTCCTCGGTCAGGGTCCGCTCGACGATCTCGCCGACGCCGACCGGGTCGAGCCCGACCTTCCGCAACAGCGCTTCGGTCTCCGGGGTCACGCGTCCTCCCACATCTCGGTCAGGGCACCGGCGGCGGCCACGAGGGGCGTCACGCGTCCTCCCACGTCTCGGTCAGGGCGCCGGTGTCGGACAGGCCGGCGAGGAAGTGGCCGCGGAACACGTCGCTGGCGTCGGGGAAGTCCTCGCGCCAGTGGCAGCCGCGGGTCTCCTGCCGCTGGTCGGCGGCGCCGACGAGGGCGGCCGCGACGGTGAGCAGGTTGGTGGCCTCCCAGCCGGCGAGGCCGGGCGCGGCGCGGTCCAGGGCCAGCTTGGCGATCGCCTGCGCCGCCTGGTCGAGCGACTCGGCGCTGCGCAGCACCGAGGCGTGCGCCGACATGGCCGCCTGCAGCGGGCCGCGCAGCCCGGGGTCGGCGGTCCACGCCGGCAGGTCGCCGGCCACGGGGTCGGTCTGCGCGGGCAGGTCGCGGGCGATGTCCTCGGCGATCCGGCGGGAGAAGACCAGCCCCTCCAGCAGCGAGTTGGAGGCCAGCCGGTTGGCGCCGTGCACACCGGTACAGGCGACCTCACCGCACGCGTAGAGGCCCGGGATCGACGTGCGGCCGTGCAGGTCGGTGCGGACGCCGCCGGAGGCGTAGTGCGCGGCCGGGGACACCGGGATGAGGTCCGCGGCGGGGTCGACGCCGGCCGCCCGGCAGGACGCCACGATCGTCGGGAACCGGCCCTCGAGGAAGTCCCGGCCGAGGTGGCGGGCGTCGAGCCAGACGTTGTTCGTGCCTTCGGCGCGCATGACCCGGTAGATGCCCTTGGCCACGACGTCGCGCGGGGCGAGCTCCGCGAGCTCGTGGCGGCCGACCATGAAGCGGTTGCCGTCGCCGTCGCGCAGGTACGCACCCTCGCCGCGCAGCGCCTCGCTGACCAGCGGCTGCTGGGAGTCGCGGTTGTTGAGCGCGAGCGCGGTCGGGTGGAACTGGACGAACTCGATGTCGGTGACGGCGGCCCCGGCGCGCAGGGCGAGCGCGACCCCGTCGCCGGTGGAGACGATCGGGTTGGTCGTGGCGGAGTAGATCTGGCCCATGCCGCCGGTGGCGAGCACGACGGCCCGGGCGAGGACCGCGCCGACGCCGTCCTCCGCGCCTTCGCCGAGGACGTGCAGGGTGACCCCGCAGGCCCGGCCGGCGGCGTCGGTGAGCAGGTCGAGGACGAGGGCGTGCTCGATGAGGCGGATCCACGGGTCGCGGTGGACGGCGGCGTGCAGGGCCCGCTGCACCTCCGCGCCGGTCGCGTCGCCGCCCGCGTGGATGATCCGGTTGGCGTGGTGGCCGCCCTCGCGGGTCAGCATGAGGGAGCCGTCGTTGTTGCGGTCGAACTCGGCACCCCAGCGGATCAGCTCACGGACGCGGGTCGGCCCCTCCCGGACCAGCACGTCGACGGCGGCGGTGTCGCACAGCCCGACGCCGGCGACGAGGGTGTCCTGGGCGTGCGCCTCGGGCGTGTCGAGCGGGTCGAGGACCGCGGCGATGCCGCCCTGGGCCCAGCGGGTCGAGCCGTCATCGATGTTGACCTTCGTGACGACGGTGACGTGCAGGCCGGCCTCGCGCAGGTGCAGGGCGGCGGTTAGCCCGGCGACGCCGGAGCCGATCACGACGACGTCGGTCGGCTCGGCCCACCCCGGCTGGGGCCCGGCGAGTCGGCGCGGTAGTACGGGCAGCTCCATCACTCCAGTCAAACATCACAACCAGGCATTCCGCGCCGTGCCGAGAATCACGCGAACGGCAAAGGGCCCGTGCCCAGTTTCTGGATGGTTCCCTTCAGCGGGCGCGCGCTCATCAGGTAACACGCGAAGGTCTGGTCGCTGCCGAGCCAGGCGGAGCCGGTCTTGGGCCCGACGGCGGCGGCGGACAGGTCGGCCCGGTCAGCGGTCTCCGCCAGGCCGAGGTACCGCAGCCCGACGCTCGTGCAGCCCTTCGCCGACGCGTTGCGCACCGCGGTCTCGTCGAACGGCGCGTCCATCGGGGCGATCGAGTAGCTGCCGGAGTACTCGCCGTCGTGCGGGCCGGCGCAGCCGACGTACTTCAGCGCGGAGATGCACTCGATCGGCAGGCTCGGCCCGGCCTTGGCCAGGCTCCCCTCGCGGGTCGCGAACTCGTCGCCGGCCGGGCCGGTCACGGGGGCGACCGCGCAGCCGAAGAAGCCGTCCTTGGCCGGCGTGATCCACGAGGCGAGGATCTGGACCTTCGACTCGTGCCAGTTGCCGCCGAGGAACGCGGTGCCCTGCACGACGCAGGCGCGGCGGGCCTGGGCGTACAGGAGGTTCTGGGCGATCGCGACGTCCTGGCCCTTGGCCTTGTCGAGGCGGTGCAGCAGGTCCTCGGTGGCCTGGCCGACGTGGAACACCTCGGCGGTGTGGGCGGCGGCGCAGTCGACGGGGCCGCCGGCCCACGGGAAGGCGGCCTTCGCGCCGGCCGCGTCGACCGACCAGCAGGAGCCGGCCTGCGGCGCGGCGGCGGGTGGGTTCTTGGGGATCTTCCGGTCGCCGTCGCGCAGCAGCCAGTAGGCGCCGCCCCCGGCGAGCGCGAGCACGACGACGATGAAGATGACCCGCCTCATGAGGAAGCAGTGTGCCATTACCGGCCGGTAACGTCACGACCCGTCTTGGACCGGGACGTCACCGGCTCGCTCCTAGACCGGGCGGTTGCCGTTCGCCAGCAGGGAGCGGCTGACCGAGAGGTTGCCATCCAGCATCAGGTAGCAGCGGGCGGTGCGGTCGCCGTAGCCCCACCGGGTCGGCGTCGCGGTCGACCAGGCGAACGAGATCTGCTTGTTGAGGTCGTACTCGGCGTCGGTGAGCCCCAGGTAGCGCGCCACGATCGTCTTGCAGCCGGGCTGCAGCAGCGAACGGCGGGCCGCGGCGTCGCTCGGATACGGCCGCGCGTCCGGCGCGTAGAAGGTGCCCGTGTACTCACCGTTGTGCAGCGTGTCGCACTGGACCGGGATGAAGTCCTCGATGCCACCCTTGCTGTCGGTCGCGACCTTGACGCAGCGGAGCAGGGCCGGCTTGGAGCCCCGCAGGGTGTCCTTGAGGCTCGTCGTGCGCGGCGCGATCGTGTACGTGTCGTCGGAGACCTCGATCAGGTCGCACCGGTAGTGGCGCGCCTGACCGGTCCACTGCTTCGACGACGGCGGCAGCACCCGCAGCATCAGCCGGCCGTCGTGCCAGTCGGCGCCGAGGAAGTTGATGGCCTCGGCCTGGCAGGCGGTGAACGCGTCGATCAGGTCGGCGTCGGCCGGCACCGTCGACTTCTGCGCGATGGCGCCGGTGAACTCGCTGACCTTGAACGTCTCGCTGGCGTGCGACGCGGTGCACTCGACCTCGACCAGGTCGGGTCCGACGGCGAGCTTGTCGGCGTCACCCGAGAAGGTCCAGCACTCACCGGCGGAGGGCTTGGGCACGCTCGGCGCCGCGAGGGCGGTCCAGCCGTTGACGAGGTCGCCGTCCGTGCCCGCCGGATTGCCGCAGCCCGCGGCGAACAGCACCAGCGCCGCTGACAGCCCGGCGGTCCACCGCTTCATCGGCAGAACTCCCTCACCTCGTAGCACGGGCCCCACAGTCTCGCAGAGGGGATCAAATCTTGCTCTGACCGAGGCCCTTGAGGGAGCGGATCGTGCTCTTGGTGCCGTAGAGCATCGCGTAGCACCGGGCGGTGCGGTTGCCGCGCAGCCAGTTCTCCTCGTCGACCATCCAGAAGCCGATGCCGACCTCCTGGTGGTTGTCCAGCATCTGCTGCGTCATGCCGAGGAACTTGGCGCCGAGCGCCTCGCAGCCGGTCCGCATCGCGGCGCGCCGCTCGTCGGCGTTCTTCGGGAAGGCCCGCTCGCCGGCCAGGTACGTGCCGACGTACTCCATGTTGTGCGTCTGCGTGCACGCCCTCGGCTCGTAGTCGTCCCAGGTCTTGCCGTCGGCCTCGTAGATCTCCTGGGCGCAGGTCAGCGCGATCGGCTTGTCGCCGGTGAGGTTGCCCTTGAGGCTGCTCGTGCGGCTGATCGGCTTGCCGGCGTCGCTCTGCACCTCGGCGAGGTCACAGCGGAAGTAGCGCCCGCCGCCGCTCCACTGCGTCGTCGACGGGGGCAGCACGATCAGCTCGAGGCGGGCGTCGTGGTAGTCGCCACCGAGGAAGGTCTGCGCCTCGGTGTTGCACTTCGCCCAGGCGTCCTTGAGGTCCGCGCCCTTCGGCGGCGACGACGCGCTGGCGGCGGTGCCGCTGAGCTCGCCGACGAAGAACGTCTCGCTGATGTGCGCGGTCGTGCACGAGGCCACGGCCGTGAAGGAGAAGACCGTGAGGGTGTCCGTCTCGAAGTACGGCACGGTGGTGTCGTAGCACGCGCCGACCGGCGGCGAGGGAACCTTGGGTGCGGCGAGCATGGCCCATTCGTCGACGAGGTTCTTGTCGACACCCGCGGGCGTCGAGCAGCCCGCCAGCATCACGACGGCGGCGACCGGTGCCACCGCCATGGCGAGCCGTCGAAAACGCACCATGATTCCAACCCCTCCCCCGGCGCACACAGCGCGGGTGCAGTGTGCCAATGATCAATGTGGTTGGCAACCCGGCCCAACTGCCAGATCTAGGACAGCATCTACGCGATTGTGATCGGTAGACCCTTTGTACCCGCGCCCCGCAACGACGTCGTCACCGGCTTCGGCGGCCACACGAAACAGCGCACCCCGCGGTTGCCGAGCTCCCAGGCCGTCTTGTCATAGGGCCACATTACGAGACCGGTGCGGGAGCGGAAGTTCACGTCGTCCGGCACGCCGGTGAAGCCCGCCACAACGGGGCGGCAGCCGGCAAGGTTGGCGTTGCTGCGGGTCTCGCTGTCGGCCGGGTATTCACCGTCCGGGGGCTCGTAGAGGCCGGCGAACTCGCCCTCGTGCGGGGTCGTGCACGAGGCGGGAAAGATCCGGTCGATGTCGCCGGCGGCGCCGCCCGCCTTGGTGGTGACCTTCACACACCCGATGCGCAGCTCCCCGCCGTCGGGGCGCAGCGTGCCGCGCAGCGACGCGGTGCGGGTCGCGACGCTGAAGCGGTCGATGTCCTGGAGCGCCTGCAGGTCGCAGCGGAACCAGCGCGCCCCGGCGTCCCACAGCGACGGCTTCGGCACGTCCACGCTCAGCGACACCCGGCCGGTGCGCCAGTCCGCGCCCAGGAGTGTCTTCGCGTCGTCGGCGCAGCGTCGGTACGCGTCACGCATGGCCGGGCTCCCGACGTTCGGCGGGGTGGCCCGCTCGGCGTCCGCACCGGCGAACCGGCCCACCGTGATCAGCTCGACCTCGTGCGGCTCGGTGCAGCCGACCGGCGCCGGCCAGCTCGTGACGTCGGCGCTCGCGGTGCCCGCCGGCAGCGCGTAACACGCCGGCGCGGTGGGCTGCTGCAGCACGGCGGCCGGCAGCATCGGCCAGCCGTTGACCAGGTCCTTGTCGGTGCCGGCCGGGGTCGGTCGCGCGCAGGCACTCAGCAGTGTCGCCACCGCCACGACCAGCACGACCGCGCGCCGCACCGCCACCTCCCCAGGTGCTTACGCCCGGAGAAGGTCTCCCCTCACAGGCTCGCCCACCATACCCGGTATGGCGTCCGCGGGATCGTGACCGAGTTCGATGATTCCGTTGGTGGCGTCGACGTGGACGATCCGCGGTTGGTACGTCCTGGCGGTGGCGTCGTCGAGCTGCGCGTAGGAGATCAGGATGACGAGGTCACCCGGGTGGACCAGGTGCGCAGCGGCGCCGTTGATCCCGATGACGCCGCTGCCGCGGGGCCCGGCGATCACGTAGGTCTCCAGCCGCGCCCCGTTGGTGACGTCCACGATCGCGACCTGTTCGCCGGCGAGCAGGTCCGCGGCGTCCATCAGATCCTCGTCGACCGTTACCGAACCGACATAGTGCAGATCGGCCTGTGTCACCGTCGCCCGGTGGATCTTGGACTTGAGCATCGTACGGATCACGGCATCTCCACTGCTTTGTCGCCTCTGGTACGGATCACGGCAGGTCCACCGCGATGTTGTCGATCAGGCGGGTGCCGCCGACCCAGGCCGCGGTCAGCAGCCGGCCGGCGCCGTGCGCGGGTGCCGGGCCCAGCATCGGGTCGGTCAGGACGAAGTAGTCGAGCTTGACCTCGGGCTCCGTCGCGAACTCGGCGATCCCCACGGCGACGGGGTCCTCGCTGCGCGCCGCCTTCGTGAGCGCCCTGGACAGCACCAGCGCCGCCTGCCGCTCCGCCGGGGCGAGGTAGCGGTTGCGGCTGGACAGCGCGAGACCGTCGGGCTCCCGCACCGTCGGCACACCCCGCACCACGATCGGCAGGTCGAAGTCGCGGACCATCGCCCGGATCATGCCGAGCTGCTGGTAGTCCTTCTCCCCGAAGTACGCGACGTCGGGGCGGGTCAGCTGGAACAGCTTGTTGACCACCGTCAGCACGCCGTGGAAGAACCCCGGCCGGCTGGCGCCCTCGAGCTCGTTGCCGGCGGGCCCGGGGTCGACCCGGACCGCGGGCTCACCCTGCGGGTACATGATCTCCGGCGTCGGCGTGAACGCGATGTCCACACCGGCCCGCTCCGCGATCGCCAGATCGGCCTCCACGGTGCGCGGGTAGCGCTCGAAGTCCTCACCCGGCGCGAACTGCAGCGGATTGACGAAGATCGTGAGCAGGACCGTGTCCGCTTCGGCGCGTGCGGCACGCAGGAGCTCGGCGTGCCCCTCGTGCAGCGCACCCATGGTCATGACGACAGCGACGGCGCCGCGCGCTCCCGCCCGCGCGACGGCGAGCTGCTCGCGGGTCTCGGCGACGATCATGGCTTACCTCCGGTGCCCTTGGCCTTCCGGCGGCCGCCGCGCTGCGCGGCGATCACCGGCACCTGCTTCTGCGCTGAGCCCTCCTTCTGTCCGGAGTCGCCGCCCTTATGCCCGGAGCCGCTGAGCACGTCGAGCAGCGGCTCGGCGTCCATCGGGCGGAGCCGGCCGGCGGCGATGACCCGGTCGGCGGTGCGCCGGGCGAGCGCCAGGTAGGGCGGCACCGACTCCGGGGCGACCGCGTCGAGCGCCCTGAGGTGCTTGGCGACCGTGCCGGCGTCGCCGCGGGACACCGGGCCGGTGATGGCGGCGTCGCCGAGGCGCAGCGAGTTGTCCAGCGCGGCGCCGAGCAGCGGGGCGAGGACCTGCTCCGGGTGCTGGACGCCGGCGTCGCGCAGCCGGTCGAGTGCCTCGTTGACGAGGGTGGCGAGGTGGTTGGCACCGTGGGCCAGGGCAGCGTGGTACAGCGACCGCCGCTCCTCCTCGATCCACTCGACCTGACCGCCGAGGTCGGCGACCAGGGAGGCGGCGAGGTCACGCAGGTCGTCGGGGGCGGTGACGCCGAACGAGACGCCGGCGGCGAGCCGGCTCAGGTCGACGGCGGTGCCGGTGAACGTCATCGCCGGGTGCAGCGCCAAGGGGCGCGCGCCGGCTGCCGTGACAGGCGCGAGGACGTCGAGGCCGTGGGCGCCGGAGGTGTGCGCGACGATCTGCCCCGCGCGCAGCGCGCCGGTCTCGACCAGCCCGCGCACCAGGCCGGCGAGCACGTCGTCGGGGACCGCCAGCAGCACGAGGTCCGCGGAGGCGGCGACCTGGTCGGCGGGGAGGAGCGCGACGCCCGGGAGCAGCTGCTCCGCGCGGGCCTTGGAGGCGGTCGAGACACCGACCGCGGCGACCACCTGGTGGCCGGCGTTCACGAACGCGGCGCCGAGCACCGCGCCGACCCGCCCGGCACCGATGATGCCGATGCTCCGGCCGCTCGTCCGGCCGCTCTTCTGGCTGCTCTTTTGGCTGTTCAGAGCACTGTTCATCGCGGTGGATCCAGTCCTCGAAAGTGGGGTACCGGTCGACCACGAGTATGCGTCGTGCGGGGCAAAGCGGACAGGACGTGTGGGATTGTCAACACGAGGTTTCAGACCCTTTACCGGCCTCGCGAGCAGCCGATAAAGGGTCCGAACGACGTCGTCAGAGGCGGTGGTGCAGGTAGTCCTTGATCAGGGCCTTGGCCTCGCCGAGCACCGCGCGGTCGCCGTCCGGCGAGCGCCGGAACGCCATCTTGATCAGGGCGTCGGCGGCCTCGACCGCGATCGCCAGCACGAACTGGAGCCGCTCGGCGTCCACGATGCCGAACCGGCCGATGAGCAGCGCCGCGAGCTGCGACACGATGACGTCGTTGTTGTCCCGCTCGTCGTCGAGCAGGTGGATGTCCACGACGTCACCGAAGTGCAGCGTCCGGAAGCCCGGCACCGTGCGGTGCATGTCGATGTACTCGTCGATGGCCGCGTCGACCGCGTCCCACCAGTGCGAGATGTCCTCGTCGGCCAGCCGGGCGCCGAGGCGCTCCAGGTAGCCCTCCAAGCTGCGCAGCGTGAGCGCCTGCACGATCGCGCGCTTGTCCGGGAAGAACTGGTAGACCGAGCCGATCGCCACCCCCGCCCGCTCCGCGAGCAGCGTCGTGGTCAACCCGTCGTAGCCAACCTCGTCGACGAGCTCGGCGCACGCGTCGAGCATCCGCCCGACCCTCGCCACGCTGCGCCCCTGCACCGGAACCCGGCGCAGCGGCTTCGTCCCGGCACTGGCCACTGTCTGCGTCGCCACCCGGCAGTCCCCCCTCAAGCTCGTCCCTCTGAAACCTACTCACGTCAACGAGCGGGCGGGATCGGCGGATAGCCCATTTCACTCTTGTGGTTCAACGGGTCATTGACGGCGGGCATACGTGAAGGGTACTCAGGTTTCGTGACTTCTCCGTGGGCCAACTGGGCCGGCAACCAGACCGCGCGGGCGACGCGTGTCGCACACCCGTCGACCACCGCTGAGCTGGCCGTTGTGCTCCGCGCCGCGGCGGACGAGGGGCTCCGGGTCAAGGCCGTCGGCTCCGGGCACTCCTTCACACCCACCGCTCTGACGGACGGCGTGCGGATCGAGCTCGACCAGATGGCGTCACTCGTCCGGGTCGAGGGCAACCTCGTCACCGTCCAGGCCGGCATGAAACTCGCGACCCTCAACGCCACGCTCGCCGCGCACGGCCTGGCCATGCCCAACCTCGGCGACATCGACGCGCAGACCATCTCGGGGGCGCTGTCCACCGGTACACACGGGACAGGCGCCGCATATGGGTGCCTTTCGACATTCATCGAGGCCCTCGAGCTGGTCACCGCCGACGGTGCGGTCGTGCGCTGCTCGGCGTCCACCCAACCGGACCTGTTCGCCGCCGCCCGGGTCAACATCGGCGCCCTGGGCGTGCTCACCGAGGTGACCCTGCGCTGCGTGCCGGCCTTCATCCTGCAGGCCGACGAGCGCCCGGCGCCGCTGTCCGACGTGTGGTCGGGCCTGGAGACCCACATCGCCTCGAACGACCACTTCGAGTTCTACTGGTTCCCCTACACCGACCGGGTCCAGATGAAGCGCAACAACATCGTGCCCGCCTCCGACCACCCCCTCGCGGGCTGGCGCCGCTGGCTCGACGACGACTTCCTGTCCAACACCGTCTTCGGCGGCGCGTGCCGGCTCGGCCGGGCCCTGCCCTCGACCGTCCCCACGATCAGCCGCGTGTCGGCCCGGGCACTGTCCGCGCGCACGTACACCGCCGCCTCGCACGAGGTCTTCTGCACCCCCCGCCGGGTCCGCTTCGTCGAGATGGAGTACGGCCTGCCCCGCGCCGCCCTCCGCGAAGCCTTCGACGGCCTCCGCTCGGTGATCGCCGGCCTGCCGTACAAGATCCAGTTCCCGGTCGAGGTCCGCTTCACCGCCGCCGACGACATCTGGCTCTCCCACGGCCACGGCCGCGACAACGCCTACATCGCCATCCACCAGTACGTCGGCGCCCCGTTCGAGGAGTACTTCCGCCGCTTCGAGGCCGTCACCACCCCCCTCGGCGGCCGCCCACACTGGGGAAAGATGAACTTCCGCGACGCGGAGTCACTGGCCGCGGCCTACCCACGCTTCACCGACTTCACCGCACTGCGCGACAAACTCGACCCGGGCCGCCTGTTCGCCAACACCTACACGGACCGCGTCCTCGGCGCCTGACCCCCTTTCCACCCGGCGCCTGACCCCCTTTCCACCCGGCGCCTGACCCGCCGTTTCACCACCCCTGCACGGATCGCGCGTCACCGCATCCGCACCGCCACCGGAACTGCCGTCCACAGGCGCCGATCCACTGATCCACTGCACGGATCGCGTCACCCACACCGCCACCGGACCTGCCGTCCACGGGCGCCGATCCCCTGCACGGATCGCGTCACCGCACCTGCACCGCCACCGGACCCGCAGGACCCGCGGCGCACGGGCGCGATTCGGTGGCCGCGCCCTCGGCACCTGCCCCTTCACCGCGATCGACGCCCAGCCGACCGTTCGACCAACGCCTGCACGACCCGCGCCACCGCGCCCACCTGCGGCGATCCGCGCGCCCTCGCAGACCCCGACGCGATCCGAAAGGCGGGCCGCCGGACTCCGCCGGACACGCGGCTGCCGTCACCGCGACGCGGCAGGCACACCGCAGTGCGGCAGGCACACCGCAGTGCAGCAGGCACACCGCAGTGCAGCAGGCACACCGCAGTGAGCAAGACGCCGGGCGGCCGAGGTCAGCGCGCAGGTCGTCGAGCGCGGCTCGCTGGACACGCGGCTGTCATTCGGCGACGCGGCAGGCACACCACGGTAAGCGCTACGCCCCGCTCACCTGGCACACTGCTGCCGGACCGACGAGATCTGCGGAGCCCGCGGGACCCCGACGCAATGCGATGCGGTGCAGTGCGCACCCCCGCCGCCTGGCGCATCGCCCGACCTGGCGCATCGCCCGACCTGGCGTGTCACCCCGACCGGCACCCGACTGGCCGTTTGGCCAATGCCTGCACAGGTCGCGGCTCGACGCCTGAGAACGCCTCGCCCCGCCGACGCCTGGCCGGTCACATCGACGGTAACACCGCCGGTCTAATCGGCCTCCGGGCTCGGCACCGGCTGTAACCGAGCGAGTGCCTTGTCGCGTCGTGACAGCGATCTCCAGGCCGGCACGGTCGCCATCGCGTCGATGCGGCGACCGTGCGTATCCGGACTGGTGGCTGTGCGTCGGCAACGCTGGCTGGTCACTCTCCCGGCGGGGTCGACTTCTTCGCCGAGGTGGCCTTCCGCGGGGCTGCCTTCTTGGCCGGGGTTGCCTTCTTCGCCGCGGTGGTCGTCTTCTTCGCCGCCGTGGTCTTCTTCGCCGCCGTCTTCTTCGCGGAAGTGGAAGTGGAAGCCGCCGTACCGTCCTCGGCGCTCTTCGTGGCCTTCTTCGCCGCGCGCTTCTTCGGCGCCGGGCCCTTCGCCCGCTTCTCGGCCAGCATCTCGCTCGCCTCGTCCACCGAGAGTGACTCGACCGTCTGGTTGCGGCGCAGCGACGCGTTGTGCTCGCCGTCCGTCACGTACGGGCCGAACCGGCCGTCCTTGATGACCAGCGGCTTCTCGGTCGCCGGGTCGGGGCCCATCTCGCGCAGCGGCGGCTTGGCAGCGGCGCGGCCGCGGGTCTTCGGCTGCTGCAGCAGCACCATGGCCGCGTCGAGCGAGATCGTGAAGAGCTGGCCCTCGTTCTCCAGCGAACGGGTGTCGGTGCCGCGCTTGATGTACGGCCCGTACCGGCCGGGCGAGGCGATGATGTCCACGCCGTCGGGGTCCTTGCCGACGAGCCGCGGCAGGGTCAGCAGCTGCAGGGCCTCTTCGAGGGTCAGGTGCTCCGGCGACTGGGTGGACAACAGCGAGGAGTTCTTCTCGCCGGTCGACACGTACGGCCCGTAGCGCCCCGACTTGAGGACGATCGGCTCGCCGGTCTCGGGGTGCTCGCCGAGCTTGCGCTCGCCGCTGGCGCCGCCGACGAACAGCTCCGCGACCTTCTCGGGGGTGAGCTCGTCCGGGGCGAGCCCGTCCGGCACGGTCGCGCGGTCGCCTTCGTCGCCCTCGGGCTGGTCGGCGAGGAAGCGCTGCAGGTACGGCCCGTACCGCCCGACGCGCACGACGACGTCGCGGTTGGCCTCGTCGCGGAACAGGGGGATCGAGTTGATCCCGCGGGCGTCGATCTCGCCGAGGCGCTCGGTGACCATGCGCTTCAGCCCGCCTTGGCGGGGCACCGACCCTTCGTCGCCCGTGTCTCCACCGAAGTAGAAGGGGCGCAGGAAGTCCACGGCACTCTCGTCACCGTTGGCGATCTCGTCGAGGACGTTCTCCATCGACGCGGTGAAGTCGTAGTCGACCAGGCGCGGGAAGTGCTTCTCCAGCAGCCCGACCACGGCGAACGCCAGGAACGACGGGATCAGTGCCTGGCCGCGCTTGAACACGTAGCCGCGGTTGTTGATCGTCTCCATGATCGAGGCGTACGTGGAGGGGCGCCCGATGCCGAGCTCCTCCATCACCTTGACCAGCGAGGCTTCGGTGTAGCGGGCCGGCGGCTGGGTGGTGTGCCCGGTCGCGGTCAGCCCCTTCTCGGTCAGCGTCTGGCCCTTGACCAGCACCGGCAGGCGCCGCTCGGCGTCCTCGGCCTCCGCGTTCTCGTCGTCGGAGGATTCCACGTACACGCGCAGGAAGCCAGGATCGGTGATGGTCTTGCCGGTGGTGCTGAAGTCGACCGACTCGCCGGCGGGGGTGGTCGCGTTGATCCGGACGGAGGTGCTGTTGCCGACCGCGTCGGTCATCTGCGACGCGATGGTGCGCTGCCAGATCAACTCGTACAGGCGCAGCTCCTCGGCGCTGAGCTCCTTGGCCACGTCGCCGGGCGTGCGGAAGCTGTCGCCGGCGGGGCGGATCGCCTCGTGCGCCTCCTGCGCATTCTTGACCTTGCCGGTGTAGCGGCGCGGCTGCGGCGGGACGGCGCTCGGGCCGTAGAGGTCGAGGATCTGCTTGCGGGCGGCGGCGATCGCGGCCTCGGACAGGTTCACCGAGTCGGTTCGCATGTACGTGATGTAGCCGTTCTCGTACAGCCGCTGCGCGATCCGCATGGTCTGCGCGCTGGACAGGCGCAGCTTGCGCGAGCCCTCCTGCTGCAGCGTCGAGGTGATGAACGGCGCGGCGGGCTTGCGCCGGTACGGCTTCTCCTCGACCCGGGTGACCGTGAACGGCCGGCCCTCCAGGCGGGCGGCGAGGCCGCGGGCGCCCTGCTCGTCGAGGTGGATGACGCCGGCGTTGGGCCGGACCTTGCCGGTCTCCGGGTCGAAGTCGCGGCCGGTGGCGACCCTGTCGCCGTCGATGGCGAGCAGCGTCGCGTTGAACGTGCGGGTGTCGCCGTCGGGCAGGAGCTTGGCGAGGATGTCCCAGTATTCGGCGGAGCGGAACTTCATCCGCTGCCGCTCGCGCTCGACCACGATCCGGGTGGCGACCGACTGCACGCGGCCGGCGGACAGGCCGCCCTGGACCTTCTTCCACAGGACGGTGGACAGGTCGTAGCCGTAGAGGCGGTCGAGGATGCGCCGGGCCTCCTGGGCGTCGACGAGCGCGCGGTTGATCTCGCGCGGGTTGGCGACGGCGGCCTGGATCGCCGGCCGGGTGATCTCGTGGAAGACCATCCGCTTGACCGGGACCTTCGGCTTCAAGGTCTCGAAGAGGTGCCAGGCGATGGCCTCGCCCTCGCGGTCCTCATCTGTGGCGAGGTAGACCTCGCTGGCCGACTTCAGCAGTTCCTTGAGCCGGGTGATCTGCTTACGCCGGTCCGCCGAGATGACATAGACCGGGGTGAAATCGTTGTCGACGTCGACGCCCAGGTAGGCCCACGGCTTGCTCTTGAGGTCCTCGGGCATGTCTTTCTTGCCCACAGGCAGGTCACGGACGTGGCCGAAGCTCGCCTCCACGACGTAATTCGGGCCCAGGTAGCCCGAAATCGTCTTGGCCTTCGCCGGCGACTCGACGATCACCAGCCGCTTCGTGTTGGCGGAGTTCGGCACAGCTCTCCCCGGTGCGGACGGACATGTGTCAAACGTAACGCGCGCTCTCGCGCCGAGTTGCGCAATGCGGCACCCGGCGGTCGGCTCGCGACACGCCGATCGGCGCCACGGTACACCCAAGCAGAAGCGCTACCTGCCCGATCTTGCGATCGTGTCGCATCGGCTGCCGTATTTGTCACGCTTTGTCGTACGGCGGTGACCCCGATGGCGGGTGGAATCACACTGCGCGCCGACTGACCAGCCTACCCCGCGGTCACCTCGGCCAACTCGCGTTCGGCGCCCCGGCCGGTGGCTCACCGACGAGCTCCGCGAGACGTGTCACGCGTCGCAGTCCCACGATCCGGTACGCAGGCCCGCCGGCTTTGGGACCGACGAACACCGCGATCAATCCGACGGCCGACAGGGCATCTCCGATAGCGACCCAGTTGTCCGCGATTCTCCTGTTGATGGAGGTTTCATCGGTTTTGTCCTGCTGCGTCGGTACCGCGGGAGCCTCGGCCGGCGGTTCGGTGACGGCGTCGAGCTCGACGGTGGGCAGGTCGGCGACCCCGGAGTCGGGCCACTCGTCGCGGACGTCGTCGACCCAGTCCTCGACCTCCACGCCCAGGTCGACGGGGCCGGGGTCGAACCCGGAGATGAGCGGTGCGGCCTTCTTCTTCGCCTTCACCCGGGGCTTGCCGGGCAGGTCCTCGATCTCGTCGAGGCCTTCGTCGCCGGCCGACTCCGCCCCGTCTCCTGCTCGGGGCTTGCCCGACGCGCCCTCGACCGCTTCGACGCCGGCCGCGGCCGACCCGTCGTCGCCGGCATCACCTACGTCCGCCGCGCCCGCCGGACCCTGGCCGGTGCCGCTTCGTCCGGTTCGCCGCGCCTCGCTTCCCGCTCCGACCCCGTCGGCGTCCGTGCCGCCCCCCGCCCCGGACATTTCCGAGATGTCGCCCGACGGGTCGAACGGGATGACCTGGTCGTCCGCCGCTTCGGGATCGACGTCCTCGCCTGTCAGGGCGGGGCGGCTCGGGGCGAGGCGGAGCAGGTAGGCGCGCTGGCCGTCCCAGGATCCCGCCGCCGCGACCCACAGCCGCAGCCGCCGGCCGTCGAGCACCAGGTCGGGTGGGGAAACTTTCGCGGTGCCGTCGAGCCAGCGGGCCGCGAGCGGGGCCAGCAGCGCCGCGTACGCCGTCCGGACGGTCCACCGGTCCTCGACGCCGGTCGGCTCGCAGGACACGACCAGGCCCCGCTGCTCGCACTCGGCGCGCAGCACGTCGGCCCGCCAGGCGTCCTCGACCTCGATCGACACCTTCGCGGTGCCGCCCATCCTGCCGACCTCGCCCGCGCCGGCGAGCAGGCCTTCCAGGTCCATCGGGGTGGGCGGGCGCGCCTCGACCCCGAACAGCGACAGTTGCCGGCTCCGAGCCGGCGTCACCGACACTCGGGCACCTCGTTGAAGGCCTTCTGCAGGTCCTTCTGCTTGACGTGCTGCGGGTCGATGGCGCTCTGCTCGTACTCCTCCTTGAGCACCGCGAACGTGGACCCGACCGAGGTGTAGAACGCCTTCGCGTCGGCGGTCTGCAGGCCCTGGACGGAGCGCTTCGCGTTGCCATACGCGTCGCGGGCCTTCGCGAGCGAGCCGGTGAACTGCTGGGCGACCTTGTCGCCGCCGGAGACGTCGGGCACGCCGGCGCCGCTGATCCCGGCCCGGGCCTTCTCGCTCGAGGTCTCGGCGCCGGCGAGCAGGTCGACGATGTTGGTCTTGGTCTGCGCGGCGGTCGTCGCCGACTGCAGCTGCTGCTGGGCCTTCGTCGTCAGGTCGGCGATCTCGGTCCGCCAGGGGGTGAGCGCCGTGCACACCTGCAGCGCCCAGTGCTTGGGGGCGATGTCGCCGCTGCCGTCGTCGCCGCAGCCGCTCATACCCGTCGAAACGACGACAATGAGGGCGGCTGTGGCGACGGCGCGGAAGTGCATGGATGGAAGCCTAGAACCGATCGTCTGTTCGACAAATACGACGCCCCGGCCGGATGCTCCCGGCCGGGGCGTCGGATCGGTGGAGGGTCAGGCGGTGACCCGCTCCGGCGTCGTCTCCTGCGCGTTGGAGTCGTCGCCGTTGCCGGCGTCGACCGCGACCGGCTTGCGCTTGCTGATGAGCACGGCCACGGCGACGACGAGCGTCGCCGCGATCGCGATCGCGAAGCGGACCGCCGGGCTGCCGTCGCCCGTGGTGTAGACGACCACGGCGGGCGCGATGAGCAGCGCGACCAGGTTCATGACCTTGATCAGCGGGTTGATCGCCGGGCCGGCGGTGTCCTTGAACGGGTCGCCGACGGTGTCGCCGATGACCGTCGCGGCGTGCGCCGGGGAGCCCTTGCCGCCGTGCGTGCCGTCCTCGACGAGCTTCTTCGCGTTGTCCCACGCGCCACCCGAGTTGGACAGGAAGACCGCCATCAGCGTGCCGGTGCCGATCGCACCGGCGAGGTACGCCGCGAGCGGGCCGACGCCGAGACCGAAGCCGACCGCGATCGGCGCCATCACCGCGAGCAGACCCGGGGTGATGAGCTCACGCTGGGCGTCACGGGTGCAGATGTCGACGACCTTGCCGTACTCCGGGCGCTGGCTGTAGTCCATGATGCCCGGGAACTCGCGGAACTGGCGGCGCACCTCGAACACGACCGCGCCGGCCGAGCGGGCGACGGCGTTGATCGCCAGGCCCGAGAAGAGGAACACGACCGCCGCGCCGATGAGCAGGCCGACCAGGTTGCCCGGGTTGGCCACGTTCAGGAACTTGTCGACCTCGACCTGGCTGAACTCCTTGAGGATCGAGTCCGTGTAGGAGCCGAACAGCGCCGTGGCGGCGAGCACCGCGGTGGCGATCGCGATGCCCTTGGTGATCGCCTTGGTGGTGTTGCCGACCGCGTCGAGCTCGGTCAGCGTGCGGGCGCCGCGCTCGTCGATGTCGCCGGACATCTCGGCGATGCCCTGCGCGTTGTCGCTGATCGGGCCGAACGTGTCCATGGCGACGATGACGCCGACAGTGGTCAGCAGGCCGGTGCCGGCCATGGCGACCGCGAACAGCGACAGGGTGATCGAGCCGCCGCCGAGCAGGAACGCGCCGAACACGCCGGCGCCGATAACCAGCGCGGAGTAGACGGCCGACTCGAAACCGACGCTGATGCCGGCGAGCACCACGGTGGCCGGACCGGTGAGGGCGCTCTTGCCGATGTCCTTGACGGGGCGGCGCTCGGTCTCGGTGAAGTACCCGGTCAGCGCCTGGACGATCGCGGCGAGCACGATGCCGATGATGCAGGCGATGATGGCGGTCACGTGCGGGCCGAACGGCGGCGCGTCGCCGCCGGTGAGCCCGACGATCGCCTTGAGCGAGTCGGTCTGGCCGTGCAGGCCGGCCCACGTCTTGGGCAGGTAGACGACCGCGGCGACGGCCACCAGGACCGCGGAGACTGCGGCGGAGATGTAGAACGCCCGGTTGATGGCGACCAGGCCGTTGCGGTCGGAGGGGCGCAGGCGGGTGAGCGCCACACCGAGGATCGCGACGATGACACCGATCGTCGAGACGATGAGCGGGAAGACCAGGCCTTCCTCGCCGAACGCGGCCCGGCCGAGGATCAGCGCGGCGACCAGGGTCACGGCGTAGGACTCGAACAGGTCCGCGGCCATACCGGCGCAGTCACCCACGTTGTCGCCGACGTTGTCGGCGATGGTGGCGGCGTTGCGCGGGTCGTCCTCCGGGATGCCCTGCTCGACCTTGCCGACCAGGTCGGCGCCGACGTCGGCGGCCTTGGTGAAGATGCCGCCGCCGACCCGCATGAACATCGCGAGCAGCGCGGCGCCGAAGCCGAAGCCCTCCAGCACGGTCGGGGCGTCGCTCTTGAAGATCAGCACGACCAGCGCCGCGCCGAACAGGCCGAGGCCCACGGTGAGGAAGCCGACGACGCCACCGGTGCGGAAGGCGATCTTCATCGCCTTCTCCCGGCCGCCGTCTTCTCGGGCCGCCGCCGCGACGCGCAGGTTGGCGCGGGTGGCCAGCGCCATACCGGCGCCGCCGATGAAGGCCGAGAAGACCGCGCCGACGATGAAGAACGCCGACCTTCCGATCTTGACCATGGTCTCGTTGTCCCCGACGTCACCCACGGGGAGCAGGAACAGCACCACCACGGCGATGACGACGAAGATGCCGAGGGTCTTGAACTGGCGAGTGAGATACGCGGTCGCGCCCTCCTGCACCGCCCCGGCGATCTCCTGCATCTTCGGGGTGCCCCGACCAGTCGCGAGCACAGCCTTGACCAGCGCGGCCGCGAAGCCCAGCGCCACGAAGGCGATGACGAGCGCGACGACGACGTAGGTCAGGTTGTTCCCGCTGAGGGAAATCTCGTCGGCTGCGACGAGTGTTGCGGACATTCGTTGTCCTCCTGTACCGACACATGACAGCGCCGCGAGCGGTCAGGCCGGCGGCGGGTTCTCCCAAGGGAGCCGTGCTGGACGGTCGAGGTACCCAATGACCAGGCCCGTCATACACGATCGCCGTACTCTAGCCGCAGAGCGTGTCTGTGGTCACACCGACTTGCGCGTTTCAAGAGATCGCTTTTTGTCGATGGTCCGGTTTGTGGCGCGCTTCACTCGATTGGGCGTTCCAGGTGGCCACTCCGTTGAGCGCTCCCACGGCCGTCCCGCCGGGCGCCCCGGCGGCTCTATTCCGTCGGACGCTCCAGCGGCCACGACATGCGCACCTGCGTGCCGACGCCTTCGCCCAGCTCGGAGACGTTGAGGTCATCGACGAGCCCGGCGAGCAGGGCGAGCCCCATCCTCGCCGCGACCGCCTCCTCCGCGAGGAGGTCGGGCGGGGTGGTCAGCGGCAGCGCCGGGTCCGACAGCACCATGACTTCATCCCCGGTCTCACCCTCGGCGCGGGTCACCATCGCCCCGTTCGCCGCCCGGTCGACCACCAGCACGGTGAACCGGTCGCCGTCGGCCATCGCGACGTCGACCAGGTCGTCCAGCCCGTGCGAGCGGTGCAGCGCGACGGCACGGGAGCACGCCTCACCGATGGCGAGCCTGACCTCTTCCAGCAGCTCCTCGGCGACACCGGCGCGCCGCGCGACGGCCACACCGACCAGACGGGCGGTGCGGACGTGTGCGGCCGCCGGCGAGAACGACAGCCTGACTGTGGGCATGAACCTACGCCGTGGGTTCGGTGTCCGAGCCGGCCGCGGCGGTCGCGGCGGCCACGGAGTCGTACAGGGAGAACACCCGATCCAGCGCGGTGATCCGGAAGATCTTCAGGAGCCTCTCGTGCGCGCACACCAGCCCGAACGTGCCGTTGACCGCCCGCAGCCGCTTCAACGCGCCCACGAGCACACCGAGCCCGGTCGAGTCGAGGAACTCCACCCGGCTCAGGTCGACCACGACATGGCGGGCACCCGTCTCGACGAGCTCGACCAGCTTCTCGCGAAGCCGTGGCGCGGTGTACACATCCACCTCACCGCCGACTTCGAGCACTGTGTGGTCGCCGGAGTCGTACGTCGACAACGACAGCTCCATGCGGACCTCCTCTTCTGGCGGGTGCTGCGCACAATGAGTCTCACGGGCATCTAACCATCGACGCCTCCACAAGGCGACGCGTCCACCCTGTTTCCCACAATTGCCACACGTGTATCACGCCATCTTCTTCGAACATCTGTCTTAGAGTGCTCGACGTGACGGCCGTACTTCCGCACTCCTTCCTACCGTCCCACCGCGCCGAGTCGCTCACCCACGTCGAGCACGTGCCGCCCCGCGCCGGGTCCACCGCCGCGTGGCCGTCGTGGGCGCCGCCCTCGCTGCGCACCGCCTTCGAGGCCCGCGGCGTCGCCCTCCCGTGGACCCACCAGGCCGCCGCCGCCGACCTCGCGTGGTCCGGCACCCACACCGTCGTCGCCACCGGCACCGGTTCGGGCAAGTCCCTGGCGTACCAACTGCCGGCCCTCTCCGCCCTGCTGCGCGACGCCAAGGCCACGATGCTCTACATCTCGCCGACCAAGGCCCTGGCCGCCGACCAGCTCCGCTCGCTGCAAGCCCTCGACCTGCCGGACACCCGCCCCGCCACCTTCGACGGCGACACCTCCCGCGAGGAACGCGACTGGGTCCGCCAGCACGCCCGCGTCGTCCTCACCAACCCCGACATGCTCCACCACGGCATCCTGCCCAACCACGCCTCGTGGACCCGCTTCCTGCGCGGCCTGCGCTTCGTGGTCGTCGACGAGTGCCACACGTACCGCGGCGTCTTCGGCTCCCACGTCGCCCACGTCCTGCGCCGCCTGCGCCGGGTGACCGCCCGCTACACGCCTCGCGGCCTGCCGTCCCCGTGCTTCGTCCTGGCGTCCGCCACCTCAGGCGACCCGCGGTCCTCCGGCTCGCGCCTGACCGGCCTGCCGATGACCGCCGTGACCACAGACGCATCGCCACGCGGCGGGGTGACGTTCGCCCTCTGGGAACCACCACTGCTCCCGCCGCCCCCCGACTTCTCCGGCATCGGCGAAGCCGAACTCCTCCTCCCTGACGACCCCACCCTCATGACCACGGTCGCGGAACGCACCACACCCGCCGTCGCCACCCGCCCTTCCGCCACACCGCACACCTCTATCCCCGCCCCCACGACTGCAGGCGACTCCACAACCGCGCGCGGCTCCACGACCGCGGCCACCCCGACAACCACGGCCGGTTCTACACCCGCGGCCAGCCCCACGACCTCGGCGCAGAGCCCCACAACCGCCCTCAGCTTGTCAACCACTGCCGACGCCAAGGCCACAGGCGGCTCCGCAAACGCGCACAGCTCCACGACCGCGTGCGCCTCCGCATCCACGCGCGGCTCCACGACTGGGGCCAATCCGACCGCAGCTCACAGCTCCACAACCGCCGGCGCCTCCGCAACCGCGCGCAGGTCCACACCCACGGGCGGCGTCGCAACCGCAGCGGGCGGCGTCGCCGGGGCGGCGCGTGACTTCGCGGGCGCCGGGCGGGACGCGGAGCCGGTGCGGCGGTCGGCACTGCGGGAGACCGCCGACCTGCTCACCGAGGCAGTCATCGCCGGCGTACGGACACTCGCCTTCGTCCGGTCCCGCAAGGGCGCCGAGGTGGTGGCGAGCATGGCAAGGCGCTCGCTCGACCAGGCCGTGCCGGGCCTCGGCGACCGGGTCGCCGCCTACCGCGCCGGCTACCTCCGCGAAGAGCGCCGCGCCCTCGAACGCGACCTCATGGACGGCACCCTGCTCGGCCTGGCGTCCACCAACGCCCTGGAGCTCGGCGTCGATCTCGTCGGTCTCGACGCGGTCCTCATCTCAGGCTATCCAGGCACCCTCGCCTCCCTCTGGCAGCAGGCGGGCCGGGCCGGCCGGGCGGGCCGCGACGCATTGTGCGTGCTGGTCGCCCGGGACGACCCGCTCGACACGTACCTCGTGCACCACCCGGAGGCCCTGTTCGGCAAGCCGGTCGAGGCGACGGTCCTCGACCCCGGCAACCCACACGTCCTCGCGCCGCAACTGTGCTGCGCCGCCGCCGAACTGCCGCTCACCCCGGCGGACCTGCCGCTCTTCGGGCCGACCGCCGAGGCCACGCTCGACGCCCTGGTCGCCTCGGGGATCCTGCGGAAGCGGCCCAGCGGCTGGTACTGGACGGAGCGCCACCGCCCGGACGTCGACCTCCGCGGGGCGGGCGGCGGGCCGATCGCCGTCGTGGAGGAGGCCACCGGCCGCCTGCTCGGCACGGTCGACACCGGCTCCGCGCACCATCAGGTCCACACCGGGGCGGTCCACCTGCACCAGGGCATCTCGTACGTCGTGGACAAGCTCGACCTGGCCGACTCCGTCGCGCTCGTCCACGCCGAGGAGCCAGACTGGAGCACCCATCCCCGCGACGTCACCTCCCTCACCGTCCTGTCGGTCCGCCAGACCCGCACGGCGGGCCCGGTCACGCTCTCGCTCGGGGAGGTCGAGGTGACCTCTCAGGTCGTCAGCTACCAGCGCCGCCGCATCACCAGCGGCGAGGTCATCGACACCTGCCAGCTCGACCTCCCCGAACGCATCCTGAAGACCGTCGCCGTCTGGTGGACCGTGTCCCCCGAGGCGCTCGACGAGGCCGGTATCGCGGAGGTCGACTGGCCCGGCGCCCTGCACGCCGCCGAGCACGCGTCGATCGGCCTGCTGCCGCTCGTCGCGACCTGCGACCGCTGGGACATCGGTGGCCTGTCGACCGCGCTGCACACCGACACCGGGCTGCCGACCGTCTTCGTCTACGACGGCCATCCCGGCGGCGCCGGCTTCGCGGAGCGCGCGTTCGACGTGGCCACCGACTGGCTCGGCGCCACCCGTGCCGTCGTCGCCGAGTGCCGCTGCGAGCAGGGCTGCCCCTCGTGCGTGCAGTCCCCCAAGTGCGGCAACGGCAACAACCCCCTCAACAAGCACGATGCGGTCCAGGTCCTCTCGCTCGTCCTCGCGTCGCTGTAGTCATCTGTCGTCGTCAGCGTCGCCGGTACCGGTGGACCACACCGGCCCCGCGCGGGCGCTCGCCTTGCCGCCGGCCATCCCGTCGCCCAGGCGGACCTCGACGGTCACCCGCACCTCGAACCCGTCGACCGCGCAGCTGACCAGACTCGCGTCATTGGCCGTGACCGCCCGGCCGGCGACCGCGCAGGCCACCGCCGGACCGTCGATCGCCCACACCGCCCCGGCCAGCGCACCCGCGTCGGCCGCGTTCTGCGCCCGGTGCCGCGCGACCTTGGCCCCGCCCAGACCGATCCCGGCGAGCAGCGCCCCCACGAACACGACCCCGAGCACCACCATGAGCAGCGAGATCGACCCGCGATCCCGGGCCCCGGCCGCCTGTCGCCGCCCGGTCATGAGGACTCCGCTCCGGGTTCGATCAGGGCGGCGGCCTCCTCCTGCAACGTGATCGACGGCAGCGGGCCGAGGCCGACCCGCTGGCGCACCGTCACGCGGACGAGGTCACCGTCACGCTGGACCGAGATCGTGGCGCCCGCCGGCATGGCGCCGCGGGACGCCACCGGCTCGCCGCGGGCCGCCGCCCGTGCCGCCAGCCCCGCCGCGTCGGTGAGGCGCACCTTGGCCGCGAAGGCGCTCCACCCGGCGACGAAGATCAGCAGCAGGACGACGACTCCGGGGAGTGTCACGGCGAACTCGACCGTCGCCGATCCGCGGTCGTCGGCCCGTCCGCTGCGGAGCGTCCATCTCCGCCGGCGCCACGGACCCCCACGGCAGGCGCCACGATCCCGGTCGTCTCTCATGCCAGCGCACCGCCGATCAGGCGGAACATGGCGTCGTACGTCGAATCCGACACGACCACCCTCAGCAGCACCGCGGCGAGCGCCACCCCGACGCCGATGACCAGGACGTATTCGATGCTGTGCGACCCACGGTCTTCCCGGCGGAAGGCACGAAGACGGGCGCGGAGGTTGTGCACTGGTGCTCCTTCACGATGACGCTGAACCAAACCGATCGATGAACTGGAATACGAATCACAGGGCGCCCACCACGTCGCGGATGATGGCGGCGACCACCGGCACGACCCCGATCAGCACGAACGCGGGCAGGAAGCAAACCCCGAGCGGCAGCACCACCAGCACGCCGACCCGGCGCGCCGACGCCTCGCCGGCCGCGGCCTTCGCGACCCGCAGGTCCGCCGCCTGCCGCTCCAGCGCCTGCGTCAGCGCCGTGCCCCGGTCGGCGCTGCGGGCGGCGACCCGGGAAAGCCGCCGCCCGCCGGGCAGGTCGGCCAGGTGCGCCCAGGCATCCCGCGGCGTCGCACCGAGCCGCAGTGCCCGTCCGACGAGCGTCAACCTGGTCCCGACCGGCCCGCCGACCGCCTCCCCGACCACGATCGCCGCACGATCGGGTGGCGCGCCGGTCCTCAACGCGGCGGCGAGCAGATCCGTCGCGAACGGCAGGTCACCCCGGGCCATCGCCCGCTCCCGCCGCACGTGCGGGGACTCGACCCGCCGCAGCATCCGCTCCGCCGCGACCGCCGACACGACGCCGGCCACGACGCCCACGAGCCCGCCCAGCAGCAGCCCGGCGGCCAGGCCACAACCGATCGCGTACAGCCACCGTCGCCCCCGGCCCATCACCGCACCTCCGCGACGACGGACCCGACCATCCGCCCGGTCCACAACATCCCAGCGCACTGCAACGCGACCGCGACGATCGCGCACGCCGCACCGAGCGGCGTGTGCAGCAGCTGGCCGACGGGGTCGACCCCGATGCTCGCGCCGAGCCACAGCCCCGCCACCGGCAACCCGACCAGCAGCGTCGTGGTCGTCTGCGCCCCGGACGTCTGCGCCGCGAGGTTGAGCCGGAGGGCCTGCCCCGCCCGCAGGTCGGCCTCAACCTGGTCAAGGAGATCGGCGAGCGGCGTGCCGAGCGCCTCACTGACCCGGTGCGCGGCCTCCAGACGCGCCATCGCGACCGCGACCGCAGCCTCCTCGCGCCTCCGCGCCCGCCCGCCGCGCGCTCGACCAGACGACCCGGCCGCCCCGACCCCGCCGCCGACCAGACCACCGCTCGACACCACGCCCCCGCCCGCCACGCGGTCACCCAAAGCCCGACCACTCGCAGCCCGACCACTCGCGGCTGGGCCACTCGCATCCCGGCCACTCGCATCCCGGCCACTCGCATCCCGGCCACTCGCAGTCCGATCAGTTCTCGTGGCCGACCAGCCATTCGCGACCTGACCAGTTCCCGCCGCCGGCCAGCCTGTCGTTGCCCGGCCGCTCTCGACCCCATACCGGCCGACCGCCCGGCCACCATCTGCTGCGGGGAGATCGCCCGTGGCCCGGCCGTTCACCACCGTCGGGGAGCCGTCGGCAACCCCGCCATGTTCGGCAACCTGGTCATTCGTCATCTGCCAGCCGCCTGCGAACCGGCCACGTTCCGCAGCTCGGCCATCGACAGCAGCCCAGCCATCGACCGCAGGCCGGCCGTTGATCGCGGGCCAGCCATCCGCCCCGGCCGATCCGCCGACCGCAGCCCGGCCATCGACAGCAGCCCAGCCGCCAACGGCAGCCCGGCCGGTGATGGCGCCCCGACCGGTGTGGCGACGGTTCGCAGCGAGTGCGGCCTCGGCAGCGTTCCGACCTGCAGGGGGCCGGCGCCGTTGCGCATTCCGGTCGCGGCCGGTGGGCTGACCGTCCTGCCTGTCGGCGGCCTCCCAGATCCGGCGGACGGTCGCCCCGAGGCCGCCCGCACCAGGCGTGCGGAATGGGCTCGGCGTGGTGTACAGCTCCACGTCCGCCCCGCCCGGATAAGGCGCGGCGGTCGCAAAGGGCACGATGCCCGCGCGCAGGTCACCGACCGCGTCCTCGATCGTGTCGAGCAGCTCGGCGACCGCACGGTCGGCCGCCCGGCGTGCCAGCTGGCGGCGCACACCGATCAGCCCGACCGCCGCATACGCCCCCGCCAGCACGGCGGCGACCGGGCCACCGCTCAGCAGCCCGATCCCGGCCGCGGCCACGCAGCCGGCGGTGATGGTCGCGCGGGGACGGTCGACGAGCGCGGCCTGCAGCCGGTCCGTCTTCGGCCATCGTGCGGCGATGGTCGTCCTGCGATGCCGGGTGATGCGGTCGAGCCGGGCGCGCGCCCGGCGCCGGCGGAGCACGAACAGTCCACAGAAGACGGTCATGCCGCCGCCGGTCATGAGGGCCAGGTCGATGGCGTTCATTGCCAGCCCGTTCCTCTCTCATAGCGCCAGGGCCCCGAGGAGCGGGGCGGTGTGATGCCTCGGGCGGCGATCAACGTCTCCAGCTGGTCGGCCGCGGCCGCCCTGCCGGTGCCGCGCCGCCAGGCGGTGGCCATGACGGTGGTGCGCTGCTCCGGATGCGCCTCCAGGAGGCAGATCTCGCTGAGGTGGCGGCTGCCGTCGTCGGCTCGCTGCAGGTGCATCACGACCCGCAGCGCCGCGTGGGCGAGGGCGTGCAGCGCCGCTCTCGGCACGCCACCGAGCAGCCCGAGCGCTTCGAGCCTGGCCGGCACGTCGGCCGGCGAGTTGGCGTGCAGGGTGGCCGCTCCGCCTTCGTGCCCGGTGTTGAGGGCGCCGAGCAGGTCGACGATCTCCGCGCCGCGGCACTCGCCGACGACCAGCCGGTCGGGGCGCATCCGCAGCGCCTGGCGGACCAGGTCGCGGAGGGTCACCTCGCCGGCGCCCTCCACATTGGACATCCGCGACTGCATCGACACGACGTGCGGGTGCGAGAGTCGCAGCTCCGCGGCGTCCTCTACGACGACGAGCCGCTCCGTGGGCGGGGCCAGGGACAGCAGCGCCGCCAGGACGGTGGTCTTGCCGGTGCCCGTGCCGCCGGTCACCAGGAACGGGATCCGCGCCGCGACGATCGCGGCGAGCAGCCGGGCAGCGCCGGGGTCGAACGTGCCGCGCGCGATGAGCTCGTCGATCGTGAACGTCTGCCGGCGGAACGTCCGCAGCGACAGATACGGCCCCTCCCGGCCGATGGGCGGCAGGACCGCGTGCAGCCGGGTGCCGTCGGCCAGCTGCGCGTCGACGAACGGGGACGCGTCATCCAACCGCCGCCCGGCGCTCGCCGCGAGCCGCTGCGCCAGCCGCCGCACCTCGGTCGCGTCGCCGAACCGTCCGCCGGCTCGCCGCAGCCCCGCGCCGCGGTCGACCCACACCTCCACACCGTTGACCAGCACGTCGGTCACGGACGGGTCGGCGAGCAGCGGGGCGAGCCCACCCGCGCCGATCATCTCGCCGATGAGACGGTCGGCGACCTGCCGCAGCGTGCTCTCGCCGAGCAGCGCGGCGCCAGGCTCGGCGCGCACCGCCTCCAGCACCGCCGAGGGGGTCGGCTCGACGCTGCCGACGGTCATCCGCAGCCTGACCCGCTCGGCGAACTCGTCGAGCGAGCTCGTGACGACCCCTCCGCCGGCCGTCACGATCCGCCTGCCCGGCGCCGCCTTGCTGCGCTCGTCGAGCATCAATGCGCTCATGCCGTCGCCTCCGCTGCACCCCAGCGCCCGCCTGAGCAAAGACCTGCAGTCCCGATCCGCGGCGCGCTCATGCCGCCGCTCCGGTCGCCAGGCCGAGGTCGCCGATGATGCGGCGGCAGAGGTGGGCGAGGGGGCCGCGGCCGTCGCCGGCCGGTGGGCTGCCCTTCTCGAGCCGGCGCGTGAGGCCGGGCTCGGCGCGCAGAGTGCCGGCGACCGGCACGCCAAGCGAGCGTGCGATGTCCCTGGTGCGCAGCCGGCCCGGCGCGGGGCCCCGGACGACCAGCCGCAGCTCGTCGGTGTGTGGCGTGACGGTCGCGGCGACCCTGGCGGCGGCGACGCAGGCGCGCAGCTCGGCCGGCACGACGAGGAGCACCCGGTCGGCGGCGCGCAGGGCGAGGACCGCCGCGTCGTCCAGCGATCGGGGCAGGTCGGTGACGACGAGGTCGCGGCCGCGGCTGCCGGCGTCGAGCGCGGCGGCCATCGCGTCCTGCGACAGGCCGCCGGGCTGGCCGCGGTCGCAGGACAGGACGGCCACGTCGCCGCGGCTGGGCAGGGCCGAGACGAGCGCCGGTGGGTCGACGGCGCCGCTCGTCGCGGCGAGCGCGGGCCAGCGCAGGCCGGCGACGTTTTCCCAGCCGAGGATCAGGTCGGCGCCGCCGCCGAGGGGGTCGGCGTCGACGAGCAGGGAGCGCAGGCCGACGTTGCCGGCGGTGATCGCCAGGGCGGCGGCGAGGACGCTGGCACCCGCGCCGCCGCGCCCGCCGAGGACGGCGAGGATCCTGCCGCGGGCGGAGACGGTGACGGCGGGCCCGTGGGCCACCGTGGCGAGGCGCTCGGTGAGCCATGCGGCGCCGTCGGGGAAGCGGACGATCTGTTCGGCGCCGACCGCGTCGGCGAGCGCCGCCAGGCGGTCCGTCCCGTGGTCGCGGGTCAGCAGCACGACGCCTCGCCGGCGCGGCAGGTGGGCCCGGGCGCACGCCTGCGCCGCGGCGTCGCCGATCAGGACGATCGGCGCGTGGGGATATCGGGCCCTGGCCGGCTCGGGTCCGTGCTCGACGTCGACGTCGAGGGCGACCCCGGCGGCGAGGGCGAGCACGTCGTCGAGCAGGTCGACGTCGGCGGTGACGAGCAGCGGTCGGTGACGGGTCACGGCGTGCTCCACGGTCTAGACGGGCTGGTGGACTCCGCACACCATCGCCCCGACCTCGCCGCGGCCGCTCGACCGCCGACTCGTTTCTGTGGATAACCCGCCGCTTGTGGATATCTCCCGCACCATCAGTCGATCTGCTACAGCAGTACGGACAAATCGGGTGTAATGCCGCGTTGCGGTGCCCCGGCAGTACCGTGGAGGAAAATCAAAACGGCAGGAGATGCCTAACCGTGAACGCTCAACAAAGCATCGAGCGTCAATGCCCTTAGCCCGACCAATCGCCGGGCCACCCGGCAAAACGCCATGTGGCAGTCGAGATACAAAGGGGACGACCCCCGCCGGGGGGTGACGGGGGTCGCCGGGGGTTCGGCTCCGGGGGGGTCGAGCCGAACCCACTCAGCGGCTACGGGGGGTGCAACCGCTGAGAGTCAATAGCAGATCGTTGTCGCGTCGACGTGAAACCGCGTCGTAAACATAAGCATGCCTGAGTGGACCGCCATACGTCGAGTAGGCCCGGCCCGCAACACGCCCGGAACGCCAATCAATATTTCGCCCGCCGGTAATCTTGCGTGATCGAGCACACGCCCAGCGTGATCCGTAGTCGGGGTTGCGGCGTCCGGCCCCCACACCATGTCCGACAACGCTACACTTGCCCGCCGTGGGGCGTAGCGCCGCGTTTTTCGACCTGGACAAAACGGTGATCGCCAAGTCAAGCGCCTTGGCCTTCGGTCGACCGTTCTATCGCGATGGGCTGATCAACCGCCGCGACGTGATCAAAGGCGCCTACGCGCAGCTGCTCTTCCGCGTCGGCGGCGGCTCCGACGAGCAGACCATGGCGAAGACACGGGACTACCTCGCGGCCCTGGTCAAGGGCTGGCGCGCCGAGCAGGTCCGGCAGATCGTGCGGGAGACGCTCGAGGAGCTGATCAGCCCGTACATCTACGCGGAGGCCGTGCTGCTCATCGAGGAGCACCGTGCCGCCGGCCGGGACGTGGTCCTGGTCTCGACCTCGGGCGACGAGATGGTGCGGCCGATCGGCGAGCAGCTCGGTGTCACCGACATCGTCGCGACCCGCATGGTCATCGGCGAGGACGGCTGCTACACCGGTGACGTCGACTTCTACGCCGCCGGACCCAACAAGGTCGTCGCGGTCAAGGAGCTCACAGCGGAGCGTGACTACGACCTCGCTGCCTGTTTCGCCTATTCGGACTCGGTCACCGACGCCGGGCTGCTGAGCCTCGTCGGACACCCGACGGCCGTCAATCCCGATCGCGGCCTCCGCAAGATCGCGATTGAGCGCGGCTGGCCGATGCTCGCATTCCGGCACCCGATCCCGCTCAGCCGGCGGCTGCGGGAGCGGCCGGCGGTGCCCGTGACGGCCGCCGCGATCGGCGTCGGTGTCGGGCTGGCGATCGCGTTCGCGCTGTACAGCAAGCACCGCCGGACCAAGGCGGCCCTCACCGCGGCATGATCACAGCAGCACCATCCGTCACATTCTGCCGCCGAGGACTTCCGCTCATGGAGGTCGCGGCGTAGAACAGAAGAGCGGGATCTGCACGGATCTCGTGCACGGCCACCGGGCACCCACGAGCGATCAGCCGCGGTAGGCGCGTTGCGGCGGCTCCACAAGGACCGCCGACAACGGACTCAAAGTGCACGCATGGTAACCCGGTAGGACGTGTGTGACGGCGCCTCTCGATGGGGCGCCGTTCACTGTACGTAGGCGCCGCTGTCGCAGATCTCGACCAGCTCCTCGGCCGCCCGCTCGGCCGCCGTCGCGTAGTGGCGCAGCCAGGAGCGCAGACCATCCGGCGTGCCCGTCGCGAAGGCGTTGGCCGCACCGACATACTCGGGCTCGCGGCTACGGTGGCCCACATCCATCGCCAGCAGGCCCCGGGGGTCCAACCCGCCGCCGATCAAGGTCAGCCGCGCCGCCGCACGCGCCACCACACCGTTCGGCCCGTCAAAAGACTTCAGAGCCAGAAGCTCACCATGTACGACAGCCGCCAACACCAACACGGGCACCTTCGTGCCGCCGGTGATGAGCGCTGACAGTGCATCGAGACGCGTCGCGGCCTCCGGCTTGACCGGCCGGCCGAGCGACGCCTCGGGCACGACGTCGCGGGCGACCAGCGTGTGCAGCCGGGCGAGCGCCTGGCGGGGCGCCTTCGACCAGGTGCCTGTCAGCCCGTCGAGGGCCGCGGTCGCCCGCAGCGCGCCGTGGACCACCGGGTCGGTCACGACACCGGCCCGCACTCCTTCGAGGTCGAAGCCGTGCGTGTCGAGCGCCGCGCTGGCGACCGACGAACGCAGGGCGACCTCGGCGGCGACGGGCCCGCCGGAGCGGCGCAGGGCACGGTGGCGCATGGCCGCGTCGACGGCGACGCGCGCGGCGTCGAACGCCGGCCGGACATCGGCCAGATCCAACAGCGGAGCGAGTGGGTCATCTTGCACGGGCAAACGGTATCGTGCCCCTACTGGTAACAATACTTACAGAAGAGCCCGGCGCTTCACAGGCGCCACTCAGCGCAGAACACTCGCAAACTGTCACACCCCCCAACTAGCCTGCTTGCGAGAGCTGGACCACATCGAGGAGCCATCACCGATGAGCGAGACCTTGGAAAACCTTCTCAACGAGACCCGGCAGTTTCCCCCGCCTGCCGAGTTCGCCGCCGCCGCCAACGTGACGGAGGGTGCCTACGCAGAGGCCACGCAGGACCGGCTCGCATTCTGGGAGAAGCAGGCCCACCGGCTGAGCTGGGCCAAGGAGTGGGAGCAGGTCCTTGACTGGACCAACCCGCCGTTCGCCAAGTGGTTCGTGGGCGGCCAGCTCAATGTGGCGTACAACTGCGTCGACCGGCACGTCGAGGCCGGCCGCGGCGACAAGGTCGCCATCCACTGGGAGGGCGAGCCCGGCGACACCCGCACCATCACGTATTCCGACCTGCACCGCTCCGTGTGCCAGGCCGCCAACGCGCTGACCGACCTCGGCGTCACCGCCGGCGACCGGGTCGCGATCTACATGCCGATGATCCCCGAGGCCGCGGTCGCGATGCTCGCCTGCGCCCGCATCGGCGCGACCCACAGCGTCGTCTTCGGCGGCTTCTCGGCCGACGCGCTCGGCGGCCGGGTCAACGACGCCAGCGCCAAGGTCGTCATCACCGCCGACGGCGGCTTCCGCCGCGGCAAGCCCAGCGGCCTCAAGGCGATCGTCGACGAGGCCGCGGCCAAGTCGCCGAGCATCGAGAAGGTCATCGTGGTGCGCCGCACCGGCCAGGACGTCGACTGGGACGACAGCCGCGACCTGTGGTGGCACGACGTCGTGGAGACCGCCTCCGCCGAGCACACCGCGGAGGCGTTCGACGCCGAGCACCCGCTGTTCATCCTCTACACGTCGGGCACCACGGCGAAGCCGAAGGGCATCCTGCACACCACCGGCGGGTACCTGACCCAGGCGAGCTACACGCACAACGCGGTGTTCGACCTCAAGCCCGACAGCGATGTGTACTGGTGCACCGCCGACATCGGCTGGGTGACCGGGCACAGCTACATCGTCTACGGGCCGCTGTCCAACGGCGCCACGCAGGTCATGTACGAGGGCACGCCCGACACGCCGCACCGTGGCCGCTTCTGGGAGCTCATCCAGAAGTACAAGATCACCATTCTGTACACGGCGCCGACGGCGATCCGCACGTTCATGAAGTGGGGCGACGACATCCCCGCCGGGTTCGACCTCTCCTCGCTGCGCCTGCTGGGCTCTGTGGGCGAGCCGATCAACCCCGAGGCCTGGATGTGGTATCGGGAGCACATCGGCGGCGACCGCTGCCCGATCGTGGACACCTGGTGGCAGACCGAGACCGGCGCCATCATGATCTCCCCGCTGCCGGGCGTCACCGCCGCCAAGCCGGGCAGCGCCATGCGGCCGCTGCCGGGCATCTCCGCTGACGTCGTCGACGACCAGGCCCAGTCCGTCCCCGACGGCGGTGGCGGCTACCTGGTCCTGCGCGAGCCGTGGCCGTCGATGCTGCGCACCATCTGGGGCGACGACGAGCGGTTCAAGGAGACGTACTGGTCACGCTTCCAGGACATGTACTTCGCCGGTGACGGCGCCAAGAAGGACGCCGACGGCGACCTGTGGCTCCTCGGCCGCGTCGACGACGTCATGCTCGTCTCGGGTCACAACATCTCCACGACCGAGGTCGAGTCCGCGCTCGTCAGCCACCCGAAGGTCGCGGAGGCCGCGGTCGTCGGCGCCACCGACCCGACGACGGGGCAGGCGATCGTCGCGTTCACCATCCCGCGCGGCGGCGTCGACACGGAGGGCGACGCGGGCGAGGCGCTCATCCAGGAGCTGCGCAACCACGTCGCGAAGACCCTGGGCCCGATCGCCAAGCCCCGCCAGATCATGCTCGTGCCGGAGCTCCCGAAGACCCGCTCCGGCAAGATCATGCGCCGGCTGCTCCGCGACGTCGCCGAGAACCGCAGCCTGGGCGACGTCACCACCCTGCAGGACTCGACCGTCATGGACCTGATCTCGTCCGGCCTCCAGTCGGGCAAGTCCGAGGACTGACAGCTCCGCTTCCCGGGCCGGCAGTGTCTCACCGCTGCCGGCCCGTCGCGAAGCCCAGCCATCCGCCGAAGCCAACCGAGCCAGAGGTCGCTGACGCGGAGCCTGCTGTCAGCCGAAGCCGGGCGAGCCAACAGCCAGACGACCACGAAGCCAGCGGTCAGAAGCCAGCGAGCCCCACTCCATCGGACCAGGACCGACGAAGGGCGCGCCTGTCGTCAGCCGGAGCCGGCCGAGCCAAGCCAGACGACTACGTGGCCGGCGGTCAGAAAGCAGCGAGCCCAACTCCATCGAGCCGGGACCGATGGGTGGCGCGCCTGTCGGATAGATGCGTTCGGGCGCTTCCGGCCGCCGCTCGTGATTCCACTCGCGTAGTGGCCCACCCGGACAACCACGGCCGTCTTGGATCAACAGCAGAGCCGGTTCGGCCCGCAGCCTGGCGGGCAATGGATGGCGCGCGAGCCCGTCTCGGCCGGATGCACCTGGCGGCGTAGTCCCCACTCGTGATCCAAGTCGCGTCGCGGTCGCCCACACAGCCACGGCCGTCCTTCGATCACCAGACGCGGCGAACGCCCCTCGGCCCAGACCAGCAATCGCACACGGACCAGGCCCAAGAACAATCACGCCCACAGCGGCCACCACACATGATCCAAGTCGCGTGATGGTCGCCCACACAGCCACGACCGTCCTTCGATCACCAGACGCCGCGAACGCCCCTCGGCCCAGACCAGCATTCACACGCGGACCAGGCTTAAGAACGACCGCCCCCAGCGGCCACCACACATGATCCAAGTCGCGTGATGGTCGCCCGCACGGCCACGACCGTCCTTCGATCAACAGTCGCGGCGGATGGCCCCGGTTGTCGGCGTCGGGGTGGCTCTCCCCCGGGCGCGGCGGCGGGTGACCACGGGATGGGCGCGTATGCGCAACTCCAGCCACGCGCAAGCGTCGGCTGTGCGCCGCGCAGCGGCGCATTGGGGTGCGGGTGAGAATCCCCGCCGGGACCCGCCGCGCAGCGGTGGGGCGGAAGCACAGCGGTCGGGTGAGAATCCCCGCTGGGACCCGCCGCAACAGCGGTGGGGCGGAAGAACAAGAACAGCGGGGCGGCCCCCGGGACCGGGGCCGCCCCTACTTACGCGTAGGTGGAGCTACGCGTAGATCTTGACCGGCGTGTAGGTCTGGCGCGGGAAGATCTGCCCGACCTCGGCGTCGGTCAGGCCGAAGCGGCCCTGGGCCACTGAGCCGAAGACGCTGAACATGTTGTTGTACTCGGGGACGTCGCCGTTGGTGAGGGTGGTGAGGCCGTTCCAGTTGCCGAGGAGGTTGCCGGCGAGCTTCTTGCCGGACAGGACGATGACGCCGCCGCCCTTGCCGTGGTCGGTGCCGCCGCCGTTCTCCGCGACGCGGCGGCCGAACTCGGTGGAGACCATGACGGTGATGTTGGCGGCCAGGTCGCCCAGGTCGTCGAAGAAGGCGGCCATGCCGGCGGCCAGCTCGCCGAAGCGCCCGGCCAGGTAGCCGCCGCGGGTGCCCTGGTTCTCGTGGGTGTCGTAGCCGCCCATGCCGATCGTGGCGATGCGGACGTTGGCGCCGCCCTTGATGAGCTGGGCGAGCTCCTTGAAGGCGTTGCCCACGCCGGTGTACTTGACGCCCTCGGTGGGGGTGTAGCCCTTCTGCGCCAGCGTGGAGGCGAGGGTGAGGGCGTCGATGCCGGCCTTCACCGGGGCCTCGATCGGGTGGTTGGTGCCGGTGAAGAGCTTCTGAATGGCGTCGACGGTGGCCTGCTTGTACTTGCCGTCGCCGTTCACGTTGAGGGAGCCGACGCTGTTGAGCGCGAGCGCGCCGCCGCCGCCCACGAGGGAGCGGGGCAGGGTCGAGCCGATGCCGATGGCGCGGAAGGCGGTGCCCGGGCCGAGCTTGTCGGCGAGGTTGGTCAGCCAGCCCATGCCGCCGGTCTCGGCGGGGAGGCCGCCGAGCTGGCAGATGTCGGTCGCGGCGAAGTGACTGCGGTCGAGGCGCCGGTCGCTGACGGCCGGGATGAAGGCCAGCTGGCCCCCGTCCAGGTACTTCTTCAGCGGGGCGAAGGACTGGTTGAGGCCGAACCCGCGGTCCAGCGGGATGGACCCGTTCTCCGGCAGTGTGAAGCTGGGGCGGACGCGCTGCAGGACCGCGTCGTTCATCGGGGCGAAGAGCGAGAGCCCGTCGGCGCCGCCGTACAGGAACACGTGGATGAGCGTGCCGGTCGGGGTGGCCGCGAACGAGGCCTGCGTGGTCAGGAACTGGCTGGTCGCGAGGGCGGTCGTGGTGGCCGCGGCGCCGACGAAGAACCGGCGGCGGGTGACGCCCTTGCCATCGTCCTGCTCGTCTTCCTGACGGGCGAGCTCGAGGTACTCGTCGCGGGTCGCCTTCTGTTCCTCCTGCACCGCGACGGCCTCGGCGCGCAGGGCGGCCTCGAACCGGTTGGGGCCGAGCTTCAGCAGGTCGGGGCACTCAGGGTGCAGTGACGGGTGTTGTGCGCGCACTGTCTTCTCCATTGGTATGCCTCGACTTACCGGAGGTGGTGGTGGGGAGTGGCGAAGATCGCCCGGACGATGGAGGCGATCGCGCCGTTGAACGTGGCGTCGACGGGGGTGCTCGCGGTCGTCGCCGGGCCGAGGATGTGCAGGATCGCCAGGCGGCGGTCGTTGTCGAGCGTGACGTTGATGAGCTTCTTGGTCAGCGCGTCGAGGTAGGCACCCGCGGTCGCCGGCGGCGCGGCGATGATCGCCTCGGGCTTCTGCCAGGTGAACTGGCGGCGGCCGCCGGTGACGGCGCCGTACGCGTCGTTCCACTGGTTGACCATCGTGCCGGCAGAGGTCCAGGCGACGTAGACGTCCGGGTAGCCGTTGGGGGTCGGCAGCTCCATTGGGGCGTGGCCGTACTCCTCCAGCTTGCGCTTGATGTCGCCGAGGCCCTGGACCATCGGGCTGACGTTCATGTTGTTGGAGGTGAAGCCGGCCGGGGCCTCGGCGCCGATGTCCAGCGCGCGGTAGGTCGCGGTGAGGTACTCGCCAGGGCGGCGCACCTTCTGGCCGACGGACTCCCAGAACTCGGTGCGGCTCAGCATCGTCATGAGCACGGCCGGGATGTTGCTCTTCTTGTCCAGGTAGGTCTTCGCCATGGCGTCGACCAGCGTCTTCGGCGGCACGTCGGAGACGAAGCGGGTCGCGAGGTTCTGCGCCATGTACCGCGCGGTGTTCGGGTGCAGCGCGATGTAGCGGAAGTACGCCTCCTGGACCGCTTCACCGCCGGCCGCGTCGCCGTTCGCGTGCGAGAAGCCCATGATCTTCACGGGGCCGACGTAGTGCTGCTCCGGGCGGTAGACGTACTGGTTGTCCCGGATGCTGCGACCGGTCTGCAGCATGGCGGCCTGCCGGACGTCGGTCTCGGTGTAGCCGTTGAAGGCGCCGACCGTGTAGAGCTCGAGGTTCTCGCGGGCGAGGTTCTCGTTGATCTGGTCCTTGGTCGACTCGTCCTGGTCGAGGTACCGCAGCAGCGCCGCGTGCTTGTTGCCGGCGACGAACATGTCGACGTAGTTGCCCAGCGCGTGCTTGCGGATGACGTCGCGCTCGAAGGAGGCGCGGATCAGCTCGTTGCCGTCGTGGAAGGCCGCGACGTGGAAGTAGTCGCCGAAGAAGTCGACCATCATCTCGAAGAGCTGGCGGTCGGAGAAGAGCTGCTTGGCGATCGCGTAGCGGACGTTCTGGTCGTCGGCCTGGATGCCCTTCTTGTCCAGGTCCTCGCGCTGGGCCTTCAGCTGCTCGTACGACATGGCCCAGGTGACCAGCTCGGCGTCGGCCTTCTGCTCGCCGCGCGTGAGCGGGATCGTCTCGGGCTTCAGCTGCTTGGCGATCCAGCCGTTGATGCCGAGCTTGTTGATGTCGGCGATCGTCTTGGCGTTCGGCCCGAAGGTCAGCCGTGAAGCGAGGTGCCGGACCGGGTCCTTGGTCGGCAGCACGGTCTTCGCGGTGACCTTGGCGTTCTTGGCGGCGTCGGCGGGGGTGCCGAACGAGTTGCCCGTGGTCGGCGTGTTCTTGCGGATGCCGAGGCCGGCCTGGCCGTTCATCAGGCTCTGGTTCTGGTCGACGTACGCCGGGGCGGCGGTGTCGACGGGCGTCTCGGCGCCGACGTTGGAGGGCTGGGTGCCCTCGCCGAAGAACTGCGTGACGGCGTAGGCGCCACCACCGATGAGGGCTGCCGCTCCACCGCCGATGGCGATCATCGCCGTGCGGCGGCGCCAGTTCGACGGCTGCTCGTCGTCGAAGTCCTCGTCATCGATGTCGGGCAGGCCCGCGCCGTAGTTGCGGGCGGCGGTGCTGGGGTCGTAGAAGTGCGGGCCCGAGCCGCCGCGGTCGGCGGGCATGGCGCGGTCGTAACCACGCCGGCCGCTGCCGGTCTGGTCCTCGTAGCCGGACTCGTAGTACGAGTCGGCGTACGGGTCGTAATTACCGTCAGGGCCCTGTCCCGGGCGCCGTCTCGGCACGTCTCGCTCGTTCATCTACAAATCCCGATTCCGACGAGGTGGGGGCTCACGTGCGTCGATCGGGAAGGTAGTAGGTGCCAAGAGCACCGACAAGCCGCGTATGAAGCGCTCTGACCAGGACTTAAGGAGTCGCGCGACCACCCACCGCGAAGATCACCGGGGACCTGCCGGACTTAACCGTGCTGAGCTGCGGAAACAGGCCTTCTGACGGCAGCGGCCGGCCGCCGGAACAGCCTCATCAGCACAGATACATTTAAGGTGGTTCTGCACCGCAGTGGTCAGGCGAAAAGTCCGGTTAGTCGGACCTCGTGATACGTGTCGGCCTGACACGACGGGCCGGCGGCGATGGACATCCGGCGCTCGTCGAGGTCGAGGATCACGGCGTACAGCGACTCCGAGCGGTCCTCCTCCGTCGGCGCGTTCACGTCGTGCCGGCAGATCGCCTGCGGGTGGCCGCCGTGGTCCGCGAGCACCGCCTGGAGGTGCTTCTCATCCACAGGGAGCGTGCCGAGCAGGCGGCGCGCCCGGGCACCGCGGAAGAACGACGAGCCGCCGAAGTCGCGGAACGTGTCGCGCACCGTCGGCAGCGCCTCGAAGTGGTTGGCGTGGGTGATCACGCCGTCGACCGGATGCAGCACGCCGACGTCACCGGGAGCGACCTCCAGATCGATCAGCTCCCCCGGTACACCCGCGGCGAACGCCTGACCGAGCAGCAGGTTGATGCTCGCGCTGCGCGGCGTGGAGCACGCCACCCGCAGCGCCGTGCCGAGCACGTCCTCCTCCAGCACGGCGCGGAGCAGGACGTGATAGGGCACGCCGCCGGGCCGGCCGTCGCGGTCGCTGGTGAGCATGTTGACGCACACGCCCAGGCCGGCGTCGTTGAACCCCGTCTTGGCCAGCATGCCGGCCTCGGTCAGCGTGAGCACCGTCGATCCACGCTCGTCCCGGGTCGCCAGCAGCAGCGTGTACGGGCGTTGCGCCGGGTGCCAGTCCCAGTTCTGCGCCAGGAGGGTGTGACCGGAGGCCGTCCGCCCGTCCAGCACGCCGATCGAGGTGCATTCCGTGTTGCCGTACAGCAGCTCCGTGCGCGCGTTGAGGGCGTAGATCTCCTCCACCGGTACACCGGCACCCTCAGCGACACCGTCGAGCATCTCCGCCACGCGGGGGGCGTGCTGCCGGGACGCGGCGCGGAACAGGCTGCCGGCGCGCCGGACGGCCGGGCGGTCGAGCCCCGTCGCCGCGAACCGCTCGATGTAGTTGGCGGTGTTCGCCGCGATCATCGAACGGGCGGCAGCACCGTAAGCGACGCCACACTCACCAGGTGTGCCCGATACTTCGATCAGCGGCAACGGCAGGCTCATGCGCTGCACGCTAAGCGTGACCCACCCCTGCCGAGAACCCTCGGCGTTCCCCGGAGCGGCGGATCACACCCGGTCGCCTGGCAGGGATCCGGGCTCCGGGGCCCTACGCTGAGCTACATGAACCCCGCGGTAGACGACACGTGCGTCATGCTCGACGGGCCGTGGTCGCACCGCTTCGTCAGCGCCAACGGCACGAGGTTCCACGTCGTGGAGGCCGGAACCGGTCCGCTCGTGCTGTTTCTGCACGGCTTCCCCGAGTTCTGGTACGCGTGGCACCACCAGCTCAGCGCGATCGCCGACGCCGGCTTCCGGGCGGTGGCCGTCGACCTGCGCGGCTACGGTGCGAGCGACAAGCCACCGCGCGGTTACGACGGGTACACGATGGCGGGTGACGTCGCCGGGCTGATCCGCGCGCTCGGCGAGCGGACCGCGCACCTCGTCGGCGCCGGGTACGGCGGCATGATCGGCTGGGCGACGGCGGCGTTCCACCCGAAGCTGGTCCGGCGCCTGGTCGTGCTCGGCGCGGCGCACCCGCTGCGGCTGCGGGCGGCGCTCGCGACCGACCCCCGCGGCCAGCTCGCGGCCGCGCGACCGGTGCTGAAGTTTCAGCTGCCGCGCTTCGAGCACGTGCTGACCCGCGACAACGCCGCGCTGGTCGGCGAGTACCTGGCGATGTGGGGCGGGCCGGCGTGGGTCGGCACCGATGAGTACCGCGACTACGAGCACTGCTGCCGGCAGGCGATGCGCATCCCGCAGGCGGCGTTCTGCGCCCTGGAGACCTACCGGTGGGCGGCGCGGTCGGCGTTGCGGCTGCAGGGGTACCGCTTCGTCAAGCAGCTCCAGACGCCGATCACCGCGCCCGTGCTCCAGCTGCACGGCGCGCTGGACACGGCGGTGCTGCCGCGGACCGCGCAGGGCTCGGGCCGTTACGCGCAGGCCGAGTACGAGTGGCGACTGATCCCCGATGTCGGGCACTTCCCGCATCTCGAGCAGCCGGAGCTCGTGACCGGGGAGATCCTGCGGTGGATCAAAACGGGCTAGACCCGATACTCCCGTAATTCGCTGACGTCAGCGCGGGGGGCCCAGCCCTGATACACGCCGTAGTCGAACTCCTCCAGGCCGAGCTCGGCGGCCACGGTCGCCTTGCCGCCGGTGTACTCGACGCGCAGCCATCCGTCGTGCTCGCCGAGCACGATGAACGGCTCGTCGCGCCAGAAGCACGTCGTGCGGACGTACGCGAAGTCGACCTCGCCGAGCGGCACCACCCGCCGGAACCGCCCGGGTCGCACCTCCTCGAAGCCGTCGCTCGGATCCGGCCGGTACAGGCGGACGTTGTCGCCGTCCGGGCTGGCCTCGTACTCCGCGCCCTGCCAGCGGGCCGCGTAACCGTCCCGGATCACAGCTCCTGGCCCTTCCGCCACGCCGGCCCGTCGGCGTCGAGGCGGGCGATCAGCTCCTGCCTGCCGTCGCGCCGCAGCCGCCACAGCTCCGCGTGGTGCGGCAGCCGGGCGCTGTCGACCTTGAACTCGGCGATCACGTCGCTGGTGTCGCTCGGCGCGAACCCGTTGCCCCGGAACGGCGGGCGCTCGATGACCCAGCCCTCCATCGCCCGCATCCCCGCCTCGTGCGACCCGCCGTAAGGGATCCGGTACAGGTCGCCGCGGTACGCCTTCCAGCGCAGCACGTACGCCTCCTCGGCGTCCGGCTTGAACGACGAGCCCGCGTACCCCAGACCCAGCGCCTGATAGAGCTGCTCCGGCGTCTGCAGATGCGCCACCTCGCCGGCGCGGTGCACGAAGCCCGACACCCGGTCGTAGCCGCGCTCCAGGTAGTACGACAGCTGCTCGGGCGAGATCGGCTTCTGCATCAGCAGCGGCCCGCTGGCCGCCGGCGGCTCGAACGCCGGCCTCGGCTGCTGCACGGGGCTCGCCGCCGCCGCGGGCTGCACCGGCTCCGGCTCGTCGACGCCCAGGCCCAGCTCGGCGGCCCACGTCGCGAGCTGCACGACCTCCGTGCCCGGCAGCACCGCCCCGGTCGGCGAGTCCGGGTTGACCGCGAACGCCAGCTGGTCCCCCGGCGGCCAGTTGCGGATCAGCCGCGTGAACTTGATCCAGCTACCCTGCGGGTCCGCGCCGAGCCGGTCCGCCATCCGCTCCGCGGACGTGAACACGACCAGGTGCGGCAGGCCGTTCATGTGCTCGGTCCGCCACGACGCCGGGTCGATCAGCCCCTCACCGTTCCACTCCGGCACCAGGACCTTGGCCAGCAGCAGCGTCGACAGGAACCGGTCGGTGCTGTTGGCCTGCACCGCCTCGAACAGGTCCTGCTCGACCGTGTTGGCCGGCCGGAAGTCCCGCGCCTGCGCCGCGGCCGACTTCACCGGCACCGTCGCGGGCGGGGTGACGACCTCCGCGTCGACGACCTCGGCGTGCAGTCGCACCGGCGGCTCGTCGACGAGATCGGGCTCGTAGACCGACTCGAAGAAGGACCTCACCTCGTGCGAGGGCGCCGCTCCCGTTGCGTTTTCGGCTGCTGTACCGGCGGCTGCACCGGCGGCTGCACCGGCGGCGAAGAACGAGATCGGGGTGTCTTCAGCGGGCCGGCCGATCGCCTGGGTCGATTCGCTGCCGCCTCGGGGGGTGTCCTGCGCGCCGGTCCAGCTGCCTACCGCGTCGTCGGCGTCGGCGTGGCTGAACGCGGCGCCGCTGCCTGTCTCAGACGTTGCCGTGGCTCGGCCGCTGGCCTCCTCGGCGCGGCGGCGGGCGTCCTCGACGGCGCTGGACCGGGCGACGCGCTCCTCGATCGCCCGCAGCTGCTCGGCCAGCTCGCGGGCGGCCTGCTCCTCGGCCGCCCTGGCCTGGGCGGCGCGCTCCTCGATCGCCCGCAGCTCGGCCGCCAGGTCGAGGCCTGTCGCCTCGTCGGACGGCCGCCACGGCTCGAACGTGCTCTGGGCGGCCGCCGCCTCGGCGTCCCGCTCTGCCTGCGCACGGGCCGCTTCCTGCGCTTCGAGGTCGCGGGCCTGCTGGGCCACCAGCTCCCGGGCGGCCTCCTGCGTGGCCCGCTCCTGCTCGGCCCGCTCCCATGCCTCCTGCTCCCGAGCTTCCTGTTCCCGGGCTTCCTGTTCGGCCAGCTCGCGGGCGGCCCGCTCACGGGCTTCGCGCTCGGCCCTCTCCCGGGCTTCCTGCTCCCGGGCTTCTTGCTCGCGTGCCTCCTGAGCGGCCCGGTCCCGGGCTTCCTGCTCCCGGGCCTGTGCGGCCTGCTCGCGGGCTTCCTGCTCGCGGGCCTCTTGGGCGGCCTGTTCGCGCGCTGCCTGTTCGCGGGCGGCCTGCTGGGCGGCGATCTCCCCGGCCATCTGGTCGCGGTTGCTCTGCTCGAACGCGTCCGGGCCCCACGGCACCTGCTCGTGCGGCGCGCGGTCGGACAGCCCGGACGAGCGGCCCGGCATGTCGAACCCGGAAGGCTCGGCATCGGCGAAGAACGGGTGATCGTCCAGGTCCGAGACCCGCCCGAACCCGGCGGCCTTGGCTCGCCCCTTGACCGGCCCGAAGAGCGAACTCGGCTCGTCCACCGGCGCGGCAGATTCGTCGGCGGGCGCGGGCGCCTCATCGACCTCGGGCGCCTCGATGTCCAGCCGGCTGAACCCTGGCCGGTCGAACACCGGCCGGTCGAACGGCAACGGCGGCTCCGTCTGCGGCCGCCGCGGCTCCTCGGCACGGGACCCCGCGGGTGCGGACAGGAAACCGCCCTGCTCCTGCGGCCCGCTCTCGCCCTGACCCGGGCGGGGCTCCTCGTCCCTGTCCCGCCCGCCCAGGAACCCACCCGGCGCAGGCTGCGGGAACCCACCCTCACGCGGTGCGCTCTCACCGGGCCGGAACGCGCCGGGGTCGACCAGCCCGGGACGCACCGGCAACCCACCCGGCGCGCCCTGACCAGCGGGCCGCTGCGGGAGAGCGCCCGGACCGCCGGGCTGAGGACCTTCGCCGGCACCGGGTCGCGACGGCAGCGAGCCGCCACCGGGGGTCGGCCGGGACGGCAGCGAGCCGCCCTCTCCAGACCGGAACGCGGCCGGCACGTCGGCCTCGCCGCGCCCACCCGGCTGGCGGGTCGGCAGCGGCGGAGCGGTCGACAGCGGCAGGTCCGGGGGCGGCTGCCACGCCGCCGGGATCACCGGGTCGGCGTGTTCGGTGAAGATCTCGCCGAGGCTGCGTGCGGGTTCGCGGCGTGGCCAGTACCGGCGCGGATCGCCCTCACGGTCGTCCTGCCCAGGAGCGTCAGCACCGCGCGAGGGCAGGCCACCGGACTGCGGCCGCCCGGGAGCGGACGCCGAGCCACCACCAAGCGCCGTGGACGGCCGCGACGGCAAGCCCCCCGCCGGCGACGTCGGCCGCATCGGCAGACCGGACTCACCACCACCAGGCCGCGTCGGCAGGCCGGACTCGCCACCGGGCCGCGTGGGCAGCCCGGAAGCACCAGGCTCCGCACCGGGTCGCATCGGCAGACCAGACGAACCGGCGGACCCGGGAGCAGGCGACGTCGGGCGCATCGGCAGGCCACCAGGACCAGCCTCGGCACCACCCGGACGCCCCGCGAAGCCCGACGCACCGGGCTCACCGGCACCGGGCCGCATGGGCAGACCAGACGAACCGGCGGACCCGGGAGCGGGCGACGTCGGGCGCATCGGCAGGCCACCGGGACCTGCCTCGGCACGCGCCGCGAAGCCCTGCGAACTGGCCTCACCGGCGCCGGGCCGCGTCGGCAGACCAGACGAACCGGCGGACCCGGGAGCAGGTGACGTCGGCCGCATCGGCAGGCCGGACGACTTGGACTGCGCTGCCGGGCGGGTGTCGGCACCAGGTGACCAGCCCGGCGCGCGGCTGGGCGCCTCGGACTGCAGGTCGCCGAAAAGCTCGCGTTCGCCCGGCACGTCCAGCGACGAACGGTCCGAATCGTCGAAGAGCCCAGACCGGCCCGTCGGCGGCGGCACCGGCGGCGGAGCGGCGGCGGGCGTCACCGGCGGCCGGGGACGGCGGAAGTCGGCGGGCCGGTCATAGCCCGCGGCCCCAGTCGTGCGCTCGTAGTTGATCGGCCGATCGGCCCGCGTCGGCAGGAACGCCCCGGGCGGCGCCACGTCAGGCGGCGGCACGTCCCGCTTCGGCGGCGGCCCCGCAGGCGACCGCCCGGCGAGCCCCGACTGCCCCGCGCCCGCGAACCCACCGGCCCCCGAACCGCCGGCTCCCGGAGCACCGGCGCCGGCACCAGGCATCCCGGACCGGGCGCCGCCCGCTCCAGCAGCCCCGGGCCCGGAACCGGGCGGCGCGGAGGTCGGTGCGGGCGACGACGACTCGGCGGCCTTCATGCGATGGCGCTCGATCGGCGTCGGGGCGGGCTGGTTGGGCACGCCGCGGACCGGCACCTGCGCGGTCGCCCTGGCCCGCGGGCCGGACGCCTGCTCGATCCTCGCCCGGGCCCCGAGCGTGCGCCCGGGCAGCCGGACGTCGCCGCGAGTGATCTGGGTCACGAACCACGACGGCAGGTAGCCCTCGATGGGCAGGCCGGGGTTGACCGCCAGCCACCACTCGACGTTGGGCCAGATGCCGGACAGGTCACGGAACGGCACCCGCCGATGCGTGCCCGGATGCCCGGCGAGGCACTCCCGGAGCGCCTCGGGCGACGTGAACGCCAGCACGTGCGTGCGGCCCTCGGTCGTCCAGGTGCCCCAGCCGGAGTCGCCGCTCTGCACGCCCTCGGGCGCGATGGGCAGCAAGATGTCCGTCCGCGCCAGGATGCGGAAGTATTGCTCCTGGTCATTGGCGCGCAGGGCGTCACGCATGGCGCCCTCAGCCTCGGTGGCCGGCTGCCACTCGCTCACGGCCACCCCCTCTGTCGGGCTCGGAACCGCCGCGCTCGCGAAACTTAACCTATACGGCCACGGCAATCCGAGGGGTGCGACCCTGCAAGCGCTCCGGCCAGCATAGCGATCCAACCGCCTCCGAACCCAGGCCTGTCTCACGAGCGTCACCGTCCGAGGGTCGAACGACTACGATCTGCGCATGCCAGGAGCCGTCAGAACGGCCTTTCTGAGTGTTTCATGCTGCTTCGTCGCATTCTTTGTCGCACCTCCGACGGTCGAGGCGCACGCTCCATCTGCCTGCCCGGCCCCGATCCGGCCACCCGCGCCCGCCCCGACCTCGCTTCCCTGGCCTTCGCAGATGTACGACCACCGCAAGCTCGACCCCCTCGCCGACGGCCACGGCGTGACGGTCGCCGTCGTCGACTCGGGTGTCGACGCCGGGCACCCGCAGCTCCAGGGCGCGGTGCGGGAGGGTCCAGACCAGTTCCAGGAGGGCGGTTCGCTGGTCGACTGCGTCGGCCACGGCACGGGCGTGGCGGGCATCATCGCCGCGCGCCCGGTCGCCGGTTCACCGCTGCGGGGCCTCGCCCCAGCCGCGACGATCCTGGCGATCCGGGTGAGCGAACTGGTCGAGCTCGAGGACGGCAGCACCGCCGGCCGGCGCGGCACCCCGGCAGGCGTCGCCGCGGCGATCCGGTCGGCCGTCGAGCTGGGCGCCGAGGTGATCAACCTGTCGCTCGTGTCGTACCAGGACAATCCCGGCGTACGTGAGGCGGTCCGCTTCGCGGTGTCGCGCGACGTGGTCCTGGTCGCCGCGGCCGGGAACAGGTTCGCGGAGGGCAACCGGACCCCGTTCCCCGCCGCGTACGACGGTGTGATCGGCGTCGGTGCCATCGGCCCGGACGGCCAGCGCCTGCCGGGCTCGCAGACCGGCCCGTACGTCGACCTCGTGGCCCCCGGCGGCCGCGTCGTGACGACCTCCCCACCCCGCGGCCTCGCCACGGTGGAGGGCACGAGCTTCGCGACGCCGTACGTCGCCGCCACGGCAGCCCTGCTCCGCCAGTACCACCCGGAACTGACGGCACAGGAGATCGCCGCCCGCCTCACGGCAACCGCCGACGGCGGCACGGCAGGCCCGGGCTACGGCGCCGGCGTGCTGAACCCCTACCGCGCACTGACAGAGGAGACCGGCGCCCATCCGACCCGCGCGGGCCTGCCACTCCCTCCGATCGCCACGGACGCACACGCAGCGGAGCGCGCCGCGGCCGAACACCGGACGCTCCTCCTCGCCGCCCTGACCACCGGCGCGGCCGCGCTGCTCCTGCTGACCGCGGTCGTCCTGCCCCGCGGCCGCAACCGCCGCTGGCGCCCAGGCCTCCAACGCCTCCCCGAACCCACCGACACCACTCCCAACCGCTCAGCCCCCGCCTTCACCCCGCGCCGCTGACAACCCGGCCAGAAACACCGTGCCGTTCGCTTCCCTTCGGACGAAAGACACGGGCCTCTCCCAAACCGGCGAGCGCCGGGGGCGACCCCCGACGCTCGTCGAACCTGCCCGCAAACCGCGAGGCGACGGGCATGGCAGGGGCCCGGTCCGCGAGCAGGTGCGGACCGGGCCGTCTCCGGGCGCCTCAGCGATGGGGGAACAGGTGCCTGTTGCGCTGCTCCGTTTCCAGGTAGCGGCGCATGGACTCGTCCAGGGCGACCTTGATCTCCCGCAGCGTCGCGGCCAGGTCGGCGCCGGCGCGCTCCCAGTTGGCCTGGCGGGCGGCGTACGCCTGCTGGGACTCGCCCTGCCAGCCGGCGGTCAGGCGTCGGCCGAGCTGTGAGACCTCGTCGAGGCGGGCGGTGAGCGTGTTGAGCGCGCTCTGGATGGACTGCCCGGCGTGGTCCATGGCGGCGAAGTTGACCACCAGTGTGTCGTCCATGAGTGTCTCCCCCGGCTCAGAGCGGCAGCTGCTTGGTGCCGATGCCCCGGAAGCGGGCGCCGGCGTCGGTGTCGGAGACCTCGTAGTTGCGGCCGGTGGAGCGCAGGCCCTCGGCGGTCTCCAGCAGGTTCTTGTTGAGCGTGTCCTGGTCGCGGTGCCATGCCTGCTTGACCGTGTCGAACGACCGGCCGCCCGCGCCCTGCCAGCCGGTCCTCGTCGTCTCCAGCTCGCGCATCAGCGTGCTGAGCATGGTCTGCAGCTCGCCGTTGACCTGCTCGAACCGTTGTGCCGCCGATTGCAGCTCGGCCTGCTGCGCCTGTGTCGTCTGTGCCACGGTGCTCACCCCGTCTCTCGTGTCGCGGACTCGCCGACCGTATCGGCAGTCACCGATCCGCAACCAGACGTGATTCCTCCCTGTGGATAACTTCCGGCATTTCGCCGCTCCTTTACGATGGTGCGCGTGGCGGATGGCCGGTCGTTCATCAAGTGGGCCGGTGGGAAGACCCGGTATGCGACACAGTTGATCGCGATGGCGCCACCGTTCACGGGGCGCTATTGGGAGCCCTTCATGGGCAGTGCCGCGGTGTTCTTCGAGTTGCGGCCGGCCAAGGCGGTGCTGTCGGACGCCAATCCCGAGCTCGTCGCCTGTTTCCGCGCCGTGGCCGCGCATCCGGAAGCGGTCATGCGGCGGCTGGACGCGCTGCCCAACACGGCCGAGCGGTTCGCCGCGGTCCGGGCGCAGAATCCCGACGATCTGACCGACATCGAGCGGGCCGCCCGGGTGATCTACCTCAACAAGACCGCGTTTCGCGGGCTTTGGCGGGTCAATCGACGGGGCGGGTTCAACGCACCTTATGGCGCTTACGACCGCCCGTACTATCGCCGGGAAACGCTGCTCGCGGCGTCGGCGGCACTCGCCGGGGTGGACATCCGGCTGTGCGATTTCGAGGAGCCGCTGCGTGAGGCGGCGGCGGGCGACTGGGTGTTTCTCGACCCGCCGTATCTGCCCGAGGGCGGGTTCGCGGATTTCAAGCGGTACACGCCGGGGCAGTTCCGCGACACGGACCACGAGCGCCTCGCCGCCGCGATGCGGGCCGCCACCGGACGCGGAGTCCTGATCACCATGACCAACAGCGACACCGACGCCACCCGTCGCATCTACGGCGACTTCACCGCCACGACGATGGCCACGCGCCGCGACATCAACCTGCGGTCCGACGCGCGGGCCAGCTCGGACCTGATCCTCACGAACTACTGAGCGCGACCTCCGGGTCGAGCGCCGGTCCGGCCGGCAGCAGCGCGACGAACTCGCCGGGCACCATGACCGGCTCCACGCCCTGATAGCCGAGGCCGGACAGGACGCCCGCCACGGGAAGGGCGTGCCTGCGGCCGAGATCGGTGACCAGTGTGAGGTTTCCGGAGTCGGTACGGACGAGCGCGCCCCCACCCGGCGCCACCACGATCCGGTCGGCCAGCACCGCGCCCGAGGCCGACGCCGAGGACGTCTGCAGTGCGGCCCCGAGGTCGGGCAGCGTGTTGCCGGTCGTGATGGTTGCCTCGCTGGTCGTACACGCGACGCCGGAGACATCGTCGAGAAGCTCAGGCACCTCGGAGGGCAGGCCGGCGCCGGACGCGAGCGGGTGGACGGGCCGGTCCCCGACCAGCGCGGCGAACTCCCCCGGCGTCAGCGGCTGTGGCCTGACCTGCAGGAGCGCGGCCTGCAGCGGGGTCACCGAGGCGAGCCCGCCGGCCGTCACGACGAACGCGTCGGCCCTGTCCCCGGTGCGGACCTCGAACAGCTGCCCGACCGTGCCCGCGGCGACCTTGCGCCCACGGTCGGCGATGTCGGGGACGACCAGGTCAGGGCCTGATGGGATGGCGTGCAGGAGCGCCTGGGCGACCTTGGCCTGGCCGCGTCCCGACCACACCAGCGCGGGCAGGACGCTCCCAGGCTGTCTGATGAGGTGTTTTCGCCCGTGTACGACCAGGTACAGGCTTTCTGTCGTTCCTTTCGCCAGCAGCGCCCCGGTCCCGAGCGGCGCGCCGTCGCGTGGCGCGTTCGCGCCGACGAACAGCACCGACTCGCCCTGCTGCGCGCAGACTGCCCATGTCCCGCGGTGGAGGCTCTTCGCGGGCGGCAGCGACGCGGGCGCGCCCGGGATGCCGAGCGGCGCGCCGCGGGGCGCCCCGGCCAGCGCCTTCCTGCCGACCGACACGGTTTTCGCTCCGGCGCGGTTGATGATGAGCAGCGCGGACGCCTGATTCAGGACTGGATGGACGCGTTGGTCGCGATACACAAATAGTGCGCCCGACTCCTTCTCCACAATGATCGCTGTTTCGTCGCGCCATTTGCCGGAGGTGCCGGGGACGATCAGCGCATAAGCCGCGGCGCCTCCGATGCCGAGCGCCGCGAGTAGCACGCCGACCAGCGTTGCCCCTGCTACGCGCCGAAACGGCGATCTCGGCGGGTCGCCCTCGCGCATGACCAACGCGGCCACGACCCGCTGGACCATGAACTGATACGAATGCAGCTGGTCCTGCCGCGACGCCATGCAGCCCCTCCGAAAATGTCGTACCGGCGCTCTACGATATTCCGTGGATCGCATAGGCGGGGGGCGATATGAGGAAGGTCCTGTACGTGGTGCTGGCGCAGGCCGCGCTGGCGCTGTCCGTCCTGGCGTGGACGGTGCACCCGGCGTGGGCCCTGGGGTTGGTGGTGGCGCCGGTCGGCCTGCTCGCCCGCTCGCGTGGCACCGCTGTCCGGCCCTTCATGACGTCCGTCGACATCGACGGCGTCGCCGCGGGCGTGGTGGAGGACGCCGACGGTCTGGCCGCGATGATCCAGGTCGGCAACCTGTCCGACCTGCTCGGCGACGCCCCGCCGCCGCTCCCGCCACTGAGCACGCTGCTGCCCCCGCCCGCCCCGGACCTTCCGGAGCTACGCGTCCAGCTGCTGATCAGCGCGACCGCCGCCCTCGACCGCGACGCGTCCCCCTCCGCGGTGTCCTACCGGCAGCTCACCGACGGCCAGGTCCTCGCACACCAGCGGGTCCTGTTGTGCGTGCGCGCCCGCCGCGCCGGCGGCTTTCAGCGCGAGGACCTGGAGCACACCCTCGTCGCCGCGGTCCGCCGCGTGTGCCGCCAGCTCACCAAGGCCCACCTGCCCGCCCACCCCCTCTCAGCACCGTCGGCCTCGGCCGCGCTCGCGGAGACCGCCGGCGACCGGCCCGGCCTGCCGACCCGCGAGACGAGGCGCGGCCTGGAGGTCGGCGGCCTGCACCAGGCGGTGTTCAGGCTGCGCCGCCGCCCGCGGGAAGGCCCGTTCGCCACGCATCTGCTGACGCTGCCGTGCGCCGCCGTGACGGTCGCCCTCACCGCCGCCGGCGACGACCCGTGCCGCGCCGAGCTGACGATCCGCCTCGCGGCCCCGACCCCGGCCGCCCTGGACCGGGCGACCGCCGCGCTGCACCGCCTGGCCACCACCCACGACGCCGCCGTCACCCGCCTGCGCGGCGCCCAGCTCGACGGGCTGGCCGCCACGCTCCCCCTCGGCGGCGGCGCCCCGTCGAGCACCGCCGCGCTCGCCGGCCTGCTCACCGGCCGCGACGACCTGACCCCCGACGGCACCCCGGCCCGACCCGTCACCGCCGCCGACCTCGCCTCCCTCCAGCCCACCCCCGCCCCGGCCGGCCTGATGCTCGGCCGCGACCGCCGCGGCGCTCCCGCCGTCATCCACCCGTTCCGCGCCCAGCCCACCCGCGCCGTCCTGATCGGCGGCGCCCGCTGCGCCCAGCTCCTGACCCTGCGCGCCCTGGCCGTCGGCGCCCACGTCACGATCCAGTCGTCCCGCCCCGACACCTGGTCCCCGTTCCTGCGCTCCCTCACCGGCGAGCAGATCACCCTGCTCCCAGCAACCCAGCCCGCCGCCCTCCCCGCCCCAACCCCCACCCACCCCCAACTCCTGATCCTCGACCTCGACGCCGCCCCCACCGCCCGACCCGCGGCCGCTGCTCACCGCACTCCCACCGCCAGCTCCAGGCCCGCCGCCACCCCTGCTCACGCCAACAGCCCCAGATCTGCCTCAACGCCCGCTGCCAGCTCCAGGCCCGCCGCCGCTACTCACGCCGACGGCCATGAACCCGCTCCCGCGCCCACTTCCACCATCGGCTCCAGGCCTGCCGCCACCCCTGCTCGCGCCAACGCCCCCAGACCCGCTCTCACGTCCACACCTGCGCCGTCGACCGGCTTCACTCCCACTCCCGTCGATGGCCCTGACGCAGATCTCGTTGTCGGAGCCGGCTTCCCGGCCATCTCGACCGAGTCCGCCTGGCGCGCCACCCTCGTGATCCGTGACGGGCTGACGCTCGCCGATGCCGACCTGCTGACCGAGGCCGACCTCGTCTTCCTTCAGCCCCTGACCCCAGCCGAGGCCACCATCACCACCGACGTCCTCGGCCTGACCGCTTCAGCCTCCTGGCTGACCCGCATCCCACCCGAGATGCTCGGCACCGTGATCAACCACCACACCCTCCGCTGGACCCACCTGTCCCCAACCCCCATCGAGCTCCAGCTCATCGGCCGCGCCACCCGCTGACCCAGGCCACCTTGCGCGTGGCCACTCCGTCCTGACCCGACGGACCGCGACCGCTACCAACATCCACGAACTCCACAACGCACATCGCGGCCCACCACACCGGCCTCGTCCTTCTCGAACCCTTGACCCGAGCAAATGCCGCTGTCGCCGCCGATGTCCCTGGTCCAAATGCAGGAGCCGCCTATTCCCCCAAGCTCCAAATCCACCGACGCTTCCCGGGAATGCAACCCCCGGGCCTTGGAGATGCGCAGAAGGGCACCAGGATGCAGCAGCTCACCGCGTCCCGATCGGGCTTGACGGCCGTCGGCGCTTGTTCGGTGCAGCCGGCTGGGGCAAACGGCGAGGGTCGATGGCTGGACTCGATGGGGCACGGCGGACGCCGGGCACCGGATGCGGCGCGCATGCGCGGAAGCCGCCGCCTCGCGCCGCAGGCGCGCGGTAAGCGCAGCGCGCAGGCGGTGCGAGCGCAGCGAGCATCGGGGTGCGGGTGAGAATCCCCACCGGAACCCGCCGCGACAGCGGTGGGCGGAAACACAGCGGTCGGGTGAGAAGCCCCGCCGGGACCCGCCGCGCCAGCGGTGGGGCGGAAACACAGCGGTCGGGTGGGAAGCCCCGCCGGGACCCGCCGCGCAGCGGTGGGGCGGACGTACAGCGGCGGAAGTACAGCGTCGCAGCTAGCACCACCTTGGTGGGGCGTGGCACGATCACCCGCATGGGAATCCTGATCCGGCTCGGCGTGAGTGCGTTCACGGTGTGGCTGGCAACGCTGGTGATCCCGGGCATCACTGTTGGGGGGACGACTGGGCGGACGGTGCTCACCGTGCTCGTCGTCGCCGCGATCTTCGGGATCGTCAATGCGGTGTTGCGCCCGATCATCAAGACCATTGGGTGCTGGGCGTATCTGCTGACGCTCGGACTGATCTCGCTGGTCGTCAACGGGCTGCTGTTGATGCTGACGAGCTGGATCGCCGAGCAGTTGGACCTGGCGTTCCACGTCGAGAACTTCTGGCCGTCGGCGGTGCTCGGGGCGCTGTTCATCGGGATCGTCAGCTGGGTCATCAACCTCGTGATCCCGGACGGTGGCGACAAGGACCGAAACCAGCGCCGGCAGCCCCCGCCGTCGCGGCAGCAGCAGTACTACCCCCGCAACTACAGGTAGGCGAACGACCCGGTGAGGGGCGGTTGGCCGACCGCCCCTTACGGTAAGAGGCGTGGAACCGCTGCGCCGTGGGTATTTGTCCGCATTGTCCGCCAACATCATGTGGGGCGTGTTCCCGCTGTACTTCCGGGCGCTGCGGCCGGCGGGGGCGGTGGAGGTGCTCGCGCACCGGATCGTGTGGTCGCTGATCTCGGTGGCGGTGCTGCTGACCGTCCTGTCGCGGTGGAAGACCCTGAAGGCGCTGGTCAAGGACGGCAAGCGGCTCGCCGGGATCGCCGCGGCGGCGGTGTTCATCGCCGTCAACTGGGGTGTCTACATCTTCGCCGTCGACACCGACCACGTGGTCGAGGCGTCGCTGGGGTACTTCATCAACCCGCTGTTCGTGATCCTGCTCGGCGTGCTGGTGCTGCGCGAGCGGTTGCGGCGGCTGCAGTGGGTCGCGCTCGGCGTCGGTCTGGTCGCCGTCGTCGTGCTGAGCGTGGACAACGGGCGGTTGCCGTGGATCGCGCTGACGCTGGCCGGTTCGTTCGGGACGTACAGCCTGATCAAGAAGCGGCTCGGGCTGCCCGCCGGTGAGGGGCTGTTCCTGGAGTCGGCGGTGCTGACGCTGCCGGCGCTCGCGTTCCTGGCGTGGCTGGCGAGCCGGCACCAGGAGACGTTCGGCACAGTGTCGACCTGGCACACGATCATGCTGGCGGGCAGCGGCCTGCTGACCGCGGTGCCGTTGCTGCTGTTCGCGGAGGCGGCGAACCGGGTGCCGCTGTCGGGTCTCGGGATCCTGCAGTACCTGACGCCGACGCTGCAGCTGCTGCTGGGCGTGCTGGTGTTCCACGAGCCGATGCCGCCGGTGCGGCTGGCCGGGTTCGCCGTCGTGTGGTGCGCGCTCGCGATCTTCACCGCCGACGCGATCCGGCACAGCCACAAGCGAAGGGCGGCCGCCGTGAAGGAACCGGCGACCGCCGTCCGTGAAGCGGTGTGAGTCAGACGACGAAGGTCAGGCGTCGAGGGCGAGCAGAGGCGTGCCGTCCGCCCCGCGGATCTCGATCTTCTCGATGTTGTCGCGCCGGAACTGGCTGTGCGCCTTGAGCTCGTACTCGTCGCCGGCGCCGGCGGTCCACGAGTCGAGCTCCTCGGGCTCGCCGGACTTCGGCACGACGTAGAGCTTGTACGTCCACTTGCCGTAGCCACCGCCGGGCTTGTAGGCGCACCGCATCCGCACGAGGGTGCCGTCGTCGAGCCCTTCGATCGCGAGGCTGGCGGTCACCGGTACCGTCGCCGCGACCTCCTGCATGGCCACGAAATCGGGCTGTCCGAGCCCTGCGGACCGCACCCCGAGCACGGCGAGCACGCCCAGGCAGGCGGCGACGAGCGCCGTCCCCGCGGTCTGCCAGCGACGGCGGCGCCGCTCGGTGCGCCGGCTGTGCCGCGCCCGGTCGAGCACCCGCGGCAGCAGCGGATCAGCCCCCGAAGCATCGGCCGGCGAAGGAACGGCGGACGGACCGGCCCACGAAGACGAAGGCGAAGACGCGACCGACGGACCGGCCCACGAAAGGTCCGAAGACGAGGACGAAGACGAGAGCGAGGACGGCGGCACAGCCGAGGGACCGGCCCACGAAGCGACGCCAGGATCAAGCTTGCCGAGCAGCTCCGGCAGGTCGCCGAACTCCGCCACCTCCGCCTGGCACTCCGCACAGCTCGCCAGGTGCCGCTCATACGTGTCGCGCTCCTCGGGCGACAGCGCCCCGAGCACGTACACGGCCGAGTCATGGAGGTGTTCACACCTCATTGCCCACCCCCAACTCCTCCAGGACGACCTTCAGCGAACGCAGTGCGTAGTAGGTCCGCGACTTGACGGTGCCCGGGGGCACGCCCAGTCGTTCGGCCGCCTCGGCGACCGAGCGTCCCTGGTAGAAGCACTCCACCAGGACCTCGCGGTGCGGTCGGGAAAGCCGGTTCAGTGCCTCCGCCAGGACCCAGGACTCCACCGCGCGCTCGGTCTCGTCGACCGCGACCGGAGCCTCCGGCAGCTGGTCGGTGAAGACCTCGCCGACCCGCGCGGAGCGTCGCCGCCACGCGTCGATGGCAAGGTTCCGAGCGGTGGTGAAGAGCCAGGCCCGCACCGAGCCGCGCGCCGGGTCGAGCGCCTCCGGGTGTTGCCAGGCCCGCAGCAGGGTCTCCTGCACGAGGTCCTCGGCCCGTTGACGGTCTCCGCCGGTCATTCGCAGCGCGTGGGCGAGCAGCGCGTCTCCGTGCTCCTTGTGGAGCGCCTTCAGCAGCAGGTCAGCATCGTCTGTACTCACGCTTTGGCACTATCCGCATCCCTTCCACTGGCTTCTACGCACTAATACGCACAGCGGTTCAAGGCGGCGTCACATGTCATTCACCCGACATCCCTAGGGTCGCGTGTCATCCCCCGTCGCTGATCAGGATCAGGAGCCCGTAATGTCGGATACCCATCGCCGGCCGTTACCGTTCATCGGCGCGGCCAACGTGACGCACGGCGGCCGTGACCGAATGACCTGCCTGTACCGCTGTGGCAACGCCTGCGAGCACCCGGTGCCGAACCAGTCCGACAACCCGTACTTCACCGACCAGGTGAACGCGGTGTCGCGGCGGGGCGTCATGCGCGCCGGCGCGCTGGTGCTGGGCCTGGCCGGGGCGGGAGCCGCCGTCGGGACGCCCGCGTTCGCCGCGCCGGCTGGGGAGGCCGTCGAGCCTGACGTGGTGGTGCCCGAGTTCGACACGTTCGCGGCGAAGAGCCCCGAGCCGTCGCAGCTGACGTTCAAGGCGGTCACGCCCAACCAGGTCGACGGCATCGTCGTCCCCAACGGGTACGACCACGCCGTCGTCATCAAGTGGGGCGACGAGGTCGTGCCGGGCGCGCCGCGGTTCAACGTCGCGAAGCAGTCCGCCGACGCGCAGTCGAAGCAGTTCGGCTACAACAACGACTTCGTCGCGGTGCTGCCGCTGGACCGCCGGGGCGAGCGGGCGCTGCTCGTGTGCAACCACGAGTACACCAACGAAGACCTGATGTTCCCGAACTTCCCGGGCATCGACGGGCTGTCGGTCGAGCAGCTGCGCACCGCGATGGCGGCGCACGGCATGTCGGTGGTCGAGCTGGAGCGGGTCGGCGACTCGGGTCGCTGGACCCCGGTGTCGCGCGGGTCGCGGCGGTACAACCGCCGGATCACCGCACTGGCGACGCACTTCAAGATGACCGGCCCCGCGGCCGGCCACGCCCTGCTGAAGACCGCGGCGGACCCGTCGGGCCGCGACGTCATCGGCACGCTCAACAACTGCGCCGGCGGCGTGACCCCGTGGGGCACGATCCTGTCGGGCGAGGAGAACTTCAACCAGTACTTCGTCGGCGCCGAGACCGCCGTCGAGCCGGCGAAGACCCGGTTCAACCGGTACGGCATCGACACGGTCAACCACTACCCGTCAGGCAGCCGCAAGTGGGACCGCGCCGACGCCCGCTTCGACCTGACGAAGAACCCGAACGAGGCCAACCGCTTCGGCTGGGTCGTCGAGATCGACCCGTTCACGCCGGGCTCCACCCCGCGCAAGCACACCGCGCTGGGCCGCGTGAAGCACGAGGGCGCCAACATCATCATCGCCAAGAACGGCAAGGCCGTGGCGTACATGGGCGACGACGAGCGTTTCGACTACCTGTACAAGTTCGTGTCGGACAAGAAGTTCGACAGCGGGAAGTCCTACTTCGCCCGCCGGCACAACCTGACGCTGCTGGAGTCGGGTTCGCTGTACGTGGCGAAGCTCGGCTTCACGTCGGCGGCGGAGATCGACGGCAGTGGCAAGCTGCCCGCCGACGGCGCGTTCAACGGCACCGGCGAGTGGGTCGCGCTGGTCAAGGACGGCAGGTCGCAGGTCCCCGGCATGTCGGTCGAGGAGGTGCTGATCTTCACGCGCCTCGCGGGTGACGCGGTCGGCGCGACCAAGATGGACCGCCCCGAGGACGTCGAGCCCAACCCGAAGACCGGCAAGATCTACGTCGCGCTGACGAACAACACCGCGCGCGGCCCGGCCGGCAAGGCGCCCGCCGACGAGGCGAACCCGCGCACGAACAACAAGCACGGCCACATCTTCGAGATCACCGAGGACCGGGGCGACCACACGGGCACGACGTTCACCTGGACGATCCCGATCGTCTGCGGTGACCCGAAGGACCCGGCGACCTACTTCATGGGCTTCGACAAGGCCCAGGTGTCGCCGATCTCCTGCCCCGACAACGTCGCGTTCGACGGCGCCGGCAACCTGTGGATCTCCACGGACGGCAACGCGCTCGGCACCAACGACGGCCTGTTCGCGGTGCCGCTCGAGGGTCCGGAGAAGGGCCACCTGAAGCAGTTCCTGACGGTGCCCTACGGCGCCGAGACCTGCGGCCCGTGGATCCACGGCGACAACAAGAGCGCGTTCGTCGCGGTGCAGCACCCGGGTGAGATCACCGGCGCCTCGATCGAGAAGCCGGCGTCGAACTGGCCCGACGGCGACTTCGCCAAGCCGGGCGTCGCGGTGGCGTGGCGGGTGGACGGCCGCAACATCGGCGTCTGAGCCGTATCTCTGTGGCGGGTGTCTCCCCTGTACGAGGGGGAGGCACCCGCTTCACTGTTCGGCCAGGACCGTCGCCAGGTGGTGCGCGGTGGCCAGCAGGCGGGTCCGCACGACCTTCGCCGATGACATCAGCTCGGCGGGCGGCAGCGCGCACGCCAGCACGACCCGGCGGTCGGGGTCGCGGTCGTTGACGACCATGACGGCCGCGCAGGCGAGGCCCTGGCGGAACTGGCCGATCTCGATCTGCATGCCGCGGCGGTCGCCGGCGGCGAGGTCGGAGTCGAGCGCCTCGGGCGAGGTCAGCGTCGCCGAGGTGTAGGCGCGCATCCCGTACTCCTTCAGGAACCGCCACCGCTGGTCGGCGCTCATCGTCGCGAGCAGCGCCTTGCCCAGCGCGGTCGCGTGCGCGGCCTCGTCGTAGCCGGGCACCAGGTCGTCGAGCGGCGGCGTCCGCGGGCCCTCGGCAGCGGCCGTCACGGCGATCCTGCCGCCGATGAAGCGCCCCAGGTAGTGGCTGTACCCCGTCTCGGCGGCGGCGCGGCGCAGCCGGTCCGTGACGGCGCTGGGCCCCCGGAACGCGAGCACCAGCTCCCGGTAGCGGTCGGCGATCTCCAGGCCGACCACGTAGGTGCCGTTCTCGCGGCGGATGACGTAGCCCTCGTACGCGAGGGTGCGCACCAGGTGATAGGTAGTAGCGACCGTGAAGTCACATCGCCTGGCGATCTGCTTCACGGTGAGGCCGCGTGGTGACTGACCCACGGCCTCCAAGACTCGTAGTGCCCTCGAAACGCTCCGGATGAGGTCCGAGGGTTCGGCCTGTGGATCCCGCACCGCCGCCCTCCCCAGCCGCAGCAGTAACTGGATTCACACCATATGAAACTGGAGCGGGTCCAGGGAACACTTTGATCATTTCTGGAGCCAGGTCAGGGAATCCGACGGCTCTACACATAGCGATGAATAGCCCATTCTGGACATGGGTCATGTGCAGTCACGTTGTCGACACGCCGTGTAGCGTGAGTAATGCTCAGGCCGCGACCGTGGCATCTGTGGAAGTAATGGGTGTCCGCTTGAGTAACCGTCGCGCGAGTTCCGCCAAGCCGCTCCTGGCTGTCATCACGCCGTTGCGAGTTGTTGCGGGGGCAGGTACCGGCGCCAGGTTGCTATGAGCAATATGGCTGGACATGCCGAAGCCCCGGTGCGGTCGTCGTGACCGCCCCGGGGCTTCGGAAAGGATCAGTTGGTGCGGTCGGCGATGAAGTCGCAGAGCGACTCGAGGGCCGCGCGCGCCGGCACGTGCGGCAGCGGGGCCAGGGACGCCCGTGCGCGGTCGGCATAGCCACGGACGGTCTCGCGGGCCTGCTTCAGCGCCGCGGACTCCCGGAGCAGCCCCAGCGCCTCCGCGTGCAGCGCGTCGTCGGTGACCGGCCCCGCGGACAGGATCTCGCGGAGGCGGATCGACGCGGCGTCGCCGTCACCGGAGGCCAGCGCGTAGAGCACCGGCAGGGTCGGCACGCCCTCGCGGAGGTCCGTGCCGGGCGTCTTGCCCGACTGGGTGCTCTCGCTGGCGATGTCGATCAGGTCGTCGGACAGCTGGAAGGCGATGCCGAAGGTCTCCGCGAAGGTCGCGAGCGCCTCGATCTCCTCCTCGCTGCAGCCGCCGAACATGCCGCCGAAGCGGGCGCTGGTCGAGATCAGCGAGCCGGTCTTCTGCGAGATGACCCGCAGGTAGTGCGAGATCGCGTCCTCGCCGTGCATCGGGCCGGCGGTCTCGGCGACCTGGCCGTGCACGAGGCGGGAGAACGTGCTCGACTGGATCTTGACCGCCTCGAGGCCGAGCTCGGTGGCGCACGCGGCGGCACGGGCGAAGAGGTAGTCGCCGATCAGGATCGCCAGGGAGTTGCCCCAGCGCGAGTTCGCGCTGGGCGCGCCGCGGCGCACGTCCGCCTCGTCCATGACATCGTCGTGGTAGAGCGTGGCGAGGTGGGTCAGCTCGACCACCGCGCCGGCCATCACGACGTCGCGCGAGCTCGGGTCGCCGAAGTGCGCGGCGAGTGCCACGAGCAGCGGCCGGAAGCGCTTGCCGCCCGCGTTGACCAGGTGGCGGGCCGCCTCGGTCACCAGCGGGTTGGCGCTGTCGACGGAGTCGATCAGCACTGTCTCGACGTCCTTGAGGATCGCCATGACGCTGCTTTCCAGCGCCGAATCGGCGAATGTCAGGCCGACAGACGCACCCGATTGCACGGTTCCCGTACTCACCACAGCTCCAACGATGCCATAGCCTGTCCGATCAGCTTGCGGCGCCCTTCATACAGCGACGTCCCCACGTGGTTGGCCACGGGGGACGTCACGGTGTGCGGGGCTATTTTCCGAAGAATGCCCCGGCGTGCTCGGTCGCATCGAGCAGCACGCTCGGGGCGACACCAAGCACCAAGGTCGCGACGGTCCCGATGACCAGCGCCGCTGCCGTCATCGCGCCCGGGATCGACACCGCAGGGGTGGTCTCGCCCGGCTCCGACAGCCACATCATGACGACCACCCGCAGATAGGGGAAGGCCAGAATGGCGCTGCTCACCACGCCGGCGATCACCAGCCACGTCTGGCCGGCGTCGATGGCGGAGGCGAAGACGCCGAACTTCGCGGTGAAACCGCTGGTCAGCGGCAGTCCGGCGAAGGCCAGCAGGATGAACGTGAAGAGCGTCGCATACAGCGGCGAACGCTTCCCGAGCCCGGCCCAGCGGGACAGGTGGGTCGCCTCGCCGTCGGCGTCGCGGACCAGGGTCACCACGGCGAACGCGGCGAGCACCGTGAAGCCGTAGGCGACCAGGTAGAACATCGAGCTGGAGACGCCCTTGCTGAACGCGAGGACACCGACGAGCAGGTAGCCGGCGTTGGCGATCGACGAGTAGGCGAGCAGGCGCTTGATGTCGGTCTGCGTGACGGCCAGGATCGCGCCGACGAGCATCGTGATGACCGCCACGGTGCCGAGCACGTCCTGCAGCGCCCACTCGGTGCGGGAGAAGCCGACGTTGACCAGCCGCAGCAGACCGCCGAACGCGGCCACCTTGGTGCAGGCCGCCATGAGCGCGGTGACCGGGGTCGGCGCGCCCTGGTAGACGTCCGGGGTCCACACGTGGAACGGGACCGCGGCGGCCTTGAAGAGCAGGCCGATCGACAGCATCGCCAGGCCGACGTAGAGCAGGATGTCGTCGTTGGCGGAGCTCTGGATCGCGGTGTCGATCGCCTTGAAGTCGACCTGGCCGGCGTACCCGTAGATCAGCGCGATGCCGAAGAGGAAGAACGCCGAGGCGAACGAGCCGAGCAGGAAGTACTTGAGCGCGGCCTCCTGCGAGAGCAGCCGCCGGCGGCGGGCGAGGGCGCACAGCAGGTACAGCGGCAGCGAGAAGACCTCGAGCGCCACGAACATGACCAGCAGGTCGTTGGCGGTGCAGAAGAGCAGCATGCCGCCGAACGCGAACATCGCCAGCGGGAAGACCTCGGTGGCGCCGGCGGTGCGGGTGGCCTGGTCGCGGTCGGCGTCCGTGTTGGCGGTGACCGCGGCCTGCGCGACGAACGCGCCGCCGGTCTCCAGCGTCCGCTCCCCGATCAGCAGCAGCGACACGATGCCGAGGACGATCACCGACGCCGACAGGAACAGGCCCGGCTTGTCGATGGCGACCGCGGTGTGCGCCGTGAGCACCTCCTTGCTGCCCTGGTTGATCACCATGACGAGCGCGGCGACCATGCCGAGCAGCGACAGCGACAGCTGCACGGTGTGCCTGATCCGCCGGGGTACGAAGCCCTCGACGAGCACGCCGACGCACGCGACGCCGAAGAGGATCAGCATCGGCGACAGCGCCGCGTAATCCAGGTGCGGCAGTTGGAGTTTGTCGTTCACTTGCCGGCCTCCACGGTGCCTGCGGTGGCTTTCGGGTCGGTGACGTGCATGTCCGTCATCGTCGCCTTGATCGCCGGGTTGATCACGTCGATGACCGGCTTCGGGTAGAAGCCGAGCACCAGGATCAGCACGATCAGCGGCGTGACGACGACGGCCTCACGCAGCGACAGGTCGCGGGTCATCGCCTTGATCTCGAGCAGCTTCGGGTTCGTGGTGCCCTGCGTGGTGCGCTGGATCATCCAGAGCACGTAGCCGGCGGCCAGGATGATGCCGGCGGTGGCGATGACGGCCACCGTCTTGTTCACCGTGAACGTGCCGATCAGCACCAGGAACTCGGAGACGAACGGCGAGGTGCCGGGCAGTGCGAGCGAGGCGAGACCGGCGATGAAGAAGACGCCGGCGAGGACCGGCACGAGCTTGCCGGCGCCGCCGAAGTCGCTCACCAGGGCACTGCCGCGCCGGCTGACCAGCATGCCGACGACCAGGAAGAGCAGGCCGGTCGCGAGGCCGTGGTTGACCATGTACAGCACGGCGCCGGTGCCCGCCTGGGTGGTGAAGGCGAAGATGCCGATGCCGATGAAGCCGAAGTGGGCGATCGACGTGTAGGAGACCAGCCGCTTCAGGTCCTGCTGACCGATCGCCACCAGCGCGCCGTACACGATGCCGACCAGCGCGAGCGTCAGCCCCAGCCAGGCGAAGTACTTCGAGGCGTTGGGGAACAGCGGCAGGCAGTAGCGCAGGATGCCGAACGTGCCGACCTTGTCCATGACGCCGACGAGCAGCGCCGCCGAGCCGGCCTGCGCGGCGCCACCGGCGTCGGGCAGCCAGGTGTGGAACGGGAAGAACGGCGCCTTGATCGCGAACGCGAGGAAGAAGCCGAGGAACAGCCACCGCTCGGCGGTGACGCTGAAGTCCGCGGACACCAGCGTCTGCCAGTCGAAGGTGTGCCCGCCCAGCACCCACAGCCCGACCACGGCGGCGAGCATGAACAGGCCGCCGACGAGGGAGTACAGGAAGAACTTGACGGCCGCGTACTGCTTCTGGTGACCGCCGTAGGAGCCGATGAGGAAGTACATCGGCACGAGCATGACCTCGAAGAACACGTAGAACAGGAACACGTCCTGCGCGGCGAAGACGCCGATCATCGTGGATTCGAGGGCCAGCAGCAGCGCGAAGTACGCCGGCACCGACCGCTTGCTCTTGTCGGCGTCGTGCCACGAGGCGAGCACGACCAGCGGCACCAGCAGCGCGATCAGCGCGACCATCACCAGGGCGATGCCGTCGACCGCGAACGTGAACTTGGCGCCCCACTGCGGGATCCAGGTGTACGACTCGCGGAACTGGAACCGGGCGCCGTCGGGCTTGAACTGCAGCCACAGCCCGACGGTCAGCGCCAGGATCAGCAGCGACCAGCCGAACGCGGCGCGTTTGGCCAGCTCCGGCTTGTCCTTCGGCAGGAACGCGATCCCGGCGGCGCCGACGAGCGGCGCGACCGTGAGCACGGTCAGGTACGGAAAGGAGCTCATCCGAACGTCACCGCCAGCATGGCGGCCACCACGAGCACCGCGCCTCCAAGGATGGACAGGGCATAGGAGCGCACGAAACCGGTCTGCGCCCGGCGGAGCCGGCCGGAGCCGCCGCCCACACCCGCGGCGAGGCCGTTGACCAGCCCGTCGATGCCGCGGTTGTCGAGGTAGACCAGCGCGCGGGTCAGGTAGCGGCCGGGCGCCTCGAAGACCGCCTCGTTGAACGAGTCGGTGTAGAGGTTCTTGCGGGCCGCCGTGACCAGCACGCCGGCCGGCTGCTCCTGCAGGGCGGTGCCCTTGTTGAACAGCGCGACGGCCAGGCCGGCACCGGCGAGCGTCACCACGATCGAAAGGATCGTGATCAGCGTGTGGCCCATGACCGGCTCGTGCTCGACGTGCTCGCTGCCGTAGACCGGGGTCAGCCACTCGGGCACCGACGTCGACAGCAGATAGCCGGCGCCGACCGAGCCGACCGCCAGCAGGATCAGCGGGATCGTCATGATCTTCGGCGACTCGTGCGGGTGCCGGATGTCGTCGGTCCACCGCTCAGGGCCGTGGAACGTCAGCCAGAAGAGCCTGGTCATGTAGAACGCGGTCAGCCCGGCGCCCAGCAGGGCCGCGCCGCCGAACAGCCACGCGGTCCAGCCCTCGCGCTCGAACGCCGCGACGATGATCGGCTCCTTGGAGAAGAAGCCCGACAGCGGCGGAATGCCGATGATCGCGAGCCAGCCGAGGCCGAACGTGATCCAGGTGATCTTCATGTACTTCCACAGCCCGCCGAAGCGGCGGATGTCGGTCTGGTCGTGCATCCCGTGCATGACCGAACCGGCGCCGAGGAACATGCCGGCCTTGAAGAAGCCGTGCGCGAGCAGGTGGATCAGGGCGAGTGCGTAGGCGGCGCCGCCGAGCCCGACACCCAGGAACATGTAGCCGATCTGGCTGACCGTCGACCAGGCCAGGACCCGCTTGATGTCGTCCTTGGCGGTGCCGATGATGCAGCCCATCAGCAGCGTCAGCGCGCCGACCGCGACCACGACCGTCTGCGCCGTGGAGTTGGCGTCGAAGATCGCGTGCGACCGGGCGACCAGGTAGACGCCGGCGGTGACCATCGTGGCGGCGTGGATGAGCGCCGACACCGGGGTCGGGCCCTCCATGGCGTCCGGGAGCCAGGCCTGAAGCGGGAACTGGCCGGACTTGCCGGCCGCGCCGAGCAGCAGCAGGAGCGCCATCGTCAGGATCACGCCGCCGCTGAGCTTGTCGACGTTGTTGAAGACCTCGGCGTAGTCGACCGTGCCGAGGTAGGCGAACATCATGAAGATGGCGATCGCGAAACCGGCGTCACCGACGCGGTTCATCAGGAACGCCTTCTTACCGGCGGTCGCCGCGCTCGGGCGCAGGTACCAGAACGAGATCAGCAGGTAGGACGCGAGACCGACGCCCTCCCAGCCGAAGTAGAGCATCACGTAGTTGTTGCCGAGGACCAGCAGCAGCATCGCCGCGACGAACAGGTTGAAGTAGCCGAAGAACTTCCGGCGACCCGGGTCGTGGTCCATGTAGCCCACCGCGTACAGGTGGATCAGCGAACCGACACCCGTGATCAGCAGGACGAACATCGCCGACAGCGGGTCGAACAGCAGACCCAGCTCGACCTTGAAGTCCCCGACGCCGATGTAGTCCCACAGCTTCAGCTCGACGCCGCTGCGGTTCTCCAGCCCGCGGAGCGTGAAGAAGTAGGTCAGTCCCAGCACGAAGGACGTGGCGACGCTGAGCACGCCGAGCCAGTGTCCCCAACGGTCGGCGCGCTTGCCGAGCAGCAGCAGCACTGCCGCGCTCGCCAGCGGGATCGCGACGAGCAGCCAGAACGAGCCCAGCCACCCGGACGCCGCCGTGTAGGCGATTTGTTCCACAACCCGCTCCCTAGTACTTCAGCAGGTTCGCGTCGTCGACGCTTGCGGAGCGTCGAGTCCGGAAGATCGACATGATGATCGCCAGGCCGACGACGACCTCGGCTGCCGCGACGACCATGACGAAGAACGCCATGATCTGGCCGTCGAGCGAGCCGTTGATCCGGCTGAACGTGACCAGCGCGAGGTTGGCCGCGTTGAGCATGAGCTCGATGCACATGAACAGCACGATGGCGTTGCGCCGGATGAGCACACCCACCGCGCCGATCGTGAACAGGATCGACGCCAGGACGATGTAGTACGTCGGTGTCACTTCTCGGTCCCCTTCGGTGCGACGTCTGCCGACGTCAACTCCCGGGTCGGGAGGATCTTGGAGATGCTGCGGTCCGACGGGGTGCCGTCGGGCAGCCGCGCGGGCGTCGCCACCGAGTCGGAGGTGGCGAACACGCCCGGGCCGGGCTTCGGCGCGGGGTAGTTGCCCGGCCGGAACCGGGCGAGCATCCGCTCCGGCTGGCTGACCTTGTCTTCCTTGCGCTTCTCGATGTGCGCCAGGATCATCGCGCCCACCGCCGCCGTGATCAGCAGCGCCGAGGTCACCTCGAAGACGAACACGTACTTGGTGAAGATGAGGCTGGCCAGGCCGGTCACGTTGCCGGCCGCGTTCGCCTCGGCCAGCCCCTTCGGGCTGCTCCCGCCGAGCGCGCGGTACAGCCCCATGCCCATCAGCAGGGCCAGCCCGACGCCGAGCAGGATCGCCACCATCCGCTGGCCACGCAACGTCTCGATCAGCGAGTCCGAGGAGTCGCGGCCGACGAGCATCAGCACGAACAGGAACAGCATCATGATGGCGCCGGTGTAGACGATGATCTGCACCATGCCGATGAACGGGCCGGCCTGCAGGACGTAGAACACGCCCAGGCACAGCATCGTGATCACCAGGAACAGCGCGGAGTGCACCGCGTTGCGCGCCCAGACCATGCCGATGGCGCCGAGGACCGCGATCGGGGCGAGGATCCAGAAGGTGGCGGCCTCGCCGCCCTTCACGTCACCCGCGGCGGCCAGCAGGTTCAGGGCTTCCAGGGAGTGGTTCACGCCTGGCCCCCCTTGTAGTGCTCGGCGCCCGCGGACGTGCCGGGGTTCTCGAGCGCGCCGACGTAGTAGTCCTTCTCGGTGTCGCCGAGACGCATGTCGTGCGGCGGGCGCTCCATGCCCGGCAGCAGCGGCGCGAGCAGCATCTCCTTGGTGAAGATGAGGTCGCGCCGGTTGTCGCGGGCCAGCTCGTACTCGTTGCTCATGGTCAGCGAGCGGGTCGGGCAGGCCTCGATGCACAGTCCGCAGAAGATGCAGCGGGCGTAGTTGATCTGGTACGTCTGGGCGTACCGCTCACCGGGCGAGAAGCGCTCGTCCTCGGTGTTGTCGGCGCCCTCGACGAAGATCGCGTCCGCGGGGCACGCCCACGCGCACAGCTCACAGCCGATGCACTTCTCCAGGCCGTCCGGCCACCGGTTGAGGATGTGCCGGCCGTGGTACCGCGGGGCCGGAGGCTTGCGCTGCTCCGGGTACTCCTCGGTCACCACCTTCTTGAACATGTGCGAGAAGGTGACCCCGAACCCCTTGAGGGTTCCACCGATGCTCATGCTGACTCCTTGCCGGTCGAGACGGGCTCCCGCTCGACGATCACGCGCTTGGCCCGCGGGCTGGGCGGGACCTCAAGGTTGAGCGGCGGCAAGGGGAAGCCCTTGCTGCCACCGACCCGGCCGCCCGGGTGTGCCTCCGGGATCTCGACGACCGTGGCGCCGCGCCGCGACAGGACGACCGCCACCAGGCCGAGCGCCAGGGCCGCGACGATGATCGCGACGGAGACGCCGAACTTGCTCATCGAGCTGAGGCTGTCGGTGTTGATCGTCAGCAGGATGCCGGCGAGGGTCAGGATCCAGATCAGGTTGGCCGGGATGAGGACCTTCCAGCCGAACCGCATGAACTGGTCGTACCGCAGGCGGGGCAGCGTGCCGCGCAGCCAGACGAACACGAACAGCAGCAGCAGGACCTTGATGGTGAACCAGAGGACCGGCCACCAGCCCTGGTTGGCGCCGTCCCACAGCGAGATCGGCCACGGTGCCCGCCAGCCGCCGAGGAACAGCGTCGTGCACAGGCCGGAGACGGTGACCATGTTGACGTACTCGGCGAGGAAGAACAGCGCGAACTTCAGCGACGAGTACTCGGTGTGGAAGCCGCCGACGAGCTCCGACTCGGCCTCGGGGAGGTCGAACGGCGCCCGGTTCGTCTCACCGACCGCGGAGGTGAAGTAGATGAGGAAGCTGGGCAGCAGCAGGATGCCGTACCAGGCGGGCAGGTCAGCGCTCCAGCCGCCGATGTCGACGGTGCCGTTGCCGGCCTGCCTCTCCACGATCTGCGAGGTCGACATCGTGCCGGAGACCAGGAAGACCGAGACGATCGACAGGCCCATCGCGACCTCGTACGAGATCATCTGGGCGCTGGAGCGCAGGCCGCCGAGCAGCGGGTAGGTCGAGCCGGAGGCCCAGCCGCCGAGCACGACGCCGTAGATGCCCATCGACGAGCACGCCAGCACCAGCAGGACGGCCACCGGGATGTCGGTGAGCTGCAGCGGGCTGTGGTGGCCGAAGATCGACACCGTCGGGCCGAACGGGATCACCGAGAACGCGGTGAACGCGCAGATCGTGGAGATCACCGGCGCGAAGAAGAAGACCACCTTGTCCGCGAGCCGCGGCATGATGTCTTCCTTGAACGCCAGCTTCAGGCCGTCGGCGAGCGACTGCAGGAGGCCGAACGGGCCGTTGCGGTTCGGCCCCGGGCGGACCTGCATCCGGGCGACGACCTTGCGCTCGTACCAGATGGCGAAGAGCGTCATGACGACCAGGAACGCGAAGATCACGACGACCTTGGCGAGCACCAGCCACCAGGGGTCTTTGCCGAACTGGTCGAGGTTCGCGGCGAGGATCATGAGTTGGTACCCCCAGTGCTGATCTCGACCAGCGCGCCTTCGGCCACGCCGAGCGTGCGCCGCAGGGTCGAGCCGGGCGAGTTCGTCGGGACCCAGACGACGCGATCGGCCATGTCGGTGACCAGCGCCGGCAGGGTGATCGCGCCCCGTGCCGTGCCGACCGTCACCGGGTCACCGTCGGCGACCCCGAGGTCGGCGGCGGTGCTCTTGGAGATCCGCGCGACCGGCGTGCGGGCGGTGCCGGCCAGGTGGCCGTCGCCGTCCTGCAGCGAGCCGCTGTCGATCAGGTGGTGCCAGGACGCCAGGATCGCCTGGCCGCCGGCCGGCGTGGCGGCCACACCCGCGGCCACCGTCGGCACCTCGGCCCGGACGCTGGCGCGCAGCGCGGCACCGGCCGTGGCGGTGCCCGGCAGCGGCAGCTCCGCGAGCGTGGCGAGCTGCGCCCGCGCCGCGTCGACGTCGCCGACACCCAGCTCGATGCCCAGCTCACGGCCGAGCGCGTCCAGCACGCGGGCGTCGCTCATCGCGGCCGTCTTCAGCACCGTGATGAACGGCCGGACCCGGCCTTCCCAGTTGACGTAGGAGCCGCTCTTCTCGACCGCCGGGGCGATCGGCAGGACCACGTCGGCGCGCTTGGCGACGGCGCTGAGCCGCAGCTCCAGGCTGACCACGAACCCGACCGCGTCGAGCGCCTCCTCGGCCGCCCGCGGGTCGGCCAGGTCGCCCGTGTCGACGCCGCCGACGAGCAGCCCGCCGAGCTGGCCGGCCTTCGCGGCGGCGATGATCGCGTCGGTGTCCCGTCCCGACGCGCTGGGCAGGACGCCCGCGTCGAGCTGCCACGCGACGGCGACCTCGCTGCGCGCGGCCGGGTCGTACACCGGACGGCCACCCGGCAGGAGGGTCGGCAGCGCGCCGGCCTCGACCGCGCCGCGGTCACCCGCGCGCCGTGGCACCCAGGCGAGCTTGGCGCCGGTCTCCGTGGCGATCCGCGCCGCGGCGGACAGGCCGCCCTCGACGCTCGCCAGCCGCTCGCCGACGAACAGGATCGCGCCCTCGGCCGACAGCGCCTCGCGCAGCTGCTCGGACCCGCCGAGCACCTCCGCCTCGGCGCCCGGCGCGGTGAGCAGGACGGTCGCGCCGAGCTTCTCGAACCCGCGGCTGACGAACGGGGCGACCGCGTAGCTGGCCAGCCCCCGCTTCAGGTAGGTCTTACGGGCCCGCAGGTAGATGATCGGGCACTCTTCCTCGGGCTCCAGCCCGACGAAGACGACCGCGCCGGCGCGCTCGATGTCGGCGTACGTGACCTCGACCTGGCCGGCCACCGACGAGCCGAGGAACTCGGTCTCCTCCGTGGACAGCGGGCGGGCCCGGAAGTCGATGTCGTTGGTGCCGAGGGCGACCCGGGCGAACTTCGAGTACGCGAACGCGTCCTCGACCGTCAGCCGGCCGCCGGTCAGGACGCCGACGCCGCCGTTGTCCTTCGCCGCGGCGAGCCCGGCGGCCGCGACGGTGAGGGCCTCGGGCCAGCTCGCCTCGCGCAGCTCACCGGTCTTCGCGTCGCGCACCAGCGGCTTGGTCAGCCGGTCGGTGGCGTTGGTGTACTGGAACGCGAAGCGGCCCTTGTCGCAGTTCCACTCCTCGTTGACCGCCGGGTCGTCGCCCGCCAGGCGGCGCATGACCTTGCCGCGGCGGTGGTCGGCCCGCTGGTCACAGCCGGCCGCGCAGTGCTCGCACGCGTTCGGCGTGGAGACCAGGTCGAACGGCCGGGCCCGGAAGCGGTACTGCGCGCTGGTGAGCGCGCCGACGGGGCAGATCTGGATCGTGTTGCCGGAGAAGTACGAGTTGAACGGCGCGTCGTCCTCGGGCGACTCGGGGTTGCCCCGGAAGACGCCGATCTGCTCGTTGGACGAGCGCTCCATGAGGTCGATGAACTTGTCGCCGGCGATCTCGTCGGAGAACCGGGTGCAGCGCTGGCACAGCACGCACCGCTCGCGGTCGAGCAGCACCTGGGTGCTGATCGGCAGCGGCTTCGGGTACTCCCGCTTGTGCTCGACGAACCGGCTCTCGGCCTGGCCGTTGCTCATCGCCTGGTTCTGCAGGGGGCACTCGCCGCCCTTGTCGCAGACCGGGCAGTCCAGCGGGTGGTTGATCAGGAGGAACTCCATGATGCCCTCTTGGGCCTTCTTGGCCACGTCGGAGGTCATCTGGGTGCGGACCACCATGCCCTCGGCGACCGGCTGCGTGCACGAGGCCACCGGCTTGCGCTGGCCCTCCACGTCGACCAGGCACTGGCGGCAAGCGCCGGCGGGAGCCAGCAGCGGGTGGTCGCAGAAGCGGGGGATGGAGATGCCGATCTGCTCGGCGGCCCGGATGACGAGGGCGCCCTTGGGTGCCTCGACCTCGATGCCGTCGATGGTCAGCTTGACCGTCTCGACCTTCGGAACGACGTCCGTCATCAGTGGGCTCCTACCAGTTCGCCCTTGAACATCGGGGCCTTGCGGCCTTCGATGTAGTCCAGGTAGTCCTGCTTGAAGTACTTGATCGAGGACGTCACCGGGCTGGTGGCACCGTCACCGAGCGCGCAGAAGGAGCGCCCGAGGAGGTTGTCGCAGGCGTCCAGCAGGGTGTCGAGGTCCTGGTGGGTGCCCTGGCCGGCGAGGATGCGGTGCAGGATCCGCACCATCCAGTAGTTGCCCTCGCGGCACGGCGTGCACTTGCCGCAGGACTCGTGGTGGTAGAAGGCGATCCACCGGTACGTCGCGTAGACGATGTCGTCCTGGTCGGAGAACACCTGGACGGCGGTGGTGCCGAGCATCGTGCCGACGCCCGCCATGCCTTCGAAGTCCATCGGCACGTCGAGGTGCTCGTCGGTGAGCATCGGCGTCGAAGAGCCGCCCGGCGTCCAGAACTTCAGCTCGTGGCCGGCCTGCATGCCGCCGGCCAGGTCGATGAGCTGCCGCAGCGTGACGCCGAGACCGCACTCGAACTGGCCGGGGTTGTTGACCCGTCCCGAGATCGAGTAGATCTTCGGGCCGGGCGACTTCTCGGTGCCCATGCTGCGGAACCAGGCCGAGCCGCCGAGGACGATGTACGGGACGCTGGCGATCGTCTCGACGTTGTTGACGACCGTCGGCGACGCGTAGAGCCCGTGCGTCGCGGGGAACGGCGGCCGCAGCCGGGGCTGGCCGCGGTACCCCTCCAGCGAGTCCAGCAGCGCTGTCTCCTCGCCGCAGATGTACGCGCCGGCGCCGCTGTGGACGACCAGGTCGAGGTCGAAGCCGCTGCCGAGGATGTTCTTGCCGAGGTACCCCTTGGCGTACGCCTGCTCGACCGCGGCACGCAGGCGGCGGGCGGAGTGGACGGCCTCGCCGCGGATGTAGATCGCGGCGAAGTTGGCCCGGATGGCGTAGGAGGCGATGATGACGCCCTCGACCAGCGCGTGCGGGTCGGCCATCATCAGCGGCAGGTCCTTGCAGGTGCCCGGCTCGCCCTCGTCGGCGTTGACCACGAGGTAGTGCGGCTTGCCGTCGTTCTGCGGGATGAAGCCCCACTTCATGCCGGTGGGGAAGCCGGCGCCGCCGCGGCCGCGCAGGCCCGAGTCCTTGACCAGCTGGATCAGCTCGTCAGGGTGGGCCTTGAACGCCTTGCGCAGCGCGGTGTAGCCGTCGAGCCGCTCGTACACGTCGATCTTCCACGCGTCGGGCGAGAGCCAGCGCTTGGTCAGCACCGGCGTCAGCTTCGACAGCGACTCCTGGGAGGGCTGGTAGTCCAGCGTCACGGCTTCGCCTCCTCTTTCTTGGAGATCGGCGTTTCGGGGTCGAAGCCGGGGACCGCGATGCCGAAGCGCTCCGCGAGCCGGTTGCCGGCGAGGGTCGGCTCGCCCGCGGGGCCGTCGGCGATGACGTCGTCGCCCCGGTCGTCGGCGAAGCCGGCCAGCTGGACCGCCATCTCCTTGAGCGTGCACAGGCGCGTGCCGCGGGTCGGCTGCGGGCGCTCGCCGTTCTGCAGCTGCTTGACCAGGGTGAGCGCGCTGTCCTCGGTGATCTGGTCGAAGAACTCGTAGTTGACCGTCATCACCGGCGCATAGTCGCAGGCGGCCAGGCACTCGGCGTGCTCGAGCGTGATCTTGCCGTCAGCGGTCGTCTCGTCGTGGTCGACGCCCAGGTAGTCGCGCAGCGCCTCGTACGCCTTGTCGCCGCCGAGGACGCCGCACATGGTGTTGGTGCAGACGCTGACCAGGTAGTCGCCGGTCGGCTTGCGCTTGTACATGGTGTAGAACGTCGCGACCGCGCCGACCTGTGCCTTGGTGATGCCCAGGATCTCGGCGCAGAAGGCGATGCCCTCCGGCGAGACGTATCCCTGCTCCGACTGCACCAGGTGCAGCAGCGGCAGCAGCGCCGAGCGCGACCGGCCCTCGGGGTACCGCGCGATGATCTGCCGTGCACGCTCGCGCGTGACCTCACTGAACGCCATTAACGATCACACCCACCCATGACGGGGTCGAGCGAGGCGCCGCCCACGATGACGTCGGCGAGCAGCCCGCCCTCGGCCATCGCCGGAATCGCCTGCAGGTTGACGAAGCTGGGCTCCCGGTAGTGCACCCGGTAAGGGCGGGTGCCGCCGTCGGAGACCGCGTGCACGCCGAGCTCGCCGCGGGGCGCCTCGATCGGCACGTACACCTGGCCGGCCGGCACCCGGAAGCCCTCGGTGACCAGCTTGAAGTGGTGGATCAGGGCCTCCATCGACTGGCCCATGATCTTCGCGACGTGGTCGAGGGAGTTGCCGAGACCGTCGCCGCCGATCGCCAGCTGCGCCGGCCACGCGATCTTCTTGTCGCCGATCATGATCGGGCCGGGCTCGAGCCGGTCCATGGCCTGCTGGACGATCCGCACCGACTGGCGCATCTCGTTGAGCCGGACCTTGTAACGGCCCCACGCGTCGCCGGTCGACTCGGTCGGGACCTCGAAGTCGTAGGTCTCGTAGCCCGCGTAGGGCTGCTGCTTGCGGATGTCCCAGCCGAGGCCCGCGGAGCGCAGCACCGGGCCGGTGATGCCCAGCGCCAGGCAGCCGGTCGCGTCCAGCACGGCGACGCCCTGCGTGCGCTCTTTCCAGATCGTGTTGCCCGACAGCAGGTCCTCGTACATGTCGATGCGTTCGGGCATCCAGCCGAGGAACTCGCGGATCTTGACGAGGGCCTCCTCGGGGACGTCCTGCGCGACGCCGCCGGGCCGCACGTAGGCCATGTTCATCCGCAGGCCGGAGATCATCTCGAAGATGTCGAGGATGTACTCCCGCTCGCGGAACCCGTAGATCATCATCGACAGCGCGCCGAGCTCCATGCCGGTCGTCGCCAGCCACACGAGGTGGGAGGCGACCCGGTTGAGCTCCATCATCAGCACGCGGATGGTCTTGGCGCGGGGCGTGATCTGGTCCTCGATACCGAGGAGCTTCTCGACCGCCATGCAGTAGCCGGTCTCGTTGAAGATCGGCGCCAGGTAGTCCATGCGGGTGACGAACGTGGTGCCCTGCGTCCAGTTGCGGAACTCGAGGTTCTTCTCGATGCCGGTGTGCAGGTAGCCGATGACGGTCCGGGCCTCCGTGACCGTCTCGCCCTCCAGCTCCAGGACCAGCCGGAGCACGCCGTGGGTCGACGGGTGCTGCGGGCCCATGTTGACGACGATGCGCTCCTCGGCGCCCGCCTCGTTGACGACCGAGTCCCAGTCGCCGCCGGTGACGGTGAAGACCCGGCCTTCCGTGGTCTCCCGGGCGCTTGCGTAATCGGTGGTCACTGGTAACTCCTCCGCTGGTCCGGCGGTGGGATCTCGGCGCCCTTGTACTCGACCGGCACGCCGCCGAGCGGGTAGTCCTTCCGCTGCGGGAAGCCCTCCCAGTCGTCGGGCATGAGGATGCGGGTCAGGTTGGGGTGGCCGTCGAAGACGATGCCGAACATGTCGTAGGTCTCCCGCTCCTGCCAGTCGGCGGTCGGGTACACCTGGGTGACGCTCGGCAGGTGGGGGTCCTCGGTCGTGACCGCGGCCTCCAGCCGGACCCGGCGGCGGAACGTCATCGAGGTCAGGTGGTAGACGGCGTGCAGCCGCCGGCCGTCGGTGCCCAGGTAGTCGACGCCTGACACCGATGACAGCAGCTCGAAGCGCAGGGCCGGGTCGTCGCGCATGATCTGGGCGACCTCGGCGATGCGATCGGGCACGATGTGCAGCGTCAGCTCGCCGCGGTCGACGACGATCCGCTCGATCGCGTCGTTGAAGCCCGGGTAGGCCTCCTCGAGCGCGTCGACGACCTCGTCGAAGTCCCCGCCGAACGGCCGCGGCGAGTCCAGCTCGACCTCGCGGCGCCGGCGCAGACCGCCGAAGCCGGAGGTGTCGCCCGTGCCGTGCACGCCGAACATGCCGCGGCCGGCGGTGCTGGACGGGGGGAACTGCGCCGGGGCGCCGAGCTCGGCGCCGACCGGTTCTACCTCAGTCACTTCGCTCCTCCGGACAGGTTCGCCCGCTCTTCCATCCACTTCTGGATGCGCAGCTGCTCCTCGCGGCCCTGAGCGACGGCCTTGGTCCACTCGGCGCGCTTGGCCTTGTCGAACCGGTAGCTCGACGGCATCGCGCCCGGCGCCACGATCGGCGCGCCGTCGCGCTCGACCCGCGCCTCGATCATGCGGCGGCGACGGTCACCGAGCGGCTCGGCCATCACCTTGTCGTGCAGCCGCAGGATCGCGTCGATCAGCATCTCGGGCCGCGGCGGGCAGCCCGGTAGGTACATGTCGACGGGCACGATGTGATCGACGCCCTGCACGATCGCGTAGTTGTTGAACATGCCGCCGCTGGACGCGCAGACGCCCATCGAGAGCACCCAGCGGGGCTCCGGCATCTGGTCGTAGATCTGGCGCAGGACCGGGGCCATCTTCTGGCTCACCCGGCCGGCCACGATCATCAGGTCGGCCTGGCGGGGGCTGGCCCGGAAGACCTCCATGCCGAAGCGCGCCAGGTCGTAGCGGGCCGCGCCGGTCGCCATCATCTCGATGGCGCAGCAGGCCAAGCCGAACGTGGCGGGCCAGAAGCTGGCCTTGCGCGACCAGTTGACCAGCTTCTCGACGGTCGTCAGCAGAACGCCGGTCGGTACCTTTTCCTCGATGCCCATGGCTCAGTCCCAATCCAGCCCGCCGCGCCGCCACACGTAGGCGAACGCGACGAACACCGTGACGATGAACAGGACCATCTCCACGAACCCGAACACCCCGAGCATGCCGAAGTTCATGGCCCACGGGTACAGGAAGATGATCTCGATGTCGAAGACGATGAAGAGCATCGCGGTCAGGTAGAACTTGACCGGGAAGCGGCCACCGCCGACGGGCTGCGGAGTGGGCTCGATGCCGCACTCGTAGGCGTCGAGCTTCGCCTTGTTGAAGCGGCGCGGCCCGACGAACGGGGCCGCCGCCACCGAGAACAGCGCGAAGGCTGCGGCAAGGGCGAAGAGTCCGAGGATAGGTACGTACGGCGCGAGCGACACTGTGCTGCTCCGTCCTTTCGGCGAGCCCGGCGGGGCTGCCGCCCCTGGGGACCACTCAAGCTGTATGCGGTTTAACACTATTCGGTGAGGTCCGGACCGCTCCGTCCGGGGCTGTGCTTTTAGCTGTGCTTTGGCTGTTCAGTTGCGGTTTTCGGGATGTGCCGTCGTATGTCTGCCTGCTGGCTAAGCTGCCGGCGCGATCCGGGTCATCGCGTTGATCACACGGTCCATGGCGTCGCCACCCCGCGGGTCGGTGAGGTTGGCGAGGAGCTTCAGGACGAACCGCATGAGCATCGGGTGAGGCATGCCGTGCTTGGTGGCCATCCGCATCACCTGCGGATTGCCGATCAGCTTCACGAAGATGTTGCCGAGCCGGTAATAGCCGCCATACCGCGCCTTGAGCTCGGTCGGGTAGTTGGCCAGCACCCGCTCGCGCGCGGTGCCCTGCGGGCGGGCCAGGGCCTGGATGGCGATCTCCGCCGCCAGCTCACCCGACTCCATCGCATATGCGATGCCCTCACCGTTGAACGGGTTGACCATGCCGCCCGTGTCGCCCACCAGCAGGACGCCCCGGGTGTAGTGCGGCACCCGGTTGAAGCCCATCGGCAGCGCGGCGCCCTGCGGCTTGCCCTCGGCGTTGGCCGGGTCGGACAGGCCCCACTCGGCCGGCGTGTTGTCGACCCAGTCGGAGAGCAGCGTCTTGTAGTTGGTCTTGCCGTAGGCCACGCTGCTGTTGAGCACGCCCAGGCCGACGTTGACCCGGCCGTCGCCGAGGCCGAAGATCCAGCCATAGCCGGGCAGCAGCTTGTCGCCGGACTCGCGGCTGCGCAGCTCCAGCCACGACTCCAGGTAGTCGTCGTCGTGCCGGAACTCGCTGCGGAAGTATTGCCGGACGGCCACACCCATCGGCCGGTCCTCCCGCTTGGCGATGCCGAGCGCGAGCGCGAACCGGCCGGAGACCCCGTCGGCCGCGATGACCAGCGGCGCCCGGAACTCCAGCGGCTCCTTGCCGGGGCCGGTCGCGGTCACGCCGACCACCCGGCCGGTGCGGTCGAGGATCGGCCCCGTCACCGGCGTGCCGGTGCGCAGGATCGCGCCGGCGTCGGTCGCGGCCGTGGCCAGCATCTGGTCGAAGTCCATGCGGGTGCGGGTCAGCCCGTAGTCCGGGAAGCTCGCGAGGTCGGGCCAGTCAAGCTCGAGCCGGATGCCGCCACCGATGACGCGCAGGCCGCGGTTGTGCAGCCAGCCCTTCTCCTCGGTGGTGTCGATGCCCATCTTGATGAGCTGCTTGACCGCGCGCGGGGTCAGGCCGTCGCCGCAGACCTTCTCCCGGGGGAACTCGGTCTTCTCCAGCAGCAGCACCCGCAGCCCGTGCCGGGCGAGGTGGAACGCGGCGGACGAACCGCCGGGCCCGGCGCCGACGACGATGACATCTGCGTCTTGCCGCGTGTCGGTCACAGCCGCCACCTCCCTGCCCTTCGTCTCGCTGACCGGCAGCTCCCGGGGGTCGCTCCCGGTCGTTTCCGGCTCGTGAAAGTCTTCACAAAGTCACTCTGGTGCGAGTCTAGAACCGTGACGAGGTCCGCTGTCGGTTAGGCGACCCTAAGTTTTCACCCCGGCGGTCACCTAGATCGGCAAATAGGACGACAAGGCAGCGGTCGGTCTGATCCAGCGTCTCGGAGACGGTGATCATGGCGCTGGGTTATCCACAGAAAATTGTTGTGCGTCGACTTCGGGTGGGCGCATGACGATCCTCGGTCATCATGAACCCCGGGCAGCCGGACCGTGACCGGCTCGACGCACTTGCCGCTGACCAACGCGGCCTCTTCACTCGCGCACAGGCTCTGAGCTGCGGTTTCAGCACGCTGCGGATCAGGACCAAGGTGCAGGCCGGCGACTGGTCCCCGGTCGTCCGGGACGTCTTCGCCGACCGCGGCCTGCCGGTCACCCCCAGGCTGCGCGACGTCGCCGCGCAGCTCGCCCTTCCCGGCGCCGTGCTCGCCGGCCCTTCCGCCGCCCGCTGGCATGGGTGGGAGGTGCCGAGCACAGAGACGTTCGTCGCATTTCCCGGCCGCCGCCCCCGGCTCAGGCACGTCCACGTCGTGCCGGTGGACCTGCCCGCGACGGACATCTGCACCGTCGATCAGCAACAGGTCACGACGCCGTCACGCACCGTCTTCGACTGTGCCCGCCTGCTGCCCGACGGCGCCGCCTCGGCCCTGCTGGCGACCGCCCTGCAGGAGTGCTGGACGACGATGCCCGACCTGGCGACCCGCATCCGCGACGCCACCGGCCGACACGGGACGCCGCGGCTGGTCCGGCTGGTGCGGATGGTCGCCCTGGGCAACCGCACGGCCGCGCAGAAGCTGGCGGGGAAGCTGCTGCAGCGGGCCGGGATCTGGGGCTGGTCGCCGCACGAGCCGATCAGCGACCGGTGGGGCCTGATCGGCCTGGGCGACCTGGTCTTCCCCGAGGCGAAGCTGGTCATCGAGCTGGGCATCGACGAGTTGGAGCCGGCGCCGCTGCGGGAGCGGCACACCCGGCTGGCCGCCGCCGGCTGGACGGTCGTCAGCTACTCCTGGACCGACCTGACCACCCGCCCGTCCGACCTGGTGGCCGAGCTGCGCCAGCACCTGGACCGCCTGACCCCGGTGCGGTGGTGACGGTGCCGCCGCTCGACCCCGGTGCGGTGGTGACAGTGGCGCTCGGCCCGCTGCACTGGAAAAGCCTGGCCGGCGCCCCGCCCTCCGCCCCGTCCTTCATGATCCCGTGCGGTTCCGGTAGCCCTGGCCCCGGAACCGCACGGGATCACGGGCGGGTCGGTCGCGGAGCCTCAGCCGGAGCCACACTCAACGGCATCCGGCCATCGGACGTCGCCCGCTGGCGCGCCCCTGTTGGTGTGGTCGCAGCGGCGCGCCCCGCCGGGGTGCCGGCGTGCGGGGTGCCGGGGTGCCGGGGTGAACGCAGGTGAGCCTTCGTGACCACGCGCTGGGGCGACTCGTCGCGCCCGGCGAGGAGGACCAGATCTGACGGACCTGCCGCCCAGTTTCTGGAGCTTCTCGCGACGGACCGCCGTGCAATGTGGGCGGCCGGTCGCGCGGTGCGGAGTGAGCGTCTCGCAACGGGTCCGCCGCGCGGTGCGAGGTGAGCCCTCCCCCGACGCGAAACCGCCGGGGTGCAGGGTGAGCATCCCGGCGGCGGGCCGCGGTGAGGTGGTGGTCAGGGCTAGACGCGGAAGCCGCGGTGGAGGGCCACCACGCCGCCGGTGAGGTTGCGCCAGGCGACCTTGCGCCAGCCGTTGGCGGCGACGCGGGCGGCCAGGCCTTCCTGGTCGGGCCAGGCACGGATGGACTCGGCGAGGTAGACGTAGGCGTCGGGGTTGCTGGAGACGCGCTTGGCGACCTGGGGGATGGCCTTGACCAGGTAGCCGAGGTAGGCGCCGCGGAAGGGGCGCCAGGTGGGGTGGCTGAACTCGCAGATGACCAGGCGGCCGCCGGGCTTGGTGACGCGGGCCATCTCCTGGAGCGCGGCATCGGTGTCGACGATGTTACGCAGGGCGAAGGAGATGGTGATGGCGTCGAAGGTCTCGTCGGCGAAGGGCAGGGCCAGGGCGTCGCCGGCGAGGAGCGGGACCGCCGGGCGCTTGACGTGGCCGGCCTGGAGCATGCCGATGGAAAGGTCGACGCCGACGGCGAAGGCGCCGGACTTGGCCAGCTCCTCGGTCGAGACGCCGGTGCCCGCGCCGAGGTCGAGGACGCGTTCGCCGGGCTTGAGGCCGAGCGCGAGGCGGGTCTCGCGGCGCCAGATGCGGTCCTGACCGCCGGAGATCACGGTGTTGGTGAGGTCGTAGCGCTTGGCCACGCCGTCGAACATGGCGGCGACCTCGTGGGGCTGCTTGTCCAGCGAGGCGCGGCTCATGACGACACCGGCGTCAGCGGGATGGAGCGGCCGGTGCCGCCGCCGGGGATGGCGATCGAGGAGAAGTGTGATTGCACGCGGTCGTCCGTGGGGTCGTCGGCGGGGGTCAGGTGGACGCGCAGATGGCGGTACTGGGTGTCGCGCTGCGCGGGGATCCGGTCGGCGTCGCGGATCATCTGGACCAGCTCGGTGAGGCGGGAGCGGTGGCGGGCGCCGGCGGAGGAGATGACGTTCTCCTCCAGCATGATCGAGCCGAGGTCGTCGACGCCGAGGTGCAGCGACACCTGCCCGACGTCCTTGCCCGTGGTGAGCCACGAGGACTGGAGGTGGGCGATGTTGTCGAAGAACAGTCGCGAGACCGCGACGAGCCGCAGGTATTCGAGGCTGGTCGCCTGGGTGCGGCCCTTCAGGTGGTTGTTCTCCGGCTGGTACGTCCACGGGATGAACGACCGGAAGCCGCCGACGGTGCCGTCGAGGTCCGCCTCGGTCGTGTAGCCGTTGGCGACCGCCTTGTCCTGCACGTCGCGGATCATGCGCAGGTGCTCGATGCGCTCGGCGTTGGTCTCGCCGGTGCCCATCATCATCGTGGCGGTGGAGGAGACGCCGAGGCGGTGGGCCTGGGTCATGACCTCCAGCCAGCGCTCGCCCGACTCCTTGAGCGGGGCGATCGCCTTGCGCGGGCGCTCGGGGAGCATCTCGGCGCCGGCGCCGGCGATGGAGGCGAGGCCGGCGGCCTTGATCCGCAGGATCGCCTCCTCGATCGAGACGCCGGAGACCTTGGCCATGTGCAGGACCTCGGACGGGCCGATCGAGTGGATGACCAGCGACGGGAACGCCTGCTTGACGGAGGAGAACAGCTCCTCGTAGTACTCGACGCCGTACTCCGGGTGGTGACCACCCTGCAGCATCACCTGGGTCGCGCCGAGGTCGACCGCCTCCTGGCAGCGGTGCAGGATCTCCTCGGTGCCGTGCGTCCAGCCCTCGGCGTGCTTCGGCGCCCGGTAGAAGGCGCAGAACTTGCAGGCCGTGACACAGACGTTGGTGTAGTTGATGTTGCGGTCGATGAGGTACGTGACGATGTTGTCCGGGTATCGGCGGCGGCGCACCGTGTCGGCCGCCTCACCGAGCGGGTGGAACGGGGCGTCGGTGTAGAGCAGCAGCGCCTCCTCCGCGCTGATCCGCCCGCCGTCGGCCGCACGCTGCAGGATGTCGCTGATCACCGGAGTCTCCGTCACACCTCCGAGACTACGTTGGCGGCAAACGGGTATGGCAGGGCCCCGCGACCTCTCGTGCCTAGGATCACCAAGTGACTGACATGCGCTATCGACGCCTCGGCTCCTCGGGCCTGACCGTCTCCGTCGTCGGCATCGGATGCAACAACTTCGGCGGCCGCATCGACGCGGACCGCGCGGCGGGCGTGGTCCACGCCGCGATCGATCTCGGGGTGACCCTGTTCGACACCGCCGACGTGTACGGCGCGACCCCGGGCGCCTCGGAGGAGGCGCTGGGCAGGGCGCTGGGGAAGCGCCGGGACGAGGTCATCGTCGCGACCAAGTTCGGCATGGACGCGCGCGGCTCGAACGGGCCCGACTGGGGTGCGCGGGGCAGCAGGCGGTACATCGCGAAGGCCGTCGAGGCGTCGCTGTGGCGCTTGAAGACCGACTACATCGACCTGTACCAGCTGCACGCCCCGGACCCGGAGACGCCGATCGAGGAGACCCTCGACGCCCTCGACGCGCTTATCAAAGCGGGCAAAGTCCGGTACATCGGACACTCGAACTTCTCCGGGTGGCAGGCGGCCGACGCGGCGTGGACCGCGAAGACCACCGGGAAGGCGCCGTTCGTCAGCGCGCAGAACTACTACTCGCTGCTGGAGCGCGGCATCGAGAAGGACCTGGTGCCGGCGCTGGAGCACTACGGGGTGGGTCTGCTGCCGTTCTTCCCGCTCGCGCACGGGCTGCTGACCGGCAAGTACCGGCGCGGCGAGGTCGCCCCCGAGGGCACCCGCCTGGCGCGGGACGGCTTCGACAAGGTCCTCGCCGCCGCGCCCTGGGACACGATCGAGCGTCTGGAAGCGGTCGGCCGGGAGCGGGGCGTCGACCTGCTGGCGGTCGCCATCGGTGGCCTGGCCGCCCGCCCGGCAGTGACCAGCGTGATCGCCGGTGCCACCAGCCCGGAGCAGGTCGAGGCCAACGTCGCGGCCGGATCCTGGGTCCCCACCGCCGAGGACCAGGCCGCGATCGAGGCCGCCCTCACAGCGTGATCTGCCCGACCTTCGTGTCAGAGGGGCTCGACGAGCCGCTCGCGGGCTCCACGGTGACCGCGAACGTCGGCGCGAGGCCGGAGATGTACTGCCGGCCCGTCCCACCAGCGAGGACGCCGGCATTGTGCGCCGAGTCGTCGACCATCCACAGCTGGTAAGCCTTGCCGGCGCCGGGGTTGTCGAGGCCGTCCAGCACCGCCACCGCGGCGTTCCGCGACGGCGAGACGATCAGCGTCACCCGGCCGCCCGCCATCTCGGAGGAGACCAGGCGGGCGTCCGGAGCGGCGAGGACCGCGTCGACCCAGGCGTTCTCCCGCCGCACGTCCTGCTGCGCGACCGTCCACGTCGCCACCCCCACGCCGGCGGCCAGCACCGCGGCCGCCACCGCGCCGGCGGCCCAGCGCAGCACCCGGGCGCGCCGGGACCGGCCCGCGCCGGAGGCACCCCGCCGGGGACGTTCCTGCGCCGTCCGGCCGATCTCGGCCAGTACCGACTCCCGCAGCCGCGGCGGGGGCGCCTCGGCGACCGCGTGGGTCAGCCACGAGGCCGTCTCCCGCAGCTCGGCGACCTCGACCGCGCACGTCCCGCACTCCCGCAGGTGCCGGTCGAAGGCGGCGCGCTCCAGGTCGTCGACCGCGTCCAGCGCGTACGCGCCGGCCAGCGCGTGGATGTCCACCGTCTCGGCCATCAGAACGCCACCCCCAGGCAGTCCCGCATCCGGATCAGCCCGTCACGCATGCGTGTCTTGATGGTCGGCAGCGCGGCGCCGAGCAGGTCGGCGACCTCGCGGTAGCTGTTGCCGTTGTAGTACGCAAGCGTGATCGCCTCGCGCTGCAGGTCGGTGAGGCCGTCGAGGCACCGGCGGACCTGCTGCTGCTCGATGCGGGCCGTCGCAGTCTCGACCACGTCGTCGTACGGGGTGTCGACGCTGCTGGCGGCCACCCGCTGCGCCCGGTCGCTGCTGGCCTGCTCGGCGCGGACCCGGTCGACGGCCCTGCGGTGCGCGATCGTGAAGACCCACGCGGTCGCCGAGCCGCGGGTGCCGTCGTAGCGGCCGGCGTTGCGCCACACCTCGACCATGACCTCCTGCGCGACCTCCTCCGACTGGGCCGGGTCCCGCAGCACGCGGCGGATCAGTCCGTACACGCGCGGCGACAGCAGGTCGTACAGCTCGGCGAACGCCCGCTCGTCGCCCCGGGCGACCCGGCCCAGCAGCTCGTCGGCGTCGACGCGGCGCTGCGGGGCCGGCACGGCGACGAGTCGCTGGGTGGGCAGCTCCTCGTGTTCGGGTCTCATGTCGTTCATTCGGAGCCGCCGCGGCCGCGGATGGGATCGATCCACGGATCGAAGCACAGCGTCATGCGTCGTAGTCCACCACGACCTTGTCGGTGATCGGCAGGGCCTGACAGGTGAGGACATACCCGGCGGCGACCTCGTCGGGCTCCAGGGCGAAGTTGCGGGCCATCTCCACGGAACCGGACACGACCTTGGCACGGCAGGTGGAGCAGACACCGCCCTTGCACGCGTACGGCAGCTCGGGTCGCTGTCTGAGCGCGGCGTCGAGAATCCGCTCATCAGGAGCCATCGCTATGGTCGACGTCCGGCCGTCGAGCACGATGTCGACCGTCACGCCCGCTGCTTCAGAGGCGACACGGGCAGGCGCTGCCGGTACATCGGCGACATGAAACAACTCCGTGTGCACGGCGTTGTCGGACACGCCCCGGAGGCTCAGCGCGACCCGGGCGTCGAGGACCATGCCGTGCGGCCCGCACAGGAACCACTCGTCGACGGTGGCCGCCGGGACAAGCGTGTCGAGGATGGCGCCGATGCGCTGCTCGTCGAGGCGCCCCGACAGCAGCGCCGACTCCTGCGCCTCCCGCGACAGCACATGTACGACGTGCAGCCGCTCGCGATGGCGGTCCTTGAGGTCGGCGAGCTCCTCGGCGAACATGACGGTGCCGGCGGCGCGGTTGCCGTAGACGACGGTGAACCGGCTGGCCGGCTCGACCTCGAGGGCCGTCGCGACCAGCGACAGGACCGGCGTGATGCCGGATCCGGCGACCAGCGCACCGTAGTGCCGGGTGCGGGCGGGGTCGAACGCCGTGGTGAAGTGGCCCAGCGGCGGCATCACGTCGATCTCGTCGCCGGGGCAGAGGTCGGCGACCGCGTAGGACGAGAACGCCCCGCCGGGCACCGCTCTGATCCCGACCCGCAGGACCCCTTCGGCGGCGAGCTTCGAGGGGCTCGAGCAGATGGAGTACGAGCGGCGGACCTCGGTGTCGCCGTGCCATCTGCGCACGGTGAGGTGCTGCCCCGCCTGGAACGCGAACGCGGCGCGCTGCGGCACCGGGACGTCGAACGTCACCACGACCGAGTCGTCGGTGAGCTGCTCGACGTCGACGACGGGCAGCCGGTGGAACGTCGGGCGGCGCAGCTTGGGCGGGGCCGTCATAGCGCCTTCACCGCGTCGAAGGGCTCGAGGCAGGCGGTGCAGCGCCACAGCGACTTGCACGCGGTCGAGCCGAACCGGGACAGCTGCTCGGTCGCCGGCGACCCGCACCTGGGACACCGGATCGACAGCTGGACGGTCACCTTGGTGGAGCTCGGCGGCGCGATGCCGGCCGCGGCCAGCTTCGACCGGCCCTCCTCGGTGATCATGTCGGTGGTCCAGGGCGGGTCGAGCACGGTCCGCACCTTGACGTCTTCGACGCCCGCGTCGTGCAGGGCGGACTCGATGTCGGCGCGGATCAGGTCCATGGCGGGGCAGCCCGAATACGTCGGGGTGATCGTCACCGTGACGGCGCTGCCGTCTTCGGTGACGTCGACGTCGCGGAGGATGCCGAGCTCGGCGACGTTGAGGACCCGCAGCTCGGGGTCCTTGACGGCGGCGACCACGTCGAACAGCGTCACCAGCGGGCTCCCGGGTGTGCGCGGTGCAGCACCTGCATGTCGGCGAGCAGCTCGGTCAGGGCCTCGGTGTGCTCGGTCCTGCTCATGACCGCCGTTTCGGTCGTCGGCCTGCTCAGCTGGGACGCCGTTTCGGTCGTTGGTCTGCCCCGCTGGGACGCCGTTTCGGTCGTCGGTCTGCTCAGCTGGGACTCGGTCAGGACGGCGTCGATCGTCTCGAGCCAGGCCGGGCGGAGCGTCGGCGGGGCGACCACGACGCCGGCCAGGGCCAGGGCGTGCACGGCGGGGCCGGCCTCGAACAGCTGGTGCGTGTAGGGCCAGATCTGGTCGACGGCGGCCTGCATGCGGCGGTGCGACTCATCGGTGCCGTCGCCGAGCCGCACGACCCACCTGGAGCTGTGATCGACGTGGTACGCCGACTCCTTCCTGGCCTTGGCGGCGACCGCGGCGATCCGCTCGTCGCCGGCGCCGATCGACCGGTCATAGAGCAGCCGCTGGTACACCGACAGGAACAGCAGCTTGGCCATGGTGACCGCGAAGTCGCCGTTGTCGAGCTCGACCAGCCGGACGTTGCGGAACTCGTGCGCCTCGCGCAGGTATGCCAGGTCGTCCTCGGTGCGGCCCTGGCCTTCGAGCTCGCCGGCGTAGCCCAACAGCATCCTGGCGACGCCGAGCTGGTCGAGGGCGATGTTGGCCAGGGCGATGTCCTCTTCCATCTCCGGCGCCCGCGAGCACCACTCGCTCAGCCGCTGCGCGGCGATCAGCGCGTCGTCGGCGAGGCCCAGCACGTATCCGAAGTGGCTCATATGTGGCTCGCACCTTCGGGCACGTCGTAGAACGTGGGATGCCGGTACACCTTGTCGGCGGCGGGCGCGAAGAAGGCGTCCTTCTCGTCGGGGCTGCTCGCGGTGATCTCCGCGGCCGGCACGACCCAGATCGAGACGCCCTCCTGACGGCGGGTGTAGACGTCGCGGGCGTTGCGCAGCGCCATCTCGGCGTCGGACGCGTGCAGGCTGCCGACGTGGGCGTGGGACAGCCCCCGCCTCGGCCGGACGAACACTTCAAACAACACTGTTCTCTCTTTTCGCCGCGTACGCCATGGCGGCCTCACGCACCCAGGCGCCCTCCTCGTGGGCCCGCCGGCGGTGCTCCATCCGCTCCTGGTTGCAGGGGCCGTCGCCCTTGATCACCCGCATCAGCTCGTCGTAGTCGGGCTGGGTGTAGTGGTGCTGCTGACGCTCCTCGTCCCACCGCAGGTCGGGGTCGGGGATCCGCAGGTCGAGGACGCCGGCCTGCTGGACGCACATGTCGACGAACCGCTGCCGCAGCTCGTCGTTGGAGAACCGCTTGATCTTCCACGCCATCGACCGCTCGGAGTGGGTCGAGTCGCCGTCGGGCGGGCCGAACATCGCCAGCGACGGATACCACCACCGGTCGACGGCGTCCTGCGCCATCGCCTTCTGCCCGGGGGTGCCGTGCGACAGCGTGTGCAGGATCTCGAACCCCTGCCGCTGGTGGAACGACTCCTCCTTGCAGACGCGGATCATCGCCCGCGCATACGGCCCGTAGGAGCACCGGCACAGCGGCACCTGGTTGACGATCGCGGCCCCGTCGACGAGCCAGCCGATCGCGCCGACGTCGGCCCAGGTCAGGGTCGGGTAGTTGAAGATGGAACTGTACTTCTGCCGGCCGTCGATGAGCATCTCGACCAGCTCGTCGCGGGAGATGCCGAGCGTCTCGGCGGCGGCGTAGAGATACAGGCCGTGCCCGGCCTCGTCCTGCACCTTCGCCAGCAGGATTGCCTTGCGCTTCAGCGACGGCGCGCGGGAGATCCAGTTGCCCTCCGGCTGCATGCCGATGATCTCCGAGTGCGCGTGCTGGGCGATCTGCCGGATCAGCGTCTTGCGGTAGGCCTCGGGCATCCAGTCGCGTGGCTCGATCTTCTGGTCGGCCGCGACGATCGCGTCGAAGTAGCCCTGGAGGTCCTCACCAGCCGCGACGTCCCGGCCGGCGGCGTCTTGAAGGTCCCGCTCGGCGCTGTCCACCTGCTCGAGGAGCGGGGCGAAGTCGTTGCCGTACACCCCTTCAGTGTTACAGCAACCGACCGGATCGGCAAGAAGGTGTCACAGCCATCGAGGCAACTACCAGGGACCTTTGAGCGCGTCCGAGCTGCGAAGAATGCGTTGGAAGGAGAGACTGTCCGGGATCATCACGTGGCGTCACCCCTTGATTGCTTACGTGCTGGTTACCCCGGCTACATCTGCTCATGACCAGCGGTCGATGCAATGGGTGCGACCGCCAGGGAGGACCACCGACCCATGCGCAAGCGCGTCGGATTCACCATGCTCGTACTGTTGGCCGTCGCAGTGATGATCGGCGTCCCGTTCGTGTGGGGCAGCGACCTGCTGGACGACCACAGTTTCAGCGCCGCCGCGCCCGCGGCCGTGACCGAGTCCACGGCGCCGCAGGTCGAGGCGACCCGGAAGGCCGCCCCGGCGGCCCCGGCCGCCCCGTCACTCCCGCCGGCGCTGCTGCACCCCGCCGCCGTCACGGTCAACGCCACGGGTTTCTGGTCCTGGACGGTCCTGGACCGCCGCACCGGCGAGATGGCCGGCTCCCCCAACGCCGCCACCACCCAGCGCACCGCCTCGATGATCAAGGCCTGGCTGGCCGCCGACTACCTGCGCCGCACCCCGAACCCCAGCACCTCGATCCTCCGCCAGCTCACATCCATGATCCGCAACAGCGACAACACCGCCGCCTCGTACTTCTGGACCCTCGACGGCCGCTCGGCCAGCATCACGCGGCTCGTGCAGATGTGCGGGCTGACGGACAGCAAGGCCTACATCGACTGGGCCAGCACCCTGCTCTCGGCCCGCGACGCCGCCCGGATGGGCGCCTGCATCGGCGACGGCCGCGCGGCCGGTCCGAAGTGGACCGACTGGGTCCTCAACGAGATGCGCAACGTCGCCAGCAGCCAGGAGTTCGGCATCGTGCCCGCCCTGCCGGCCACGGAGCAGGCGGCGACGGCGGTCAAGAACGGCTGGATCGCCCGCAGCGACGGCAAGTGGCACGTCAACTGCCTGGCCATCGGCACCGAGTGGGTCCTCAGCGTCCTGACCGTCTACCCGTCCTCGAAGGGCATGGGCTACGGCGCCGAGATCTGCACCAGCGTCACCCGCCAGCTCCAGGCCTAGCGAACCCGCCTCCCGCCGCACCGGTCGCGCCAGGATCGGTCCCGCCGCCGCGCTGGTCCTGCCGGATCGGTCCTGCCACGACGGCCGCTCGCGCCTCGCCGTACCCCGGCCCTTCCCGCGGCCCGAGCCCTCGCCTGTGTCGGGCGCGCGATCAGGCAGCGAACGGGCGGCGACTCGACTCGGGGACGTCAGGCAGGGCTCAGGCCTCGTGTCGGCCGGAAGGCGGGGCGGCGGTCACGGTGGCGCTCCGCTTTCTCTTCACCGTACCTGACGCATACAAATTGATCACTTAGACCGTATACGCAACAGTCACCGAATGTAGTTCTAGCCGATGAAGAACTCCGGGCCGTTCGGGGGGAGGGCGGGCACGACGCCGCGGGCGGCGGTGCGGCGGGCGAACTCGCGGATGCCCTCGACCTGGCGGGCGCCGAGGGAGAAGTCCAGCACGCGGAAGTAGTGGGCGAGGGTCGCCGCCGATAGGGTCTCCCAGCGGGCGGCGGCCTCGGCGACCTCGTCGAGCTCGGTCAGGCAGAGCTCCTTGGAGCGCAGGAACGCCTGGTGGACGTCCTTGACCAGGCCGGGGTGGGCCTCGGCGAAGGAGCGCCGGACGGCCCAGGCGGCGAAGACCATCGGCAGGCCGGTCCAGTCGCGCCAGGCCTGGCCGAGGTCGGTGACGGTCCAGCCGTGCTGCGGGGCGTCGTGCATCGCGCGCAGGGCCACGTCGCCGATGATGACGGCGGCGTCGGCCTCGTCGAGCATGCGGGCAAGGTCGGGCGGGCTCTGGAAGTACGTGGGCGTGACGCCGACCTTCGACTCCAGGTACATCTGGGCGAGCATGACGCCGGTGCGGGACGTGGCGCCGAGCGCGACGCGCCGGCCCGAGAGCGAGGTGAGCGGCACGGTGGACACGAGGTTGACCGACAGCACCGGGCCGTCGCTGCCGACCGCGATGTCGGGTAGCAGCAGCAGGTCGGAAGCGTTGCGCAGGTACTCGACCATGGTGATCGGGCCGACGTCGAGGTCGCCGGCGACGAGGGCGGCGCTCAGCCGCTCGGGGGAATCCTTGTGCAGGTCGACGTCGATCAGTGCGCCCGAGCGCATCAGCCCCCAGTAGAGCGGCAGGCAGTTCAGGAACTGGATGTGGCCGACGCGGGGCCGCTGCAGTGCAGGCACACCGCCCATGGTGCCCCAGGATTCGCCGCTCAAGCAGGAGAGGCGGCCATTGTCACAGCGCGTGATCCGGCGGGACACGCAGGCGGGCGGGGCATTGTCACGGCGCGTACCCTCTGGGGGATGCGACGCCCCCTCGCAGTACTGACCTGCGCCATCATGCTGGCGGGCTGCAGCACACCCGCGGAGCAAAAGCCGCAAAACACCCAGCAGGCCGCCGCAGCGGCCTCGGAAGCCGCGGCGAGTGAGTCCGCGGCGGGTCCGGCAGCGAGTCCGAGCCCCAGCGGCCCGCTCTTCACGCCGACCAACCCGGTGACGATGAACGTCAAGGGCTTCTGGTCGTGGGCGTTCTACGACCTGAAGGAAGACAAGATGTACGGGTCGACCCCGTACACGACGAGCGACACCGCGAGCATGGCGAAGGCCTGGGTCGCCGCGGACTGGCTGCGCCGGCAGGCCGAGCAAAACAAGCAGCCCGCGGCCGCCGCGCTGCAGGAGCTGACGCGCATGATCCGCGACTCCGAGACGGAGAACACGTTCAAGTACCACGTCCAGAACGGCAACCTGACCTCGATCAAGCGCATGATCACGACCTGCGGGCTCACGGAGACCAAGGGCACGCAGAACTCGTGGAGCCTGACGCAGATGTCGGCGCGTGACGTGGCCCGGCTGGCGAAGTGCATCGGCGACGGGCGGGCGGCGGGGCCGAAGTGGACCGGCTGGCTGCTCAACGAGATGCGCAACGTGCGCGGGCCGGGGCGGTTCGGGCCGATCGAGGTGCTGCCGGCGGACGTACAGAAGGCGACCGCGATCAAGAACGGCTGGCTCGCCCGGGACGACGGTCAGTGGCACATCGCGTGCATGGCCGTCGGCGACGGGTGGACGATCGGGATCATGGCGCACTACCCGAGCACGCTGGGGAAGGACTACGGGACGAAGACGTGCCGGGAAGTGACGAAGCAGCTGCTGACCCAGCCGCCGCGCTGACCCGCCACATCCAGCCGCCGAGGGTCGCGGCGGCGATGAGGCCGGCGACGCCGCAGCCGATGACGATCTGCCGTGGCTCGAACCGGCCGACGAGCACGCCGCCGGCCGCGTAGCCGATGAGGTTGGCGGCGTTGATCACGGCGCCGAACCGGGCGAAGAACGCCCCTCGCACGGCCGCGGGGACGCGCCTGGCGGCGATGACGCCGAGGAAGTTGTTCTCCGCTCCGTTCACGGCGCCGCCCAGCAGCCACAGGGGGTACACCAGCAACACCGCGGTGACGAAGCCTGACAGCAGCACGACCAGCGCGGTCGCCAGGTGCATCAGCGCGAGGGCCCGGCCGAGTGCGCCGTCGTCCCGGGCGCGGGACGCGGCGAGCCATCCTCCGGCGAGCATGCCGGCCGTCCACGCCGCTTCGACGAGCCCGAACTCGGCGGGGCTGCCGCCGAGCGTCTCGCGGATGAAGAACACGCCCACGACCATGTCGACGTTGATCGTGAGCACGATGGCCCCGACCAGGCAGGTCAATGCGAGCAGGAATTTGTCGTCGCGGATTTTCCACGGTGTACGACCAGTGCCTGCCGCCTCTGTGGGCGCCGTGCGGCGGGTGCGCAGCAGGAGCCCGGCGGCGACGACGGCCAGGTAGGTGACGGCGTCGATGAGCAGCGGGACGCGCAGGCCGAACGCGCCGACGAGCACTCCGGCGAGGGCGGGACCGGCGAGCGTGCCGATCGAGTTGGCGGTCTGCCCGATCGCCATCGCCCGGCCGACGCCGTCGGGTCCGGCGCAGTCGGGCAGCAGCGCGTTGAACGTCGGTGAGGTCACCGCGACGCCGGCGGCCAGCAGCGCGACCAGCGTGATCAGCAGCCAGGTGTTGGTGGTGAGGGCCATCGCGGCGCAGCAGGCGGCCTGGCCGAGGCCGACGGCGGTGAGCAGGACGCGGCTGTCGACCCGGTCGACGAGCCGGCCGACGAGCGGGGCAAGCGCGACGACCGGCAGGACCGATGCGATGAGGACTGCTGCGACGGCGGATCCGCCCGCGCCGCGGTCCTGCAGCGCGAGCAGGATCGCGGTGGCGGCCATGAAGTCCCCGAGGTACGAGACGCCTCGCGCGACCGCGAGCAGGTACACGTCACGAGCGGATGTGAAGGACATACTTCGAAGTTAATGCTTCACATCTCGTGATCACCAGATGGTTGCCCTAACTGCGGGGAAAGGTCCGGTACGTCACGTTCACCTGGCGGGCGCCCTCCGGCGGGTCGGGGCGGCGGGACCGCGCGTACCGCTCGAACAGCGCGAACACCTCGTCGTTGAGCGCCTTGAGCTCGTCCGCGGTGACCTGGATCTGCATGTCGGCCGAGGTCGCGGCCGTGTACCACGCGTAGGGCTCCTCGTCGCGGCGGGCCAGCCACGCCCGCGCCCGGGCGTCCTCGATCTCCAGGAACATCAGTGACAGCTCCCGGTCCGCGGCCCGCTCCGCCGCGCCGCCCTCCGGGCCGGGCTCGATGTTGAGCCCCCGCAGCTGGCTGCGCCAGACCCGCTCGCGGCCGTCGCCACGGCTCGGCGCCTGCTCGATCAGGTTGACCTTCGCCAGCTCGCGCAGGTGGTAGCTGGTCGCGCTGGGTGACAGGCCGCAGACCTCGGCGAGCTCCGTCGCGGTCGCCGGCTCCCCGCCGTCGAAGAGCCGGTCGAGGATGGCGATCCTCGCCGGGTGCGCGAGCGCGCGCATGGTCGAGGCGTCGCGGATATTCGCTCGCACCGGGGTCTCATCAGCCACGTACCCAGGGTATTCATGGCCCTTCGGATGATCTAAGGTCAGACCTTTTTTCTTATCGTTGGGGATCTTCAACTGAGGGGGACTGGTGCGAGTACGTGGTTACGCCCCTGCTACGCCATGCTGGACCGTGCTGACCAGCCCCGACGCTTCGGCCTCCGCCGACTTCTACACCGGGCTCTTCGGCTGGACGGTGGCGCCCGCCGACGACGGGACCACCACGTTCCTGCTGCGCGACCTGGCGGTGGCCGGTCTGGCCGCCGCGCCCGGCCGCCCGTCGGCGTGGCTGACCTACGTGTCGACCGAGGACGTCGAGGCGACCGCGGGCCTGGTCACCAACGCGGGCGGCAGCATGCTCGCCCCACCGGCACAGGCCGGGACGCGTGGGCGCAGCGCCCTCTTCGCCGACGCGAGTGGCGCGGTGTTCGGCGTGTGGCAGCGCGGGACGTTCGCCGGCACGCAGGTCGTCAACGAGTCGAACGCGATCTGCTGGAGCGAGGTCGTCACCCCCGACGTACCCACGGCGGTGACCTTCTACGGGAATGTCTTCGGCTGGACCGAGCGCGCCGGCTCGGCGGGCGCCAACCAGGAGTACCACGAGTGGGTCGCGACGAACCGGGTGGTCGGCGGCATGAGCCCGATGGGCGCGCTCTACCCGCCGGGAACCCCCGCGCACTGGCGCACGATCATCCTCGTCGACGACTGCGCCGCGACCGCCTCGCGCGCCGAGTCGCTGGGCGGGCGCCTGATGGCCGGCCCGGTGGACGCGGGCATCGGCCAGGGCGCGTTCCTGCTGGACCCGACGGGTGCCGCGTTCCTCGCGTTCGAGCTGCTCCCCGAGCTGCGCGAGCACTTCTAGCCGCTGCGCGAGCACTTCTAGCCGCTGCGCGAGCACTTCTAGCCGCTGCCCGTGGACATCGCCGCCGGCTGACGGTCGGCCGTTCGGCCAGGGCCACGACGCGCCCTGGCCGGACGGAGGTAGACGTTCCACCCACCCGGGGCGGGTGAATCCGGAGGGTGATTTCCGAAATCACCCTCCGCAATTTCATCAGTACGCACCGATGGCCGCTACGTTCGGCGTCATGCGACCCCCGGCGCTGTTCGTGATGGTGTTCGAGGGCCGCGACGGCAACGGCCGCGGCTGAACCGGCGGCCCTGGGTGGAGGGAGCGGCCGGCGCATGACCGATCCCAGCATGACGGCCGCGTGCACGGCCGGGCCGGAACTCGACGACGAGCCGCTGCTGGTTCGTCCGTACGTCCGACTGCTCGCGGACCAGCTCGCGGCCGACGAGCCCTTGGACGACGTACCGGCGCCCGACGACCGATCCGAGGACGACGGCCGGCACGCGGGGACGCCCACCGACGTCCTCCCGACCCAGGCCGCCCGTCCGGGCAGGCGGGTCCGCTGGCGCCGCCTTGCCGTCGGCTCGGGCATGCTGGTGCTCGCGCTGGGCGCCACCGCGCTCGGGCTGGGCCTCGGCGACCGGCCCGCGGCGCCCGCCGCGAGCCCGGCCTGGACGGCGGCGCCGAGGGGTGGCCTCTTCGGGACGGCCGCCGCGCCGGGCCTGCCGGCGCCGGACACGGAGGCGGACACGAAGGCGGCGTCGGCCGGGGCGACGGCTGGGGCGTCGGACGCGCCGGCGACTGCCGGGGCGTCGTCAGTCCCCGGGAAGCCGCCGCTGCCCGGGGTGTCACCCGGCCCGTCGGATGCCGTCCCGCCGAGCGGTGACCCCGCGCCCAGCGAACTGCCCGGCGTGTCGCCGCCGCCCGGCGTCGAGTCCCGCACGGGCCGGATCACCGGCGCCTCCGGGCTGTGCCTCGACGGCAGCGCCTACCCGGACGACGGCGGCGACAAGGTCCGGCGGGCGGACTGCAACGGCAGCTCCGGCCAGGCATGGACCGTGGCGGGGGACGGGACCATCCGGGCCGTCGGCCGGTGCCTGCAGGCATCGGGCGACCAGCTCCGCCTGCGCGGCTGCGACGGCGGACCGGCCCAGCGGTGGCGGTCCGGACCCGCGGGCTCGCTGATCAACCAGGCGTCGGGGCTGTGCCTCGGGAGCCCGGACAATGTGAGCAGCAGGGCCCCGCAGCGGATGTCGGCCTGCAACCAGTCCGACGCGCAACGATGGACCCTGCCGTAGCGGCGCTTCCGCCGCATCCCACGGGGGAATTGCGCCGATCGGTCGGTGTTTCGACCAGCCACCGGCGATCACGATCTGCCCATCTGTAACGGGGTGGGCACGTAGCGCGCTACTTCGGGAGGGCACTCCGAAGTGGCATCGGCACCGGCGCGTTGAGCGCCGCTGGGTGGACGCGATGGCATCTCGGTCGTACCTCGCCGTCCTGGCCCCCTGCCGATGAGGTGCACGGATGCTTACCGCACTACGCCTGGAATGCGACACCACGCCTGATCTCGCGGCCACCATGAAGCTGCAGATCCCCGCCCTGGCCTGGTACAGGACCGGGGTCGGCGAGTGGCAACGCACCTACCACCCGAACGGGCGGGGCGTCCCGGTGCGGGTCGAGGCCGACCACGGCGGGCTGCGGTTCACCTTCCGGACCAGCGCGGAGGAGGCGCTGCTGCGTGACGTGCTGATCTCCACGTTCCGCAACGGCGAACAGGTCGGCGCCATGGCCCTCGCGGGTCACCCGGCGCTGAGAACGCTGCGCCGGCACCACCAGGGCATGATCCTGCTGAACGGTTCGCCGTTCGAGACGCTCGTCCTGGCCGTCCTGGCCCAGGGCCGGCCCGCCGAGGCGGTGCGGAAGGTGTTCCCCCGGCTCGCCGCCGCATGCGGTGGCCTCACCCCGCAGCGACTGTCCGCCCTGCCACTGCCCAGGCTGGCCCAGCTGGTCAGGCCGCTCGGCGAGGTCAAGGCCTCCCGCCTGCACGCCACGGCGGCCATCCTCACCAGGCGCGGCGCGACGGCGTTCGACCGGCTGATCGCCGGCTCCGGCGCGCTCGCCCTGAACTACCTGTTGTCGCTGCCCGGCGTCGGTACCCACACCGCCGCCCTCGTGGTGACGATCATCAACAACGTGCCCGACATGGTGCCGATCGACCAGCACCTGATGCGGGTCGCGTACCGTCTCGGCCTCACCGACCACGACGGCGGCCTCACCAAACCGGGCAGCCGCCGGGTCGCCGCGGACCTCCTCGCCTACGGCCCGGACCTGGCGCGCGTCCACCCCCTGCTTCAGCAGGTCGCCTACGACACGTGCACCGCAGCCACCCCGGACTGCCGTCGCTGCTTCCTCGCCGAGTCCTGCCGCCACGCCGCCCGCACCGCCGGCGCCCGCGTCTGAACCAGCGGAGCCGACACGACATTGGAAATGGGTGGAAGGGGTGGTGGGTGGGGCGTAAGGTGGTGGACCGCTTGACGGCCGCGGTGAGGTAGGCACCGCAGCGGACGTCCCTACGCGCCGGGTCGATGCGGTCCGGATACGCGAGCGAGCAGCTGCTGAGATTCCCCTGAAGGAAATCACCGTGCCCGCACTGGAAGACGAGCTCGCCGCTGAGCGAGCGCACCTGGAAGCCTCACGCAAAGCGCTCCGCAGGATGCGGGAGCATGCCGAGGATCTGTTCTCGACCGGGGATCAGGTGGCCGGGGACCCGTTCGCGGCGGAGACGCTGGGGCGGCATCTGGCCCGGCGGATCGCCGAGCTGGCGGACAGTCCCGACACCCCGTTGTTCTTCGGGAAGCTGGAGATCGAGCAGGACAAGTTCCACGTCGGGCGGCGGCACGTCACCGACGTCGCCGGAGAGCCGATGGTGCTGGACTGGCGGGCACCGATGAGCCGGAAGTTCTACCAGGCGAGCGTCAAGGACCCGCAGGACGTCAGCAGAAGGCGGCGGTTCGGGTTCGTCAAGGGTGAGCTGACCAGCTTCGAGGACGAGAACCTGCAGGCCGGCGAGGAGCTCGGCACCAGCAGGATCCTGCTGGAGGAGATCGAGCGGCCGCGTGTCGGGCCGATGCGGGACATCGTCGCGACGATCCAGCCGGAGCAGGACGAGCTGGTGCGGGCGGAGCTGGACGAGTCGATCTGCGTTCAGGGGGCGCCGGGGACCGGGAAGACGGCGGTGGGGCTGCACCGGGCGGCGTACCTGCTGTACCTGCACCGGGAGCGGCTCAAGCGGTCCGGGGTGCTGATCGTGGGGCCGAACAGCGCGTTCCTCGGTTACATCGCGAGCGTGCTGCCGGCGCTCGGCGAGATCGAGGTGCAGCAGTCCACGATCGACGGGCTGCTCGGTACACCGGCGAAAACGGACGACGACGAGGCCGCGGCGAGGGTGAAGCACGACCCGCGGATGGCGGACGTGCTGCGCAGACGCCTGGAAGGCAAGATCCGGAAGCCGGAGGAGCCGCTGACGGTGTCCGACGGGTCCTACCGGTGGCGGGTGTCGGCGGAGGCGTTGCGGCGGGTGGTCGACGACGTGCGGCGGGAGGCGCCACCGTACGGGATCGGCCGGGAGCGGGTGCGGGCCAGGATCGTGTCGCTGCTGATGCGGCAGTCGGAGGCGCGGCGCGGCGACTCGCCGAGCGAGGGCTGGCAGCGGCGGATGGGGAGGTCGCAGCCGGTGGTCGCGGTGCTGGATCACGCGTGGCCGGCGGTCACGCCGGAGCAGCTCGTGTTCGAGGTGCTCAGCGACCCGGCCGACGAGCTCCTCGAGCCGCACGAGCAGGCGGCGATCGCCTGGGCCAAGCCGCCGAAGACGGCGAGGTCCGCCCGTTGGTCGGCGGCGGATGCGGTACTGGTGGACGAGGCCGCCGGACTGATCGACCGGGTGCCCTCGTTCGGCCACGTCGTGGTGGACGAGGCGCAGGACCTGTCGCCGATGCAGGCGCGGGTGATCGCCAGGCGCTCCGAGCACGGGTCGATCACGCTGCTCGGTGACCTCGCGCAGGGCACGGCGCCGTGGGCGGCGCTGGAGTGGCGGACCCTGCTGGCGCACCTGGGCAAGCCGGACGCGCGGGTGGTGCCGCTGACGACGGGGTTCCGTGTGCCGGCCGCGGTGGTCGCCCTGGCCAACCGGCTGCTGCCGGCGCTCGGTGTCGACGTGCCGGAGGCGCGGTCGCTGCGGACCGACGGCGCGCTGACGATCGGCGCGACGCCGTTGCAGGACGCGGTGCGGCTGGCGCTGACCTTCGAGGGGTCGATCGGGGTGATCGCGGCGGACGCGGCGGTCCCGGCGATCGCCGCCTCGGTGGTCCACGAGCGGGTCACGGTGCTGCCGGCGAGCCTGGCGAAGGGTCTCGAGTACGACCACGTCATCGTCGTGGAGCCGGCCGACATCGTCGAGGCCGAGCCGCGCGGGCTGAACCGGCTCTTCGTGGTCCTGACGCGGGCGGTGTCGCGGCTGGACGTTCTCCACGAACGTCCGCTTCCTGCACCGTTGGATAGGGTGTCGTGATCACGTCCCGGATGTCACTATCTCGAAACAGTGTGACAACCGGGAGGACGCGGAATGCGAGTAAGGGGTTACGCGCCGGGTACACCGTGCTGGGCCGAGGTCGGCAGCCCCGACCCGGTCGCCGCGCGGGCGTTCTACGGCGGCCTCTTCGGCTGGCAGTTCAACGACGACGGGCACTTCACGCTCAACGGCCGCGCCGTGGCCGGCCTGCGCACCGCCAGCCGGCCCGCGTGGCTGATCTCGATCTCGACGGACGACCCGGCCCGCACCGCCGAGGCGGTCCAGCGGGCCGGCGGGTCCGTGAAGGTGCCGCCGGCGAGCGTGCGGGACCTGGGCACGGCCGCCGTGTTCGCCGACGCCGGCGGCGCGGTCTTCGGCACGTGGCAGCGCAGCAGGTTCGGCGGGGCGCAGGTGTCGTTCGAGCCGGGCGCGATCTGCTGGTACGAGCTGGCCGCCCACGACCTGGACCGGACGGGTGCCTTCTACGGCGAGGTCTTCGGGTGGCACGCGGTGGAGACGGAGAACGCCGAGCCGTACTTCGAGCTGCACCACCACAACGACGCCGTCGGCGGGCTGCTGCCGATCGACGGCCGGTTCCCCGCGGGCCTGCCGGAGCACTGGACGGTGTGCTTCATGGTCGACGACGCGGTCACGGCGTGCGAGCGGGTGGCCGAGCTGGGCGGCACGGTCGCCCGCAAGCCGATGGTGTCGTCGGCCGGCTGGTACGCCCGCGTCGCCGACCCGGCCGGTGCTCATTTCGCACTGATCGAGATTTCCGACGAGTACGGCTTTTCGGGCGGCCTCTAGTGAACGCTAGCCGCGGGTGATCTTGACGTCGTCGACGGCGGCCTCGATGAGGCTGGCGCCGGCGGCGTCGGTGGCCTCGATCAGCAGCTGGATCGTCTTGCCGGCGTAGGGCGTGAGGTCGGCGCTGGCCGCGGCCCACACCGCGGCACGGTCGGACGCCGTGCCGGCCCGGGTGAAGATCGCGGTCTTCGAGCCGTTCTGCACCACGCTGACCTTGAAATGGTCGGCGGCCGACGCGTTCGCGGCGTGCGCGAAGTACCACGACCAGCCCAGCGTGAGCGGGCCGGCGGCGGGCAGCGCGACCGACGGTGACCGCACGCCGGTCGTGCCGCCGTCGACGTCGTAGCTGCCGGCCGCGGTGCCCGCCTTGCGGCCGGTGACCAGGTCATTGTCGCCGCTGACGGTGTCGCCGAGCTGCTTCGGGCCGTTCTGCGTGGTCGCCTCGGGGTTGCCGCGCTCCCACAGCCCGGCGGTCGCGGTGCCGCTGGTGGTGGTCCAGCCCTTGGCGGTCTCGAAGTCGTCCGACCAGACCGTGTCGCCGCCGCAGTACTGCGCCTGCTTGCCGATCATCCGGTAGACGCAGTCGGCGTACTCCGCGAGCTGCAGGCTCGCCTCCTTGTTGCGGGCCGTCTGCGCCGCGATCACGCTCGCCGGCGGGTAGAAGCCGCTGGCGGAGCCGGGCCCGGGGTACATCTCGAACGTGTAGGCGAAGATGCCCTGCGTCGCCCACAGCCAGTCGATGACCGAGCCGTCGGTGATGTAGAGGTCGCTGGACTGCTGGGCGGTGTAGCCGTTGGACTTCGCCATCCCGGCGCCGAGCGCCTCGAACGCCGCCTGCTGGTCGGCGTTGAGCCCGGGCACCGTGTCGGCGACCGTGTAGCCGAACGGCCAGAGGATCAGCTCCGAGAACGTGTGGAAGTCGATGCTCGCCTTGATCTGCTGGACCCCGTTGACCCGCCGGCTGAGCACGAAGTCGCGCAGTCGCTGGGTCTCGGGCGCGGAGAACGCCGCGTCGCCGTGGTAGGTCTCCGACGACGGGTTCGCCGACGATCCCCCGCAGCACCCGAACTTGTAGCTCCAGTTGCGGTTGAGGTCCGTGCCGATGCTGCTGGACCCGGCGTTGGGCTGGCGGTTCTTGCGCCAGTTGCGGTAGCCGCCCGTGGCGATGTCGTATTCGCCGCCGTCGGGGTTGAGGTCCGGCACGATCCACAGCTCGCGGCTGTCGACGAGCTTCGTGATGCGGGGATCCTTGCCGTAGCCGTCGGTGTACAGCTTCACCAGGTACAGCGCCATCTCGACGGTCAGGTGCTCGCGGGCGTGCTGGTGGGCGCCGTAGAGGACCTCCGGCTCGTCCTCGTCGACCGCGACGTTGTCGGAGATCTTGATCAGCGGCATGTCGCGGCCCTGGAACGACTTGCCGATGCTCATCTTGCGGGCGATCGCCGGGTGGTCGGCGACGGCCTTGTCCAGCTCCGCGACCATCTCGGCGTAGTTGTGGTATCCCGAGTCGGCGACGGGGAAGTCCTCGGCGCGGACCTCGGCGACGGCGTAGCCCTGGTCGCGCAGCTTGCGCACCTCGGACGGCAGGGCGGTGATCTCGGCCCGCCCGTGGTCGATCCCGTCGATCGCGGCGCCGCTGCGGGCCACCCGGTTGCGGTCCTCGAGGGTACGGACGCCCTCCACCACGTAGCTGCCGGACCGCTCGGCGGGCGCGGCGCCGGCGGGGTTGACCCCGACGAGCAGCAGCAGGCCGACGCCGGCGAGCGAGAGTGAAACGGACAGCTTGCGGGCCATCGTGACTCCTTGGGTGGACTGCACCATCCAAGGTTTAAGCGCTATTGGTCCGCTTTGGTGGTGCTTTCACCCCCATCATCATCCCCGTTGAGCGCGGCGCGCAGTCGATCGCGCTTTTCCGTGCGGCGCTGGGCGGCGCCGACCGCCTGCACGGAGGCCTCCTCACGGAGGCTCTTCAACAGGAAGAAGGCGAGCGCGGCGGAGACCACCACGGCGATCATCAGCTTCAGCAGCACGCTGATGTCGAGCGGGACGGCGAACATCACCGCGGCGGCCAGGACGAAGAGCCCGAGCCGGGCGAGGGAGTACTTCAGCAGAGCGGACATGGTGTCGTTCTACGCCCAGACCTGCTGCGGCTCCGCCCGGCGCGCGGCGAGGGGCGTCGGCTTCTCGTACTCCCGGACGACCTCATACCGCGTGTTGCGCTCGACGGGCTGGAAGCCGGCGTCCCAGATCAGGTGGAGCAGGTCCTCGCGGTGCATCGTGTTGGGCGTGCCGTAGCTGTCGGCGTCGTGGGTGATCTTGTACTCGACGACCGAGCCGTCGAGGTCGTCGACGCCGAAGTTGAGCGAGAGCTGGGCGACGGACAGGCCGTGCATGACCCAGAAGCACTTGACGTGCGGCACGTTGTCGAACATCAGCCGCGACACGGCGAAGGTCTTGAGCGACTCCGCGGGTGAGGCCATCTTCGTGCGGGCCTGCAGCTTGTTGCGGATCTTGCCGTCGGCGGAGTCGACGAAGTCGTGCTGGTAGCGCAGCGGGATGAAGACGGTGAAGCCGCCCGTCTCGTCCTGCAGCTCACGCAGGCGCATGACGTGGTCGACCCGGTGCCGGGGCTCCTCGATGTGGCCGTAGAGCATCGTCGACGGGGTCCGCAGGCCCTTGCTGTGGGCGAGGCGGTGGATGCGGGACCAGTCCTCCCAGTGGCAGGCGTGGTCGACGATGTGCTGGCGGACCTCCCAGTCGAAGATCTCCGCGCCGCCGCCGGTCAGCGACTCCAGGCCGGCGTCCATCAGCTCGTCGAAGATCTCGTCGGCGGGCAGGCCGCTGATCTTCTCGAACCACTGGATCTCGGTGGCGGTGAACGCCTTGAGCTTGACGCCGGGCAGCGCGCCCTTCAGCTCGCGGAGCACCTTCGGGTAGTACTTCCACGGCAGGGTCGGGTGCAGGCCGTTGACGATGTGCAGCTCGGTGAGCTGCTCGTCCTCCATCTCCTTGGCCTTGGCGACCGCCTCGTGGATGCGCATCGTGTAGGCGTCCTTCTCGCCCGGCTTGCGCTGGAACGAGCAGTATGCGCAGCTGGCGGAGCAGACGTTGGTCAGGTTGAGGTGCCGGTTGACGTTGAACATCACCCGGTCGCCGTTGAGCTCGGTGCGCTTGTGGTGCGCCAGCTTCCCGAGCCAGACAAGATCGTCGCTCTCATACAGAGCGATGCCGTCTTCCCTGCTCAGCCGCTCGCCGGCGACGACCTTGGCCTCGAGTTCACGCTTCACACCTGCATCCACGAGGCCAGCGTACGTCGGCCCGTCCGGCGGGGAAGAGGCCCGGGCGCCAGTGCGGTGTTCATCTCTCTGTTCACCTCATCGCGAGCAAGCTGACATTGATCAGCTCTCGACGCTGATTGCTTCCGTGAGGTAAACAAAAGTGGGCAGAAACACGGTCGGGCGGCAGACCGACTGATCGATCGATACTGATCGACCAATGGCGGGCAGACCGACTGGGGACGGTGGCATGGACGGATTGGTACTGAGAGCGGCGAGCTATCCCGGCGACGAGTGGGTCCCGCCTGCACAAGCAGAGGAATCCGCGCAGGTCGCGGCCATGGTCCCCAGACAGCGCGGGAAGCACTCGACCGGCCGGCGCGGCAGGATGTTCGTCGCCACGATCGTGTGCACGCTGCTGTGCTCGCTGGTCCCCCGGCCCGCGTACGCCGATCCGGGCGGCGCGATTCCCGACACGGGCTCGCGGCCGATCGCGGCCGGCACGCTCCTCATGCCCGGGCAGACGGGCACCGGCACCTCCGTGCCCGTCGGTGGGAGCACCACGACGCAGCGCGGCCCGCTCGCCACCCAGCTCGCCACGCTCGAGGTCGCCGTCAGCACGCTCGGGCAGAAACGGCTCCAGGCACAGATCGACCTGGAGACCGCGCAGGCCGCGGCCGCCGACGCCCAGGACAAGCTGCGGCTGGCCACCGACCAGGTCACCGAGCTGCGCAGCCGGGCCGACTCGGCCGCCGCGGAGGCCTACAAGCGCGCGACGGGTCTCGGCCCGCTCGACGGCTATGCCCACAACCTGCACCAGTTCGGCCTGCTCGCCCCGGGCCTCGGTCAGCAGCCGGGCAGCCAGGAGGACGCCCGTGGCCTGCTGCGCGCCGAGCAGGAGGAGGCGGCCGCCAAGCTGCAGTACGAGCTGGCCCAGTCGACCTACCTCGCCGCGCAGGGCACGTTCGTGCCGCTGGACTCCGACTTCAGGATCAAGGACGCCGAGTTCCAGAAGCTCAAGGCCGACAACGAGGCGGCGGTCCTGCGGATCGCCGCGGAGGACGCGGCCGCCGAGCAGGTCCTCGGCACCGTGGACAACGTGCCGGTCGACGGCATGGTCGCCAACCCGAAGGCCCTCCAGGCGCTGAACTACGCACTCGGCAAGATCGGCAGCTGGTACGTGTGGGGCGACGAAGGCCCCAGCACCTTCGACTGCTCGGGGCTGGCCTACTGGTCCTACGGGCAGGTCGGGGTCCGCGTGCCGCGGGTCGCCAACGACATGTACCACGGCACCCACGCGATCCAGGCGACCAAGCGGACCCTCGGCGACCAGCTGCTCCCGGGCGACCTGGTGTTCTTCGCCAGCGACTCCAGCGACTGGCGCTCGATCTACCACATGGGCATCTACGTCGGCGGCGGCAAGATGGTGCACGCGCCGACCACGGGTGACAAGGTGAAGATCGGGCAGGTCAAGTGGTCGCGCTTCTTCGGCGCCACCCGGATCTTCGACGCGGTGCGGGCACCGAACGCGACCCCGACCACGACGGCGCCGTCCTCGACCCCGCCGTCGTCGACGCCACCCTCGTCGACCCCGCCGTCCTCGACGCCCCCGTCTTCGACGCCGCCGACGTCGACGCCACCGACGTCCACGCCACCCTCGTCCGCACCGCCGTCGTCGGCGCCGCCGTCGTCCGCGGCACCCACGACGACGACCGCACCGCCGCCCGCGCCGGAGCCCACCGCCGACGAGACGTCGAAGGCGCCGAGCACCCCGGCCAGCAGCACTGCGGCGCCTTCGAAGTCGGCGCTCAAGCCGTCCGCGGCCGGGGCAAGCACGACCGCGCAGACCACGGCGTCCGCGTCAGGAAACTGAGCGACCTGTTCCACCGGACCGGCTCACGGGGTCTCCCGTGGCCGGTCCGTTCGTTTCCCAACAAATCCGGCGTCCGCACCCGCGGATGATCTAAAACCCGACCGAGGTCCGGTCCAGCGTTCCGTGACTCGATGTGGCACCGTGGACGCGTGACTGGCGGCGGGGGCACGCCGGAAGCGCGACGACGCCCGGGCAGGGCACGGTCATGGAGGGCAGCAATGGACGAGCGGGAGACACGGGACGGCGCACGCGACGAGGGGGTGCGGGCCGGCTCCCCGTTCGGCTTCCCGCCCGGCGCGCAGCCGCAGGCCACGAACCCGGCGGCCGGCACCGACGCGGAAGCACTCGACGACCTGCCGCCGCTGCCGCCGCCACCACCGGTCGGCGCCGACCTGCCGCCGGACACGCCGGAGGAAGTGGTCCCCGACGCGGCGTACGAACTCCCGCCCACCCCCACCGACGGCGCCCTCTGGCCCGGCGGCGACCCGTTCGCGGACGCCGACGACGACGAGGACGACCCGGAGGTCGCGGCGATGGTCGCGGCGTTCCACTCGACCGACACCGCCGTGCCCGCGTCCGACGGGCTGTCCGAGGCGCCCGACACCCCCGAAGGCCTGGACGCCGGCGTGAGCCCCGCGGGCCTGGGCCCCGCCAGCACCGGTGTGGACGCCGGGTTGAGCCCCGCGCCGAGCGGCTCGCTGAACGAGGCGCCCGACCAGCGGCCGGCCGGTCCCGACGGGCCGCGCCGCCGCGCCGAGCCCGAGGCGGACGTGATCGCCGCCGCGCTCTCCGCCGAGCCGCCGGCGTTCCAGCTGCCGAGCTTCGACTCCGTCGCCGGGACGTACGGTCCCCCGCCCGGCGAGTCCACGCCGTACTCCGGAATCCACCCCGCGGAGCCGGAGTCCTCGGACGTGGCGGCGCCGCCGTTCGCGCCGGTTCCGGTCTCTGGCTTCGGGGCTCCCGCCGCGTCGATCGAGGACCCGGTGTCGCCGGCCCCTGGTTCGCCGGCCGACTCGCCCGCCGGTTCGCCGGTCGCTGGTTCGTCTGAGGAATCGTTGCCGCCGCTGCCGAGCCGGGCGCGGGCGCCGCGGCCGCTGCCGGAGTCGTCGTGGGACGCGTTCGCGCTGCCGTGGAGCGCGCCCTCGTCCTCCGATTCACCCGCTGCCGGCGATTCACCTTCTGGTTCACCTGCTGGTTCGGCTGCTGAAGCGCCGGTGTCGGAGCCGCAGGTGGTGCATCCGTTCGCGGTGCAGCGGCCGTCCCTGCCGTTCCCGCCCGCCGCCGAGCCTGCTCCGGCCGCCGCGGCCGAGCCCGTCGTCGAGCCTGTGCTCGCGCCGATCGACCGGCCCGTCGTCGACGTGCCCGCCGAGCCGCTGATGGCGCCCGGCTCGTCCGCTCCGGTCTCCTCCGCTCCGGTGGTGCTGCCGGTCGCCGGGGCGTTCGCCGCCGCCGTGGTCGCCGCCCGGGCCAGCGCCTCCGTGCCCGGCGCCCACTCGGTGACCGCCGAGGAGGCCGAGCAGGCCGCCCGCGCCGCCGCCACCCCGACCGTGTACCGCACCTCCATGGCCCTGCCCCAGTCCATGGCCGGTCCGGGCGCCTCTCCCTCCGGCGCCTTCGCCGCCGCTGGTCAGGACGCCTCGCCTGCCGCGGCGCCTGTCGACCCGATCCCGGGGCCGGAGCCGTCGCCGCTCCCCGGCCCGGAGCCGTCGCCGTTCCCGAGCCCGGAGCCCGTGCCCACGCCGGAGCCGGCACCGTTCCCGCCGGCGCCGGAGCCCGAGCCGATCCCGACGCCGTACCCGCCGACTCCCCCTGCGCCCGAGCCCGCTCCCGTGCCGGAACCGGAGCCGACGCCGCAGCCGTTCCCCGTGCCTGAGCCGTCCCCGGTCCCGGGCCCCGGACCCGCGCCGTCGCCGCCGTTCCCCGGGCCAGGGCCGCAACCGCCGTCGCCGTTCCAGGCGCCCACGCCGTACACGACGCCGTCCTCCCAGCACCCGTGGGGCACCTCCGACGCCGGCCAGCCCGCGGCCGCTGCCACCGGACAGGATGGGGCGCCCGCTTGGGCCCAGCCGGCCGCCGGCGTACCGCAGCCGCCTGCCGGACCGCAGCAGCCGCCGGCCCCTGCGCAGCCGTGGCTGGCCGGCCAGCAGCCCGTGTCGACCCCGCCCGGCCAGAGCTGGACCCAGCCCCCGGCGCAGCAGCCCTGGCAGGCTCCCCCGGCCCAACCCGCCCCCGGCGGCTACGGCCCCCCGGCCCAGCAGCCCCCGGCCTACCAGCCCCCGCCGCAGTACGGCACCCCCGGGCAGCACGGCCAGCCCGGGCAGCACGGCCAGCCCGGCCCGGCGGGTCAATACGGCGTTCCCGGCCAGTACGGCACCCCTGCCCAGTACGGCGCTCCCGGCCAGCAGGGTGTTCCTGGTCAGCACGGCGCCCCGGCCCAGCCCGGCGCTCCGGCCCAGCCCGGCCAGTACGGCGTCCCGGGCCAGTACGGCACGCCCGCCCAGCACGGTGCGCCGGGCCAGTACGGCACGCCCGCTCAGCCCGGGCAGTACGGCACCCCGGCCCAGCACGGTGTTCCTGGTCAGCACGGCGCTCCGGGGCATCCGGGTGCTCCTGGTCAGCACGGCGCTCCGGGGCATCCGGGTGCTCCTGGTCAGCACGGCGCTCCGGGACAGCACGGCGCCCCGGCCCAGCCTGGTCAGTGGGGTGCCCCGCAGCCCGGCCAGCAGGGCGCCGCGGGCCAGTACGGCACGCCACCTCAGCACGGGCAGCCCGGCCCGGCGGGTCAATACGGCGCTCCCGGCCAGCCCGCCCAGTACGGCACGCCCGGCCAGCCCAACACCTACGGAACGCCAAGCCAGCCCCCGGCCCCACCCGCGCAGGGATGGTCCGCCCCGCCGGCGTCAGCCCCGCCCGCGCAGGGTTGGGCCGCGCCGCCGGCACCCGCCCAGCCCAGCTGGCAGCAGCCGCAGGGCCAGCAGCCCGCCGCCGCACCGGGCGAGCAGGGCTGGGCCACCCCACCCGGCCAGGGCTGGGCCCCGCCGCCGGCCGCTCAGGCCTGGCAGCCAGGCACCGGCCAGACGGGCGAGCAGGTCTCCTCTCCCCCGGCACCCTCCTGGCAGGCGCCCCCGGCTCAACCGGCATCAGCCCCACCGGCGTTCGCCCCACCCACCTCGGGCGCACCGGCCTCCAGCACCCCGCCGTTCGCCCCGCCGCCGTCGTCCGACTCGGCACCGCCCGCGTTCGCACCGCCGACCTCGGGCGCACCGGCCTCGGCCCCACCCGCGTTCGCAGCACCGGCCTCGGCCCCACCCGCGTTCGGCGCACCAGCGTCGGCACCGCCCGCGTTCGCGCCGCCGTCGTCGGACTCGACGCCGCCCGCGTTCGCACCACCCACCTCGGGTGGACCGGCGTCCAGCACCCCGCCGTTCGCCCCGCCCGCATTCGCACCGCCGCCGGCGGCGGGTGGGCCGGGTGCGGGCACTCCGCCGTTCGCGCCGCCCGCCTACGGGGCTCCGGCGTCGGAGCCGCCTGCTTCGGCGCCACCAAGCTCCGGGGCAGGGTCGTACACATTGCCATCAGCATCACCGTCGGACTCCATGCCGCCGGTCTCCTTGCCGGGCGCTGTGTCCGGATCGTTCACCATGCCGTCCGCGACGCCGTCACAGTCGACGCCGCCGAGTTCTGCGCCACCTAGTTCGGGGGCTGGGTCGTACACCATGCCATCAGCATCACCGTCAGACTCCATGCCGCCGGTCTCATCGCCGCCGGCCTTCTCCATCCCCTCGGCGAGCCCGTCGGACTCCACGCCGCCGGTGTCGGCGCCGCCGAGCTGGGCTCCCGGTGGGCAGGCGTCAGGCTGGACGCCACCGCCGCCGGCCGCTGACTCGGTGTCGGCGCCGTTCGCGCCGAGCTGGGCCGCACCGTCCGCAGAGGCCCCCGCGCCGTCTGCGTCCCCCGCTCCCTCGGCTCCCTCCTCTCCTGCCGCGCCCGCGGCTTCTGCCTGGGCGCCGCCCCCGTCATCGCCGGACTCAGGGCAGGGCTGGGCGCCGCCGCCTTCCTCCGACGGGCCGCCCGCCTACTCGGTGCCGACCGCCCAGCCCGAGCTGCCCCCGCTGCAGCAGACGGGCTGGGGCGCGCCCGCCTGGACCCCGTCCGAGCCGCCGTCGGCGGGTCCCGAGCGGGACGACCGGCCGTCCAACGACAGGACGCCCGGCGCCGTCTACCCGTCGAGCGGCGCACCCGCCAACCCGTCTCCTCCGCCGCATCAGCAGCCGCCCGCGATCCCCCCGCCTGCGTCGGACGAGACCCAGGTGGTGAGCGACGCGGGCCCTTCGCCCGCGGCGGAAAGCTACGGAAAATGGGCTCGGAACCATCGCGGCTCTGCGGGCACAGTCTATGGCGGGCAAGGTGTCACCCCGGTGACAACAGCCTCGGCCGACGGCGGCAGCAGTCCTTTGGAGAACTCCGGCTCGCTGACCGGGCACATCTTGAGTCAAGGCACGCAGGAAGCGGACGAGGACGACGACGAGCCGGCCCGGTCCAGCAACCTGAAAGTCATGGTCATCATCGCGGTCATCGTGGTGGTGCTCGTGGTGGGCGGTTACCTCGCTGTCACGTTCTCCAAGTCATTCATGGAGGACATGTTCAGCGACGTACCGCAGAAATAGTGAGGCACGACACCTCGACGCGGGGTCGGTGAGCGAGATCGGATAAGCTGAAGGGTCTCCAATCGGAAGGTCCCAGCTCCTTGCTGCTCGCTGACCCCAGTTCGTTCCCCTCCATCTTCGAATCCACCGATGAGCCGGGCTTCGCCGGCCTCGGTCTGCCCGCCAGGTTGGTGCGCGCACTCGCCGACCAGGGCATCACCGATCCGTTCCCCATCCAGGCCGCGACGATCCCCGACGTCCTCGCGGGCCGTGACGTGTTGGGCAGGGGGCGCACCGGCTCGGGCAAGACGCTCGCGTTCGGCCTGCCGCTGCTGGCCCGGCTGGCGGCGAGCGGGCGGTCCCGTCCGCATGCGCCGAAGGCGCTGATCCTCGTGCCGACGCGCGAGCTCGCGATGCAGGTCAACGATGCGCTGACGCCACTGGCGAAGACGCTCGGCCTGTTCTGCAAGACCGCCGTCGGCGGCGTGCCGTATGACCGGCAGATCTGGTCGCTCGAGCGGGGGGTCGACGTGCTCGTCGCGACGCCCGGCCGCCTCGGTGACCTGATCAAGCGCGGGGTCTGCCGGCTCGACGCGGTGGAGGTCACCGTGCTCGACGAGGCCGACCAGATGGCCGACATGGGCTTCCTGCCGGAGGTCACCGAGATCCTCGGTCAGACGCCGGCCGGCGGCCAGCGCCTGCTCTTCTCCGCGACGCTCGACAAGGACGTCGACTCGCTGGTCAAGCGCTTCCTGGTCGACCCGGTCACGCACTCGATCGAGCCGCCGACCGCTTCTGTCGGCTCCATGGACCACCACGTGCTGCTGGTCCCGCCGAATGACAAGTTCGCCATCGCCGCGTCGATCGCCGCCCGCAAGGGCCGCACGATCCTCTTCGTGAAGACGCAGATGGCCGTCGACGAGCTGGTAGAGCAGTTCGCGGCCGTCGGCGTGCGGGCCGGTGCCCTGCACGGCGGCAAGACGCAGCGGGTGCGCACGCGCACGCTCGCCGAGTTCAAAGAGGGCACGTGCAACGTGCTGGTGGCGACCGACGTCGCGGCGCGTGGCATCCACATCGATGACGTGTCGCTGGTCGTTCATGTCGACCTCCCACGTGACCAGAAGGACTATCTGCACCGTGCCGGGCGGACCGCGCGGGCGGGGGCCGCGGGGACGGTCGTGACGCTGGTGCTGCCACGGCAGCGGCGGCGGGCGGCGGCGCTGCTCGCGAAGGCCGGGGTCACCCCGACCGAGCTGCGGGTGCGGGCCGGCGACCCGGCATTGGCCGAGGTCACGGGCGCTCGGCAGCCGAGCGGTGTGCCGGTGCGCATCCAGCGCAGTGCCCCGTCGCACGGTGGTCGTCCGGCCCGGCGGCCGAATCACGACCATGATCGTCGTCCACGGCGTTAGTCGCTGACGACAAGGGCGGTCCGCGTATGGTGCGGACCGCCTTTTTGTCGTACCCATCGGATAGCGTCGACGCATGACGGTGCTTCCTCGGGCGTTCGCATGGCAGCGGACCGACACGACAGGCGGCGAGTTCGTCACGCTCGACGATCGCCGCGGGCTCTATGCCAAGGGCACGGCGTTCGCCGCCGACAACGCGTTGTATTCGTGCCGATATGACCTGCACACCGACGAGGGCTGGGCGAGCACGCGGCTGGAGGTGACGGCCGAGGGTGCGGGCTGGCGACGGACGCTGCGCATGGAGCGGGCCGCGGGCCGGTGGCGGGTCACCACTGGCGAGCAGGGCGATCTGGAGCGGGTGCTGCCGACGGCGCCGTTCGCGGGCATCGAGGAGCCCGACCGGCTGCATCAGGTGCTCGACGTCGACCTCTACAACTCCCCGCTGACCAACACGTTACCGGTGCGCAGGCTGGGCCTGCACCGCGCGGAGCCCGGCACGGTGGCGACGATCGAGGCGGCGTGGGTCCTGCTGCCCAGCTTGGCCGTGTTGCCGTTGCAGCAGGTGTACGAGGTGCTGCCCGGCCGACGGGTCCGCTATTCCTCGGAGGGTTTCACGGCCGAGCTGGAGCTGGACACGGACGGTTATGTGGTCGACTATCCCGGGCTTGCGACGCTGGCCTAGGCCGGGGGCTGGGTGCGGCCTTCCCACTTCGTGGAGAGGGCGATCGCCGTGCGCGTGCGGGCGATGCCTTTGACGCGGTTGAGGTCGATGATGAGCCGCTCCAGGTCGCCGATCGTCTTCACGCGCGCCTTGCACAGAAACGATTCCTCGCCCGCCATGAAGTAGCAGGATTCGATCTCCTGATGCTCGCGGAGGGCCTCGAGGATGTCGTCGGTGTCGCCGTTGCTGTCGTGCACGATGCCGATGATGGCGGTCAGCGGCAGCCCCATGGCCTCCGGGTGGATTTCGGCGCGGTAGCCCTGAATGACCCCCGACGACTCGAGCTTGCCGACGCGTTCGTGCACGGCCGGCGCGGACAGGCCCACCTTCCGGGCCAGCTCCGCGTATGGAAGCCGGGCGTTGTCTCGAAGCAGGTCGATGAGTTGTCGATCGATCGCATCCATCGCGTCCAGCCTAATGGTCAGGGTTTTAGCACAGCTAATTACCCAACACGTGCGATTTCCTCGTTTCCCGGACACGGCACGCTAGCGGTGCTGTAATGGGCGTACATCCCAGGATGACTCGTGCTTTCAGCTTGCCGCATGGGGGTGCGCGGGCCCGATCGAGCCACCCATGGGTTAAGGAGGGGCCGTGGAGACGGGAGATCGTCTGCTGACGCCCGGCGAAGTCGCCGCCTTGTTTCGTGTCGACCCCAAAACGGTGACACGCTGGGCTGCGGCCGGCCGGATCAGCAGCATCCGAACCCCGGGGGGACACCGGCGGTTCCGGGAATCCGAGGTGCGGGCACTGCTCGAAGGAGACGAGACGCTCGACGACACCTCTAACGGGAATGGCCGAGTTCACCCGACCAACGAGTGAACAAGGTATGAGTGACGCCGGCAGCGTCGAGGACCTTGCCGGCGATGAAGTCAACGAGTTGGGCGGCCGTGGCCGCCGCTCCGGCCGAGTAGAAGCCGGGGCTGGCGGGGAGGACCACGGCGCCGGCGTCATGCAGGGCGATGAGGTGCTCCAGGTGACTGCGGGTCACCGGGGTCTCCCTCGGGACGACAACCACCGGGCGGCGCTCCTTGAGGTTGACCTCGGCAGCCCGCTGCAGCAGGTCCTTGGAGAGGCCGATCGCGATGCCGGCGCACGCCGCGGTGCTCGCCGGCACGACGAGCATGCCCTTGACCTGGTACGACCCACTACTGGGACCGGCGGCGAGATCACCGGCGGGCCAGTAGGCGACGTCTGCTCCTGTCGCTTCCTGCCCCACCCAGGTGGCCAGGTCGTCCTTCCAGTGCGCGTCACGGAAGGGCGCACCAGTCTCGTCGAGGATCGTGAGCCGGGCGGCGCGTGACACGACGAGGTCGACGGCCTCGCCCGCGTCGAACAGCGCCCGGATCACCGCGGCCGCGTACGGCGTGCCGGACGCCCCGGACACCCCGACGACCCACGGCCTGCGCTGATCCACCACGCGGTCAACTCTGCCACAACTGACCAGCCCGCTCGGAAAGTGTCATACCGGGTTGGCAGGATGGTGGGCATGGCACGCGGCTTTCCGTACGCAGACCTCAACGCCTTCCTCGCCGACCTCCAGCGGGCAGGTGAGCTGCATCGCGTGTCCGCACCCGTCGACCCGCACCTGGAGATCAGCGAAATCGTCACGCGGACCGTCCGGGCGGGCGGGCCGGCGCTCGTGTTCGACCGGCCGACACGTGGCGACATGCCGGTCGCGATCAACCTGTTCGGCACCGAGCGGCGGATGGCGATGGCGCTCGGAGTCTCCCATCTCGACGAGGTCGGCGAGCGCATCGGGTCGCTGGTCAAGCCGGAGCTGCCGGTCGGCTGGGCGGGCATCCGCGACGGCATCGGCAAGCTGCTGCAGCTCAAGGCCGTGCCGCCGAAGCACGTGAAGACCGCGCCCTGCCAGGAGGTCGTCTACAAGGGCGACCAGGTGGACCTCAACCGGCTCCCCGGCCTGCAGATCTGGCCCGACGACGGCGGGATCTACCACAACTTCGGGCTGACCCACACGAAGCACCCCGAGACCGGCAAGCGCAATCTCGGGCTCTATCGGCTGCAGCAGCACTCGCACAACACGCTCGGCATGCACTGGCAGATCCACAAGGACTCGACCGCGCACCACGCGGTGGCCGAGCGGCTCGGGCAGCGGCTGCCGGTCGCGATCGCCATCGGCGCCGACCCCGTCGTCTCCTATTCGGCGAGCGCCCCGCTGCCGTCCGACATCGACGAATACCTGTTCGCCGGGTTCCTGCGCGGCGAGCGGGTCGAGATGGTCGACTGCCTGACCGTGCCGCTGCAGGTGCCGGCCAATGCGCAGATCGTGCTCGAGGGCTATCTGGAGCCCGGCGAGCGCCTGCCCGAGGGGCCGTTCGGCGACCACACCGGGTTTTACACGCCGGTCGAGGACTTCCCGGTGCTGCACGTCGAGTGCATGACGACCCGCAAGCAGCCGATCTACCACTCGATCATCACGTCGAAGCCGCCGCAGGAGGACCTGGGCCTCGGCAAGGCGACCGAGCGGATCTTCCTGCCCCTGCTGAAGATCATGATCCCCGACATCGTCGACTACGACCTGCCCGCGGCCGGCGTGTTCCACAACTGCGTGATCGTGTCGATCCGCAAGCGCTATCCGAAGCACGCGCAGAAGGTGATGAGCGCCATCTGGGGCGCGCACCTGCTGTCACTGTCGAAGTTGATTGTGGTCGTCGACGAGGACTGCGACGTGCACGACTACGCCGAGGTCGCCTTCCGCGCCTTCGGCAACGTCGACTACAAGCACGACCTGCTGATCACCGAGGGGCCGGTCGACCACCTCGACCACTCGTCCTATCAGCAGTTCTGGGGCGGCAAGGCCGGCCTCGACGCGACCCGCAAGGGCCCGTCGGAGGGCTACCATCGCGGCTGGCCGGAAGAGATGATCATGTCCCCCGAGGTCGTGGCGCGGGTCGACAAGCGCTGGAGAGAGTATGGGTTCAAGTGACGCTCGCTGAGGCACCCCCGAGCCGGGTCAAGGCTTTCCTGCGGCTCGTCGCGATCGAGCACTCGGTGTTCGCGCTGCCGTTCGCCTATCTGTCGGCGCTGACCGCGATGACCGTGCACGGCGGCCACGTCAACTGGGCCGATCTGCTCCTGGTGACGATCGCGATGGTCGGCGCCCGCACATTCGCCATGGCCGCCAACCGGATCATCGACCGCCACATCGACGCCCGTAACCCGCGCACCGCCCAGCGCGAGCTCGTCACCGGCGCCGTCAGCGTCCGCACCGCGTGGACCGGCGCCGCCGTCGCCCTCGTCGTGTTCCTCGGCGCCGCCGCTCTGCTCAACTGGCTGTGCCTGGTCCTCGCCCCGCTCGCCGTGGTGCCGCTGGTCCTCTACCCGTATGGCAAACGCTTCACCAACTGGCCGCACGCGCTGCTCGGCCTGGCGCAGATGGTCGGCCCGGTCGGCGCATGGCTCGCCGTCACGGGCGACCTGAGCGGCTCGGGCCCCGCCTGGGTGCTCGGCGCCGCGGTCGGCCTGTGGATCGGCGGCTTCGACCTCATCTACGCCTGCCAGGACGCCACCGTCGACCGCGAGATCGGCGTCCACTCCGTCCCCTCCCGCTACGGCGTCCCCTTCGCCCTGCACCTGTCCAGCGCCGCCCACGTGGTGACGTTCGGCCTGTTCGTGTGGTTCGGCCAGCTCGTCGGCCTCGGCTGGCTGTGGTGGATCGGCCTGGCCGCCACGGCTGTCGCCTTCATCTACGAGCACGCCATCGTCCGCCCCGACGACCTGTCCCGCGTCAACCGAGCCTTCTTCACCGCCAACGGCTTCGTGGGGATCGCACTCTTCGTGTTCGCCCTCCTCGACCTGACCGTCTTAGGCGGCCTCCGCCCCTGACCCATCTCACCAACCTCGACCCCGCCCCGCCCACGTCGACGCCTGGCACCCACGTCGGACACTGACGTCCCGACGTCCGTCGGACGGAAGCCTTCCCACGGACGTCACTGGCGCCGGGCGCGTGGCTTCGCAAGGACGTCAGCGTCCACGCCGGCATCGGCCGCAGGCGTCGACGTTCCACGCCGGCATCGGACACGGGCATCAGGCATGGAACCTCGCGCAGCTGTGGGCGTCAGGCATCCGTGTTGGTGTTTCCGCAGTCGTTGAGCGTTTGCGCGGGCCTTCGCGTTTGACGTTGACGTTCCCGCAGACGTCAGGCGTCCGGCGCGAGGCCTTCGCAAGGACGTCAGCGTCCACGCCGGCGTCGCACGCAGGTATCGACGTTCCGTGCAGACGTCGGAAGCGGGCATCAGGCATGGGACCTCGCGCAGCCGTGGGCAGTTGGCACTCACGTTGACGCCGCCGCCAACCCGAGCATCGTCAGCTCCAGCAGCTGACCCCCACTCCACCGATGGCCGACCGCGGCCGATCCGGTTTGAGGCGGGCAACGCCGCCGATCCGGTCGAGGCGGGCAACGCCGCCGCTGCCGCCCGCCGCCGCGGCGTCCACTGCTGCGGCATTCCACCGACCCGGCGTCCAGAAGCGTGGTGATCCAAGGACCGAACTGGCCGTCATGACAGCCGGAACCATCCTTGGATCACGCCAGCGCGACGCCGACCGAACAGGACCAGACATCGGCCGGTGGCACCGCAGCGGAAACCCAGAGCCGGCCGACCCGCGCCCGCGCGGCAGACACCCGACTGCCCAGCAGACGGGCCACCCCTCTGCGGCATCCACCAGACTGGCGCCCGTCAGCGTGATGATCCAAGGACCGAACTGGTCGGCATGACCGCCAGAACTGGACTTCGATCAAGTGGCGGTGAGCAGGGTGGCGGTGTGAGGCGGTGGTGGGGTGAGGGTCAGACGCCGGCGTAGGAGTGGAGGCCGCTGGCGACGAGGTTGACGCCGAAGAGGTTGACGAGCATGGTCAGCCAGCCGACTACGGCGATCCAGGAGGTGACGCGGCGGCTGACGCTCGGGGTGGAGCGGGCGTGGAGGTAGCAGGCGTAGACGACCCAGGCGATGAAGGACCAGACCTCCTTGGGGTCCCAGTTCCAGTATCGGCCCCAGGCAGCCTCGGCCCAGATGGCGCCGGCGATGACGCCGAAGGTCCAGATGGGGAAGGCGAAGGCGTGGACGCGGAAGGTGACGCGTTCGAGGGTGTCGGCCTGGGGGATGCGCTCGCCGAGGCTGTACGGGAAGTTGCGCTTGCCCTGGTCGTGGCCGGTGCGGATCAGGTGCATGGCGGCGGCGACGAAGCCGACGAGGAAGATGCCCGAGGCGATCGAGGCGGCGCCGACGTGGATGACGAGCCAGTAGGACTGGAGCGCGGGGACCAGGGGGCCGACCGGGACGTACAGCGTCATGCCGGCGATCGCGAGCAGGAGGGACGCGACCAGGGTGACGAAGAGCCCCAGGTGCCGGAGGTTGCGCCACTTGAACAGCACGACCAGCCAGGCGGAGACGCCGACGAGGGTGGCGGTCATGACGAACTCGTACATGTTGCCCCAGGGGGCGCGGTCGGCGGCGATGCCGCGGGTGACCAGGGCGCCGACGTGGGCCAGGTAGCCGAGGACGGTGAGACCGACGGCCGCGACACCCGCCCACCGAAGACCCGAACCCGAAGAGTCCGGCTTATCCGAAAAATCGGAAATGTCCGCGGGGGAAGGGGAAGCGGAGGAAAGGGAAGCGGGAGAAGGGGAAGAGGAGGCCGAAGAAGAGGAAAGCGCGGAAGAGGTGGAAGCCGCGGCGGCCACCGGGATGGCTTCGACCGCTGGGGCGCCAGCAGTTATCAGCGCGCGCTGGCCGACGAGGCTGCGGGCGCCGAACGCATATTCGACGGCGTACGCCAGCATGGCCAGGACGTAGCTGAAGATCGTGACGACCAGCAGCTGATTGGACAACCCACCCATCAAACGACCTCCTTGACGTCAGCGTCAGTCTGCGCCACCTGGTCCGGCACGGTGGCGGCAGGGGTCACCGCGGCCACGATGGACTCGAACTCCTCGGCGAAGCCCGGGTAGTCGCCGCGCGGCAGGCCGCCCGCGGACATGCCGGTCGGGGTGATGCGGAAGAACACGCGGCGGCGCTTGCCGGTGAGGGAGCCCAGCAGGCCGAGCAGCAGCGCGGCCGCGCCGCCCAGGACGATCGGCTGGCCGGGGTCGTGGCGGATCGAGATGCTGATCCACTGCTCGGTGCCGAGGAACTCGACCGTCGTGCCGTCCGGGAGGGTGCCCTTGTCGCCGGGCTTGAGCATGATCGGGTCGCCGAAGGGGCTGAGGCGCTTCGCGTCGATCTGGCGCTGGTCCAGCGTGTACACGGACAGGGGCGCGCCGGCGTCGAAGCCGAGGACGCCGCGGTACGCCTGCAGCATGAGACGCGGGTCGTTCTCGGCGGGGAAGGCCGACGACGCGACCGAGGGGTCGGACGGCAGGGTAGGCAGGTAGACGCCGGAGAAGCCGATCTGGGCCTTCTCGTCGCGGGTGCCGGTCGACGGGTTCAGGTTGACGTCCGGGAAGGTGGCGACGCCGTCGCTGGTGAGCATCCCGTCCTTGGGCAGGAAGGCGGCGACCTGCTCGTGCGTCTTGCCGTACTTGTCGGTGTAGCGCAGCCGGGGGGCGTACCCGTGGCCGAGCAGCGACACGTTGGCGCCCGAGAGGCGCAGCGGGTCGTTGACCTGCAGCACGTGCTTGGAGGAGCGGCCCCGCTCGGTGACGGTCACGTCGGCCTTGTAGGTGACGGGCTGGCCGTTGTCGAGGTACGTGGCGGCGAACTTGTCCATCCGCACGCAGAAGCGGGGCAGGTCACCCTCGCCGACCTGGGCGCCGAGGGCGTGCTCGTCGTAGTTGAGCAGGGTGTTGCAGAAGGCGAAGTCCTGCCCCTGGATGAGCAGCCGGTTGCCGTGCCAGCCGAACCACGACCCGTACGCGACGCCGATAAGCAGCGACAGCAGCGCGAAGTGGAAGACCAGGTTGCCGGTCTCCTTGAGGTACCCCTTCTCCGCGCTGATCTCGGTGACGTCACCCGAGACCCGCACGACGGTCCGGAAGCGCCGACGCCGCAGAACCCCCAGAACCGAAGAAACGGATGAAACGGGCAAGTCAGCAGCAGAGGCGGGTAGCCGGGAGAACCGCGCCGGGGCCGGCGGGGGCTTGCGCACCATCGCGGCGAAGTGGGACCGGAAGCGGGGCACCAGGCAGCCGACGAGCGACGTGAAGAGCAGCAGGTAGATCGCCGAGAACCACGGCGAGGCGTACACGTCGAAGAAGAAGAACCGGTCCAGCGTCGGGCCCCAGTCGGGGTTGTCCCGCAGGTACTGCCGGACCTGCTCGGGCGACACGTTGCGCTGCGGCAGGACCGAGCCGGGGATGGCGGCGACGGCGAGCAGGAACAGCAGCACCAGCGCGGTGCGCATCGAGGTCAGCTGGCGCCAGGCGCGCCGGCACACGGAGACGAGCCAGCGCGTCACAGCGGCACCAATCCGGGCCCGAAGTTGGCCGTTAGGGCGATCATGAGCGAGTGCCAGACGCCGGTGATGAGCGCGACGCCGACGAGGACGAGCAGGGCGCCGCCGATGCGGGTCACCCAGCGGCTGTTGCGGCGGATGAACTTGATGACGCCGATGAGTCGCTGGAAGCCCAGCCCGACCGCGATGAAGGGCAGGCCGATGCCGAGGCTGTACGCGATGGCGAGGGTCACGGCCCGCGCCTGCGAGCCGCTGGTGGAGCCGAGCGCGATCATCGCGGCGAGCGTCGGACCGGTGCACGGCGCCCAGGACAGGGCGAAGACGACGCCGAAGACGGGGGCGCCGACGAGCCCGGCGGCCGGGAGCCGCTGGATCCGCCACTGCCGCTCCAGCCCCGGCACCAGGCCGATGAAGGCCAGACCGAGGACGATGACGATCACGCCCGCGACGATCTCGATCGTCCGGCGGTGGATCATGAGCTGCATGGCGGCGCTGGTCGCGAGGACGATGAGGGTGACGAAGACGGCCGTGAACCCGGCGATGAAGAGCGCGACCCCGGCGACGACCCGGCCCCGGCGCTGCCCGGAGTCGAGGTCGGCGCCCGCGAGGCCGGTGACGTAGGAGAGGTAGCCGGGCACGAGCGGCAGGATGCACGGCGACAGGAAGCTGGCCAGCCCGGCGAGGACGGCGACGGCGATCGCACCGACCAGCGGGCCGCTGGCGGTGAAGTCGAAGACGTCGGCGAGGAGCATCAGGCCTGCTCGGCGACCAGGTCGCGCACGATCGGCTCGAGCAGCTTCTGGTCGACCTGGGAGCGGATGACGGCGGCGACCCGGCCGCTGCGGTCGATGACCAGCGTGGCGGGGATCGTGTTGGGCGGCACGGGGAACTTCAGCGGCAGCTCGCCGGGTGGGTCGAAGATGCTGCCGTATGTCGGCTTCACGTCGGCCAGGAAAGAGGCGGCGGGGTCGCGCTGGTCGCGGACGTTCACGCCGACGAAGACGACGCCGTCGCCCTTGGTCGCGTCGTACACCTTCTCCAACTCCGGCGCCTCGGTGCGGCACGGCGCGCAGTAGGACGCCCAGAAGTTGATCACGACGACCTCGCCCTTGTGCTGGGCGAGGTCGAACGAGCCGGCGCGGTCCATGAAGTCGCCGCGCATCGCCGGCGCCGCCACCCGGTCGGAGACAGCGATCTTGCGACTGCCGAGGGCGTTCTGCGGGGCGGCGCTGTCGCAGGCGGCCAGGAAGACGCAGGCGACGAGGATCCACAGGAGGCGAGCTCGCATCATGCGCCCTTCGCGTCGCGCGCGCCCGGCGACATGGCGACGAGGTGCGCGGCCGGTTCGCTGTACGCCACCCCGACGATCTTCGTGTCCTCGAAGTGGAAGCTGGTGTAGCTGGCGAGGTTGCACTCGCGCTTGCGGGGGTCGTGCCACAGCCGCTTGCGCTCGACGTGCCGGCGCAGCGTCCAGATCGGCAGCTGGTGCGACACGCACACGGCCTCGTGGCCCTCGGCGGCCTCCCTGGCGGCCATCAGCGCGGCGAACATGCGCGAGGCGATCGCCGTGTACGGCTCGCCCCACGACGGGGTCACCGGGTCGCGCAGCACCCACCAGTTGCGGGGGTCGCGGAGCGCGCCGTCGCCGGCGCCGACCCGCTTGCCCTCGAAGAAGTTGCCGCTCTCGATGAGCCGCTCGTCCACGGCGATCGGCAGCCCGAACTGGTCGGCGATCGGCGACGCGGTCTGCTGGGCGCGCTCCAGCGGGCTCGCCACCACGTGGGTGATGTCCTTCTCGGCGACGGCCTGGGCGGCGGCCTTGGCCATCTGCACGCCGAGCTCCGACAGCCGGTAGCCGGGAAGGCGGCCGTAGAGGATCTTCTCCGGGTTGTGCACCTCACCGTGCCGCAGCACGTGCACGATCGTCTTGGTCGTCATGAGAGGCCCGCCGAGGCGGCCGCGGCGGCGCGGGCGGCGTGCGGGAGGGCGGCCGAGATGACGTCCAGGGCCTCGGCGCCGATCGCGGTGGAGACGAACCACGACTCGTAGGCGCTGGGCGGCAGGTAGACACCCCGGGACAGCATGGTGTGGAAGAACGCCTTGAACGCCGCCACGTCCTGCGTGCGCGCGTCGTCGTAGTTCCGCACCGGCTGCGCCGTGAAGAAGATCGAGAACATGCTGCCGGCGGTGGCGAGCGTGTGCGGTACACCCGCCGCGGCCAACGCATCGGAGGACAGCTTGCCGATCGTGGCCGCCGTCGCGTCGAGCTGCGCATAGACCTCGGGGGTCGCCAGTCGCAGGGTCGCGAGGCCGGCCGCGCAGGCGAGCGGGTTGCCCGACAGTGTGCCGGCCTGGTAGACCGGGCCGGCCGGGGCGAGGTGCGCCATGATCGACGCGCGACCGCCGAACGCGGCGGCCGGCAGCCCGCCGCCCATGACCTTGCCGAAGGTCCACAGGTCGGCGTCGACGGGCTCGAGGCCGACCCAGCCGGCCCGGCTGACCCGGAAGCCGGTCATGACCTCGTCGAGGATGAGCAGCGCGCCGTGGCGGTGGGCGAGCTCGGCGAGCTTGCCGTTGAACCCGTCGTGCGGCGCGACGACGCCCATGTTGCCGCAGGCCGCCTCGGTGATCACGGCCGCGATCCGGTCGCCCTCGGCGGCGAAGACCGCTTCGACGGCGGCGATGTCGTTGTAGGGCAGGACGATGGTGTCCCCCGCCGCCGCACCGGTGACGCCGGGCGAGTCGGGCAGCGCGAGGGTCGCGACCCCGGACCCGGCGGCGGCGAGCAGCGCGTCGACGTGACCGTGGTAGCAGCCGGCGAACTTGACCACCTTGGGCCGGCCGGTGAAGCCGCGGGCGAGCCGGAGCGCGCTCATCGTGGCCTCGGTGCCGGAGTTGACCAGGCGGACCTGCTCGACCGGGGTGCGCGCGACGATCTCCTCGCCGAGCGCCACCTCGCCCGGTGTCGGGGTGCCGAAGCTGGTGCCGTGCGCGGCCGCGGCGGTGATCGCACCGATCACCTCGGGATGCGCGTGGCCGAGGATCAGCGGCCCCCACGAGCAGACCAGGTCGACATAGCGTCGCCCGTCGGCGTCGGTGAGCCAGCAGCCCTCGCCACTGACCATGAACCTGGGGGTGCCACCGACCGCGCGGAACGCCCGGACAGGTGAATTCACCCCACCCGGCACGATGGCCTGAGCGCGGTCGAACAGTGCCTGCGAAGCCGGAGCGTCACCCGCGTAGGGGCCGAGGCCGGCGGAGTCAATAGCTGTCACAGCCTGCCCATTCTGACAGCCCGCCCGAGGCGACGCCGACCGCCCCCGGGCGGCCTGTGCCCGACGCCACTGCGGGCGCTGATCCACGTTAGGCTGTGCGGGTGGATCGACCGGAGCTTTCCGTCACAGTGCGGCGCGCGCCGACCGAGACCGTGGTATCGCTCGCGGGCGAGATCGACATGTCCACGGTCCAGCGGCTGGCGACAACCGTCGATGAGATCCTCGGCGGCGACGCCCCGCAGCGGGTCGTCCTCGACATGAGCGGCGTGACGTTCTGCGACTCGCAGGGCCTCGGCACGCTCGTCGTCCTCAGCCGCAAGGCGACCATGGCACAGAGCTACCTGGTGCTGACCAACGTCGGCGCGTTCCTGATCCGAGTCCTGGACATCACGGGCCTCAGGGGCGCACTGATGATCCAGGAGCCTGCCTGAAGGCTCTGGTCAGCGCCTCCATCGCCTTCTCCACCTGCGAGCGCCCGACCTCGCCGCCGGCGGCCAGCCCGGCCTTCAGCAGCGCGGTGGCCTCGTCGACGGCGACCCCGGCGGCCCGTAACTCGCCGTCCCGGGCCTTGACCAGCTCGGACTGCACCGCGAGCTGTGAGGTCTTCGTCCACAGCTCGACGAACACGGACACCTTCGCCCGGAGCACCCATGGGTCGAAGGGCTTCGTGAGGTAGTCGACGGCGCCGGCAGCGTACCCGCGAAGCGCCAGGTGCGAGTCACGGTCGGCCGCGGTGAGGAAGATGATCGGCACGTGCCGGGTCCGCTCGCGGCGCTTGATGTGCCGGGCGGTCTCGAAGCCGTCCATCGTCGGCATCTGCGCGTCCAGCAGGATCAGGGCGAAGTCGTCCACCAGCAGGTGCTTGAGGGCCTCCTCGCCGCTCTCGGCGGCGACGCCCTGGACCGGCAACCCCTGCAGGATCGCCTCCAGGGCGAGGAGATTGTCCCGCCGGTCGTCGACGAGCAGCACCTTCGCCGGCCGGTCCGGTCCAGTCAAAGACGCGCCCCTTTCTTCCGTTTCGGAGCAACCTACACCGCGCGACCCTCCCCGTTTACCCAAGCGGCCATGACGTCAAGCAGCTCGTCAAGATCGACCGGCTTGGTGATGTAGTCGCTCGCCCCGGCGGCCAGGGACGACTCGCGGTCGCCGGGCATCGCCTTGGCGGTCAGGAACACCACCGGGAGCTTCGCGAAGCGCCGGTTGCGCCGGATCGCCCGGGTCGTCTCGTTGCCGTCCTGGTCGGGCATCATCGCGTCCATCAGCACGATGTCCACGCCCGGGTGCTCCGACAGCACGCGCACACCGTCGGCGCCGTTGTCGGCGTACAGGACGGTCATTCCGTGCAGCTCGAGAGCGCTGGTGAGGGCGAAGACGTTGCGGACGTCGTCGTCGACGATGAGCACGGTCGCGCCGTCGAGCTGATGCGCCGCCGCGGTCGGGCGCCGCTCCGGGGTCGGCAGCGCCCGCAGCATCGCCGGGCCGGGCGGCAGGCTGCGCACCGGCGCCAGGGGCTGCGCCGGCACGGTGTGCACGGTCTGGGTGACCTCGGTCGCGATGACGTCCGGCAGGTACAGGGTGAAGACGGCGCCCCGGCCGACCTCCGAGGTGACCCCGATCGCACCGCCGAGCAGCCGGGCCAGCTCGCGGCTGATCGACAGGCCGAGGCCGGTGCCGCCGTACTTGCGGCTGGTGGTGCCGTCCGCCTGCTGGAACGCCTCGAAGATCAGCGCGACCTTGTCGTTGGAGATGCCGATCCCGGTGTCGGCGACCGCGAACGCGATCACCCGGCGCGCGCCGGCGAGCGTCGGCGACGAGAACTGCAGGTCGGGCGTGGCGACGCTGATCGACAGCGTGACCGCGCCCTTCTCGGTGAACTTCACCGCGTTGGAGATCAGGTTGCGCAGGATCTGCTGGAGGCGCTGCGGGTCGGTGACGATCGCGGGCGGCAGCTCCTCGGTCGTGCCGACCGTGAAGTCGAGGCCCTTGTCCTCCGCCTGCGGGGCGAACGCCTGCTCCACGTACGAGCGGATCTCGTCGAAGGAGACCTCACCGGGCTCCACGTCCATGCGGCCCGCCTCGATCTTCGACAGGTCGAGGATGTCGTCGATGAGGGCGAGAAGGTCGGAGCCCGCGTTGTGGATCGTCGCGGCGAACTCGATCTGCTTCGCGGTGAGGTTGGCGTCCGGGTTGTCGGCGAGCAGCCGCGACAGCAGCAGCATCGAGTTGAGCGGGGTGCGCAGCTCGTGGCTCATGTTGGCGAGGAACTCAGACTTGTACTGCGACGCCTGCGCCAGCTGCTGCGCCTTCTCCTCCAGGCCGAGGCGGGCCATCTCGATCTCGCGGTTCTGCTTCTCGATGTTGCCCTTCTGCTCCGACAGCAGCGTCGCCTTCTCCTCCAGCTCGGCGTTGGTGCGCTGGAGCTCCGCGGACTGGTCCTGCAGCTCCAGCGCGAGGCGCTGCGACTGGGACAGCAGCTCCTCGGTCCGCCGGTTGGCGAGGATCGTCTTGAGCGCGACGCCGATGGTGACCACGAGCCGGTCGAGGAACGCCAGGTGCAGCTCGGAGAACGAGGCGACGCCGGCGAACTCGATGACGCCGAGCGGCTCGCCCTCGAACAGCACCGGCAGGACGACGAGGTCCGCGGGCGGGGTCGCGGCGACCCCGGAGCGGACCTGGAGCCGGCCGTCCTGGGGTGCGCTGACCCGGATCGCGCGGCGCGACAGCGACGCCTGCCCGATCAGGCCCTCGCCGGGTGCGAAGCTGACCTCGGCGCCGGGCGCCATGTAGCCGTAGGACGCCTCCAGGCGCAGTCGCAGGCCGGACCCGGCGTCGGCGCCGGCCAGGAAGAACGCGCCGATCTGCGCGTCGACCAGCGGCGTCACCTCGGCCATGATCATGCGGCAGACCTCGCCGAGGTCGCGTTGGCCCTGCAGGAGGCCGCCGACGCGGGCCAGGTTGGAGTCGAGCCAGCCCTGCTCGGCGTTCTTCTTCGTCGTCTCGCGCAGCGTGACGATCATCTGGTTGATGTTGTCCTTGAGCTCGGCGACCTCGCCGAGCGCCTCGACCGCGATCCGCTGGGTCAGGTCGCCGCGGGTCACGGCGGTGGACACCTGCGAGATCGCCCGCAGCTGGGTGGTCAGCGTCGAGGCGAGCTGGTTGACGTTCTCCGTCAGGTCGCGCCAGGTGCCGGAGACGCCGCGCACCTGGGCCTGGCCGCCGAGCTTGCCCTCGGAGCCGACCTCGCGGGCCACACGGGTGACCTCGTCGGCGAACGACGACAGCTGGTCGACCATCGTGTTGACCGTCGACTTCAGCTCCAGGATCTCGCCGTGCGCGTCGACGGTGATCTTCTGGGACAGGTCGCCGCGGGCGACGGCGGTGGTGACCTGGGCGATGTTGCGGACCTGGGACGTCAGGTTGGACGCCATCGAGTTGACGTTGTCGGTGAGGTCGCGCCAGGTGCCGGAGACGCCCTTCACCTGCGCCTGACCGCCGAGCTTGCCTTCCGTGCCGACCTCGCGGGCCACACGCGTGACCTCGTCGGCGAACGACGACAGCTGATCCACCATCGTGTTGACCGTCGACTTGAGGGCGAGGATCTCGCCCTGGGCGTCGACGGTGATCTTCTGCGACAGGTCACCACGGGCGACGGCGGTGGCGACCTGGGCGATGTTACGGACCTGGGCGGTGAGGTTGGACGCCATGAAGTTCACGTTGTCCGTCAGGTCCCGCCAGGTGCCGGCGACGCCGCGCACCTGGGCCTGACCGCCGAGCTTGCCCTCCGTGCCGACCTCGCGGGCCACACGCGTGACCTCATCGGCGAACGACGACAGCTGATCCACCATCGTGTTGACCGTCGACTTCAGCTCCAGAATCTCGCCCCGGGCGTCAACGGTGATCTTCTGCGACAGGTCACCACGCGCCACCGCCGTCGCGACCTGCGCGATGTTACGGACCTGGGACGTCAGGTTGGACGCCATGAAGTTCACGTTGTCGGTCAGGTCCCGCCACGTGCCGGCGACGCCCGTCACCTGGGCCTGACCGCCGAGCTTGCCCTCCGTGCCGACCTCGCGGGCCACACGCGTGACCTCATCGGCGAACGACGACAGCTGATCCACCATCGTGTTGACCGTCGACTTCAGCTCCAGAATCTCGCCCCGGGCGTCGACCGTGATCTTCTGCGACAGGTCACCACGGGCCACCGCCGTCGCGACCTGCGCGATGTTACGGACCTGGGACGTCAGGTTGGACGCCATGAAGTTCACGTTGTCCGTCAGGTCCCGCCACGTGCCGGCGACGCCCGTCACCTGCGCCTGACCGCCCAGCTTGCCCTCCGTGCCGACCTCGCGGGCCACACGCGTGACCTCGTCGGCGAACGACGACAGCTGATCCACCATCGTGTTGACGGTGTCCTTGAGCTCGAGGATCTCGCCCTGCGCGACGACGGTGATCTTCTGCGACAGGTCACCCCGGGCCACGGCGGTGGCGACCTGGGCGATGTTGCGGACCTGGCCGGTGAGGCTGGACGCCATCGAGTTGACGTTGTCGGTGAGGTCCTTCCAGGTGCCTGCCACACCCGGCACGTCCGCCTGGCCGCCGAGCTTGCCCTCCGTGCCGACCTCGCGGGCCACGCGGGTCACCTGCTCGGCGAAGATCCGCAGCGTGTCGACGAGCGAGTTGATCGTCTCGGCGAGCTCGGCGACCTCGCCCTTGGCCGTCACCGTGATCTTCTGCGACAGGTCGCCGCGGGCGAGCGCGGTCGCCGCGGTGGAGATCGACCGGACCTGGCCGGTGAGGTTCGCGGCCATCGAGTTGACCGAGTCGGTGAGGTCGCGCCAGGTGCCGGCGACCCCGGTCACCTGCGCCTGGCCGCCCAGCTTGCCCTCGGTGCCGACCTCGCGGGCCACACGCGTGACCTCGTCGGCGAACGACGACAGCTGGTCGACCATCGTGTTGACCGTGCGGCCGATGGTGAGGAACTCGCCACGCAGCGGCCGGCCGTCGATCTCCAGCGCGAGCTGCTGCGAGAGGTCGCCCTCGGCGACGGCGACGATGACCCGGGCGATCTCCGTGGTGGGCCGCCCCAGGTCGTCGATCAGCGAGTTGACCGCGTGGATGCGGTCCAGCCACGCCCCCTCGAAGCCCTCCTCGTCGAGGCGCTCGGTCATGCGGCCCTCGCGGCCGACGACCCGGCTGATCCGCATGACCTCGCGGGTGTGCCGCAGCTTGAGCTCGGCGAGCCGGTTGAAGCGCTCGACGACCTCGCCGGGCAGGCCGTCGCGGCGGCTCAGCCGGTACTTCAGGTCGCCCGACGCCAACCGGTCCAGCCCGGTGGACAGCTCCTCGAGCAGCAGCGTCTCGGGACTCTTCTGGGTGACTTCTTCGACTGTGGTCATGACGTCTCCACCGGTCTCGGGGGCAGGCGGTGTCCACCCATCGTCGTCTCCAGGTTGGATTGTTACCACCGTTCGGTAGAGACTGCGAGGTGTGAACGCCCCGACCGTCCGGAGGATCCGACTCCCGGCCGACCATAGCTCTCCTGGGCTGGCCCGCGAAGCGATCCGGACGATCGTGCACGAACGGGATCTGGGCGGCATTCTCGACGAGGCGCTGCTGCTGGTGACGGAGCTGACGACCAACAGCGTCGTGCACGCCGGCACCGAGGTCGACGTGGAGATCACCGCCGCCGACAATTCGCTGACGGTCACCGTGCTGGACTTCAAGCCCGGCACGGTCGTGCCCAACATCCCGGCGCCCGGCACCGACCTGGACGAGCGCGGCCGCGGCCTGCTGCTCGTCGACCAGCTGGCGTCCTCCTGGGGCACCCTGCACTTCGGCGGCGGCAAGGGCGTCTGGTTCCGGCTGGACAAGAAGCCCGGCACCGTCGGCAGCGACAGGACACCACCCAGCTTCGAGATCCCCGTCGCGCCCGCACCGGAGGCGCTCAGCGCGCTCGGCTGGTCGGGCACCGGCACGTCGCTGACCGAGGTCTCGGAGGAGCTGCTCCAGCGGCTCGTCGGCGTGATCGGCGGGACCGGCGCGGCGCTGACCCTGGACGAGGGCGACGGCCCGCACACGGTCGCCGCCGTCGGCCGGCTCACCGGGACCGTCGACAGCGGCCTGCGGGTGCCGCTTCGGGTCACCAAGCCCTGGCGGGCGGAGCTTCTCGTGGCCGGCGGTGGTGGCAACCCGTACGCGCGGCCGCTGACGTCGCTCGCCGCGGACCGGCTGATGCTGCTGATCGAGAACCACCGGCTGCGCCGCACCGACTCGGAGCGGCGCACCTGGCTGACGTTCCTCGCCGACGCCAGCGAGCTGCTCGCCCAGTCCCTCGACGTGGAGCTGACCCTCGCCCTCATCCCGCGGCTGGTGGTGCCGCGACTGGGCACCTGGTGCGCGATCCACGCCGCCGACGCCGGCGGTGAGCTGCGGCTCGCCGCGGCCGCGCACGCCGACGAGTCGATGCTCACCGGGCTGCTCGACTCGCTCACGCACGCGGCCCCGCAGCTGAAGGAGGCGATGGGCACCGACGCGGTGGTGCCGCTCGGCCCGCCGCTGGAGGGGTATGTCCTCGCGCTGATCGCCCGCGGGCAGCACCTGGGCACGCTGACGGTCGGCGGTGGCGGCGACACGTGGCAGCGCAGCGAGGAGGTCGCCGTCGTCGAGGACGTGGCCCGCCGCGCCGCGCTCGCGATCGACAACGCCAACATCCACGCCGAGCGGCGCAGCATCGCCCAGGCCCTGCAGCGCTCGCTGCTGCCGCCGCAGCTGCCGAAGGCCGAGGGCGTGGAGTTCGGCGCCGAATACGTGCCGACCGGCGAAGGGGTCGACGTCGGCGGCGACTTCTACGACGTGGTGCCGCTCTCCGGCCGCCGCTGGCTGGTGGTCGTCGGCGACGTGTCGGGCAAGGGTGTCCAGGCGGCGACGGTCACCGGCCTGGTGCGGGACGTCACCCGCGTGCTGGTCCGCGACGGCCGGCCGATGCCCGAGACGCTGAAGCGGATCAACGAGACGCTGCTCGAGCGGGGCGCCGGCCGCTTCTGCACGCTCTGCCTGGCGGAGATCCTGCGCCGCCCCGACGGCACCCTTGACGTGGCGCTGCACCTCGCCGGGCACGACCAGCCGGTGCTGCTGCGCGCCGACGGCAGCACGGAGCTCGCCGGCCGGTGCGGCACCGCCCTCGGCCTGCTCGACACGATCAACACCCCGCGCACCCAGATCACGCTGCAGCCCGGCGACACGCTGATCTTCTACACCGACGGCGTCACCGAGCGCCGCCGCGGCGCGGAGCTCTTCGGCGTCGACCGGCTGCGCAAGGAGGCGGCGCTGCTGGCCGGCTTCCCCGCCGACGTGGTCGTCGCCCGCCTGCGCGCGACGACGCTGGGGTTCTCCGCGGAGGCGCCCCGCGACGACATCGCCATCTTCGCCGTCCGCAACGACAGCTAGCACCCAGCGACAGCTGTCCGCAACGACAGCTAGCACCCAGCGACAGCTGTCCGCAACGACAGCTAGCACCCAGCGACAGCTGTCCGCAACGGCAGCTGGAAGCCAACGACAGCCAGAAGCCAGCGACGGCTGGAAGCCGACGGCAGCTAGAAGCCGCGGAGCCGGAGCAGCTCCTCGTAGACGTCGGCCGGGTGCGCGTTGAGGTCGTACCGGCTGAGCAGGAACAGCTGCTCGCCCGCGTCGATCTCCAGGAGCTCGCTGCGCATGCCGCCACGGGACCGGGCGTCGACGCGCATCCGCTCGACCTGCACCCACTCGACCCGGCGGCGGCCCGCGTAGCCGCTGACGACGGTGACTCCGTCCGGGTCCGCGGCGAGACGGACCGGCGCGACGAAGTCCCGCAGCGCATAGACGCCGAGGATGGCCGCGGCGACCACCGCGGCGGTGAGCATCCGGCGGTCGCCCGCGGCGAACACGCCGGCGACCAGGAGGCCGATCGCCGCACAGGCCTTCAGCGCGGCGAAGCCGGTCGACACCCGCCACCGTAAGGCGGTCGCCTGCGGCTGCGGCTGCGGCTGCGGCTGCGAGGGGTCGAAGGTTCCGCTGCGGAGGTCCATGCCCCCAGCATGCGCTACTTCGTCTTGGTGATCGAGGTGGCGGTGACGGTCCCGTCGGCGTTCTGGCCGACGATCGTCACGCTGGAGCCGGCGGTGAGGTCCTTCAGCGCGCCCGGCATCGAGACGGTGGTCGTGCCGCTGGTCTTCACGATCAGCGTCTGGCCGTCGGCGGTCTCCACGTAGACGGTGGTGCCGTCGACGAGCTTGACGGTGCCGGTGATGCCGCCCCGCGTGCCCGTCTGCCCGGTGCCGGTGCCGCCTTGCGCTCCGCCGGGGAAGCCGCCCCGCCCGGCGAACTGGCTCGCCAGCGCCGCCGGGTTGGCGCCGCCGCCCGGGGTCGAGGCCGCCGGTGCGGTGCCGTAGGACTTCTGCACCTGCGCGCCGCCGACGAAGCCGGCGACCAGCAGCGCCAGCCCGGCCAGGACGTACGTGGCGCGGTTGGCGAGCCGGCGCGGCGCCGCCTTGCTGATCCGCTCGCTCAGGTCGTCGTCGAGCGGCTGCGCGAGCAGGTCGTCCGGTTCCGGCTCCGGTTCTTCGAGGAGCACGACCGGCTCGAGGACCTCGGTGTCCGCATTGTCGGAAGGCCGGCGAAAGGCGTGACTCACAGGAATCTCCTACTCATAGCGCAGCGCTTCGATGGGGCGCAGGCCGGCGGCGCGGCTGGCCGGGTAGCTGCCGAAGAACAGCCCGATCGCGACCGAGAACCCCAGCGCCAGGAAGACCGAGCTGGGCACGATCACGGGTTGGATGCTGACGATCGTGAACCGGCTGCCGATCACCGCCGCGGCCACGCCCAGGAGCCCGCCGATCAGGCTCAGCACGGTCGCCTCGACCAGGAACTGGGTGAGGATCGTGCGCTTCGGCGCGCCGAGCGCCTTGCGGATGCCGATCTCGCGGGTCCGCTCGGTGACGGTGACCATCATGATGTTGGTGATGCCGATCCCGCCGACCAGCAGGCTGATCCCGGCGACCGCGCCGAGCAGCAGCGTGAAGGTCTCCGCGGTGTTCGCGCGGGTCTCCAGCAGCTGCGAGGCGTTCTGGATGCGGTACGCGCTGGTGCTCGACCCGGTGATGTTCAGCTTGGCGTTGAGGATCGCCGTGACCTCGCCCTGCGCGTCGCTGACGTCCTCCGGCGCGGTCGCCTGCACCAGCAGCTGGTTCAGCGACCCGTAGCCGGTCAGCGACTCCTGCACCGCGGTGACCGGGGCGATCGCGACGTCGTTGGGGTCGGTGAAGCCGGTGCCGCCCTTGTCGGCGAGCACCCCGACGACGGTGAAGAGCTTGCCGGACACGGTGATCTGCTTCGACAGCGGGTCGACGGCGCCGAACAGCTCCTCCGCGACGGTCTTGCCGATGAGCACGACCTTGCGGGAGTCCTTGACGTCCTCGTCGGTGAAGAGGGCACCCTTGTCGACCTTGAAGTTCGAGGCCGCGACATAGCCCGGGTAGGTGCCGACGAACTGCGCGATCGTGTGGTCGGTGCCCTCGTACGTTGCCGACTGCGAGCCGGTGACGACCGGCGACACGCTGCGCACGTGCGGCGCCTCGTCCTTGTCGGAGAGCGCGGGCACCAGGTCCATGGTGAGCGCGGTGCTCGTGGTCGCCGCCGCACCTCGCGCGCCACCGCCACCGCCGGCCGTGACGGTCAGCGTGTTCGTCCCCAGTGACTCGATCTGCTTCTGTACGGCCTGGGCCGAGCCGTTGCCGACCGCGACGAGCAGGATGACCGCCGCGACGCCGATGAGGATGCCGAGCACGGTGAGGCCGGACCGCAGCTTGTTGGCGGTGATCGCCCGCAGGGCGAAGACGATGTTCATTTCAGCCGCTCATCCTGGACGATGTGTCCGTCGACGAGCCGGATCAGTCGCTTCGCCCGCTCGGCGACGTCCGGCTCGTGGGTGATCAGCACGATCGTCCGGCCCGACGCGCTGAGCCGGTCGAAGACGGCCAGGACGTCGCTGGTGGACTGCGTGTCGAGGTTGCCGGTCGGCTCGTCCGCGAGCACCAGCGCCGGCGCGGTGACCAGGGCCCGCGCGACGGCGACCCGCTGCTGCTGGCCGCCGGAGAGCTGGTTGGGCTCGTGGCCGGCGCGGTCGGCGAGCCCGACCATCGCCAGGGCCAGGTTGGCCCGGCGGCGGCGCTCCGCGGACCTCACCCCCGCGTAGGCGAGGGGCAGCTCGACGTTGGCGAGGGCGGTGGTCCGCGCGATCAGGTTGAACGCCTGGAACACGAACCCGATCCGCCGGTTCCGCACGAGCGCGAGCTGCCGGTCGTTGAGGCGGCTCACGTCGACGCCGTCGAGCAGGTACTTGCCGGTCGTCGGGATGTCGAGGCAGCCGAGGATGTTCATCAGCGTCGACTTGCCGGAGCCCGACGAGCCCATGATCGCGACGTAGTCGCCGCGCTCGACGGTCAGCGACACCCCGCGCAGGGCCTGGACCTCGGTCTCGCCCTGCCCGTAGATCTTCTTGACCTTCTGGACGTCCAGAACTGGGTGCATGTCGCCGGGTCCCATCAGTTGCCCTGGCGGCCGCCGCCGCCACCGGTGAAGCCACCGCCGCCGGTGAAGCCGCCACCGCCACCGGGGAAGTTGCCGCCGGGGAACTGGTTGGTGTTGGTGCCGGTCGTCGAGCCGGTCGTCGTCGTGGTGATCACGACCTGCTCGCCGGCCGTGAGCCCCGACTTGATCTCGACGAACGAGCCGCCGCTGATGCCGACCTCGACCGTGCGGGTCTCCACCTGGCCGTTGACCTGCACCTGGACGGTGCGCTGGCCGCCGGCCGTGCGCAGCGCCTGGGTCGGGATGCGCACCACGTTCTGCGCCTCGGCGATCGTCACGACCGCCGTGGTGCTCTGTCCGAGCCGCACCCCTTCCGGCAGCGTGTCCAGGCCGATGACCACCGCGTAGGAGTTGACGTTGTTGGTGGTCGTCGCCGTCGGCGAGATCGTGCTGACCTTGCCGTTGGCGCGGGTGCCGCTGAGCGCGCTCCAGCTGATCTCCGCGGTCTGGCCGGGCTTGAGCTTCGTCGCGTCGGCCTCCGCGAAGCCGGCGTTGATCTGCAGCTTCGTCAGGTCGGCGAGCTGGATGAAGCCGCTCGAGCTGCTGCTGGAGGAGGTCGCGCCGCCGGTACCGCCGCCGCCGGACGAACCAGAAGATGACCCGGAAGACGACGAGGCCGATCCGACGGCGCCGTTCACGGCGGTGACCGTGCCGGCGATCGGGGCGGTCAGGACCGTGCCGTTGACGGTCGTCTGCGCCGACGTCACGCTGGCCTGCGCGGTCGCGACCTGCGCCTCCGCGGAGGCGATGGTGGCGTCGTCGGCGTTGTTGTTCTCCGCCCGGGTGAGCGCCGCCTTCGCCGCGGTCAGGTTGGCCTTCGCGGTGTTCAGCGACGCGTTGGCGGCCGTCGGGTCGATCTTCGCCAGGACCTGCCCCTTGGTGACCACGTCGCCGACCTTCACGTCCACCTCGGTGACCGTGCCCGAGCTGGTGAAGTTGGCGTTGGCGGTCGCGGAGCTGGCGACCGAGCCCGACGCCGACACCGTCTGCGACACCGTGCCCTGGGAGGCCGCGACGACCCTGGTCCGCGTGGTGGTCTGCGACGCCTGGGCGGCCGCCGGGCCGGAGACGATCTGATAGGCCCAGAGCCCGCCGCCGACCGTGGCGACCGCGAGCGCGGCGTTGATCAGACCCACGGAGTTCGGACGAGGCCGGCGTAGAGACGGCAGCGACAAACGCATGAGGGGAATCGTGGTGGGTGCCGCTCGGAGCGACCCTCAGTCCACCTCGGAGTTACCTCGGAATTCGGTTGCCCCGGTTTCTCCGGATTCGTCGTCGTCAGGGCCGTCGGGCTCGTCCTCGAAGTCCGGCTCGTCCATCGCCGGCAGCAGCACCCGGAACCGCGTACCGACGCCCGGTGCCGTCCACAGCTCGACCCGCCCGCCGTGCGCCTGCACGATCGCCGCGACGATGGCGAGGCCCAGCCCGGCGCCGCCGTGCCGGCGGGAGCGGGAGCCCTCCGCGCGGTACAGGCGCTCGAACACCCTGGTGGCGTCCTCCGGCTTCATGCCCGGCCCCGTGTCGCTGACCTCGATCGCGGCGAGCGGCACCCCTTCGGGCAGCGGCGCACCGATCGACGCGGTCGGCGGCGGGGTGTCGCCGGTCGCCCGCCCGACCCGCACGACGACGCGGGTGTCCTCCGGCGTGTGCTGCAGCGCGTTGCTGACCAGGTTGGCGACGACCTGCCGGATGCGCGCCTCGTCGCCCTCCACGGTGACCGGCTCGAACGTCACCGACCGCTCGTCGAGCGCCGACAGCTGCACGAACCGGGTCGGCACCCGCACGTGCGCGTCGCGCACCGAGTCGGCGGCGACGGCGAGCAGGTCCACCGGGTGCCGCTGCAGGGCCCGCTCCTCGTCCATCCTGGCCAGGGTCAGCAGGTCGTTGACGAGCAGCCGCATCCTGCTGACCTCGGCCTCGATGCACGCCATCGCCTCGTCCAGCGCGGGTCCGGGCGGGGCACCACCGCGCCGGTACAGCTCGGCGAAACCCTGCACGGAGGTCAGCGGCGTGCGCAGCTCGTGTGCGGCGTCGGCGAGGAACTGGCGCAGCCGGCGCTCCGAGTCGGCGCTGTCCTCGACGGCCTCCTCGATGCGGGTGAGCATCGTGTTCAACGCGATGCCGAGCCGCCCCGACTCCGTGTGCGGGTCGGCGTCGACGATCCGGCTGGACAGGTTGCCGTCCGCGATCTCGACCGCGGTCTCCTCCATGCGGGTCAGCGGGCTCAGCCCGACCCGCACCAGCGACGCCGTCGCGAACCCGGCGAAGCCGAGCACGATCAGGCTCACCAGCAGCGAGTACTGCAGCATCCGGTCCCGCGTGTCCTGGATCTCGACGAGGGAGACCGCGTTGGCGCCGTATCCGTTGGCCCCGGCCGCGGTGCCCGTCGGCACCGGCAGCGCGAACACGATCACCCGCCAGTCCTCGCCGGCCGGGCTGGTGACCGTGAACGGCTTCGGGTCCTCGGCCCGCTGCCGGACGTCACCGAAGAGCGCCGGGTCCAGCACGACCGTCGGCGGCTCCTTGAGCTTGCCCGTGCTGTCGAAGCGGTAGATCTGGTACAGCGGTCCGGGGAAGAACTCGCCGCTGTACCGGTCGCGCCGCCCGCCCGTCACCGAGGCGCTGGGGCTCGGGTTCGGGTTGCGGCCGACGAACGCGGGCGGGTGCGCCGAGTGCTCCAGCTGGTCGTCGATGCGCTGCATCAGGTACCAGTTGAGCAGCCCGACACCGATCGCGTTGGCGGCGATGAGGGCGACCCCGGCGAGGGCCACCACGGAGACGACGATCCTCGCGCGGACCGTCCACTGGCGCCAGGGCCTGAGTCTCACCGCTGCGGCCTACTTCTGGGGCAGGCGCAGCGCGTAGCCGACCCCGCGGACGGTGTGGATCAGCGGCGGATCCCACTTGTCGACCTTGCGGCGCAGGTAGTAGACGTACGACTCGACGATGCGCCCGTCGCCGCCGAAGTCGTAGTTCCACACGCGGTCCAGGATCTGCGCCTTGCTGACCACCCGGCCGGCGTTGGTCAGCAGGTACCGCAGCAGGTTGAACTCGGTCGGGGAGAGGTCGACCCGGTGCCCGCCGCGGCGGACCTCGTGCGCGTCCTCGTCCATCTCCAGGTCCGCGTAGCGCAGCACCCCGCCGTCGACGAGCTGCTGCTGATCGCCCAGGCTGCGGCGCAGGATCGCGCGGATCCGCAGCACGACCTCCTCCAGGCTGAACGGCTTCGCGACGTAGTCGTCGGCGCCGACCGTCAGCCCCGAGATGCGGTCCTCCACGGAGTCCCGCGCCGTCAGGAACAGCACCGGCACCGGCCGCTGACTGCCGCGCAGCCGCTGCGCGACCTCGAACCCGTCCAGGTCGGGCATCATCACGTCGAGCACGACCAGGTCGGGCGCGAACTCGGCGGCGGCCGCGAGGGCCTCCCGCCCGCCGCCGGCGACCTTCACGTCGAAGCCGGTGAGCCGCAGCGTCGCGGACAGCAGGGCACGGATGCTCGCCTCGTCGTCCACGACGAGGACCTTCGGCTGTGGCGTGTTCGCCTGTACGGTCATCGGCTCCATCGTCACCGACCCGCCGTCAGGATCTCGTCGCCTTCGGCAAGTCCGCTCGTGATCTCGGTGTTGACGTCGCCGCGCAGCCCCGTCGCGACCTTGCGCTCCTCGTCCCGGCCGTTGACCCTGACCACGACCACGCCGCCGCGCACGGCCGTGGAGGGCACCGACAGCACGCCGTCCACGGACGCGGTGACCACTGCGACAGTAGCGCTCTGCCCGTAGAGCAGCGTGTCGGGCACCTTGTCGAACGCGATCAGCGCCGCGTAGCGCACCAGCCGGTTCGACACCGTGCCGGCCGGGTCGATCTGGATGACCTTGCCGTCGTACTTCGCGCTCGCGTTGTCCGGCAGCGTGATCCGGGCGACCTGCCCGACCTTGAGGTGGGCCACCTCCGCCTCGGTGAACTGCGCCTTCACCACGACATCGCCGGTGCCGGCGAGCGTGATCACGCTCGAGCCGGCGGCGGACCCGACGGTGCCGTTCACGTCGAGGATCTTGCCCGCGAGCGGCGCGGTGATCACCGTCCCGGCCAGCTTGGCGTTGGCCTGGGTGAGGGTGAGCTTCGCGTTGTTGAGCCGCTGCTGCGCGTTGAGCAGGTTGTCGCTGGCGTTCTGGACACTGTTCTGGTTGCCGGTGCCGGGGTTCTGTCCGCCGCCGGGCGCGCGGCTGGCGCTCGGGCTGACGCTGGGCGTGCTGGTGGCGCTCGCCTGGGCGGTCTCCGCGCGGTCCAGGGCGTCCTCGGCGCTGTCGACGCTCTCCTCGGCGGCGTCCACCGACTCCTGCGCGGCGGTCGCGTCGATCCTGGCCAGCACCATGCCGGCGGCGACGACGTCGCCGGGCTTGACGTTGAGCTCCGTCAGCATGCCGCTGCTGGTGAACCCGAGCGTGCGGCTCTGCTGCGCCTGCACCGTCCCCGACGCGGAGACCGTCGTCGAGACCGACCCGCGGGTCACCTTCGTCGTGCTCACCTTCGCCGGCGCGACCTTCTCGTCGCCGGTCAGCAGGACCCCCACGACGACCGCGACCGCGAGCACGGCAGCCCCTCCGGCCAGCCACCAGACCTTCATGCCTGCTAGTTGACCGGTCCCGGCTCCCGGTCAGCTCGACCGGACCTCAAAGTTCCCTGGGAAGGCGCTCTCACCGAATTTTGAGGTCCAGCCCACGGTGCGTCGAGGTTCGCGCCGTTGCATGTCGGGAGTGATGACCAAGCGGATCGGTGGGGCCGCCCTCGCGCTCGCCGCGGTGGCGTTCTTCGCCACAGCCTGCGGATCTTCGGACAGCGCGGCGCCGGCCACGGCGGCGTCCGGCACCGACTACGCGTCGTGCCTGCGCGACAACGGCGTCAACCTGCCGCAGATGAACGGCTCGGGACGCCCCACCGCCCGTCCTGACGGCAACGCGTCGGGCCGACCGACCGCGTTCCCGTCGGGGCAGCCGCGCCCGTCCGGCAGCGGTGGGTTCCGCGGCGGTGGCGGTGGCTTCTTCGGTACGGCCGCGCCGAACGGCGTGGACCAGCAGACCTGGGAGAAGGCGCAGAAGGCCTGCGAGTCGCTGCGCCCGACCGCGTTCCCGAGCGGCGGGTTCGGCAACGGCGGAGGCGGCGGCAACGGTGGCGGCCGGGATGCGGCGTACCGCAACTGCCTGACCGAGCACGGCGTCACCGTCAGCGGCCCGGTCGACCAGCTCGACACCGCCGACGCGAAGGTGGCGGCCGCCGTCACCGCCTGCGCTCCCCTCAAGCCCAGCCCCCGCCCGTCCGCTTCGTAGCCCTCCCCCGGAAAGTCGGACAGGCGGTGCGCCGGTCTTGCGGGCGCGGCGGTGGAGAAAAGGACATCGTGGGAGTGTCCTGACACTACGCCCGCAAGATCGGCGCGTTTCCGGGGCCGCGACGCGTGTCGCTGAGCGCGAACCGTCGTTGGCTTCGATATGGAGACGCTGGACACCTTCACGTGCACGTTCCTGCCGGCCACCGCACTGGCGAGGCTGTCCGCCGCGACCATCCGCCGCCACGTGCAGGTGCTGCGCGGCTGCGCCGGGGACCGTGACGCCGTCGCCGTCGTCGCCCGCTGCACGTCGCGCGCCTCCCGCAACAGCGTGCTGATGCTGACCCGCAGCCGCCTCGTGATCACCACCGAGTCGCCGCTGCTGCGCCGGGTCTCCCTGCACCTCAACACCGACCTGCACTCGCTCGCCGATGTCACCTGGACCCCCGAGCCGACCCGCTCCGGCATCCAGCTCGGCGTGACCGCCATCGACGGCGTCCGCGAGAACGTCTGGGTCCGCCTGCCGAACAAGGTCGAGACGTGGCGCCTCGACGAGGCCCTCAAGCAGGCGTTCCGCACCCCGTGGGGCGTGGTCGCCGCCGCCGCGACGCCCCGGGTCCCCGCCCTGGCCAAGGCGGTCCTCCGCTTCGCGTGAGCGATCGGCCCACCCTTCGCGGCAGGCGCTGGCTTCCTCGCGAAGGGTGAGCCGATCGATGTTCTTGTATCCGACCGACTCGATGCCCAAACCTCGCCCGAACATCGGGCGGGATGCGGGCGCGGCAGAATGGGCCCGTGGATCAGGGCAAGGGGCTGGTGCTGGTCGTCGAGGACGAGCGGCCGATCGCCGACCTGCTGCGCATGTATCTGGCGCGCGAGGGCTTCGGGGTGCACGTCGAGCACGACGGCACGGCGGGCCTGGCCGCGGCGCGGAAGCTGCGGCCCGTCGCGTGCGTGCTGGACATCGCGCTGCCGGGGATGGACGGCACGGAGATCTGCCGGCGGCTGCGGGAGGCCGGTGACTGGACGCCGGTGCTGTTCCTGACCGCGCGGGACGACGAGGTCGACCGGATCCTCGGCCTGGAGCTGGGCGGCGACGACTACGTGACCAAGCCGTTCAGCCCGCGGGAGCTGGTCTCGCGGGTGAAGGCGGTGCTGCGCCGCACGCAGGGGCCGCCCGACGTCGAGCAGGTCCGCACCGTCGGACCCGTCACGCTCGACCCCGCGCGGCGGGAGTGCCTGGTCGACGGCGCGCCGGTGGTGCTGACGTCGACGGAGTTCGCGCTGCTGGCGCACCTGATGAACCGGCCGGGGCGGGTGTTCACGCGGGAGGAGCTGCTCGGCTCGGTGTGGGGGTACGCCGCGCATTCCGGCACCCGGACGGTCGACGTGCACGTGGCGCAGGTGCGCGGGAAGCTCGGCGCCGCGGCGGGGGTGCTCAGGACGGTGCGGGGCGTCGGGTACACCGCCGATGCTTAGGGCCGGGTTCCGGTCCATCGCCGGACGCAGCGCGCTGGTCACGTGCCTGGTCGCGGTCATCTCGGTGCTGGTGACGGCGCTCGTCGGGGCGCCGCTGGCGATCCAGGAGGCCAACAAGGCGGCCCGGGTCCGGCTGGCCGACGACGCGACGCTGACCGCCGAGCTGCTGCGCCCCCGGTTCAACACGCCCAGGAGCACGGACGAGCAGGTGATCGTCGAGCGGCTGCGGACCCGCGGGATCCAGGTCTACCTGATCCGGGCGGGGCAGCCGGACCGTGCGGGGCTGCCCGACGGGGTGGTCAAGACGGTCGGGGCCGGGCGGCCGGTCCCGGTCCGGCGGGCGGTGGTGGACCAGCAGGTCCAGCTCGTGGTGGGCCGGCCGATCGGCAACGCGGGCAACGGGATCGTGCTGACCGAGCGGATGCCGTCGCGCCAGGCGACCATCACGCGGCTGTGGGGGCAGCTGTGGATGGCGCTGCTGGCCGGGTTGGCGGCCGGACTGCTGGCGGGCGTGCTGCTGGCCAGGAGGATCGCGCGGCCCATCCGCACCGTGGCGGACGCGGCCAACCGGCTCACCGCCGGGGACCGGTCGGTCACGCTGGACGCGGACGGGCCGGCGGAGGTGGCGGACCTGGCGCACGCGGTGAACGCGCTGACCGCGGCCCTCGCCACGAGCGAGGGGCGCGAGCGGGACTTCCTGCTGTCGGTGTCGCACGAGCTGCGCACGCCACTGACGACGATCCGCGGCTACGCGGAGGCGCTCGCGGACGGGGTGGTGGGTCCGGACGGGGCGCAGCGGGCCGGGCAGACGGTGCTCGACGAGGCGGAGCGGCTCGACCGGCTGATCGCCGACCTGCTGGTGCTGGCCCGGCTGGAGGCCGCGGACCTGCCGGTCGAGGTGGTCGACGTGGATCTGACCCAGCTGGTGGCGGCGACCGCCGAGGCGTGGGGCGGGCGGCTCACGGCGGCGGGGCTGCTGCTGCGCACGGAGCTGCCGCCGATGCCGGTGCCGGTGCGCACCGACCCGGGACGGATCCGCCAGATCGTCGACGGCCTGCTGGAGAACGCGCTGCGGGTCGTGCCGTCCGAGCAGGCGACAGGGGTGCCGGTGGTGCTGGCGCTGGTGTGGGGGCCGGCGGAGGCGTCGATCGAGATCCGTGACGGCGGGCCCGGGTTCACCGACGACGACCTGGCGGTGGCCTTCGAGCGGGGTGCGTTGTCGCGGCGGTACCAGGGCGCGCGCAAGGTCGGCAGCGGGCTGGGGCTGGCGCTCGCCGCGCGGATGGCCCGCCGGCTCGGCGGCAGGATCGAGGCCGGTCACGCGCCCGAGGGCGGGGCGAGATTCACGGTGACGGTGCCGTTTGGGCCGGGTGAGAGGAGGTAGTGCACCCGTCGGCTCAAATTCGGCGGAGCTCGGAGCAGCTCGGACAGGAGGTACCCAGATGCGACGCACACGCATAGGCCTGTTGCTCAGTGCCGTGATCCTGGTGATCGTCGGCTCCCTGCCGGGGGTCGCACTGGCGGATCCGACACCCGGCGAGACCGGTCAGGGTGGCCAGCACGAGAACTGGCTCAAGAACGTGCTGCACGGTGAGGGCATCGTGCAGACGAAGAAGGGCCCGATACGGGTCGCGATGCAGAACGGCACCGCGACGGCGGCGACGGAAACGTCCGTGACGGTCCGGTCGACCGACGGCTACACCAAGACGTGGACCCTGGCCCAGAACGCCAAGATCTACAACGACCACATGAGCGTGCAGCCCGGCGCACTGCAGGCGGGCTCCATGGTGGTGGTCGGCGGCCCGATCACGGTCAGCGGCGGCGGCGGGAGCCCGGCGGCGTCCCCCACCACGACCTACACGGCGCAGATCGTGCTGATCCAGTCCACGGCCGGGACCGGGACCGGGACCGGGACCGAAACCCCAGCGCCGGCTCCGGCGACCTCTTAAGGCCGAAGTTCGGCGATGCAGCACTTCACGGAGCCGCCGCCCTTCTTGAGCTCGGTCAGCTCCACCGGTACAGGCGCGTAACCCGCCTGGCGGAGTTTTGCCGCGAGGGCGGTGGCTTCACTGTTGAGCACCACGTTGCGCCCGTCGGAGACGAGGTTGAGCCCGAACGACAGGGCGTCCTCCTCGTCGGCGACGACGGCGTCCGGGAAGAGCTGCGCGAGCACCCGCTGGGACGCGGCCGAGAACGCGCCCGGGTAGTAGACGACGGTGCGGTCGTCCAGCGACGCCAGCGCGACGTCGAGGTGGTAGAAGCGCGGGTCGACGAGGCGCAGCGAGACCACCGGCCGGCCGAGCGCCTCCTGCGCCTCCGAGTGCGCCGAGGTCTCGGTCCGGAAGCCGTGACCGGCCAGGATCACGCCGCCGCCGAGCGCGTCGGGCAGGTAGGCGAAGTCGCCCTCGCCCTCGTTGGTCTCGGCCGGCGCGACGAACTTCCAGCCGTGGTTGTCGTAGAACCGCCGGTGCGCGGCGGCCTCGGCGATGCGCTGCGGGTACTTGAAGCGCGCCCCGTAGACGACGCCGTCGACGCTGAACGCCCCGTTGGCCGCGTAGACCATGTCCGGCAGGCCGATCTCCGAGGGCAGCACGTGCACCTGGTGGCCGAGCCGCACCAGGGTCTCCCGCAGGCCCTCCCACTGCTTCAGGGCGAGCTCGGTGTCGACCGGCGTGGACACGTCCATCCACGGGTTGATCGCGTACTCCACCACGAAGTGCTCGGGTGGCGACATCAGGTAGGTGCGCTCGCGTGGCTGCCGCTCGACGTGGGTCACGAGATCAAACGGTAGATTTGCGGGGTTGCACAAAACAGCGGTATTGCTTGCTTTCGAGGAGGGATTTGTTGCGCCTCGACCCGATCGACCAGCAGATCATTGCGTTGCTGCAGGAGGACGCCCGCTCATCGTATGCGGACATCGGATCGCAGGTGGCGCTGTCCGCACCGGCCGTGAAGCGTCGCGTCGACCGGCTTCGATCGACCGGAGTGATCCGCGGCTATACGGCGCTCGTCGACCCGGACGCGCTGGGGTGGACGACGGAGGCGTTCGTCGAGCTGTTCTGCACCGGGCGGACGTCGCCGCAGCAGATCCGCAACGCCGCGAAGCGCCACCCGGCGGTCGTCGGCGCCTACACCATCTCGGGTGAGGCCGACGCGCTGGTCCACCTGCGGGCGGTCGACATGGCGGGGCTCGAGGAGGCCCTCGAACGGCTGCGCGCCGAGCCCTTCGTGACGTCGACCCGCAGCATGATCGTGCTGTCACGGCTGGTCGAGCGGCTGGCGCCGAAAGTCGTCACCGTGCCGGGAACCGGATCGACACCCGCCACGTCCTAGCACGCATGAGACGCTCGCTTGCCGCGTTGAGTGCCCTGGTTTTCGTTGTCGCCGGATGTACGGGCGGCGGGTCGCCGAAGTCCGCGCCGGCCACGGTCGCCGGGCCGGAGCCGGTGTTCAAGCTGGTGGCGTTCGACTCCTGCGAGCAGCTGCTGTCGTCGCTGCGGGACGCCGCCGCGGGTGTGGTCGGGCCGTGGGGGTTCCTGAACGACGGCGGCATGCTGCGCGGCGGCCGCGCCGAGGACACCGGCGCACAGCGGCAGGGCGGGCTCAACAGCGGCAAGGCGGCCGCGCCGGCCGGTCAGGAGTTCTCTGGCACCAACACCCATGAGGCGGGTGTCGACGAGCCGGATCTCGTGAAGACCGACGGCAAACGGATCGTGACGCTGTCGCGCGGCACCCTGAAGGTCGTCGACGTCGCCGGCCGGGCGGTGACCGGCTCCCTGGCCATCGGCACCGTCGACGACGTCAGCGGCAAGAGCGCCGCCAACGCCACGGAGCTGCTGCTGTCCGGGGACCGCGCGCTGGTGCTCGGCTACGACTACCGGGCCGGCTTCGACGACGTGCCCGGTGTGTCGGGCGCGCAGATGACGCTGGTCGACCTCGCCGGCGCGCCGAAGGTGATCGGCCGGTTCACCGTCGAGGGCGGCCTGCTCGACGCCCGGCAGGTCGGCGGCACCGCCCGCGTGGTCGTGGTGTCCCGGCCGCGGATCGCGTTCCCCGACAACTCGAAGCTCGGCAGCGCCGACGCGCGGATCGCGGCGAACCGTTCGGCGGTCATGGCCGCGCCGGTCGACGCGTGGCTGCCGAAGTGGGCCGCGACCGACGCCGCCGGCAAGCGCACCGAGGGGCGGGTCGACTGCGGCGCGGTGAGCCGGCCGGCGACCTACTCGGCAACGTCGATGCTGACGGTGCTGACCTTCGACCTGGGCGGTGCGGCGCTCGGCGGCGGCGACCCGGTCTCGGTCGTGGCCGACGGCGACACCGTCTACGCCAACGGGCCCAGCCTGTACATCGCCAACGACCAGCGCTGGCGGATGCTCGCCGCCGACGTGGTGCGCAGGAAGGTCGCGACGTCGCCGGCCCGGCCGTCGACCCAGGTGTTCAAGTTCGACATCGGCGCGCCGGGCAGCCCCCGGTTCGTCGCGTCGGGTGAGGTGCCGGGCTGGCTGCTCAACCAGTACTCGATGTCGGAGTGGGACGGGCACCTGCGGATCGCCACGACGATGTCGGCCGACAACACGACGGCGTCGGCGGTGTACGTGCTGCGCCGCGACGGCGGCCGGCTCACCGAGGCGGGTCGCGTCGACGGCCTCGGCAAGGGCGAGCGGATCTATTCCGTGCGGTTCATCGGCACGACCGGCTACGTGGTCACGTTCCGGCAGACCGACCCGCTCTACACGCTCGACCTGCGCGACCCCGCGGCACCGAAGGTGGTCGGGGAGCTGAAGATCCCGGGCTACTCGGCATACCTGCACCCCGCGGGCGACGGGCGGCTGCTCGGCCTGGGGCAGGACGCCAACGCGCAGGGCCGGGTGCAGGGTATGCAGGTGTCGCTGTTCGACGTGCGGGACCCGGCGCACCCGTCGCGGGTCGCGCAGTTCAAGCGGCAGGGCGGCAGCTCCGAGGCGGAGTACGACCCGCACGCGTTCCTCTACTGGGCGCCGCTGGGGCTGCTCGCGGTGCCGGTCTGGCGCGACACCCAGCCGGCCGTGCTGGTGCTGAAGGTCGGCGACTCGGCGATCACCGAGGCGGGTGCGATCACCCACCCCGGTCGCTACACGGCGATCCGCCGCTCGCTGATCATCGGTGGCACTTTGTGGACCCTGTCGGAGCAGGGGCTGAAGGCGACCGACGCGGCGACCCTGGCCGAGCAGGCCTGGATCGCGCTCTAGCTGGATCGTTTCGGTTCTGCGCCGCTGGGCGGTCGGCGCGGCTGGGCGGTCAGCGCCGCCGCACGGTCAGCGCTGTCCGCCGTCTGGTCAGCGCTGCTCTCCGGCGACGTGCTGCACGAACGCCCTCCAGGCGGCGGCGTCCACGAAGATCTCCGGGCTGTTGGCGTCCTTCGAGTCCCGGATGCCGACGGCCTTCGGGTCGAGTAACACCTCGACGCAACCGTTGCCGCCGCTGCGCGTGCTTTTACGCCACACAATGCTCATGATGATGACCCCTAGAACCTGGGCTATTCGTATTCGCGAATAGCCCGCTGAATGTAATCAAGTGTTTCCGCGTGGCTCAGCGCCACAGTGCGCAACGATTCGAAGGCGACCAGGTAGCGCCGCACTTCCTCGGGGCGGTTGCGAAACACCCCGCCGGTCATTCCGTCGCAATACACGAGCGACTGCTCGGTCTCGCCGACGAAGTCGAGCACCGTGAACGCCCCGTCGATCCCCCGGTGCGCCCCACGGTCGAACGGCACCATCTGCAGCGTCACCGTCGGACGGTCGGCGATCTCCAGGAGCCTCATGAGCTGCCTTCGCATGACATCATGACCGCCGACCGGCCGCTTGAGGACCGCCTCGTCGAGAATCGCCCAGATCCGCGGCGGCGGGTCACGGGTCAGGACGGCCTGTCGCGCCATCCGGACCGACACCCGCTGGTTCACCACATCGGGCCGCTCCCCCACGGACACCGAATTGATGATCGCGCCGGCGTATTCCACGGTCTGCAGAAGTCCGTGGAGAATGACCGCGTCGTAGATGTAGACGTCGGATGCCTCGGATTCGAACCCGATCATTGTTTCATAGGCGCCGAGCAATGCGTCGCCATAGGCTTCCCACCAGGCCCGCTGGCGCGATTGCGCGGCGAGGGCGGTGATGCGGGTGCGCTCGGCCTCTGCGGTCTGGTAGAGGTCGAAGAGCTTCGTCAGGTCCGGGTTGCGGACGCTGCTGTTGGCGGTCTCGATCCGGCTGACCTTGGACTCGGACCACTTGAGCTCGGCTGCGACATCGGCGGCCGTCTTCCGGGCAGCCTCCCGCAACCGGCGCAGCTCGGCTCCGAGCTGGCGACGGAGCAGAGTCGGGCTCGGCTTCGAGGACATCGACCACACCGTACCGCATCCACACTCAAATACTGAGAACTTTCGGCACTGGGTTGCACTTGCATCTGACAGCGAGTTGATGCGTAATCAAGTTAGAAGCTACTAGTGAGGTTGCATGATCCGCCTCACCCAGCGACGGCGACGCTTGGGCTTCGATGTGCCTCATCCCAGGAGGCACGCTGGACGGCGGCCGTCACCGTGGCCGGTTGCCGCCTTCCTCGTTCGTCGCGTCGGCGTCCGCGATCCGGGCCCCGACCAGCAGCAAGGGAGCGCGACCATGAGTTCCTACGCACCCCAGTCGTTCGAGTCCCGGCCGGTCATCCACTACAACCAGCACGGGATCCTGGTCACCGACCGGATCTTCGCCACCGACCGCGGCCGCTACGAGATCGCGGAGCTGTCGCGACCGGCGCACGGCACCGGCACCCTGCACCCGGGCGTGCGGGCGTGCGTCGCGGTCGGGATCGCGAACGTCGTCGTCCTCGGCGCGGCGGCGACCACCGGCTCCGTGCCGGTCATCCTGGTCGCGCTGTCGGCGCTGCTGATCACCTGGGTCGTCGGGGTCGTCTACGCACGCCGCTGGCCACGGCAGCACACGCTGCTCGCCGACTACCGCGGCACGCGGGTCACGCTGCTGCGCACGCGGGACGTCGACCTCTTCGGCCGGGTGTCCCGGGCGCTGCGCCGCTCCTGCGGGCTCTAGCGTCTGCCGCGCTTTACAGGTACATCCCGGTGCGCTCGCCTTCGACCTGCTTGGGGGTGTCGTTCTCGCCGAAGAACCGCTTCCCGCCGAACTCGCCCTGCAGGCGGTCGTCCAGCTCATCCGCGAGCCCGGTCATCACCTGCACGGCGAGCATCAGGTGGGTCGCCTGGAAGTCCCGGCCGAACACCGGCACCGACGCCCACACCGTGTCGTTGGTGCAGTACAGCCGGCCGATCGGCATCCGGTTGGTGAGCTCGGACAGCTTCACGTAAAGCCGCTCGGTCGGCTCGATCTCGGTCAGCACCGGCGAATACACGTCGACCAGCGGCGGGTTGTCCCGCACCCGGACGAACACCATCGCCGACCCGGACCGGATGCCGATGTCACCGTCCGGGTCGATCGTCAGCTCCTCCGGCGTCGTCTTCATCAGCCGGGCCACGACCGTGATCACCTTGTCGTGCAGCGGCAGGTCGTCCTGCTCGTCACCCGCCTGGTGCTGCTTCGCCCGCACCACCGCCACCGGCCCGTCGCCGTCGGTCTCGACGATCGACGCGAGCGACCGGGCGACGCCGAGCGACGGCAGGGCCGCCACCAGCCCCTGCGCGTCGTGGGCGAGATAGGTGAGGAACGCAGGGTGCGGCGTGCCGTAGATGTCGCGCAGCGTCCGCATGATGAGCCGGCTGAGCTGGATGGCCTCGCTCTTGGGCACCCGCACGCCGAACGCCTCGCCCGAGCCCGGCACCACCCCCGGCGGCGACCACCCGAGCGCCACCGTCTGCGCGATCACGGTCCGCCCCAGCCGATACGCCGCGGGCAGGTCGGCGTTGCCGACGGCGGTCGCGGCGAGCATGTCGCCGTCCTCGCCGGTCACCTGCACCGAGTAGATGGCGTCGCCGGTCCCGGACGCCGTCGGGTCGAGCGTCAGATCGAGCGTCGTGCCGGGGGCGAGCTGCCGCAGCGCGTCGACCAGGTGCCGCGCGAAGTCGCGCCAGGCCTCGGCGACCTTCTCCTTGAGGTCCCCGCCGATCGGGTCCTCGTCGTCGAACAGCGCCGCCTCGTAGTCCTGATCATCCGCCATGACCGCCTCCAATCCCCCCGGGCTCACCCTATCCAGACGACGCACGTCCCGGGTGCCTCGGGCTCCTCGGACTGGTTGCTTCCGGGTCGTGGCGTCGGTCAGCCCTCGTCCACCAGGGCGACGAGCCGCGCCCGGGCCTCCTCAAGGTCGGCGCCCCGCCCGACGGCGACCCCCAGCAGGAACGCGGTCAACGGCGCCCCCGGCCGGGCCACGTTGTGCGCCACGTCCCGCGCGAGGTCGAGGATCGCGTCCTGCTCCCCCGCGCCCAACGGCTCCAGCCCGAGCTCAGCGCACGCCCGCACCACCCACGCCGCCAGCTCCGGATTCCCGCTCATCGGTCTCCACCCCCGTCTGCTCGCCGCAGGTCTTCTTCGGTGTCGCAGTCGAAGTACGGCGCCGGCCCGGAACCGGTCCACTCGACCTCGACCACGTCCAGCCCATCCAACACCGCCCGCATCGACCGGCCTTCGGGCGCCCCGAGCTGCTCGACCGCATCCCGCAGCGCGCCGGCCCGCCACACCCCGCACAGCAGCTGCCGCTTGCCGCGCCCGTCGACGAACACCGCGCCATCCGCGTGGCTCTCGACCGCCGCGAGCAGGACCTCGACTCCTTCAGTCGTGAGGTACGGCAGATCCGCGGCGAACAGCCCGACCAGCGCCGGCCCTTCCTCCGCTTCTGCCTGGTCCTCCGACGCCGCTCGCGGGACGAGGCCGAGCGCAGCGGCGGTCGCGGCCGCCGGGCCGGCACCGGGCGGCTCCTCGCGGACGGTGCGCACCCCCGCGGGCAGCCCCTCCCGGGGCGGCCCGACCACGATCCGCAGCGCCGCCCCCTCGACCGCGGCGAGCACCCTGTCGAGCATCGGCACCCCGGCGACGGGCAGCATCGGCTTGTCCTGGCCACCGAGGCGCGTGCCGCCACCCCCGGCGAGGATCACGGCCACGAGTCCCGGCCATGCGGTGGCTGCGCCCATGGGCAGAACGTACCGTCGAGCGGGCAACGACCGGAACCACTCCCCGCATCTGGAGGCCCGACCATGGGACGCGTCACGCAACGGCGCACGATCACCCGGGTCACCGTCACCCCCGCCCCGGACGGCCCGGCGGGGGTCTCCGCAAAGGTCGGGCCCGACACCTTGATCGCCGAGGAGCCGCTGGAGATCAGGGTCGGACCGGCCGGGACGCCACGCCCCGCGCTGGCGGTCACGATGCGGACCCCCGGTGACGACCTCGACCTGGCGATCGGGTTCCTCCTCACCGAGGGGATCATCAGATCCGCCGCGGACGTGCGGACGGCGCAGCTGTGCGCCGGCGACCAGGAAGCGAACACCTACAACGTCGTGGACGTGGTGCTCGCCGACGGGGTCCCGGCCCCGCAGACCGATCCGAGCCGGAACTTCTACACCACCTCCTCGTGCGGCGTGTGCGGCAAGGCCAGCATCGACGCCGTGCGGACACGCTCACAGTTCGACGTCGCGGCGGACGGCATCCGGGTGGCCCCGGCCGTGCTGGCCGACCTGCCCGACGCGCTGCGGGCGGGCCAGCGGGCGTTCAGGACGACGGGCGGCCTGCACGCGGCCGGGCTGTTCGACGCGGCCGGGCGCCTGGTCTGCCTCCGGGAGGACGTGGGCCGGCACAACGCCGTGGACAAGGTGATCGGCTGGGCCGCGCGACAGGACCGCCTGCCGCTCGCCGGTCACGTGCTGATGGTCAGCGGCCGGGCGAGCTTCGAGCTGTGCCAGAAGGCCTGGATGGCAGGCATTCCGGTGCTGGCCGCGGTGTCGGCGCCGAGCACCCTGGCCGTCGACCTGGCCGAGGAGGCAGGACTGACCCTCGTCGGCTTCCTGCGCGGCCAGACCTTCAACGTCTACACCGGCGCCCACCGCATCACCGGCCTGCCCCAGACCTGATCACACCGGCCGAGTTCCCCGCGGGCGGGAATGCCGGGTCAGCCCTCAGACGAACGGCGCATCCACAGTCCCCGGCGGTGCGCACGCACCAGCACGCCGCCCGGACTCGGCTGGACGGCAAGGCACCCTCATCCAGGGCGGCCCGCAGGACGGTGGCGGTGCCCCCGCGACCGAAGGACAGATCGCCAACCGGACCGAGAGGACCTCACCGCGACCGACCACCCGCGTCCGACCCGGACCGGCAAACACCCGCAACCAGGTCGAACGCGGCGTCGACCGCCGCCCGCAACAGCTCATGGCTCGTGGTCGCAACCAGGCACGACGCCCTGAACACCTCCCATCAATCAGGAACGCGGCACCGAGCGGACCACCCGACGCCCCACACCCGAGCCCGCAGCGGCACGCAGGTAGACCGCCAACGCACGCCGGGGTGGGGCGGCGCCAGGCAGGGTTCAGCGCCTTCGGCGGCGGGTGGTGCGGCGGCGGGGCGGGGTGGGGCGGCGGCCGTCGCGGCGGCCGATCGGGGGCAGGGACTGCGGGGACAGGCCGCGGTCGAGGATCTCGGCCATGAGCTTGGCGGCACGATAGCCAGGGTCGGCGTCGAACGCGCGGTCCAGGGCGATCCGGGAGCGGACACCATTGCCGGATCGCCAGGACGCATAGGCGACGAGCATCGCGGCCGGGGCGGCGAACGTGGGGGCGCAGCGGCGCAGCACGTCGGTCCACAGGCGGTCGTGGAGGTCGAGGTCGGTGTCGAGGTCGCGGTCGATGCGCAGCCAGGCATCGTCGCGCAGGGGCAGGCTGTGGAGGAGGAACGCGAGCCAGGCGACCTCCTCGTCGGTGAGGCCCTCGCCGGCGCGGACGCGGCGCAGCGCAGCGTCGATGGAGGCGACGCCTTCGGCGGGCGTGCCGGGCGAGTGGACGAGGCGGGTCTGGGCCTGGCGGGTGGCGCGCTCGGCGGCGTCGAGGGCGGGGCCGGTCGGGGCGGCGAGGCTGGCGACGAGGGCGGCCCGGTCGGGCAGCGCGACCATCCCGATCAGGGTGGCGGTCGCCGCGACCGCGGACGTCTCGACGTCATAGGGCTGGCCTTCGGTCGGGCAGCAGTAGGGCGACTCGCAGATCAGCGACCGGTAGCGCCCCTCGTGGGCCCAGAGCATCTCGTGCACGGCGATGCCGTGGCGGCGCATCGCGGCGGTGGTGGCGTGGATGAGGGTCTCGACGCGCTCGGGCGGGCCATAGCCGATGAGCACGACGTGGTCGACGTCCTGGCGGGCGAACAGGGCGCCATAGCCGTCGGCCAGGGTGTCGAGGTCCTCGCCCGGATCGGGCAGGTCGTCGCGCATGTGGAAGCGCAGCCGCTTGTCGCGCACCCCGAGGGCGACGAGGCTGTCGGACGGGTGGAACCCGAACAGATACGGCGTGCCGGCAAGGATGTCAGCGGGGGTGCGCAGGCGCAGCCGGGGCTGCGCGAGGGTCGAGGTCGCGGTCGTCATGCACCCGAGCCTGGCGGTCGCCGCCACCCACGGGAACTCGCGGTTTTCGGCTGTGGACAACGCCCGATTCGATCCACAACCGCCGGCCGCACCTTGACAAACGCCAGCACACCGCCAGAAGCGGCAAGTAGCAGGAAGCGGCGCTAGAAGCGGAACCGCTGCGCGTGCAGGTCGATCCCGTCGTGCCAGTCGTGGCCGTCCGGGTGCAGGTCGATGGCGAGCGTCACCCGGGCGAGCGCGTCATACCCGGCCGCCTGCAGGCACCGGATCGCGTCGACGTTGCGCGCCGCCGGCGAGATGCTCAGCTGCCCGAGCCCCCGCCGCTTGGCCTGGTCGGCGACGTGGGAGAGCAGCGCCCGCCCGATCCCCGCGCCCCGCCGGGACGACGCGACGACCAGCGGCTCGACCTGCCCACCGCGCCCGTCGAGGATGAGCCCGACCATGCCGACCACGCCGACGCCGAGGATCTCCGCGACCCACATGCCGGACAGGTCGAGCCGCGTGAGGTACTCCTCGAACGCGGCCCCGGGGTCACCGCTGACGGGTGGCGCCGCCGGGTAGAGGTGCTGATGCTCCTCGGTCAGCTCTGCCCACAGCTGCCGGCACTCGCGATGGTCCGTCGGTCGATACGCCCGGATCGTCGGCTGCAGCGTCGCGACCCCGCCACCTACGCCGTCATCTGCGCGAACAGTCACCATGTGTTCATGCTTACTCCGGTGCGTGCCGCCGCGACACCCACATCGCGGTATTGCACCCCAGCCGATCGCCGCCTGACCGTTTCACGCCTTTTGTTGCAACACGCGGATCGTGGCCACACGGTTATGGATGGAGCCGGTGAGCGATAACATAAAATCGGCTCGCAGCTACGACGAAGGGACCGCCGGTCGGGACGGTCCCTTCGCTGTTGCTCAGGCTTGGTTGGGGGAAGCTGTTGCTCAGGTTTGTTACGGAAGGCGGAATTCGCCGTCGGTGTCGACCGCGGCGATGAAGGTCTCCCATTCGGCGCGGGTGAAGCGCACGGATCCCGCGTCCGGGGAGTTGGAGTTGCGGACCTCGACGACACCGTCGACGAACCGCGCTTCGACGCACTGTCCGTTGTTACCGCTCCGGGTGGGCTTGTGCCACCGCTCGTTCAGCGCAGCCATTCTGCGCACTCCTTCGTTGTCAGGCCGTCTCAGCGACCGTTGACTCGATCAGCTTGACCGACTCGAATGGGCTGAGCGCGGCGGCTCGCAGACTTTCGAACACGTCGTGGTACCGCTGGACGTCTCCGGCTTCCTGGTAGATGTCGCCGGCCATGGCTTCGGCGTACACGACGCTTGGTGCACCTTGGAACTTGAGGATCGCGAATGATCCAGCCATGCCGGCATAGGCTCCCCCGCTGAAGGGGAGTATCTGGATCGTCACGTTCCTCGCCCGGCCCATTTCGGCCAGGTGCTTGAGCTGCGACCGCATCACGTCGACCCCACCGATGAGGCGCCGGATGACGCTCTCGTCGAGAACCGCGATGAACTGCAATGGATTCTCGGCCCGGGTGAGCAGTTCCTGCCGCTCACGCCGGGCGCTGACATGCGCTTGGACCGCGTCCTCCGACTCGCCGGACGGGGAGGCGGCGGCGAGCAGCGCCCGCGTGTACTCCTCCGTCTGGAGCATGCCGGGCACCACGAGCGCCTCGTAGTCCCGCATCTCGATCGCGTTGGACTCCAGGCCGATGTAGCGGGAGTAGTGGCTGGGAAGGTCACCGAAGCGGGCGAACCAGCCCCGCGTCTTGCCTTCCTTCGCAAGCGCGATCAATGTCTCCGTGAGATCGCTATCATCAACGTCGTAAATCTTGAGCAACTGTTCGAGGGTGCTGCGGCGGATGCCGACCTTCCCGCCCTCCATGCGGCTGATCGTGCTGGGCGAGCAGTCGAGCTGTAGACCGACGTCCTCGGTGGTGAGCTTCGCCTGCTCGCGCAGTCGCCGGAGCTGTTTGCCCAGCTGGAAGCGGGGGAACGTGGGGCTGTGCGCGTGCGACACCACTCACCTCCATTACTCAGGACGAGTGTCACCGTTACCGGGTTGTCGCGCAAGCGTGAGCGTCAGTGAGCGATTGGGTTGCTCTACTCAAGTTTGACGGAACGTATTGCCCCGGGAAACCTGCACATGCATTCTGGGGCGGTCAGAGATGGTTCCTCTGCCGGAGGGAGATCCGTCGTGATCGAAGACGACGTGATCCTGCTCGAAGGCGCACCACGGCTTTTCGGCATTGTCGCCGATCCGTTCGACGACGACCACCCCCAGGTTGTCGCCTGGGGTCACGAGCTGCCGGATCAGGCCGTGCTCACCTGGCGCCTGGGGAATGGGAAGTCCGAGATCGCCGTCTTCCGCTCGGCGAACGACGCGCTCGCAACCGCTCAGCAGCTGTATCCCGCCTGGATCCTGTGGACCGCACCCGCGACGCAGGGGTTCTGATGGCCGTCATCTATGACCACGCCGTGACCGACGCCCGCCGCCTCGTGGCGCGCCACCAGCCGTTACGCGTCCATCAGGCGACACGCTGCGCGGCCGGCTGCGCGCGCTGGCCGTGCAAGCCGTTCTCCACCGCCTGGGCGATGGTGACCCGCAACTCCAACACACGCGCCGGCCGATGACCCGCGCACACTTCATGACCCAGCGCTAAACCTGTGCGGCCGGGCAGTCCTCAAGATCTGACTGATCGGCCGACCCCGATCGGGGCCGATGCGCGGTCCAGCTCTTGACCGCCTCCGGCTTGCCCTTGCGCGTGGCGTTCCACCCCGGCCACGCCTTGTCCTGGATGGGCACGCCCTTCGTCGGTGAGGGCGTGGGCACGACGGCGGGGGGCTCCTGCACCTCGGGCGCCGGCGCGGTCGGCGGAGCCGGCACCACCGTGGGCGGCTTGGTACCCGTACCGACGACGACACCGCCGCCTGATCCACCCGATGTCCTCGCGCTGACGCGCGGCTTCGCCACGGTCGCCGGGGGCAGCGGCGCGGTCGGCTCCGCCGCGCGCGACGGCGTGCCCGTGCCGTGCAGCCCGCTGCTGGGCGTCGGGGCGAGCACGAGCGGTCCGGGCCGTGGCTCGGCGACGATCGGCGTCCGGACGGACGGCGCCGTGTCCAGCGAGGCGCTGCCGGCGGCGACCACGATCAGGGTCGGCACCGAGGTCAGCGCCACGAGCAGCGCGGAAATGAGCAGCGGCCGCCGGTTCGGCGACAGTATGCGGTGGGTACGGACGTCGGATTCCAAAGGAAGCGCTCCAGTGTGCGGGGGAAGGCAGAACGAAGCTCATTGGGAGCAACTGCCGCACGCGGGGCGAGGATCTGCCCGGTTCGGAGGGATTTTTCGACCTTGCAACGCGGACGAACCCGGACTCCATGGTGTCGATCCACACGCCTTCTGCGATGCTGGACACACACCGGCAACGGGGCTGTAGCGTCCGCATACCCTGCGACTGAGCCTCAGAGCCGGCTCCCGGGCGTGATCCACTCACACCCACCGCGACGCGCCGGCTCCAACAGGGCCGCCGCGTAGCAGCCACCCCCGCTGCGCGGCAGGGTTACCCCCGCTGCCGACGCGAGAGACGACAGGGAGAAACGGATGGCGAAGGGCGAAGCAAAGGCCCGGACGTCAGGAACACGGGCCGCGCCTGAACCCGCGTTCGTGCAGCTGCTCACCCCTGAGGGAGACCGGGTCGAACACCCCGACTACACGGTCGACTTCACCGATGAGGAATACCGCTCGCTCTACCACGACCTCGTCGTGGTCCGGAAGCTCGACGCCGAGGCGACCGCCCTGCAGCGCCAGGGCGAGCTGGGCATCTGGGCGAGCCTGCTGGGCCAGGAAGCGGCGCAGGTCGGCTCCGGCCGGGCGCTGCGCAAGCAGGACATGGCGTTCCCAACCTACCGCGAGCACGGCGTGCTGTACTGCCGCGGCGTCGACCCGATCGCACCGCTGACCCTGTTCCGCGGCGTCGACCAGGGCGCCTGGGACCCCAACGAGTTCAACTTCGGCATGTACACGATCGTGATCGGCGCGCAGACGCTGCACGCGACCGGCTATGCGATGGGCGTGACCAAGGACGGCAAGGTCGGCTCCGACGACGGCGAGGCCGTCATCGCCTACTTCGGCGACGGCGCCACCAGTCAGGGCGACGTCAACGAGGCCTTCATCTGGGCGTCGGTCTTCAACGCGCCGATGGTGTTCTTCTGCCAGAACAACCAGTACGCGATCTCCGAGCCGCTCGAGCGGCAGACCCGCGTCCCGCTGTATCACCGGGCCAGCGGCTTCGGCTTCCCCGGCCTGCGCGTGGACGGCAACGACGTGCTCGCCTGCTACGCGGTCACCCGCAAGGCCCTCGACGACGCCCGCCACGGCCAGGGGCCCTCGCTGATCGAGGCCTACACGTACCGGATGGGCGCCCACACCACGTCGGACGACCCGACCAGGTATCGCATCGCCAGCGAGGTCGAGGCGTGGCAGGCGAAGGACCCGATCGCGCGCCTGCGGGCGTTCCTCGGCAAGCAGGGCATCGCCGGCGACGACTTCTTCGCCGCGGTCGACGAGGAGGCCCGGGTCGCCGCCGCCGACCTGCGCGAGCGCGTCCTCACCATGCCGGACCCGGATCCGCGCACCCTGTTCGACCACGTGTATCCGCACGGTTCGCCGGAGCTCGAGCAGCAGAAGGCGCAGTTCGACAAGTACCTGTCGTCGTTCGAGGGGAGTGGGCACTGATGGCCGAGACCCTGACGATCGGCAAGGCGCTCAACACCGGCCTGCGCCGGGCGATGGAGCGCGACCCCAAGGTCCTCGTCATGGGCGAGGACGTCGGCAAGCTCGGCGGCGTCTTCCGCATCACCGACGGCCTGCAGAAGGACTTCGGCGATGAGCGCGTCATCGACACCCCGCTCGCCGAGTCCGGCATCATCGGCACCGCCGTCGGCCTCGCGATCCGCGGCTACCGGCCGGTGTGCGAGATCCAGTTCGACGGGTTCGTCTACCCGGCCTATGACCAGATCGTGTCGCAGGTCGCCAAGATGCACTACCGCTCCAAGGGCAAGGTCCGGCTGCCGATCGTCATCCGGATCCCCTTCGGCGGCGGCATCGGCGCGGTCGAGCACCACTCCGAGTCGCCCGAGGCCTACTTCGCGCACACCGCTGGCCTGAAGGTCGTCTCCTGCTCCAACCCCGACGACGCGTACTGGATGATCCAGCAGTCGATCGAGTCCGACGACCCGATCGTCTTCATGGAGCCCAAGCGCCGCTACTGGGAGAAGGGCCAGGTCAACGTCGACGCCGCGAGCGCACCGCTGCACGTCTCGCGGATCGCGCGCCCCGGCACCGACGCGACGCTGCTGGCCTACGGCCCGATGGTCCGCACCGCGCTGGACGCCGCGACCGCCGCCGCCGAGGACGGGCGCGACCTGGAGGTCATCGACCTGCGCACGCTGTCGCCGCTGGACATGGGCCCGGTCTACGAGTCGGTGCGGCGCACCGGCCGCGCGATCGTCGTCCACGAGGCGCCCGGCAACCTGGGGCTCGGGTCGGAGATCGCGGCCCGGATCACCGAGGAGTGCTTCTACTCCCTCGAGGCGCCGGTCCTGCGCGTCACCGGGTTCGACACGCCGTACCCGGCCGCCCGGGTCGAGGAGGAGTACCTGCCCGACCTCGACCGGGTGCTCGACGCCGTCGACCGCTCGTTCGGGTTCTAGGGGGACGCGCAGTGACACGGGTCAAAGAGTTCAACCTTCCCGATCTGGGCGAAGGCCTCACCGAGGGCGAGATCCTCAAGTGGCTCGTCCAGGTCGGCGACACGATCGAGCTCAACCAGCCGATCGTGGAGGTCGAGACCGCGAAGGCGGCGGTCGAGATCCCCGCGAAGTGGGCCGGTCAGGTCGCCAAGATCTTCCACCCGGAGGGCACGACGGTCGAGGTCGGCTCCCCGATCATCGCCATCGACACCGATCCGGGCGGCGCCCCGGCGCCCTCCACGGGTGTGCCTTCCGCGGCCTCGCTGGCGGCCGTCGACATCGCCGGCGACGCGCCGGTCGAGCCCGGCATGATCGGCGGCCCCGCGCCGGGCGGCCGCACCGCCGTGCTCGTCGGCTACGGTCCGAAAACCGCCGCCGCGAAGCGCCGGCCAAGAACAACTGCAAGTGCAACCGCGGCACCTGTACTGCCGAAGCCTCCCGCCACGCCCGTAGCGCCGGCTCCGGTCGTCGTCGCGGAGCCCGTGGACCGGACGCCGCCAGCGCGGGGCAACGTGCTGGCCAAGCCGCCGGTCCGCAAGCTGGCCCGGGACCTCGGCGTCGACCTCGCGGAGATCACGGGCACTGGGCCCAACGGTTCGGTCACGCGGGACGACGTGCTGTCCGTGTCGTCCGCCCCCGCCGCCGCTCCGGTTTCCCCGGCGGCGGCCCAGGCGTCCCGCGTCGGCCGCGAAGAGCGGATCCCGGTCAAGGGCGTGCGGAAGCTGACCGCCGAGAACATGGTGGCGAGCGCGTTCACCGCGCCGCACGTCACCGAGTTCCTGACGGTCGACGTGACCCGCTCGATGAAGGCCCTCGAGCGGCTGAAGGCCAAGCGGGACTGGCGCGACGTGCGGGTGTCGCCGCTGCTCATGGTCGCCAAGGCGGCCCTGGTTTCGTTGAAGCGCTACCCGATGGTGAACTCCACGTGGCAGGGCTCGGAGATCCTGGTCAAGCACTACGTCAACCTCGGGATCGCCGCGGCGACGGAGCGCGGGCTGATCGTGCCCAACATCAAGGACGCCGACGCGCTCACCACACGGGAGCTGGCCGACGGGCTGAACGACCTCGTCGCCACCGCCCGCGAGGGCAAGACGTCGCCGGCGGCGATGAGCGGCGGGACGTTCACGATCACGAGCGTCGGCGTCTTCGGCGTCGACACCGGCACCCCGATCCTGCCCCCGGGTGAGTCGGCGATCCTGGTGTTCGGCGCGATCCGGGACACCCCGTGGGTCCACAAGGGCAAGATCAAGATCCGGCAGGTGACGACGCTCGGCCTGTCCTTCGACCACCGGATCATCGACGGCGAGCTGGGCTCCAAGTTCCTGCGCGACGTCGGCGCGTTCCTCGAGGACCCCGAGGGATCGCTGCTGGCCTGGAGCTGAGCAGTCCAATTCACGGCAGGTGGCCCGGCGCTGACGCGCCGGGCCACTGTCATATGGCTGACGAACTGGGCGTTTACGCAGCCAGCAACCCTACGAATCGTCGGCGCGTGCGCCGCGTCACTTGCTATTCGCTGGCTAACGATCTTCCGCTGGGCGTGTAATGGATGCGAAGCAAGCCTCGTCCTTACATCCTCCCAAGGAGCCCGCCGTGAGCACCTTCATGGAGCGTTACCGCGCCCGCCGCAACGCCGCCCGCCGCCTCGACGCGATCGAGCGCGCCATCGCCAAGAACCCGTCCGCCGCGCTGCGCGACGAACTCCACGCCATGCTCAGCCGAAGTTGAGCCTGCGCACCACCCCGCGCCTGCCGCCCTGGTCCGACCCTCCCCGGACCGGGGCGGCATCGCTTTGTTCACCTATTCTGGGAGCGCTTGCCGGCGAACCTGAGCCTCCGCTCTGCCATGTACGGTTCGGGTCGACTACGGTCGCAAGGGTCTGACCCACAGGAGGCACGATGACGTCCGACCAGCCCCACCCGTCCGAAGCGGACGAGAGTGCGGCGAGCGCGCCGAGCTCACCCCCGCCCGGCACGCCCCCGGCCGGCACCGTGCGAGCGACCGCGTCGGTCCCGATGCCGACCAGGCCTCCCGTCCAGCCGTCGTCCCCGGCGGCGCCGCCGGCCCCCGCGACGTACGGCTCACCCGCCGCCTCCTCAGAGCCCGCCCCTGCCGCGCCGCCGGTCGCGCCGGCCGCCGCGCCTCCCGCTGTGCCCGCCGCGACCGGCCAGGGCGCGGTCGAGGACGCCGAGCAGCAGCCGAGGCCCGGGCCGTTCCCGCCGGCTGGGCCGTTCGCGCCGCCGGCCCCTCCGCTTCCGGCCCGCACGCCGCCGAACGCGCCTCCCGGCCCGCCGGGCAGCTTCCCTGGCTTCACCCCGGCGGGACCGGCCGGCGAGGCCTCGTCCGCCGCTCCGCAGAGCGACCCGGCCGCCGCCGCCCAGGATCCGGTTCAGGCGCCGGCGGGCCCCAGCGGCCCTCCTGCCGGCTACACCCAGGTGCCGGTCCCCCCGCCTGCCTCTGCTTCCGGCCCCGCACCTTCTCCCGGCGCCGGCCCTTCTTCCGGCGCCGCGCCTTCGGCTGGATCCGCGCAGGTGCCGGTGTCCGGTGTTCCCTCATCCGGGTCGGCGCAGGTGCCCGGGTCCGGCGGCGCACCGGTCGGATCGGTGCCTGGCGCCCAGCACGGCAACGCTCCCGTCTCGGCGGCCCCTGTCTCGGGGAGCGCCCGGACGTATGGCACCGCCCAGGTCTCCGGCAGCGCCCAGGTTCCCGGCGCCATGCCTCCGCCGTCCGCGGTCCCGCCGACCTCCGCACCCCCGGCGACGTACGGCACCCCGACCTCGCCCCCACCCACCTCCGCACCGCCGGCCACCTACGGCTCGCCTTCCACGCCGCCGGCCGCGTACGGCGCCCCGACCTCCGCCCCACCTGCCGCCTATGGCGCGCCCACCTCTGCGCCGCCGGCCACCTACGGCTCGGCTCCCTCTGCGCCGCCGGCCGCGTTCGGCGCGCCTGCCGCCGCTCCGCCGACCGCCTATGGCGCTCCCACCTCGGCGCCGCCGGCCGCTGCCACTTACGGCACGACTTCCGCCCCACCGGCCGCCTTTGGCGCGCCCACCTCCGCTCCGCCGGCCACGTACGGCGCCCCGACCTCCGCCCCGCCCGCGACGTACGGCACGCCGGCATCGGCGGCGCCCAGTGCGGCGGGCCCTGAAGCGGGACAGCCCGCCGGGGCCGTCCCGGCGGCACCGAACCTGGGGAAGATCCCGCCGGCGTCGTTCGCCGCACGGGCACAGGTGTCCGTCCCGCCCGCGAACGTGCCCCCGACCAGCGCGCCGCCGGCCAACCTGCCGCCCACGAGCGCACCGCCGGCGACCGGGCTGTACCAGGCGTCAGCACCACCGGCGACCAACATGCCGACCTCGGCGCCTCCGGCCTCCGGGCCGCCCGCGGCCGGCATCTATCAGGCCGCGCCGCCCCCCGCCACGGGCGTGTACCAGGCTTCGGTGCCGAGCGCAGCACCGGCCGGCCCGCATTACAGCGACCTCGTCACCATGCCCGGCGATCAACCCCCTTCCGGTGCTGAGCCTGTCGGTGGGGCGCCGGTCGTACCGACGCCGCCAACTGAAAAGAAGAGCAAGCGCGGCCTGATCATGGGGCTGGTCGTGGTGGTCGTGGTCTTCCTGCTCGCGGTGGCCGGCACAGGCATCGTGGTGGCGCTGAACAACGCCGACAGCACCAGCTTCGCGGTCAACTCGTGCGTCAAGCAGGACGGCAACTCGGCGAAGAAGGCGAGCTGCTCGGACAAGGACGCATTCACGATCGTGCAGAAGGTGGAGAAGCCGGAGAGCTGCTCAGACGCCAGCCAACCGTACGTCGTGCTGCAGCACAAGGGACAGAAGGACGAGGTCCTCTGCCTCCGTCCGGCCTCGGCCAAATGACCTAGGCGCCCGGGGCCAACGTCGCATGGGAGCGCCCGGCGGCACTCGGGCAGACTTGGGGGCATGACCGACCCGGCACAGTCGCCACTGCTCAAGGCCCGCGTCCGCGCTCCCGAACTCCGGGGGCGCGGATGGCTCAACACCGACGGACTCACCCTGTCCGATCTGCGGGGAAAGATTGTAGTTCTCGACTTCTGGACCTTCTGCTGCATCAACTGCCTGCACGTGCTTGACGAGCTGCGCCCGCTTGAGGAGCGGTTCGCGGACGTGCTGGTGACCATCGGGGTGCACTCGCCGAAGTTCGAGCACGAGAAGGACGCGGCGGCGCTCGCGGCAGCCGTCGAGCGGTATGGGGTCGACCATCCGGTGCTGGACGACCCCGAGATGGAGATGTGGCAGCAGTATGCGGCGAAGGCCTGGCCGACGCTGACCGTCATCGACCCCGAGGGCTATGTCGTGGCGACGATGGCCGGCGAGGGACACGCCGAAGGGCTGGCGCGGCTGGTCGAGGAGCTCGTCCGCGTGCACGAGGCGCGGGGCACGCTGCGGCGCGGCTCCGCTCCTCAGGTCGCCGCCAGGACCGAGGAGACGGTGCTGCGGTTCCCGGGCAAGGCGCTGGCCCTGGCCGACGGGCACTTCCTGGTCGCCGACTCGACGCACCAGTCGCTGGTCGAGCTCGACGCCGACAACGAGACCCTGATCCGCCGCATCGGCACCGGGCAGCGCGGCCGCAAGGACGGCACGGATCCCGAGTTCTCCGAGCCGGGCGGGCTGTGCCTGCTGCCCCCGCACGTGGCCGAGATCGCCGGGTATGACGTCGTGGTCGCCGACACGGTCAACCATCTGCTGCGCGGCCTGAAGCTCTCGACCGGCGAGGTGACCACGGTCGCCGGCAGCGGCCGGCAGTGGCGCGGCAGCGTCGACTTCGACGCGCACGACTCCCTGGCGGTCGACCTGTCGTCGCCGTGGGACGTGGCGTGGTTCGACGACCAGGTCGTGGTCGCGATGGCCGGCATCCACCAGCTGTGGTGGTTCAACCCGGTGCGGCGCACCGCCGGCATGTACGCGGGGACGACCGTCGAGGCACTCCGCGACGGCCCGCTGCAAGAGGTGTGGATGGCGCAGCCGTCCGGCCTGTCGGCGTCGCCCGACGGCACGACGCTGTGGATCGCCGACAGCGAGTCCAGCGCGATCCGCTTCATCGCCGACGGCCGGATGTCGACCGTGGCCGGGCAGGGCCTGTTCGACTTCGGGCACGTCGACGGCCCCGCCGATCAGGCGCTGCTGCAGCACCCGCTCGGCCTGCTGGCCCTGGCCGACGGCAGCGTGCTGGTCGCCGACACGTACAACGGCGCCATCCGCAGGATCGCCGACGGCGTGGTGTCCACCGTCGTCGACGGCCTCCGCGAGCCGAGCGACCTGGTCCTCAGCTCGACCGGCGACGTCGTGGTCGTCGAGTCGGGCGCCCACCGGCTGGTCCGGCTCGCCCCCGGCACCCTGGCAGCGGCGGGCATCGACGTCGCCGGCGTCCGGCACCGCACCGAACGCCCCTCGACGATGCTCGCCCCCGGCGAGGTCCAGCTCGACCTGATCTTCGAGCCGGCGCCGGGCCAGAAGCTGGACGAGTCGTTCGGCCCCTCGACCCGCCTGGAGGTGTCCGCCTCCCCGCCCGAGCTGCTGCTGGAAGGCGCCGGCGTGACCCAGGACCTGCGCCGCCGCCTGGTCCTCTCCCCCGACGTCACCGAGGGCGTCCTGCAGGTGGTGGCCCAGGCCGCGACGTGCGACATCGACGCGGAGTTCCCCGCCTGCCACCTGACCCGCCAGGACTGGGGCGTCCCGATCCGCGTAGCCAAGGACGGCGCCCAGCGCCTCCCCCTGGTCCTCCGCGGCCTCGACACCTGACGCCCAAGCCCGCCTTTAACGATCCGGAAGACCTCACGCACCCACCCCCGATCCGCACAAGGTCTTCCGGATCACCAAGGCGCAGCACGCCATCCCAGACCTGACGCCACCCTCCGCAGCAACCCCTTTCGCCGCAGCACCAACGCCCTCCGCCGCTGAGCGTTGAAGCCCGCAGCCCGCCCAGTCGGCCAACCAGGATGCGCCGCAAGACCAACACCAGCACAACTCAGCGACACCCAAGGCGCTGCGATGACCACGGCTCATGATCCGGAAGACTTTATGTCGTCATAGCAGCACAAAGTCTTCCGGATCACGGAAAGCCGGGCCGCAGGCGCGCCTCGCTGGTGACCAACCGCGCGGACGAACGTTCGTCATGGACACCGTGCCCGGGGGTATCGCCGCAGACCCACAGAGCCCCAACGGCAGAAATTCCGGGTCACGGGACGATGCCGCGCGGCATCGCATCGCGGTGGCCAGTGCAGACACCCACAGCAGCGCCGGGCCGGCAACAGGCGACACCACCCGCCGACGCCGCCGCTGCTCATGATCCGGAAAACGGGCCACGGACCTGCGCAGATATCCCCAGCAACCCCGGTCCGGGTCGGCACCAGGCGGCACCGCTCCAGACGCCGCCATTGCTCATGATCCGGAAGACTTTAGGTCGTCATAGCAGCACAAAGTCTTCCGGATCACGGAAAGCCGGGCCGCAGGCGCGCCTCGCTGGTGGCGAAGGGGGCAACCGGAGGGCCAACCACGCGGACGACGTCCGCCACAGACACCGCACCTGGAGAGCCGCCGCGGACGCACAGGGACTTAGACGGCAGAAGATTTCAGGTCACGGAGCAAAGCCGCGCAGCATGACATCGCGGCGACCAGCGCAGACGCCCACAACCACAACAACGCCGCTCCGGGCCCGCACCAGGCGACACCATCCCAGACACCGCTATTGCTCATGATCCGGAAGACTTTATGTAGTCATAGGCACACAAAGTCTTCCGGATCATGGAAAACCGGGCCGCAGGCGCGCCTCGCTGGTGAGGAAGTGGACATGCAGGGACCCACGCAGACATCCGCAGCAGTGCCGGTCCGGGTCGGCAGCAGGCGACAGTGCCCTCGGACGATGCCGTCGACCGTGAGACGGAAGAGGTTGCGGCGGGGTCTTCCGGGTCACGGGGAAGCGGAGGGTGGGGGCGGCTCGCTGGGGGTGAAGGGGGACAAGGGGAGGCCGGCGGCGAGGAGGGCGGTGCGGACGGCGGTTGCCATGGACACGGCGCCGGGGGTGTCGCCGTGGACGCACAGGGACTCGAACGGCAGTTGGAGCACGGTGCCGTCGATGGCGACGACCTCGCCGGTGCGGGCCATGCGGACGGCGCGGTCGGTGACGGTGGGGATGTCGGTCAGGACGGCGCCTTCGGTGCCTCGGGGCACGAGGCGGCCGTCCGGGAGGTAACCGCGGTCCACGAAGCCCTCAAAAACCACGCGCAGGCCTGCCTCGGCGGCGAGCCGAGCCAGGACCGAGCCGGGCTGACACAGGACGGGGAGGCCGAAGGCGGCAGCGGCGGCGGCGACGGCCGAGGCGTGGACGGGGTCGACGGCGGCGGTGTTGTAGAGGGCGCCGTGCGGTTTGACGTAGGTGACCGGGCCGAACGCCGACAGGGCGCCGATCTGGTAGCGCAGCTCGTCGGTCAGCGTGGTGGCGTCGACGTCGATGCGGCGGCGGCCGAAGCCGGCCAGGTCGCGGTAGCTGACCTGGGCGCCGATCCGGACGCCGCGGGAGACGGCGCTGGAGCAGACGCGGCGCATCGTGGAGGGGTCTCCGGCGTGGAAGCCGCAGGCGACGTTGGCGCTGGTGACGATGTCCAGGAGGGCGTCGTCGTCGCCGAGGGTCCAGATGCCGAAGCCTTCGCCGAGGTCACTGTTGAGGTCCACGGAACCGAACGGTATCGCCCGGGCGGGCCTGGGCGAGCAGCGGCAGATCCGCGGGGTCGACGACGGCGACGACCGGGTAGCCGCCGGTGGTGGGGTGGTCGGCGAGGAAGATCAGCGGCTGGCCGGACGCCGGGACCTGCACGGCGCCGAGGACGATGCCTTCGCTGGGGAGCTCGCGCTGGTGGGCGCGGGTGAGTGCGGGGCCGCCGAGCCGCGCGCCGATCCTGTTGCTGTCGTTGCTCAGGGTGTACGTGCCGGCGAGCAGGTCACCGGCGGCCGCGAAGTAGTCGTGGCGGGGGCCCCAGGTCAGGCCGAGCGTGATGGGGCCGCCCAGGGCGGGGCGGGGCGCCACGTCCACGGTGGACGGATCGCCGGTCGTGGGGCCCACGGCCAGCACGGCGCCCACGCCGACGACCGGCGGGCCGAGCGCCGCAAGGGTGTCGGTGGCGCGGCTGCCCAGTACCGGCGACGCGGCGAAACCTCCGTCGACGGCGAGGTATCCGCGCAGCCCGGCCACGGCGCGGCCGATCTCGACGCGGTCGCCGGCGCGGAAGGGGACGGGGGCGTTGATCGGCGCGGGCCGCCCGCCGACGCGCAGTGGCGCCACCGCCCCGGTCAGGGCGAGGGTGCCGGCGAAGGCCAGGGACGCGACGAACGGGCCGAGCGTGATCTCCAGCGCGGCGCAGGACGCGTCGTTGCCGACGAGGCGGTTGCCGAGGCGCAGGGCAGGCTGGTCGAGGGCGCCGGAGCGGGGGACGCCGAGGTGCGCGAACCCGGGCCGGCCGAGGTCCTGCAGGGTCGTGAGCGGGCCCGCCGTCTCGACCGTGAGCGTCCTCATGCCACCGCCAGCCGCACGGTCCGGCCGGGGGTCAGCAGGGCGGGCGGGTCACGGTCGATGTCGAACAGGGCCGTGTCGGTGTGGCCGATGAGCTGCCAGCCGCCGGGGGACGCGGTCGGGTAGATGCCGGCGTACTCCGCGGCGAGCGCGACCGACCCGGCCGGGACGCGAGGGCGTGGGCTCTCCCGCCGGGGGATGGTCCACGGCAGGCCGCTGAGGTACGCGAACCCGGGCGCGAAGCCGCCGAAGGCGACCGTGAGGGTGGTTTCGGTGAGCGTGCGGACGAGCGCCTCGACGGACGAACCGGTCATTTCCGCGACCGCCGCGAGATCAGGCCCGTCAAACACGACCGGAATCGCCAATTTGTCGCCATAAAAGCGGGCAAAAGACGGCGTCGGCCACGAGCACAGCGAAGCAGCAAGAGACGCAGGCGACGGGACCCCGTCGAGCAGGACGGTTCGCGCACCGGGGACGATATCGGTGACCGCGAGGCGTCCGGCGGCCCGCTCGGCGTCCAGCGCGGCGAACCATGCCAGCGGATCGTCGACCTCGATCAGCAGGGCAGAGCTCCCGACGGGGCGGATCTCCATGACCGCCACCCTAGTTGGTGTCCGCTTCGATACTTGCCAGTAACCTACGGTACCGTAACCTGGAGGGCGTGACAGTGAAGACCGAGACCCGCCTGCGCCCGGTCGACCTCGGCAAGCCCAGGATGCGCGGCTGGCTGCACACCTATGCGTTCGGCGCCGCGATCATCTGCGGCATCGTGCTGTGCTCGCTGGCCGCGGGCCGCCCGGGCTGGTCGCCGTTCGTGAGCTGCCTCGTGTACAGCCTGACGGTGTGTGCCCTGTTCGGGACCAGCGCGCTCTATCACCGCCGGGTCTGGTCGCCCGCGGGGTACAAGCTGATGCGCCGCCTCGACCACTCGATGATCTTCGTGTTCATCGCCGGCACGTACACGCCGTTCAGCGTCCTGCTGCTGTCGGGGCGGACCGGCGACGTCATCCTGAGCGTGGTCTGGGGCGGCGCGCTGCTCGGCGTGGGCATGAAGATGATCTGGCCGAACGCGCCCCGCTGGGTGGGGGCGCCGCTGTACGTCGCGCTCGGGTGGGTCGCCGTGGTGGTCCTGCCGGACATCCTGCGCACGGGCGGCGTGACCGCGCTCGTGCTGACGATCGTCGGCGGCGCGTTCTACACGGTCGGCGCGGTCTTCTACGCCCTGCGCCGGCCCAACCCGTGGCCGACCGTCTTCGGCCACCACGAGTTCTTCCACGCCTGCACGCTCGTCGCCGCGATCCTGCACCACATCGCCATCTACTTCGCGCTGTACGCGAGGTAGACGGCGATGTGTGCGGTTTTCCGCGGATTTTCCTAGTACGAACGGTCCTCGTACGTCCGGCGGCGCTCGACGACCTCGTCCACGGTCGGCGGGATCGCGGTGCCACCAGCAGTCGGAACCTGCCGGACGACCGTGCGCCGGCGGCTGTTCCAGAAGTACAGCGTGAGGAGCAGCCCCACCAGGCCTGCGAGCTGGAAGATCCAGCCGATCGTGTCGAGGTTGAACGGCCCGAGATCGGTGTCGTCCAAGCCGAACGTCATGATCGCTCCGATAACGATCAGAAGAATGCTGCCACCGATACCCATCGAGGGCCTCCAGGACGTTTGGTTGGTAACCATCTGTACCGCCGGGTTACCCACCTACGACGCCGCTCAATCGGGCACGCTATAGGACATGGCTGACGGCACCACTGGGCGCACCCTGATCCTGCTCCGGCACGCGAAGGCCGTCGACCCGGATCCGTACCCCACCGACCTCGAACGCCCGCTGAGTCCCCGCGGCCGCCGGGATGCCGCCGCGGCCGGCGACTGGCTGCGTGAGCAGGGCCTGCTGCCCGATCTGGTGGTGTGCTCGACCGCGGTCCGGACCCGCGAGACGCTGGACGGCCTACGCCTCGACAAGCACGACAAGCACGACAAGCACGACAAGCACGACAAGCACGACAAGCACGGCGGGCACGGCAAGACGGTGCCCGTGGTGTTCGAGCACCGGGTGTACCTCGGCCCGGCCCACGACACGCTCGACCTGCTGCAGAACTCGCCGGACGTGGCGACGCTGCTGCTGATCGGCCACAACCCGACCCTGTCGATGCTGTCCGACCTGCTCGACCCGGACGCGCTCCCGGACGAGGGCCTGGCAACCAGCGGGATCGCGGTCCACACCGTGACGGGCCCGTGGCGCGACCTGGAGACCGCGCCGCTGCGGGCGCACCACACGGCCCGTGGCTGACCTCAGAAAGAAACCGGAACAGAAAAGCGGGAGGGCGCCATTGCCCTCCCGCCAGCTCTCTGTGGAACAGAATCCCTAGAACGCGTTCTCGGACAGGTCCATCGCGTCCAGCGTGGTGGCCTCGATGACGCGGCGGTCGGAGCCGGTCCGCGGGAGCACCTCGCGGGCGAAGAACTTCGCCGCGGCGACCTTGCCCTCGTAGAAGGCCTTCTCCGTGGTCTCGCCGGCCAGGGCCTTCAGGGCCACCTCCGCCTGCCGCTGCAGGAGCCAGCCGACCACGACGTCGCCGAGGGCGAGCAGGAAGCGGCGGGTGTTGAGGCCGACCTTGTAAAGCGCCCGGGGGTCGCCGGCCTGGGCCTCGCCGAGCCAGCCGGTGAAGATGCCGAGCATGTTCTGGACCTCGCCGAGCGCCTTGCCCAGCGCGACCCGCTCGACCTTCAGCTGGCCGTTGCCGCCCTCGGCCTCCAGGAACTGCTGGATCTCGGCGGCGACGGTCAGCAGCGCCTTGCCCTGGTCCTTCACGATCTTGCGGAAGACGAGGTCGAGGCTCTGGATCGCGGTCGTGCCCTCGTAGAGGGTGTCGATCTTCGAGTCGCGGATGTACTGCTCGAGCGGGTAGTCCTGCAGGAAGCCGGAGCCGCCGAAGGTCTGCAGCGACTCGTGGCCGAGCAGCTCGTACGCCCGCTCGGAGCCGACGCCCTTGACCAGGGGCAGGAGCAGGTCGTTGACCCGCTTGGCGACCTTCGCGGCGGCCTCGTCGCCCGCGGCCTCGGCGAGGGCGACCTTGTCCTGCCAGGAAGCGGTGTAGAGGACGAGGGCGCGGAGGCCTTCGGCGTAGGACTTCTGCATCAGCAGGGAGCGGCGCACGTCGGGGTGGTGCATGATCGTGACGCGCGGCGCGTTCTTGTCGCTGCTGGCGAGGTCGGCGCCCTGGACGCGGCTCTTGGCGTAGTCGAGCGCGTTGAGGTAGCCGGTCGAGAGGGTGGCGATGGCCTTCGTGCCGACCATCATCCGCGCGTACTCGATGATGAGGAACATCTGGCGGATGCCTTCGTGCACGTCGCCGAGCAGCCAGCCCTTGGCCGGGACGCCGTGGCCGCCGAAGGTGACCTCGCAGGTCGTGGAGACCTTGAGGCCCATCTTGTGCTCGACGTTGGTCACGAAGGCGCCGTTGCGGTCCTTGAGCTCGCCGGTGTCGCCGTCGAAGTGGAACTTCGGCACGACAAAGAGCGAGAGGCCCTTCGTGCCGGGGCCGCCAACGCCGGGCGTGTCGACCGGGCGGGCCAGGACGTAGTGGACGATGTTCTCGGCGAGGTCGTGCTCACCGCTGGTGATGAAGCGCTTGACGCCCTCGATGTGCCAGGAGCCGTCGGCCTGCGGGATCGCCCGTGTACGGCCGGCGCCCACGTCGGACCCCGCGTCGGGCTCGGTGAGCACCATGGTGGAGCCCCACTGGCGGTCGACGAAGAGCTTGGCCCACTTCTTCTGCTCCTCGGTGCCCTCGATCCGCAGCGTGTTGGCGAAGGAGGGGCCGGACGCGTACATCCAGATGGGCGCGTTGGAGCCGAGCACCATCTCGGCGAGGGACCACCACAGGGCCCGCGGCGCGGAGGTGCCGTCGAGCTCGGCGGGGAGGTCGAGGCGCCAGAACTCGGCGGCCATGAAGGCCTCGTACGACTTGCGGAACGACTCGGGCATCTTCACCGAGTGGGTCGCCGGGTCGTAGACGGGCGGGTTGCGGTCGGCGTCGGCGTAGCTCGCGGCGAGGTCCTCGCGGGCGAGGCGGTCGACCTCGGCGAGGATGCTGCGCGCGGTGTCGACGTCGAGATCTCCGTAGGGACCCTGGCCGAGGACCTTGTCGACGCCGAAGACCTCGAAGAGGTTGAACTCGAGGTCCCGCAGGTTGCTCTTGTAATGGCTCATCGCGGAGTGGCCCCCGTCTCTGGGTCGCTTTTGTAGATCGAGCATGGACGACCGAGGTTACCAGTCGGTAACAGGAATCTTATTACTTGCGAGTAACTTCCGGCAACCCACCCGGGCGGGTGATGGCCATCACAAAAGGCGTCACCTATTTCGGCAGGTCAGGGTGACCGGTGAGTACTCCAAGGTGGCAGATGAGTAGCGCACAGGGTGTACGTGCGCACGACACGCCGTCACCTGCGGGTGACGTGATCGTTGAGCGGTTACTCGCAGTCAGAAGGAGGGCACCGCGATGATCGTCCGGATGATGGGCTCTCTGTTCGCTCCCAAGTACCCGCGCTTCTACACGGGCCGGCACCGCGCCCCGATGCGCCGCTTCGTCCCCCGCCCCCGCATGGTGGCGGAGTAGCGCCCGAAGGACGTCAGCCGACGGCCGTAGCTCCGGCGCCGCCGATCTCCCAGCTGGGGACCGTCGCCGGAGCCTTGACCCCCTGATACTCCACCAGCACCAGCGCGATGTCGTCGTCGAGCCGGCCGCGCACCCACTCCAGCAGCGCGCTCTCCAGCGACGCCAGCCCGTCGCCGACGGTGCCGTGCCCCAGCAGCCGCTGCGCCCGCTCCGCGGTCGGGAAGAACTGCCCGTCGCGGCGCGCCTCCGCCAGCCCGTCGGTGAAGAACAGCAGCCGGTCGCCCGGCTCCAGCCGCTCGACGCGCGGCTTCACCACCGGCATGAAGCCCAGCGGCGGCGCGTTGGACGGCGGGTCGAGCGGGATCACCTGGCCGCGGCGCAGCAGCAGCGGCGCCGGGTGGCCGCAGTTGACGATCGTCAGCGTGCCACCGCGCTCCTCGATCAGCGCCGCGGTCACGAAGTCCTCGTCGCCGACCGACCTGGCCACTGCCCGGTCCAGGTCGGCCACGATCGCGCGCAGGTCGGCCCGCTCAAACGCCACGTGCCGGTAGGAGCCGAGGACGATGCTGGCGAGCCGGACCGCGTCCAGGCCCTTGCCCCGCACGTCACCGATGATCATGCGGACGCCGTACGGGGTGTCCAGCGCCTCGTACAGGTCGCCACCGATGTCGGCGGCGGCGCTGGCGGAGATGTAGCGGGCCGCGATCGTCAGCGGGCCGAGCTGTGGCCCCAGCGGGCGCAGGACGGCCTGCTGCGCGACGGAGGCGAGCTTCGACAGCTCCGCATACCGCGCGATCTGCCGCTGCCTGATGGCGCCGACGGCGGAGGCGATGCCCGCGGCGAGGATGACGGCGCCCAGGTTGAGCATCATCACCAGCGTGCGCTCGCGGGTGTGCATGAGCTCGATGCTGCAGAAGACGACGGCGAGCAGCGTCGAGGCGCTGCCGACGGCGAGGACCTCCGGCCAGGAGGCGAACGCGGCCGCGAGGAACGGCGCGGCGGCGAGCAGCCCGACGTAGTTGGCGTCGGTGCCGTCGGCGAGCTCAGCGGCCAGGACCAGGCAGAGCAGCACGAAGGCCGCGCCGACTCCGGCGCGGGCTTCGGGAAGCAACGGTCGTTTCATAGGTCCGATCGACAGCATGCCACCAACCGGCCCCCGAGCCGCTCAAACAAACGGCCGGGATGCGGCTTACTTGAGTACCTCGTACTTTGCGTTGATCACGCCGGCACTCACCGAAGCGATCGCCACGAAGGCCCCGCGGGCGAGGTCGAGGCAGCGACCGCTGACGAAGGGTCCGCGATCATTGATCCTGACGACGACCGATTTCCCGTTGGCCAGGTTGGTCACCCGGACCCGGGTGTTGAACGGCAGCTCCTTGTGCGCGGCCGTCAGCCCGTCGGGGTCGAAGCTCTCGCCGTTCGCGGTGCGCGACCCACTCGCATAGTACGACGCCTTGCAGGTGCCGGTGTTCGTGACGACGCCGCCCGTGGGGTTCGTCGAGGGCTTCTTCGTCGGCGTCTTCGACGGCGTCCTGGTCGCCTCCGGCGACTTGCTGACCTGCGCGGACGCGGAGGGTGACGGCGAGGCGGACGGCGACGTGGAGGACGGGGAGGGCCGGTCACCGCGGTCGGCGCGGGTGTCGGCGCTGCGGCTCCCGTCGATCAGGTCGCTCGCCGAGGTCGGTTTGGCATCATCCGACCCCATATTGACGGTCACAACCGCACCGCCGATGAGCGCGATCGCCGCGACAGTGCCGGCGATCAATGGAATGAGGTGACGTCGGCGGATTGCGGTGTGTCGGCCAGACAACGTCAGCACCCTTCGTCGACAGCATGGCCGTGACCGAACGTATCGGCCGGTCCCTGGCGCCAGTCAAACCGAAGTGCCGCACGTGCGGGGATTTGACGGGATAGGTCCGGCCGAACGGCTGATCCGACAAGGAGCCGAACGGCCGACCCTTCCCGCGTTGTCACCCCGCGCGGACGATCGCGGCGATGCGCTCCGCCGCGCCCTCGACCGGAATCTCCTCTTTCTCGCCGGTCTTGCGGTCGCGGACCTCGACCATGCCGTCGGCGAGCCGCTTGCCGACCACGACGATCGTGGGCACGCCGAGCAGCTCCGAGTCGTTGAACTTCACGCCCGGCGAGACGTCCTTGCGGTCGTCGAGCAGCACCTCGAGCCCGGTGGCGGAAAGCGCGTCGGCGAGCTGCGCCGCGCCGGCCTTGATCTCCTCGGTCTTGCCCGCGGCCACCACGTGCACGTCGGCGGGGGCGAGCTCGCGGGGCCAGCACAGCCCCCGCTCGTCGGCGGTCTGCTCGGCGACCACGGCGATCGCCCGGGTCACGCCCACGCCGTAGGAGCCCATGGTGACCGTGACGGCCTTGCCGTTCTGGTCCAGGACGGTGAGACCCAGCGCCTTGGCGTACTTCTGGCCGAGCTGGAAGATGTGGCCGATCTCGATGCCGCGGGCCAGCTCGAGGGCGCCGCCGTCGACGGGGCAGACGTCGCCGTCCTGGATGCGGACCGCCTCGACGGTGCCGTCCGGGGTGAAGTCCCGCCCGGCGACGAGGTGCACGACGTGCTTGCCGGGCTGGTCGGCGCCGGTGATCCAGCTGGTGCCGTCCACGACGCGGGGGTCCACGAGGTACCGGATCCCGGAGGAGCCCTTCTCGCCGAGGACGCCGGGGCCGATGTACCCCTTGACCAGCGCGGGATGCTGCTGGAACTCCGCCTCCGACATGGGCGCGACCTCGGCGGGCGCCACCTGGGCCTCCAGCCGGCGCAGGTCGACCTCGCGGTCGCCGGGGACGCCGACGGCGAGGGGCTCGCGCTTGCCGTCGGGCAGCGTCAGCATGAGCATGACGTTCTTCAGCGTGTCGCCGGCCGTCCAGGCCCGGTCCTCGCGGCGCAGGTCGTCCCGGGCGTTGAACAGGTCGACGAGCGTCTCGATCGTCGGGGTGTCGGGGGTGTCGACGACCTGCGCGGCGGGCAGCCCCTCGATCGCGAGCGCCTCGGGGGCGGGCGTGGTGACCGCCTCGACGTTCGCCGCGTAGTCGCCGTTGGTGCAGCGCACGAACGTGTCCTCGCCGATGTCGCAGACCGCGAGGAACTCCTCCGACGCGCTGCCGCCCATGGCGCCGCTCGTCGCGGAGCAGATGACGTAGTCCAGGCCGAACCGGTCGAAGATCCTGCCGTAGGCGACCCGGTGCCGCTCATAGGCGGCGCGCAGCCCGTCGTCGTCGACGTCGAACGAGTAGGAGTCCTTCATCAGGAACTCGCGGCCGCGGAGGATGCCGGCGCGGGGGCGTGCCTCGTCGCGGTACTTCGTCTGGATCTGGTACAGGGTGAGCGGCAGATCCTTGTAGGAGGAGTAGAAGTCCTTCACGGCGAGCGTGAACATCTCCTCGTGCGTGGGCCCGAGCAGGTAGTCGCCGCCCCGGCGGTCCTTCAGCCGGAAGAGGTTGGCGCCGTACTCGGTCCAGCGGCCGGTCGCCTCGTAGGGCTCGCGGGGCAGCAGCGCGGGGAAGGTCAGCTCCTGGCCGCCGATGGCGTCCATCTCCTCGCGGACGATCCGCTCGACGTTGCGCAGCAGGCGCAGGCCCATCGGCAGCATCGTGAAGATGCCCGGCGCGACCCGTCGGACATAGCCGGCGCGCACGAGCAGCCGGTGGCTCGTCACCTCGGCATCCGCGGGGTCTTCGCGCAGCGTCCGCACGAACAGCGTGGACATCTTCAGCACCATCGGGCATCCGCCTTACTTCTCAAACAGGCCTTCGGCGACGATACCCGTACGACTCCGGTGCGTGACTACAGGGTTTTCTCAACCCGGCCGTTTTCTCAACCTGCCGCCGGACCTGCCGATCCGCCCGGTGTGCAACTGCGTCACCGCCGTCACCTGGCAGGCGACGAACCAGCTGACGCAGGCGGTGACCCCGGTGACGCTGCCTCGGGTCACGGTCGGCGGGGTGTGGCTCGGGCAGAACCGGGAGGTCGGTGTCCCGACGCCGGTCGTCGACGACATCCGCACCATGGTCGGCGGGACCGTGACGCTGTTCCAGCGCATGAACGCCGCCGGGGACCTGCTGCGCGTGGCGACGAACGTGCCCAACAAGGCCGGTAAGCGCGCCATCGGCACCTACATCCCGGCGGTCGCCGCCGACGGCAAGCCCAACGCGGTCGCCGCGGCGATCCGGGACGGCAAGCCGTTCCGCGGCGTCGCGCTGGTCGTCGACACCTGGTACGTGAGCGGCTACGACCCGGTGAAGGACGCGTCGGGGGCCGTGGTCGGCGCGATCTACTACGGGGTGCCGCAGGCCGAGGCGATCACGAGCCTCACCGGCACGATCGCCGGGACGAAGGTCGGCACCAACGGCGCCGTCACCGTGTACTCGACCGGGGCCACCGACCGGGGCCGGGTCATCGCGTCCAGCCGCAGCGGGGAGGTCGGCCAGGTCCGCCTCGACGCGAAGGACGCCGGCGGCGCCGCGTACGTCGACAAGATCACCACCGAGGCACCGAATCTCGGCGCCGACGCCATGTGGCACACGACCTACACGCTGCCCGGCACGACCGGGGCGCCACCGGCCGCCAGCGACCTCACCGTCACCTACTACGCCCCGTACAAGTGGGCGATCGTCACCCAGTCGTACCGCCCGGACGCGGAGGCCCAGGTCACCCCGATCGACGAGGGCCGCGACACGATGCTGCGCACGTTCGCGGTCGCCGCGCTGCTGGTCGCGCTGTGCGCCGCGGCCCTCGCCTGGTGGTGGTCCCGGCGGGTCGCCGGCCGGCTCGCCGGGCTGACGGGTGCGCTCGCCCGGGTCGCCCAGCGGGACCTGACGGTCAGCGTGCCGACCCGGGGCGACGACGAGATCGCCGGGATGGGCACCGCGCTGAACACCGCCGTCGGCGAGCTGCGCGGCCTGCTCGGCGAGATCAGCGCGACCGCCGGCGACGTCACCTCGGCCGCCGGGCAGGTCGCCGCGATCGGGCACGACCTCGACCGCACCGCGGCGACCGCGGCCGGCCAGGTGGAGGCGGTCGCCGCGTCGGCGCGGGAGGTGTCGCACAGCGTGCAGACCGTGTCCGCCGGCTCCGGGGAGATGGCCGCGTCGATCAAGGAGATCTCCCGCAACGCGCAGGAGGCGGCGAGCGTCGCCCTCGACAGCGTCCGGCTGGCGCAGCAGGCGACCGATGTCGTCGGCAAGCTCGGCGAGTCCAGCGCGCAGATCGTCGACGTGGTCAAGGTGATCGGCGGGATCGCCGAGCAGACGAACCTCCTGGCGCTGAACGCGACGATCGAGGCGGCCCGGGCCGGCGAGTCCGGCAAGGGGTTCGCCGTCGTCGCCGGCGAGGTCAAGGAGCTGGCGCAGCAGACGGCCCGCGCCACCGAGGACGTCACGACCCGGGTCGCCGCGATCCGGGCGGACACCGACGGCGCCGTCCAGGCGATCCAGGCGATCACGGACGCCATCGACCGGGTCAGCGACTTCCAGCGGGCGATCGCCGCGGCCGTCGAGGAGCAGACGGCGACGACCGACGAGATGCGCCGCAGCGTCAGCAACGCCGCCGGCGGCAGCGGCGCGATCGCCAGCAGCATCGACGGCGTGACCGAGAGCGTCGCCTCCGCCCAGCGGGCGGTGGAGAGCTCCCGGCACGCCGCCGACCGCCTCAACACCAACGCCTCGACCCTCGCCGGCCTGGTCGACCGCTTCCGCCGCTGAGGCGACGGGCCGCTACATCAGGGTCACATCGACGACGTGCAGCGACGAGCCGGCGACCGACCAGGCCAGCGGGTGCGCCACCTGCGTCCGCAACGATGAGCCGGTGAGGGTGCCGACGAGTCCGGTGCGCAGGTCCCAGAGGGCCGGTGGCTGCGGATCGTTCGGATGCAGCCGGTGCTTCACCCGGCCACCGACGAACCGGCCGGCCGGCGATCGACTGCGAATGTTCTCAAGCGGGTCGCGGGGCGGCCGATGTCAGGGTGTGCCGGCCTTCGAGGAGCACCCACCGCTGCGGCCGGATCTCGCCGCCATCATCGCCGCCGCCCGCCAGGCCGAGTTCGTGAGCAGGCGGGACATGCCCGCCGCCGCGCCGCGGCCGGCCCGCCGCGACCGCAGGAACAAGGTCAGGAACGCCGGCGCAGGCCCGTTGCGGCTATGCTTCCTCGTGCCGCGCACGGACGTCGGCGGCGGGGCGCGCGTGCTGTTCGAGCACGCCAACCGCCTGCACGGGCGCGGGCACGAGGTGAAGGTGCTCAGCCACTTCCCGCCGCCGCAGTGGCACGACCTGCGACCGGAGTTCTGGACGGTGCCGTTCGGCGTGGAGCTCGCCGAGGCGGTCCCGGAGTGCGACGTGATCGTCGCCGGATACTGGGACCAGGTCCTCGCCGCCCGCTCGCTGGGCCTCGCCCCCGTGGTCCACTTCGAGCAGGGCGACTCGCACCTGTTCGAGGACCTTCAGCCGGCGATGCACGAGCTCGTGGCCCGGCACCTCGAGGCCGCCGACGCGACGCTGACCGTGAGCGGCACCGTCGCCGACGTGCTGCGCGAGCGCTTCGGCGTCGCGGCGACGGCCGTCGGCAACGCGGTCGACCCGGACGTGTTCCACCCGGGCGGCGCCGAGCAGGCGCGGCCCTACGTGTTGTTCGTCGGGTGGGACGGCAACGAGTTCAAGGGCATGGCGCAGATGCGGCAGGTGTGGCGGGCGCTCAGCGCCGAGCGCCCGGCGCTGGACCTCGTGTGGGTCACGCCGAAACCGGCGCGCGAGCCGCTCGGCCGGGTCGTCGTCGCCCCGGACCAGGCGACGCTCGGCGCGCTGTTCCGCGGGGCCGCCGCGTACGTCTGCTGCTCGCACTACGAGTCGTTCTCCCTGCCGTGCCTGGAGGCGATGGCGTCCGGCACGCCGGTCGTCGCGACCAGGAACACCGGTGTCCTCGAATACGCCCGCGACGGCGTGAACGCGCTGCTCGCCGACGTCGGCGACGCCGACGGGCTGCTCGCGGGGGTGCGGCGGGTCCTGGACGAGCCGGCGATCGCGGCGCGGCTGCGGGAGGGCGGGCTGCTGACCGCGGCCGGCTACTCGTGGGACACGATCATCAGCCGGGTCGAGGACGCCTACCGCGCCGCCCAGGCCGCCTGGTCACCGCCGCCCGCCCGCGACGAGTGGCGCTTCGACCTGCGCGGCCTGCGCTTCGACCAGAGCCACACCGAGGTCGAGCGGCGGCTCCGGCGGCGGGCCGCCGCGACGGCCGCCGGCGCCGTGGCCGTGCCGGTGACGTTCCCCGCGTTCGACGGGCACCGGGCCGTGCGCTGGCGGGTCGTCGGGCGGCGGCAGGGCGGCGGCACCGGCGGCACCATCCGGGCCTACCTGCTGGGCCACGCGGACGCCCCGCCGGCGGACCTGCCCTACGCGGCGGCGCTGCGCGACTTCACCGCCGGGCGCTTCGAGGCGGCGCTGGACGGGTTCCTGGAGCTCTACGAGCGCGGCGGCGAGCTGCGCACCACGGTGTGCCGCTGGATCGTGCTCACGCTGCTCGAGCTGGGCCGCGACGAGCAGGCGGCGTCGGTCGTGGAAGCCGGTGTGCAGGGCGTCCAGGGGCACAGCGACTTTCACTACCTGCGGGCGGTGACTGGCCTGCTCACCGGCCGTGCCGTCGACAGCGCCGCCTACGTCGACGTCATCGACGGCCTCGGACCGGCCAGCCACTTCGACGAGTGGTTCGACGAGCCGGACGTGCTCGTCCGGGAGCGGCTGCTCACCACCGTGCGGTGATGCCGACCGCGTACGGTGACCGGCGGGTGAGCGCCGGCCGCCGTACGTCCCCGATCGGGTCGGCATTGACCAACTGCGAATATGGATGTCGTCGCTTGCGCCACGCTTGACACGCCACCGGCGGCGCCGCGAAGGCGACCGGCTACGGTGTGCCGCTGTGAGGTTCCGGCTGCTGGGTCCGTTGACGATCGACTCGACCGGCGGTCCCGTCGTGCTGCGCCGGCGTCGGGAGCGGTGCCTGCTGGCGGTGCTCCTGCTGCACAACCACGCGCCCGTGCCGGTGGAGCGGCTGGTGTACCTGCTGTGGGACGGCGAACCGGTGCCGACCGCCCGCCAGCTGCTGCACAGCCACGTCTCCCGGGTCCGCGGGGCGCTCAAGGATCCGGCGGTCACGCTGAGCAGCACCGGCACCTCGTACCAGATCGACGTCGACGACGACGTGATCGACGCCCGGCGCTTCGGCGCGATGGTCACGGCAGCCCGCGCGGTGACGGACCCGGCCGCCCGGGGTGCGCTGCTGCGGGACGCGCTCGCGCTGTGGCGCGGCGACGCGCTCGACGACACCGTCTCGGCGTGGCTGCGCCCCCGGCTCGTCGGCGACCTCGACGAGCTGCGGCTGGTCGCGACCGAGGAGTGGCTCGACTGCGAGATCACCGTGGGCCGGCACGCGGAGGCGCTGCCGGAGCTGACCCGCCTGACCGCCGCGCACCCCACCCGGGAAGGGCTGCTCGGGCTGTCGATGCGCGCGCTGCACGCGGCCGGGCGGAGCATCGAGGCGCTCGCGGCGTACCGGCGGCATCAGCAGCGACTGGCGCAGGAGTTCGGGCTCGATCCGGGGCCGGACCTGCAACGCCTCCATCTCGCGGTGCTCCGGGGCCAGCCCCCGACCGCCACCCCCGTCACGACACAGGCTCCGCCGACGCCGCTGATGCCGACCCCGCTGGTGCCGACGCCTCTTGTGCCGGCGCAGTTGCCGGCGGCGCTGCGCGGGTTCACGGGGCGCGACGCGGAGCTCGCCCGGCTCGACGCCCTGCTCGCGCAGGCCGGGCGGCAGACCGTGATCTGCACCGTCGCCGGCACCGCGGGGGTGGGCAAGACCACGCTCGTCGTGCACTGGGCGCATCAGGTCGCGGCGCGGTTCCCCGACGGCCAGCTGTACGTGAACCTGCGCGGCTTCGACCGGACCGCGCCGCCGACCGACCCGGCGGAGGCGGTCCGCGGGTTCCTCGACGCGCTGGACGTCCCGCCGCAGCGGGTGCCGGCCGGGTTCGACGCGCAGGTCGCGCTCTTCCGCAGCCGGCTCGCCGGCCGGCGGATGCTGGTCGTGCTCGACAACGCCCGCGACTCCGACCAGGTCCGGCCGCTGCTGCCGGGCGCCGGCGGCAGCCTCGTGCTGGTGACGAGCCGCAACGAGCTGTCCGGGCTGCACACCGCGGAGGGTGCCGAGCCGCTGCCGCTGGACCTGCTGACCACCGCCGACGCGCGCCGGCTGCTGGCCGCCCGGCTCGGCGCGGCCCGGGTCGCGGCCGAGCCCGCCGCGGTCGAGGAGGTCGTGGCGGCGTGCGCGGGGCTGCCGCTCGCGCTGGCGATCGTCGCGGCCCGGGCGGCGCACGCCCCGCTGGAGGAGGTCGCCGTCTCGCTGCGCAACGCCGGGCGGCAGCTCGACGCGTTCACCGGCGCCGAGCGCGGCACCGACGCCCGGGCCGTCCTGTCCTGGTCCTACGCGGCGCTGAGCCCGGCGGCGGCGCGCCTGTTCCGGCTGATCGGCCTCCACCCGGGCCCCGACTTCACCGCCGACTGCCTGCCGGCCTCGACCGGGCCGGCCGTGGAGGAGCTGCTCGGCGAGCTGACCCGGGCGCACCTGCTGACCGAGCCCGCTCCCGGCCGGTACACCTGCCACGACCTCCTCCGTGCCTACGCCGGCGAACAGGCGGTCGCGGTCGACTCCCCCGCGGACCGGCGCGCCGCGCAGCAGCGGATGCTCGACCACTACCTGCACACCGCGTACGCGGGGACCCGGCTGCTCAGCCCGCACCGGGAGACGCTCGACCTCGACCCGCCGCCGCAACCGGCCGACGCCCAGCAGGCCCTCGCGTGGTTCACCGCGGAGCGGCCGGTGCTGCTCGCCGCCGTCGACCAGGCCGAGCGGCTCGGGTTCGACGCGCACGCCTGGCAGCTGGCGTGGTGCCTGGCCACGTTCCTGGACCGGCAGGGGCTGTGGCGCGACTGGCTGCACACGTCGGAGGCCGGCCTCGCCGCCGCCGAGCGCCTCGGCGACCGCCGCGGGGCCGCCCACCTGCACCGGCTCCTCGCCCACGCCTGCCTGAAGGTCAACCGGATCGACGACGCGTCGTCGCACGCGGCTCGCGCCCTCGAGCTGTACGAGGAGGTCGGCGACCACGTCCTGCAGGCGCAGGGGCACATGAACCTGGGCGAGATCGCCGCCCGCCGCGGCCACACCGTCGAGGGCCTCCGGCACGTGTCGCAGGCCCGCGACCTGTTCCGCGCCGCCGGCGGCCGCAACGGCGAGGCCAACGCCCTCAACGCGATGGGCTGGCTGCACGCCCAGCTCGGCGACCACCGCGAGGCGGTGACCGCCTGCCGGCAGGCGCTCGCGCTGCACCAGGAGCTCGACAACCGCCAGGGCGAGGCGGAGACCTGGGACACCATCGGCTACGCCCACCACCACCTGGGCGAGCTGGCCGAGGCGGCGGCCTGCTTCGAGCGCGCGGTCGCCCTGTTCCGGCTCACCGGCGACCGGGACTTCGAGGCCGACTCCCTGCACCACCTCGGCGACACCCGCCTCGCCGCGGGCGACCCGGACGCCGCCCGCGACACCTGGCGCCGGTCACTGGAGATCTTCGAGGACCTCGACCACCCCGACGCCACCACGGTCCGCGCCAAGCTGCTCTAGCACTCGCTGTCGTGCCGGGGCAGGACCCCGTCGAGCAGGTAGCGCTTGACGGTGCCATCCACACAGGCATTGCCCGCGCCGGTGTACAGCCCGTCGAGGAACGCCGCGAGGCTTTCGGTCGGCGGCACCGCCTCGCCCGTCCGCGCCGCTCCCTCGCCAGCGCGACGCTCTCGTCGAACGACGCCCGGTCCGGCCCCGCGGACCGCACGAACGTGTCGGTCCGCCAGTCGCAGGCGGCCGCGCCAGGCGTCCGGGCCCGGCTTGCCGATGTTGACGACGACCAGCGAGCGGTGCGTGCCGCCGGGGAAGGACTCGGCGTCGACCTTGGCCGCGTCGAAGCCGGTCATCGGGCCCGCGGACAGGCCGACGGCCCGCATGCCGAGGATGAGGTACGCGACCTGGAGCGTGGCGTTGAGCCGGCCCGACGCTCGCGGACCGTCGGGTCGGCGAAGTACTCGTCCTTCGCCTGCGGGTAGTGCGGCAGCAGGACCGGCAGCAGCTCGTGGAACTCGGTGTCGGCGGCCAGGATCGCGGTCAGCGGCGCGGACGCGGTCTTGGCCCGGTTGTCCCCGTCCATCAGCGGGACCAGGCGGGCGCGGGACCCGGGCGAGCGCAGCAGGACCGCCCGCAGGGGCTGCTGGTTGAACGCGGTCGGCGCCCACTTCACGAGGTCGTGCAGGGCGGTCACCTGCTCGTCGGTGACGGGCTCCGCGGTGAACGTATGCGCGGTGCGCGCCTGGCGGAACAGCAGGTCCTGGGATTCGGCGTCGAGCAGCACGGTCGTTCGCCCTCCTTTCTGTGTTGGCGCTGTGTCAGCGGCCGGTCGCGGCGCGCTCGATGAGCTGGGCGGTGTGCACCGGGCGCGACACCATCGCGGCGTGCCCGGTGCCGAGCTCGACGGTGCGGGCGCGGCCGGCGGCGCGGGCGGCCATCGCCCGCTCGGCAGCGACCGGGATCATCCGGTCGGCGGTCGCGATCTGGTACCAGGTGGGGAACTGCTTCCACGCGGGCGTCCCGGTGACCGTCGCGCCCAGCGTCGCCGCGGCGACCGGCTTCTGGGTCGCGGCCAGCACCTGCTGCTCGGCCCGCGGCGCGTCCTGGGCGAAGTCCTCGCCGAAGTGCACCCGGTCGAGGATCAGGTCGGTGGCGGAGATCGGCACGATGTGCGACAGCGACGGCAGCGCCGGCGCGGCCACCCGCGTCTTCTACGCCGAGGGCATCCACGCGGTCGGCGTCGATCGCATCATCGCCGAGGCCGGCGTCACCCGCGTGACGTTCTACCGGCACTTCCCGTCCAAAGAGGACCTGATCCAGGCGTATCTCAGCGCCCACGACGCCGAGATCCGCGCCCACGTCGGCGCGAGGATCGCCGCGGCGCGCGACCCGCGAGCCGCCGTCTCGGCCATGATGGGCAGCCTCGGCACGGCCATCTGCGCGCCCGGCTTCCGTGGATGCGCGTTCATCAACGCCGCCGCGGAGTACCCCGACCCCGAGGAGCCCATCGCGAAGCTCGTCGCCGGCCACCGGCGCTGGTTCCGCGACACGGCGACCGACCTGCTGACCAGCGCCGGGCACCCCGACCCGGCGGGGACCGCCGCGCTGCTGCTCATGGTCCGCGACGGCGCGATGGTCGGCGGCTACCTCGACGACGCCGAGACCGTCCGCGCCAACCTGTCCCGCGCAGTCGATGCGCTCCTGCCGTCAGACGACTAAGACGTCCCCCTGCCGTCAGTCGGCTCAGACGCCCCTGCTGTCAGACGGCTGAGACGTCCTCCTGCCGTCAGACGGCTGCGACGTCCCAGAGAAAGACGTGGAACCCGCCCGACTGCGCGACCGCGAGCACCCGGCCGTCGTGGCTGAACGCCAGCTTCTCCGCGCCGTAGTGGTCGCTGGAGTCGAGTGGCCCGAGGACCGGCTGGTGGTCGGACACGCGCCAGAGCCGCGCCCCTTCGGCACCGGCGGTGGCGAGGTACTGGCCGTCGGCGGTGAACGCGACGTCCTCCGCCTCGCGCACCGCGATGGGCTCGCCGGACTGCGTCTGGGAGGCGACGTCCCACAGCCGGACCGTGCCGTCGCCGCCGGCGGTGGCCAGCAGCGTGCCGTCGCGGTTGAAGGTGACGGCGAAGACGTTGTCCGAGACGTCCGGCGCCTTGCGGTGCCCCGCGAACGCCTTGCCGATCTGGCCCCCGCCCGGCACCTGCCACACGGTGGCGAGGCTGCGCTGGTCCCCGGTGGCGATCCGGTCGCCGGTCGCGTTGAACGTGGCGTCCCAGGGCCCGCCGTCGACCAGGGTGACGCGTGCCCGGCTCGCGACGTCCCACACCGCCGTGCCCCGCAACCCGGCCGCCACCAGCCTCGTGCCTGCCTTGTCGAACTCGACCGAGTAGCGCCAGTCGTCGTTCGGGTTGATGTCCGGGCGGTTGACCAGCGGCTGCCCGACCTGCGCGTTGGTGCGCATGCTCCACAGCCGCACCGTGCCGTCCTGGCTCGCCGTCGCGAACGTGTCCCCGTCGGGGCTGAACGCGACCGCGTTGACCCGGCCGCCGTACGTGCCCCCGCCGTGCCCCGTGAACGGCTGCCCGATCCGTTGCCGCCCCGCGACGTCCCACAGCTCCGCGGTCTCCCCCACCGCGACCGCCAGCTTCTTGTCGTCGAGGCTGAACGCCATGTCCTGCGGGCTCGCGCCGAGCTTCAGCTCACCGACGAGGCGCTCGGAAGTGCGGTCCTCCGGCGTCTGGTCCTTGTCGGGCAGCACCGCCACCAGCACCGCGACGACGACCAGCAGCACGGCCAGCGCCGCCAACACCGCGGGTCCAGCTGCTGCCTTTGGCGTTTTCCCAGGTTGTACGGCGTGCGCCAGCTCGCCCGCCGCGATGGGCACTCCGCCGGTACCGGTACCGGGCTCGGCCGTCACGTCAGCGGGCCGCTGCGGCCCGGCGTCCTCGGCCGCAGCCCCGGCAGCCGTCACCGCGACAGCCGCAGGTCGCTCGGTCGCCGCCGCGCCGGTCGGGGCCGCATGGGTCAGCAGCGTGGCCGGCGCGTGCAGGCTCCCCTCGGCGACCACCAGCTCCGGATGGTCGAGCGCGGTGGGCGCGATCCGCAACGTCCGGTGCAGCAGCGTCGCCACCAGCGGAATCCGCGACGAGCCGCCGACCAGGAACAACCCCGCGACCTGCTCCCGCGGCACCCGGGCCTCCCGCAGCACCCGCACGGTCCAGGCGACGGTCCGCTCCAGCAGCGGCCGGGCCAGCGCCTCGAACTCCTCCCGGCTCAGATGCGCCGCCGCCTCGACGAGCGGCACCCGCACCTCGGCACCGGGCCGCCGCGTCAACTGCTCCTTCGCCGCCCGCGCGTCCTGCCACAACAGGTGCCGCGCCCGCAGGTCGTCCGCCGTCTGTGGCCAGTCCAGCCGCCCCCAGGCCGCGCCACCCCCGCCGGCCCGCCGCGCGTGCTCCACCACCGCCGCATCGATGTCGAGGCCCCCGACGTCGCCCAGCCCATCGGCACTCACGACCGCGAACCCGTCGTCGGTCCGCCGCACCACAGCGACGTCGAACGTCCCGGCGCCCAGGTCGTACACCAGCAGACAACGCCCCGGCGCGAGCTCCTCCCCAAGGACGTCCACGTAATAGGCGGCCGCGGCGACCGGCTCCGGCAACAACCTCACCGGCCCCAGCCCCGCCCGCTCGGCCGCCGACGCCAGCACCCCCAGCCGCCGCGCCGCCCACCCGGCCGGGTGCGTCAGCACCACCTCTGCCAGGGTCCCGCCACCGACCCGTGCCGCCTCGTCCCCGACCCGCCCCAGCACCGCCGCGATCAGGTCCGCGACCGCGTGCTCCTCCTCGCCCAGCCACACGGTCCCGTCATCGATCCGCCGCTTCGGGTTGAGCTCCAGCCCCGCCGGCGCCCCGAGCCCGGCCCGCTCGGCATCGCTGCCGGTCAGCACCCCGTCCGGCCCCACGAACACGGCCGACGGCAGCACCGGCGACGCCCCGAACAGCAACGGCCGCACCCGCCCGTCCCCGCCGGCCACCACCGCCACCGTGTTCGACGTCCCGAAGTCGACCCCTAGCCGCACCCCACCCAGACCCGTCACGCCCCCACCATACGATCGATCCCCGTCGACCCGGCAGGACGAAGGGGCGGCTCCGCCGCAGCGGCGCCGCCCCTGTTCCGGCTGAAGTGCGACGGCCTCAGTCGACGGCGCCGAAGAGGGCGTCCTGGACGATGCGCTGGGCGGCCATGGCGTCCTGGCGCTCCTGGGCCTCGGCGAGCGCGCTGACGTCGAGCCGGTCGAGCGCCCGGTGGATGCGCTTGAGCGTGCCGATGGCGGTCTTGGCCGCGTCGACGCTGTCCTCGCGGAAGGGGAACTGGTCGAGCTGCCAGACGCCGTCCCAGTTGTTCTTGCGCAGCGTGTGGAAGAACTCGAAGATCTCGGTGAGGTGGACGGTGCCGACGACCAGGTCGTCGTCCCAGCCGCGCAGGTTGTCGTTGACGTCCATGCCGAAGAGACGGCCGTGGTCGATGATGAGCTGGGCGGCGTCGGCCGGCGACTCGCCGCCGTAGAGGCTGTGGCCGAAGTCCAGCAGGACGCCGACGTTGTCCAGGCCGATCTGCTCGATGCCGAGCAGGGTGCGCGCGGCGGAGTCCCACGTCATCTTGACGCGCGGCTCACGCGGCTTGTATTCGATGGCGAACTTGAGGTCGGGGTGGGCGCCGGCCAGCTCGCGCATGCCGTCGACGGCGAGCTTCCACAGGGTGCGGTGGTCGACCTGGAACGGGTAGTCCCAGCCGTCCTGACCGGGCCAGATCTTGACGTAGTCGGCGCCGAGCTCCCGGACCACGCCGGCGGCCTCGTGCATGAGGTCCAGCGCCGCGGCGCGGGTGGCCGGGTCGGGGTTGGTGAACGAGCCCCGGCTGAACTTGCGCAGGTAGATCTCGGGGGTGATCCCGATGGCGGCGAGCCCCTGGGCGGCGAGGGCGTCCTTCACCTCGCCGATACCGACGCCGGGGGTGAACGGGTAGTTGAGGTCGACGACGGACAGGTCGCCGACCTGCCCGGCCAGCTCGATGGCTTCCAGCGTGGTCCGGGCCGGGCCGTAGCCGTCGGTGGCGTACCGGTCGACATAGGTGGCGAAGTGCCAGAGGCCGGCGCCGAAGCGCGGGTACTCGGTCATGGCGGATCAGCTCCCGAGGTGGTGTGCGGACGGGGTGGATGCTCGCGCGACGGCCTGGCGCCATCCGGAGCGGAGCTCGGCGGCGGCGGTGCCGTCGCGCGGAGCGAAGTCGTCGTAGGCGACACCGGTCGACGGGGCGCCGGCCGGCCAGAGTCCGGCGGCGCGGCCCGCGAGGTGGACGGCGCCGAGCGCGGAGAGGTTCGCGGTCCGGGCCCTGCGCACCGGCACGCCGGCGAGGTCGGCCTGGATCTGCATGAGCTGGTCGTTGCCGCTGGCACCGCCGTCGGCGAGCAGGCATCCGGCGCTGCCGATGGCGTCGACGACGTCGGTCACCTGGTGCGCGATCGACTCGATCGCGGCCCGGGCCAGCTGCGCCGCCCCGGCGCCGAAGGTGAGGCCGGTGATCGTGCCGGTGGCGGTGTCGTCCCACCACGGCGCGGCGAGGCCGCCGAACGCCGGCACCAGCTGGACGCCGTCGCTGGAGGCGGTCGCGGCCAGCGCGGCGACCCGCTCGGGCGTGGTGTCGAGCAGGTCGGCCAGCCACGTGATCGTCGCGCCGCTGGAGCGGATGTTGCCCTCGGCGGCGAGCCGGGCGCCGGGATCGCCCCAGGCGACGGTCACGCAGACGTCCTCGCCGGGGTCCGGTGCCGTGTCGGGCAGCAGCCGCATGACCGACGATCCGGTGCCGTAGGTGACCTTGACGCCGTCCGCCGCCCGGGGACCGTGGGCGTAGAGGGCGGCGTGGGAGTCGCCGAGCACGGCGGTGATCGGCAGACCGGCGAGGATCCCGCCGTGCTTGCCGATCGTGCCGAGGTCGCCGGCCGAGGCCACGATCTCGGGCAGGGCGCTCGCGGGGATGCCGAACAGGTCCAGGAGGTCGCTGCTCCAGCTCGCCGAGTGCACGTCGAGCAGTTGCGTGCGCGACGCGTTGCCGACCTCGATGCGGTGCTCGCCGGTCAGGGCGTACAGCAGCCAGGCGTCGATCGTGCCGACGGCGGCGTCCGGTGCCCGCTCGAGCAGCCACCGCAGCTTGGCCGCGCTGAACATGGGGTCCAGCGGCAGCCCGCTGACCGCCCGGACCGGCCCGTCGTGCCCGCCGGCCCGCAGCTCGTCGCAGAACGCCTGGGCGCGCTGGTCCTGCCAGCCGAGAACCGGCCCGGCCGGCCGGCCGGTGTGCCGGTCCCAGACGACGGCCGACTCGCGCTGCGTGCTCAGCCCGACCGCGACGACCGTGTCGAGGGCGACGCCGTCGAGACACTCGGCGGCGGCCCGCGACACGCTGTCGAGGATGTCGTCGGCATCCTGCTCCACCCACCCGGGCCGGGGGTAGCGGATGCCGACGGGAGCGGAGCCGGCGCGGACGACCGCCCCGCTCCTGTCGACCAGCAGGCACTTGGTCGAGCTGGTGCCCTGGTCGATCGCGAGGATCAGGTCCTCAGGCATCGGAGCGGGCGAGGGTGACGGCGGCGGCCCGGATCTCCGCGGCGGTGAGGCCGAAGTGCTCGAGCAGCATGGCCGTGTCGCCGGTCGGCGCGAACTGGCGGGGGACGCCGAGCATCCGCATCGGCACGGGCCGGCGGTCCGCCACGACGATCGCGGCCACGGCCGCGCCGAGCCCGCCGGTGACGGTGGCTTCCTCGGCGGTCACGATCGCGCGCGTCTCGCGGGCCGCGCGGCGGATCGCCATCTCGTCCAGCGGAGCGATGGTGGACATGTTGAGCACACGCACGGAGACGCCTTCCGCCGCGGCCTGCTCCGCCGCCTGCAGCGCCCGGGAGACCATCGTGCCGGTCGCCACCACCGTGACGTCGTCACCGTCGCGCAGGCAGGTCGACTGGCCGTAGGTGAACGGGTGGTCGCCGGTCACGGCCGGCACCTTGAACCGGCCGATCCGCAGGAAGACGGGGGTGCGGGCGCCGGCGGCCCACCGCACGGCGGCCCGGGTCTCGGCCGGGTCCGCGGGGACCACGATCCCGAGGCCGGCGATGGCCCGCAGCCACGCCAGGTCCTCGATCGAGTGGTGGGTGGGGCCGAGCTCGCCGTACGCCATGCCGGGGCTCATCCCGCACAGCACGACCGGCGACTCGCTGTAGGCGACGTCGGCCTTGATCTGCTCCAGCGCGCGGCCGGTGAGGAACGGCGCGGCCGCGCACACGAACGGGATGTAGCCGCTGAGCGCGAGCCCGGCGCCGACGCCGACCATGTCCTGCTCGGCGATGCCGACGTTGATGAGCCGGTCCGGGAACTCCTTGGCGAAGCCGCCGAGGTTGCTGGAGCCGACCGAGTCGTTGCAGACGGCCACGATGCGCTCGTCGGCGCGGGCCAATTCGAGCAGCTCCTCGGCGAAGGCGACGCGGCAGTCGTAGGTCTGCGCGTCCGTCTCGACGACCGCGCTCATCGGGCCAGCTCCGCCGCGGCCGCGCTGATCTGCTCCGCCGTGGGCACCTTGTGGTGCCATTCGACGCGGTCTTCCATGAACGAGACGCCTCTTCCCTTGATCGTATTGGCGATGACACAGGTGGGCCGGTCGCCGCGGGTGGCGGTGAACGCCTCCAGCAGCGCCAGGTGGTCGTGGCCGTCGACGGTCACGACGTCCCAGCCGAAGCTGCGCCACTTGTCGTCCAGCGGGTCCAGCGCGCTGGTGTCCTCGGTGCGCGCGCCCTGCTGGAGGCGGTTGCGGTCGACCACGGCGGTGAGGTTCGTCAGCCGCCGGTGCCCGGCCGTCATCGCGGCCTCCCAGTTGCTGCCTTCCTGCAGCTCCCCGTCGCCGAGCACGACAAACACCTGCCGGGCCGAGCGGTCGAGCCGCGCCGCCACCGCCATGCCGACCGCCACCGGCAGGCCGTGCCCGAGCGGGCCGGTGTTGGTCTCCACGCCCGGCACCTTCACCCGGTTCGGGTGACCGTTGAGCGCCGAGTGGGGGGCGGCGAAGGTCTCGAGCTCATGGGCGCCGAAGAACCCCGCCGCCGCGAGGGTGGCGTAGAGCGCACCCGCGGTGTGGCCCTTGCTGAGCACGAGCCGGTCGCGGTCGGCCCAGTCCGGTCGCTCCGGATCGACGCGCAGGACGGCGAAGAACAGGGTGGTGAGAATGTCGAGGACGGACATGTCGCCGCCCACGTGCCCCAGCCCGGCACGGCTGATCATCGCCAGGTCGGTGGTGCGGGACTGGTTGGCCCGGCGCCGCAGCATCTCACGGCGATGTTCGGGCTCGGCGTCGGCGAGTTCCTTCCGGAATCGGCGCCAGGCGTCGGCGGCCGAAGAGTCGGCGACCAGCATGGGAGTCCTCTCGTTTCTGCTGTGGTGACCGTTCGAGCCGGGCGGGCCCGGGTCCCTGGGCCCGCCCGGTGCAGCACGTCAGGAGCCTGCGACGGCGAAGGCGTTGACCTGCTTGGCGTTGTCGGCGTTGACCAGCACGCAGTCCACCGACTGCTTCTCGGGCTGGCTCGCCTTGCCGTTCTTGATGTAGTAGTCGGCCTGGTCGACGGCCATCTGGGAGATCTTGCTGGCCGGCTGGAGCACGGTGGCCTTGATGCCGTCCTTGAGGATCGAGGCGACGACGTCGGGGCTGCCGTCGAAGCCGACGACGACGATGTCCTTGCGGTTGGCGGCCTGGATGGCGGCGTACGCGCCGAGCGCCATCGTGTCGTTGCCGGCGATGATGCCCTTGATGTCCGGGTGGGCCTGCAGGATCGTCTGGGTCTTGGTCAGCGCCTCGGCCTGGTCCCAGTTCGCGCTCTGCTGCGCGACCATCTTCATGTCCGGGTACTGGTCCAGCACGCCGTGGTAGCCCTGGGAGCGCACGCCGGCGTTGGTGTCGGTGGCCTTGCCGGTCAGCTCCGCGTAGTTGCCCTTGTTGCCCATCACCTTGGCGAACTCCTGGCCGCCGAGCCCGGCGCCCTGGGAGTTGTTGGCCACGATCTGGGCGACCGCGACGCCGGTCTTGTTGATCTCACGGTCGATGAGGAAGGTCGGGATCTTCGCGTCCTTGGCCCGCTGGATGGCGCTCACCGACGAGTCGGCACCGGCGTTGTCGAGGATGATCGCGGCCGCCTTGCGCGAGATCGCGGTGTCGATCTCCTGGCTCTGCTTGGTCGGGTCGTCGTCGTGGCTGAGCACGAGCGTCTCGTAACCGAGCTTCTTCGCCTGGGCGGCCGCGGCGTCCTGCTCGGCCTTGAAGAAGACGTTGTCCGGCGAGGGCGTGATGATGACGATCAGCTTGCTGCCGCCGGCGGCGGCGGGAGCGCCGCTCGCCGACGAGGAGGTGTCGGACGACCCGCCGCCGCACGCGGCGAGGGTGAGCAGGGCGGCAACGCCGACGGGCAGCGCGAAGCGGCGCAGGGCCGAGGGTGTCTTCATCGGGGGAACCTTTCGGTGGGGAGGCGGGTTGACGTGACTGATGGGTTGGTGTGACGGGTGTCGATCAGGCGGTGCGTTTGGCCAGCCGGGTTTGCAGCCCCTGCTGCGCCTGCTCGGCGACGATCGCGAGGATGATCACGGCGCCCTTGACCACCGACTGCCAGAAGGTGGAGACGCCGACCAGGACCAGACCGTCGCTGAGGAAGCCGATGACGAAGGCGCCCATGACGGTGCCGATGATCGTGCCGCGCCCGCCGCTGAGGGCGGTGCCGCCCAGGACGGCCGCGGCGATCGCGTTGAGCTCGTAGGTGGTGGCGGTGTCGGGGTATGCGGCCCCGAGCTCGGACGTGAGCAGCAGGCCGGCCAGCGCGGCACAGGCACCGGAGATCACGTAGACGGCGATCTTGACGCGCTTGACCCGGATGCCGGACAGCACCGCGGCGCGCTCGTTGCCACCGACGGCGAAGACCCGCCGGCCGAACGGGGTGCGGGTGGTCACGACGATCGCCGCCACCGCGACGGCCACCATGATCCACACCGCGACCGGGATGCCGAGCAGGCTGTCCACGCCGATGAAGTGGAAGCCCTCGTTGCCACGACCGGGCGTGCCGGCCAGGTCCGGGTAGGTGCCGCCGTTGCTCAGCAGCTGCGCGACGCCCCGGGCGACGTAGAGCATGCCGAGCGTGGCGATGAACGGTGCCACCTTGAACCGGGTGACCAGCACCGCGTTGAGGCCGCCGACCAACGCGCCGACGGCGATGCCGATGACGATGACCACCGCGACGGAGAAGAACAGCGTGCCGCCCGGCACGTGCAGTCCCTTGAACAGCAACCCGCCCGCGATCATGCTCGCGAGCCCGGCGATCGAGCCGACGGACAGGTCGATGCCACCGGTCAGGATCACGAAGGTGACGCCGATGGCCAGGATGGCGTTGATCGCCACGTGCTTGGTCATCAGGATCAGGTTGCTCTGCGTCAGGTACTCCGACGAGATGGCGCTGAAGACGATCACCAGCGCCACCAGCACGATCAGCGTCCGGCCGCGCAGCAGGAGCAGCGCCGCCGAGGCGAACCGCGAGCCCGGGGCGGGCGCTTGTCTGGCGGAGACGGGATCGGACTTGGCGACGTCCGTGTCGATCATGGTTGTACCTCCAGGACCCTGTCGGATGCGGAGGCGCCGACCAGGGCCTCCTCGGTGACGTTCGCGGCGGTGAACTCGGCCGTGATCCGCCCTCGGGCCATCACCAGCACCCGGTTCGCCATGGCGATCACCTCGGCGAGTTCCGAGGAGATGAACAGCACGCCCATGCCTTCGGCGGCCAGCCGGGACATCAGGGCGGCGATCTGCGCCTTCGCGCCCACGTCGATGCCCCGGGTCGGCTCGTCGAGCAGCAGCACGACCGGCTCGGTGAGCAGCGCCCGGGCGAGCACGACCTTCTGCTGGTTACCGCCGCTGAGCGCGGTGACCGCGGCGGACAGCCCCGGGATCTTGATCCGCAGGTCGCTGACCTGACCGGCCGCGATGCGCTGCTCGGCCGACGTGGAGAGCAACCCGGCGCGGCTGACCCGGTCGACCGTGGCGAGCAGGATGTTGTCGCGCACGGACATGGTCTGCACCAGGCCGTCGCGCTGCCGGTCCTCCGGCACCAGCGCCAGCCCGGCGGCCAGGCGCGCCTGCACGGTGGCCTCGGCGGCGAGCTTGCCGCGCACGCGCACCTCGCCGGCGGTGGCGCGGCGCGCGCCCATCAGCGCCTCGACGAGCTCGGTGCGGCCGGCGCCCATCAGCCCGTAGATGCCGACGACCTCACCGGCGCGCAGCGTGAAGGACACGTCGTCGACGAGCGGGCGCACCGTCCCGGGCACCGTGAGGTGGCGGACGTCGAGCAGCACGTCGCCGACCGGCGCGTCGCTGTGCTCGTACAGCGAGTCGGGGTCCCGCCCGACCATCTGCCGCACGATCCACCCGGTGTCGGTGTTGCTCATGGACTCGTGCGCGACGAGGCTGCCGTCGCGCAGGACCGTCACCCAGTCGCCGATGCGGCGGAACTCGTCGAGCTTGTGCGAGATGTAGATGATCGTCACGTTGCGCTCGCGCAGGTCGGCCATCACGTCGAACAGGACGTCGACCTCGTGGTTGGACAGGGCCGAGGTCGGCTCGTCCATGATCAGGACCCGGACGTCGGACAGCAGGCACCGGCCGATCTCGATCAGCTGCTGCTGACCGATGGGCAGGTCACCGACGAGCGTGTCGGGATCCAGGTCCTGACCCAGGCGGCGCAGGACCTCCGCCGTCCGGCGCCGCTGGGCGGCGTCGTCGACGAAGCGGCCACCGCGGCGCAGCTCGCGGCCGGCGAACATGTTCCGGGCGATGGACATGTTCGGGAAGAGACTGAGCTCCTGGTGGATGATCTCGATGCCGCGCGCCATCGCCTCGCGCGGGCTGCCGAGCTGCACCGGCTCGCCGTCCAGCAGGATCTCGCCGCGGGTGGGCTGCTCCGTGCCGGACAGGATCTTCATCAGCGTCGACTTGCCGGCACCGTTCTCGCCGACCAGCACGTTGACCTTTCCGCGGTACGCCGTGAAGGTCACGTCCTTGAGCGCCCGCACGCCGCCGTATTCCTTGCCCACGCCCCGGGCGACGAGGATCTCGTCGGAGCCCGTCACGGCGTGACCTGCAGTTCGGTCGGGACCACCATGATCTGGTTCGGGGCCAGGGCCGAGAACGCCCCGTAGAAGCTGATCGTCTTGTCGGTGAGACCGGCGCGGTCGACCTTGGCGATCACGTCGCTCTTGACGCGGCTGTTGATCTCGTTGGCCACGTTGGCGTAGTCGATCTGGTTGGTGAAGTCGCCGAAGGAGATGAAGCCGACGCCGTCGCGGATCGCCGTGCCGGCGATGACGGGCCCGGTGGCCACGTACAGCGTGATCGGCTGGCCGCCGTCCTGGGCGATCTCGACGGTCACCGGCCCGGTCGGCGCGGACGTGTCGACCTTGACCACCTTGCCGGTGCCCTTGACCAGGAAGGCGTACGGGCTGCCGGTGCCGGCCTGGTGACCGTACTGCTTGCCGGCGGCGTCGACGTCCTTGGCGACAGCCGCCGCGACGGTGGAGATGTCGACGGCGTTGTCGTGCACGGCCGGCACGATCTTCGACGTCCAGATGCCGTCGACGTAGGTCTTGGCATCGAACGCCGCCGCACCGCCCGGCCGGCCGCCGGCTTGCTGAGCTTCGTAGACGTACACGCCCGGCACGCGGCCGCACGCCGAAAGCACCGGCAGTGCAAGCAGGCCCACGATCGCGCACCGCAGCAGAAGAGTCACCCTCATGTTGAATATCCATTCAGTTGTGATTGGACATGCATGTACTGTGAACTTCCCATGTCGGGTTTGTCAACGGGTTGATTCGCCCTGGCGGGCGGCGGCGTCGGACTCCCGCTACCCCGGCCTGGCCGGTCTGGTTACGCTCTCGCTGAGGACGTTGAGGAGGCACCAGTGAGCCCGAGGCTCGACGCGAACGACGGCGCGGAGCCCTATGGGATCGCTGCCGAACACATCCGGCTGCTGACCAAGGTCGCCCGGATGTACCACGAGCGCGGCGTGCGTCAGCCGCAGATCGCGGAGCTGTTGCACATCTCTCAGCCTCGCGTGTCCCGGCTGCTCAAGCAGGCGGTGGCGGCCGGCATCGTCCGGACCGTGGTGATCACTCCGCGCGGCGTACACGCGGACCTGGAGGACGCCGTCGAGCAGCGGTACGGATTGAGCGAGGTCGTGGTCGCCGACAGCGCCGGGCAGACCGACGAGATCGCGGTGACCCGGTCGATCGCCGCCGCGGCCGCCGTCTACCTGGAGACCACCCTCAGCCGCAACGACCGGGTCGGCATCTCCTCGTGGAGCGCGACGCTGCTGGCCACCGTCGACGCCATGCACTCGGCCGCGGGCCTCGCGACCGAGCGGGTGGTGCAGATCCTCGGCGGCGTGGGCACGAGCGCCGCGCAGGGCCAGGCGACGCGGCTCACCGGAGGGCTCGCCCGCCACACCCGGGCCGAGGCGGTCTATCTGGTCGCGCCCGGGCTCGTGGCGACGTCCGAGATGCGCCAGGCGCTGGTGCGCGAGCCGAGCATCGCGGCCGTGCTGGACGCCTGGCAGGACCTCACCGTCGCGCTCGTCGGCGTGGGCAGCCTCGAGCCCTCCACCCTGCTGCGGCAGAGCGGCAATGCGATCGCGGAGCAGGAGGAGCAGCGGCTGCGCGAGCTCGGCGCGATCGGCGACGTGTGCATGCGCTTCTTCGACGAACGCGGTCAGCACATCGCGTCGGAGCTGGACGATCGGGTGCTGGGCATCAGCGCCGAGACCCTGAAGAAGGTGCCCCGCCGCATCGGGGTGGCCGGCGGGGAGCGCAAGTGGCGCTCCATCCGCGCGGCGCTGCTCGGCGGCTGGCTGAACGTGCTCATCACGGACCAGACCACGGCCGCCGAGCTCCTGCGCGACTGAGCCCGCAACCGGTCATGTCGCGCGGCCCTGCGGGCCGCGCGACATGACGTGCTCGTGCGGTCCCGTCAGTGAACCGTCACGACCACCCGCGCGTAGCGGGTCATGGGCTTGCCGGCCTGGTCCTTGACCTCCAGGATCAGGTGGATGGTCTGCCCCGGCTGGGCGTCGGCCGGGACGGTGAAGGACGTGCGCAGGTCGGACGGGCCGGCGATGGCCACGGCGCCCGAATACGTGCCGGCCTCGCGGTACTGCCACCACGTGGTCGTGACCTTGTCACCGTCCGGGTCGGAGACGGCCGCGTCGAGGTTGACGCGCGCGCCGGGCTTGGCGGTGACGCTGGTGTTGCCGCGCAGCCGCACGACCGGCGCGTGGTTGGCGTCGGCGTACGACTTGGTCTGCCACTCGGAGCGTGCCGCCAGCTCCTCCTGCAGGGCGGGGATGAACCGGGTCTGCGCGTAGGCGACGTCGAAGCTCTCGCCGTAGGGGTTGGCGTCCCGGACGCGGCTGGGCTCCAGGTCGTAGTTGCGCTGGTTGTACGCCTGGTCCTTGTTGGCCAGGTAGGACGGGAAGTCCGTCCAGCGGTGCTGCGAGACCTGGGTGAAGCGCCCGCCCCAGCCGCCGAAGCTCGGGTCCTCCCAGCTGCGCAGGCCGTTGTCCAGCAGCCCGAAGTAGCTCGGGGAGTCGCCCTCGGAGAGGAACTCCGTGGTGTTCGGGAACCGGTCGCCCGCGAGGACGTAGGCGTCCGCCGAGACGGGGTAGGTGCCCATCAGCGGGCCGGTGCGCATGGCGCCGACGTACGCCGGGCCGAAGTACGCGTCCTCCAGCGGCTTCGGGACCCGCGGGAGACCCCTGGCGCCCTGGTAGCGGTACGTGTTGTAGGCGAAGCTCCAGAACTGGTCACGGTTGACCGTGACGTTGAGGTCGGGCCAGTGCGGATCGATGTAGTCCTTGTACGTCTCGTCCTGGTCCAAGATGATGTAGACGTTCGCCTTGGCGACGACCTTGTTGTAGACCTTCTGCCAGTCCTTCGTGCCCTTGTACTGGTTCTCGATGGAGCGCAGCGCGGCGGCGATGGTGTTCGTCCCGCCCCAGACCGGCAGGTACAGCGGGCGCGGATCGTTGTCGAGCAGGGCCGCCTTGATGGCGTCGGAGCCCTCGGTGTCCTTCTGCATCTCACCGCGGTAACTGATGTTGCCGACCTTGATCAGGCTGTTGAGATGCTCGACCGACGGGAACCGCGGGTCGTGCTTGCGCAGGTTGTCGAGCACGGCCTTGTAGCCGCCGCCCACGCCCTGGGGCCCGGTGCCGTTGATGATGTTCTGGAACACGTCGCTGCCGGCCCAGTTCGACGCCGGGATCGGCGGGTTCGCGGCCGGGTCGCCGGCCCAGTGGAACGTCGAGCTGGAGTAGATGACCGCTTCCAGGCTGTCGCTCAGGTCGTTCGCCTCGAGCAGCAGCCGGTGGAACGACGCGACGTCGTCGATCTCGGCGTCGCTGGTGACCATGATCCGGAACGGCGACTGGCCTCGCGCCACGGAGGTCCCGGCGGGGGCTTCCGTGGCAGCCGAGGCGGCGCCGGGCGTCGTGAGGGGTGTCAGGACGGCCAGGGCGGCGGCGAACGCCACGGCGCCACGGCGCAGGCGCTTGCCGCTCGGGGGTTGAACGGTCGGAGTCACAGGGAGAGCCTCCATCTGTTCCTACGTACGCATGTACATGCGGACATGAATAGGAATTCCAAGAACGTTCATGGTTGCCGGGCCGGCGCGGGCGCACACGACGTCCGCACCGGCCTGGCTGTGGCGATCCGGGGGTCAGATGACCTGGATGAGCACCCGGTCGTAGCGGGTGAGCGGGAACTGACCGGAGTCGGTCCCCTGGAGGATGACGGAGATCGTCTGACCCGGCACCGCGTCGGCCGGGACCGTGACCGTCACGTGGTCGTGGCCGCCGCGGTCGGCGATCGCGACCTTGCCCGGGTAGGTGCCCTCCTCCTGGTACTGCCACCAGCTGGTCGCGACCTGATCCCCATCGGGGTCGTTGGCCACGCCGTTGAGGTTCACGACCGAGCCCGGCGCCGCCTTGACGGTGCCGTTGCCGGCGATCTTCAGCACGGGCGCGTGGTTGCCGGCGCGGTGGTCGCCGTCCAGGCTCCACTGGACACGGGCCGCGAAGTCGTTCTGCGCGGCAGCGGCCCAGCGCAACGTGGTGTAGGCCGAGACCGACGCGCCGGTCCCGTCCTTCTCGGTGCCGACCATGGTCCACAGGTTGGGCGAGGTGGTCGTCTGCACCGACCGGCCGCCCCAGCCGCCCAGACCCGGGTTCGCCGGGTCCTGCAGGCCGGTGTGCAGCAGCGGGTTGAACGCGACGTTGTCGCCCTCGGAGAGGAAGTCGTACGGCGACAACGGCTTGCACCAGCCGGTGGGGGCGAGCTTCGGGTCACCGAAGATGTCGAGCTGGTCGCCCGGCATCGCCTGCCCGTCCAACCAGGAGCGGTAGAGCGACCCCAGCGGGCCGACCTGGATGTTCGCCTTGATCCAGGCGCCGCTGAAATACACCCGGTCCTGCGGCAGCCCGCGGGTGTTGCCCGCGCCGCGGCTGCAGTTGTAGCCCCAGGTGGAGTAGCCGGCCTGCAGGTTCTCGACCCGGAGGTCCGGCCACACCGGCGCGATGTACTGCGCGTAGGTGTCGTCCTGGAAACCGCTGGCCAGGATCACCGCCTTCGTCGAGACGGCGGCCTTGACCTTGCTCCACTGCGGGGTGCCGGAGTACTGCTCCTCGATGGACTTGAGCGCCCGCGCGATCGTGCTCGTGCCGCCCCACGCCTGCAGGTACAGCGGCCGCGGGTCGTTGTCGAACAGGAGATCCCGGATCAGGTTCGACCCGTCGGTGTCGTGGTCCATCTCGTTCTCGAAGTCGATGTTGCCGACCTTGACCCGCGACAGCAGCTCGCCCGGCGTGGGGTAGTCCGGGTCGTGCTTCTTCAGGTTGGGGTAGACCTTGGCGTACCCGGCGAGGACGTCGTCCTGGATCGTGTTGGTGCCGGTCCAGCGCCATGACGTCTGCGGGGTCTTGTACTCGCGACCCGGCAGGAAGAAGGTCGTGCCCTTCCCGTCACCGGCCCAGTGGTACCGGCCACTGGCGTAGACGATGCCCTGGGTGTCGACATCGTTGGTGTAGTACAGGTACCGGATCAGCGACGCGAGGTCGTCCTGCTCCATGTCGGTGGTGACGACCGTGCGTGGCTTCTGAGCCCGCTCCATACCTTGGCTCGCCGCGGCGACCGGCTGCGCGGTCACGCTCGCCGCGACCGCGAGCCCAGCGGTGGCCACGGCCGCCGCCAGCACACGGAAACGGCGCCGAGCACCAGGAGCCGAGCCGTCCCGGGGTCCGGACGTCTGCATAGCAGCTCCTCTCTAGTGAATATCTATTCACTATCGAATGGAATATCACCCGCCAGCAGTATTGGGTTTCGCTCCGATGTCGTCAAGGTTTCGCACTCATGAGTGTTCACCCCGGTCACTGCCCTGGGACGCCACTGACCAGCAACGATGCGCCCGTCCGGGCTCCAGTGACGCCGCATCGTGCGGTTCAGTGCTGGGTGCGAAAAGCCATGTCGCATTTCGACAAGTAGCTTTTCGCAGGTTTATTGCAATGACAGAAATGCCACTGGGTCGCACTCAGGCGCGCTCGGGCGCGCTCGCGGAAATAGGCGTTTCCGAGCGGTAATGACCATCCGCCGTACAGACGAGTGAATTTTGTCTGACGACACAAATACGATCACCGAACCCCTATCACAACACGGGGTCACCCCCCGTTTCGCAGGAGGCCAGGATTGAAATCCCGGTTACCCAGGTATGCCCTGTTTGCCGCAACAGCGGCAACAACCGTCGTGGTGGGCGCAACAATCGCGCCAATGGCCGCGGCGGCCGAAACCACCGGCCCTAACCTCAGCTACGTCGTCAACGCGGTGAACAAGGATCGGACGGCGGACGTCGCCGCCGCCGTCACCGCGGCCGGCGGCACGGTGACGGTGTCGTACGCCCAGATCGGCGTGGTCATCGCACGCTCCACGAACCCCTCGTTCGTCCAGGCGGTGAAGGGCGCCGCCACCGGCGACGCCGTCCTCTCCGTGGGCGCGACCCGGACCGCGGCCCTGCCCGCCATGACCGAGGACACCGAGGCCGTCGAGGCCGTGGACGCCTACGCGCCGGACGCGATGGAGAACGCGACGCGGCAGAGCGACATGGTCCTCATCGGCGCGCGTGCGGCGCACGAGGCCAACCTCGGCAGCCCCACCGTCACGGTCGGTGTGCTCGACGACGGCATCGACGCCAACCACCAGGACCTCGCGCCAGTGGTGGACCAGTCGAAGTCCGTCAACTGCGTCGGCACCGGCGCTCCCGACACGACGCCGGGTGCGTGGCGGCCCACCAGCCTGACCGCCGACTACCACGGCACGCACGTGGCCGGGACCATCGCCTCGGCGAAGAACGGCGTCGGCATCGTCGGCGTCGCGCCCGGCGTGAAGCTGGCCTCCATCAAGGTGGTCAACTCCGACGGCTTCATCTACCCGGAGTACGCGATCTGCGGCTTCGTCTGGGCCGCCGAGCACGGCATCCAGGTCACGAACAACAGCTACTACATCGACCCGTGGCTGTACTGGTGCGAGAGCCAGTCCGACCAGGCGCCGGTCGTCGAGGCGGTCCGCCGCGCGGTGGACTACACCACCGCGCACGGCATCCTCAACGTGGCGGCGGCGGGCAACGAGAACCAGGACCTCGCCAACAAGACGGTGGACACGACGAGCCCCGACGACACCAACCCGGTGCGCCGCACGCTCGACCCGAGCTGCCTCGACCTGCCGGCCGAGCTGCCCGGCGTGGTGACGGTCTCCTCCACGACCCAGCCGACCGTCCCCGCGACGGCCGTCGGGCCGTGGGCCGCGGGCCTGACCACGCAGCCGGCGCGGTCGTCCTTCTCGAGCTTCGGCCTCGGGGCCGTGGACGTGACCGCACCCGGCTCGAGCATCTACTCCACGTCCCCCTCGACCGGGGTCAGCAGCTACCGCACGCTCTCGGGCACCTCGATGGCGTCGCCGCACGTTGCGGGCGTCGCCGCGCTGCTGGTGTCCAAGCACCCGGGTGCGACCCCGGACTACATCGCGGAGCTGCTGCGCAAGCAGGCGATCCCGCTGGCCTGCCCCACCTCCGGCACCGACTTCACCCAGGGCCGGTGCAAGGTCGACCCCGCGAACCCGAACGTCAACGGCTTCTTCGGACACGGGCTGGTCAACGCGTACAAGGCCGTCACCGAGGCCGAGGACGTCACCGCGCCCACCGTGGCGGTCACCGGCGTCACCCAGGGCCAGCAGGTCACGCTGGGCGTGTCCGTCACCCCCGCCTGCACGACGACCGACGCGGGCAGCGGCGTGGCGAAGTCAGCGACCCTGTCCGTCACCGGCGGCCCGAAGGTCGGCTACTTCACCGCCACCTGCACCGGTGGCCGTGACCGCGCCGGCAACACGGCCGCTCCGGTCAGCGTCACCTACCAGGTGGTGTACGGCTGGCACGACTTCAGCTCGCCGATCAACGTCGACAAGCTCAACGTCGTGAAGGCCGGCAGCGCGATCCCGGTGAAGTTCGGCCTCTCCGGCAACCAGGGCCTGAACATCTTCACCGGCGGCGCCCCCACCCTGCAGACGGTGGCGTGCAACACGTCCGCCCCGCAGGACCCGGTCGAGACGACGGTGACGGCGGGTTCAAGCTCACTGACCTACGACGCGGCAGCCGACCAGTACAACTACGTCTGGAAGACCCAGAAAACCCAGGCAAAGACGTGCGGCCAGCTGATCGTCACCCTGATCGACGGCACCACCCACACCGCAACCTTCATGTTCACCTGACAATCCCCCACCTGCGGCCCGGAAGCACCCGCTTCCGGGCCGCAGCCATTCGCCCACATTCGCGAGTTTTCGAGACATTGCAGGTAGAAGCGCACGCCGGAATACCAGCGGAAAAGCTCAGGAGAAGCGCGCCGCCACCTCGAGATAGCGGTCTTCTACGGTGTCCTCGTCGAACGGCTCACCGATGTCGCTTCGCGGCACCGTCGAACGAGCCGAAGTCATGGCGCCCACCAGACGTGCGAACTGGGGCATTCACCGACTTCGCGGACCGCCCAGCTCAACTCGAACGCAAGCCTCGTCGACGCGGAAGCCTCGACCTTGCTCTCCCAAGGCGACAAAGCCATCACCCCGAACGGCTGCGGCTCGCCGACGCCCAGGCGTCAGCCGGCACCAAGCGAAGAGCTTGGCGCGTCTCAGCCACGACGGCGAGCGACCGCAGATCGTGGGGCCTGGGGTTCGAACCCCAGGCGGGTATGGCGAGGCCCCGGTTCGCGTTTCCCGCGAACAGAGGGCCTCAGGTCCGAACGGGTGAAGGAAATCGAACCCTCACTGTCAGCTTGGGAATCACCCAAGTCCACCTCACCGAACGCGTGAACCTCCAGGTCGTGCTTGCGGCGAGCGGCCTGGAGCGGCCAGTCGACGCCTGGGCTAATGGCCGCTAATGGCCCGGACATAGCTTGTCGATATACCAAGAACGGTATACCGTTTCTTCGAGCGCAAATGGCAATGAGGCACAACGGAAGGGCGGAAGGGGCTATGACGGCACGTCACTCTCGCTGGGAGCGTACCGGCGCCGAGCAACACAACTCCGCCTACGAGGAAGCGCGGGCAGCGCTGCTGCTCGGCCAGATGGTCTACGACCGGCGCACCGACCTCGGCCTCACACAGGGCGAGCTCGCCGAGCGTGCCGGCATGACCCAACCGCAACTGTCACGCCTGGAATCGGGTGGCGCTACACCCACCGTGCCACTGCTGGCCAGACTCGCCGCCGCCCTCGACGCGGAACTCGACATCACCTTCAAACCTCACCGCGACGTCGCCGCCTGAAGTCGCTCGGCACCGATCAACTCGGCGCAGCAGTCCGGGACAGCCCAGGCCAGGTAGCTCAGGAAGGATGCCGTGTCGGCTCTTCACGCGCTGTACCACTACAGCGTTACGATCAAGGCAACCGACAAGTCGGTTCTTGGCGCACTACGCGGTCTGTCGTTCGAGGTTGAGACTGCCGCTAGTTCCCAGATCTCCTCTGGTGGGACCACCGGCGACGTGTGGGAGAAGAACGACAAGCAGGTGAAGTTCCGGTTCACGTCTGCCGAACTCCGAGAGCGTTTCCTTGCGGAGGCCGCCCGCATCTTTCATGCCGGCCTGTTCGAGCCCGTCGGTACAGACGATGTAGATCCGGCAACTCCACGTCACCAGTCATAGCCGAAGGCTGGAAGCGCAAAAAGCTGCTGTGCCAGCCGCGCCGGGCGAGGCAGGCTGTCGCGCGAACAGCACAGGCGCCAGCCGGCGCTGAGGCCGAGCTGGCGAAGTACGACCGGCCACCGCGGACGGTGACCACAGATCGCGGGGAATGGGGCTCGGGCCCCAGGGGCATGGCGAGGGCCTCCGGTTCGCGCGTTCCGCGAACAGAGGGCCCTCAGGTCCGAGCGGGTGAAGGGAATCGAACCCTCACTGTCAACTTGGGAACCGTACAGGTCGCCCTGACCAAGCGTGTAAACCTCCGGGTCCGCCTGCAGCGGGCGGCCTGGAGCGGCCTGCCTTCGCCTGGGCTAATGGCCCACTAATGGCCCGAGGTGTCCCGGGCCGCCGTCAACTGTTCCCGCCAGGTGTCGACGCGCTTCCGGAGTGCCGCGACCTCGGCTGGCGTGACGCCATATTCGGCAAAGCGCTTTGGGCGCAGGGAAGCCCGTTGAACCGAACCACGTCAGGTGTCGTACTCGCCGTTCCAGGGCTCGTGGAACCCAAGCTGTTGAGGGTAAAGCTCGGCCCATGGACCCCCGTGGCCCGCGTATGGATCGTCGATGGTCTCGTCGATCAGGCCGAAGACGACGTCGTCGAAGTCGGCTCGGAAGGGCCGGATGGCGATGTCGCAGTAGGTGACTGCCTCAAAGTTCGACAGCCAGCCCGACACCATCTGCTGGGCACGTTCGATGACTTCAGGGCTGTCGGCCCTGACGCCGGCGAACCAGATGTCCGAACCCAGATGATGCCCGCTGTCGTCGAAGCGATGGAGAACCGCATAGATCCGCTGCTGGTGGCGCCAATCGGGCCCTCGGGTGACACCTTCTTGGTAGGCGCCAGTGACGTCTGCGAAGAACTGTCCGCCCGCATGTCGGCCAATGCGGCTGGTGCGGTAGTCGGGCATGTACTTGATCGGGATGACTTCTGGGAGCCGCACAGCGCGGATCGTAGCCAGCTTGGAGACGGTCGGATACGAGGGTCGGCGGCGTAGCGGGTGACTGGGCGCTGCGATCGCTGGTAGCCGTGGCGGGAGGCCAAGTGCGACCGACCACCGCGGAGGGCGACCATCGATCGCGGGGTCTGGGGCTCGAGCCCAGGGGGAATGGCGAAGGACCCTCGGTTCGCGCTTTCCGCAAACAGAGGGCCCCAGGTCCGAGCGGGTGAAGGGAATCGAACCCTCACTGTCAGCTTGGGAACTGGACAGGCGGCCTGACCGGTCCCGGGTGGGGCGCTTGTCCGAACCGTCCGGAGCGGTCTGGAGCGCCCTCAACGGGCCTGCCGTAATGGCACGCTAATGGCACGCGCACCAGGTCCCGACGATGGCCTCATCCGCGCTACCTCTCCTGAGGCGGAGGACGGTCGTACCATCTGTGAGGTACGGACGGGAGGAAGTCCTCATGACTGGAAGAGTCGCACCGCCCGGCTCGTCGTACGCGGAGCAGCGACACTACGTAATCCCTGCAAGCCTCACCGAGCTTCGTGGGCCAACTACTGGCGTCATCACCCTGGACCAGCGACTCGACTGGTCCGGCGACGGCCGATACGACCTTGACGATCCCGGCGACCTTCAGGTGCTGTACCAGACAGTCCTGAATCAGGCTGGCACCGCCGGCGAGCTGGGTCGATGGCTCAATGAGCAAACGCTCCGCCAGGTATGGCACGAGCTTTGGCTCCCAGGTCGGTTGCGTGCACTCTGGCAGGCTCGATTCCCCGAACTGAGCGCGCCGCCGGCAACGATGGCCGGCTAAGTGGAACCCGTTCACCTTCGGCTGGCCGAACTTGGGCTTCAGGTAGCCGCGCAGTACGGATTCGCGTTGGCCGGCGGATACGCCGTCCAGGCACATGGCATCCTGCACCGCCCGAGCGAAGACGTCGACCTGTTCACCGCCTGGGAACGTCGGGACGACTTCACCGCCGCAGTCGACGCGGTCGTAGACGCGTACACCCAGCACGGCTATACCGTCGCGATCACCCAGCGGTTCGAGACGTTCGCGCGGCTCGCAGTCACCGACCCCGCTGACCCCGAGCACCCTTACAAGGTCGAACTCGCCGCCAACTGGCGTGCACAGCCACCTGTACAGATGGACATCGGCCCGGTCCTGCACCGCGACGATGTCGTCGCCGGCAAGATGTCTGCCCTCTTCACCAGAGCCGAACCGCGCGACTTCCTCGACGTTGATGCCGCGATCACGTCAGGCCTCTACACCCGCCAACACCTGTGCGAACTCGCCGAGCAGGCCGATGCCGGCTTCGACCGTCAGATTCTTGCCGACCTCTTCGCCATGCTGGAGCGCTACCCGGACAGACGGTTCGCCTTCTACGGTGCCGACGCTGACCACCTCATCACCATGCGGGCCCGCTTCGCCGACTGGCGCCAGCAACTGCTCGATGACCATGCTGAGCATTCGCAGCAGCCGTCACAGGACAGCTGACAGTCGCCGCGATGGCCCGCTAATGGCACGCCGAGTTGGTCATGCCGCGTCAGGCCTGGCCTGAAATCCAACTGCCAGCTCGACGTCGAGCGCTCGCGCCAGACGTTCGAGGACCGGCAGCGTCGGCACGGTCCCGCCGGCTTCGAAGCGTGCGATCGCGGACTGCGTCATGGAGGCCGCCTCCGCCAGCTCGGTCTGGCTCCAACCGCGGCGCTCGCGGAGCTCACGGACCGCCCGACCCAGCTCGAACGCAAGCTTCGTCGACTCGTAAGCCTCTGCTGCGCCGGGCTCAGCCATACGCCGACTCCGCAGCTCACTCCAGTCGCCGCGACTGCTCATTCCCTGTCCCCCTCTTCAACGGTGTGCATCTCAGCGACGCATCGCGCCAGCGCCCGCTGGGCCCGCTTGACCTCACTGGTCTCGCGGTCGCGGGTCTTCCGGAACACCGTGAGGAGAATGATTCGCTCCCCCGACGCGATCCAGTATGTGATCCGCACGGCGTCACGCTCCAGATGAAACCGCAGCTCACGAAGCTTGCCATCCAGCGGAGAGTGAGGGTGCTTGGTGCGTAGCAACCACGACGGCGAGGCCCACAGATCGTGGGGTCTGGGGTTCGGACCCCAGGCGGGTATGGCGAGGGCCCCCGGTTCGCGCTTACCGCGAACAGAGGGCCCTTAGGTCCGAGCGGGTGAAGGGAATCGAACCCTCACTGTCAGCTTGGGAAGCTGATGTTCTGCCATTGAACTACACCCGCGAGCGACGCCTACTGTACCGAATCCGCGGCCGCCGTGCACGGACCATTCCGGCGGGCTTTGGGAAGTCGGGGTAAGCGGTCGCGCCAGAGGGTCTTGGTGGAGGTGAGGGGGGAGTCGCGTTGGACGATCATCGCTACCTCGATGGTGAGGGCGTAGAGCTTCCAGTCCACGCGTTGCGCGGCTCGCATCTGGAGGGCCAGGGAGGCCACGACCAGGGGATCCATGACGGGGGCGGTGCGGCCTGAGAGGTACGCCTCGTCGGAGGTGTCCTCGGCGGGAAAGCTGTGCAGCGCATAGCGGCCGTCGCGGTCGAGGTCGTGGCGCTTCGGGGAGGGGAGGATGAAGCAGTAGAGGCCTTCGTCGGTGATGACGGGCATCACGGGGTGGACGCGGGGACCTCCGTCGGGGCGGATGGTGGCCAGGTAGCCCATGCCGGGGCCGTACTGGCAGATCAGGGTGCGGATGGCCGTCGCCAGAAAAGGCTCGGCCGCGGAGAATTCAGCCCACGTCGCCATGCCTCCAATTTACTCGTACACGTGTACGAAAAGTGTGTGATTCCACGAATGAAGGACAATGACCCTGTGGGTGATGCGAGCGGCGAGCTGATCGACCTGCTGAGGAAGTTCAACCTCGAGGCCGACCGGTTCCTGGAGGTGTTCACCCGCCGGCACGGGCTGCACCGCACGGACATGAACGCCGTGGCGTACATCTGGCGGGCGACGGAGGAGCAGCAGCCGCTGACGCCCGGGGAGCTGGCCAGGACGCTGCGGCTGAGCCCGGCGGCGACGACCGCGTTGCTGGACCGGTTGGAGAAGGCCGGGCACGTCGAGCGGCGGCACGACATGGAGGACCGGCGTCGCGTACACCTCGTGATGCAGCCGCCGGCGAAGGCCTTGGCACAGGAGTTCTTCGCGCCGCTCGGGCAACACATCCGGGAGGCGCTCGCGGAGTTCGACGAGCACGATCTGGAAGCCACGAAGCGGGTCATCGAGGCAGTCCGAGGGGCCACCGCGAAAGCCACGAACCAAACCACATAGGGTCAGGACGTGCTGCTCTCCGACCGTGACCTGACCAAAGAGCTCGCCGACGGCCAGTTGCGGCTCGAGCCGTTCGACAAGGACCTGGTTCAGCCGTCGAGCATCGACGTGCGGCTCGACCGGTGGTTCAGGGTGTTCAACAACCACCTGTACACCCACATCGACCCGGCGATCCAGCAGGACGACCTCACCGCGATGGTGGAGGTCGACGACGGCCAGCCGTTCGTGCTGCACCCCGGGGAGTTCGTGCTCGCCTCGACGCTGGAGGTGATCAGCCTCGGCGATCAGCTCGCGGGCCGGCTGGAGGGCAAGTCGAGCCTGGGGCGGCTCGGGCTGCTGACGCACTCGACCGCGGGGTTCATCGACCCGGGGTTCTCCGGACACGTGACGCTCGAGCTGTCCAACGTGGCCAATCTGCCGATCATGCTCTGGCCGGGGATGAAGATCGGGCAGCTGTGCATCTTCCGGCTGTCCTCGCCGTCGGAGCACCCATACGGGTCCGCGGTATACGGCTCCCGGTACCAGGGCCAGCGCGGCCCGACGGCGAGCCGCTCCCACCAGAACTGGCGGACCTGGCCGACGACGTGAACGCCGGCGGCCAGGTCCCGAAGCCCTAAGCCACTCTGCCGTACCCGGAGATCGGTGCGGTGTCGATCTTCTTCATGCGGACCACGTCGCCGGTGGTCGGGGCGTGGACCATCCAGCCGCCGCCGACGTACATCCCCATGTGGTGCATGTCGCTGTAGAAGAAGACCAGGTCGCCGGCCTTGAGATCGGCTCTGCTGACGCGCTTGGTGTCCGAGTACTGCCACTTGGTGTAGTGCCGCAGCGTGTGGCCGGCCTGCTTCCAGGCGTAGAGCGTGAGGCCCGAGCAGTCGAAGGTGTTGGGGCCCTCGGCCGCCCACACGTACTTCTTGCCGATCTGCTGGCAGGCGACCTGCGCGGCCTTCGCGGCGTCGCCGCCGGAGTATTCGACGGGGCAGGCGACGGGGCGCAGCTCGCCGGTCGCGCCACTGGAGCCATACGCCTTCGTGCGCATGTCGTTGAGCGTCTTGATCTCGGCGTTGATGGTGGTTTCCTTCGTCGCCATCTCCGCCTCGGCGGCCTTCTGCTTGGCGATCAGCTCGTCGAGCGGCTTCTTCTGGTCGTCGAGGACCTTCTTGCTGTCCATGACGTCCTTGATGCCCTCGGCCTCGTCCTTGGCCAGCATGTTCAGCATGACGAGCTGCTCGGCGAAGGTGTCCGGCGAGCCGGTCGTCATCAGCGCGTTGAAGCTGGAGACCCGCCCGGTCTTGTACTGCAGGACCGAGAACGCACTCACCCGCAGCAGCGCGTTGTCGACCTGCGCCTGCAGCGGGTCGATCTGGCTCTTCAACTGCGCCTGCTTCGCCAGGTTGGCCTTCAGCTCGCCCTTGAGCTGGTTGTGCTGCTCGATGATGGGCTCGACTTCATTCCACTTCTTGTCGATCTGCGCTTCGAGCTCGGCGGGCGTCGGGTCGGCGTGAGCGAGTCCGGTGACTCCGACGACGAGCGAGAGACAGCCGAGCGTGGCAACGAGGAGCCGAACCAGACGGTTGGGCCGCATCGAGGGGGCACTCCTTCTTCCAGCCGCCTACCGGGTTAGCTGACGGGTTCGGACGGGAAGGTCGTCCTACCGCAGATCGCGGATTCACCCCGATGACGCAGGTGGGTCCCCGGCTCAAAAATCGACTCGGCGGTGCCGTCTGGCGCACCCGTGGTGGGCGCGGACATCCATCCGACCGGAATTTACGGTATGGCGAGTGACCCAGAGGAGCAAGCGGGTGTCCGATTTAACCGAAAAGTCAGGGCGCCCGAGTGATGAACACATCATCAATTGCACCGGCGAACTGGTCGTTGTTCGCACTGGTTCCCTTACCGCCAATACAGAGTGGATCCGCGTTCACTATGGACAGTGACGGAGGAATGGCCGCCCGACCCCTGGGTTGACCGTCCACGGCCACCGTGAGCAGGGCGTCACTGCGCGAACACTCGATCCGGTGCCATCGCCCGTCAGCCACGCTAAGCGATGCGAGGGCTACGTAAATAGTAGATCCACCCACGCCGACAATCACGCAACTGGGGCGCCCCGCGGCGCCGTCCACCTGCAACTTGAACTGACTGTCACCGACCGAGAACCCTTTTTGCAGAACATTGGCGCCTTTGGAAGTCTCATTGGGCGCGACGAGCACGCTCGCGCCATACGAGAACGCTTCCTGGCCCGGATTGAGGAATTCAGCGGGGCCGCTCTGCAGGATGGCGCGTGCGCAACTCTCCGCACCGTAGTGCTCACACGGCTGGGGAAATCGCACCGCGAGTCCGCCGTTGTGCGGCACGGTCGACAGCTGGCCGCCGGCCCTGCGGACCCGCAGCGGGAGCCGGCCCGCGCCGTCCAGCACCGGTCCCGTGATCCCGCTGTCGAAGCTGTACCGCAGGGCCGTGGCCGAAGGCGCGGCGGCGACGAGCGAGGGCGCGGCCGGGGAAGAGGGGGCAGCCCCGGACACCGTGGCGTGCCCGGGCGAGGGCCGGGCCGACGGCGCGGACTCACGAGGTTGCTGTCGCGTGGGGGAAGCGCAGCCGGCGAGAGGCACGAGCGCAGCCAGGAGGAGGAGCCACGTACGCATAACCGGACATTATGCCGAAATCCGGGAGACAAAATCCCGGCTGAACACGATCAGGGGACGGATTGCCCGACGACCGCGGTGAGCACGTCGTCGAGGGTGACCACGCCGATCGGCACCCGGCCGTCGCTCACCAGCACGATGTGCTGCCGCTCCCGGCGCATCGCCAGCAGCAGCTCGGCAAGGGTCCTGGTCGGTGGCACGATGCCGAGCGGGCGGATCAGGTCGAGCGGGATCGGTGCCCGCCGCTGCGGGCCGACGAACCCGAGCACGTCCTTGACGTGCACGAAACCCAGCACCCGCCGCGACGACCGCTCCACGACGGGAAACCGCGACCGGTTGGTCCGGGTCGCGAGGACCTCCAGCGACGCCGGCGACACGTCCTCCGCCACGGTCGTGATCTCTGACCAGAGCCGGAGCGCGTCGCGGGCCGTGCGCCGGCTCAGCGCGAGCGCGCCGGTGATGCGGGCGTGCTCCTCCGGCGCCAGCAGGCCCTCCGTGGTGGCCTGCGCGGCCAGGCCGGCGAGCTCCTCGGCGGTGAAGACGGTCTTGACCGAGCCGGTCGTCTCGATCCGCCACAGCGACAGGATCACCCGGGACGCCCACTTCATGGCGACCAGGACCGGCTTGAACACCATGCAGAACGCCAGCATGGGCGGCCCGAGCCACAGCACCGCCCGCTCGGGCGACGCCAGGGTCAGGTTCTTCGGGACCATCTCGCCGATGACGGTGTGCGCGAACACGACCACGCCGAGCGCCAGGACGAACGCCACCGGATGGATCAGCTGGTGGGGCACGTGCAGCGCCTCGAACGGCCCCTGCAGCCCGTGCGCGAGCGCCGGCTCGGCCAGGGCGCCGAGGCCGAGGGAGCAGATCGTGACGCCGAGCTGGGCGCCCGCGATCATCAGCGGGATCTCGCCCATCGCCCGCAGCGCGGTGCGGGCCCGGCGGGACGTCGCGGCCATCGGCTCGATCACCGTGCGCCGCGACGCGATCAGCGCGAACTCGCTCGCGACGAAGAAGGCGTTGCCGAGCAGCAGTAGTACCGTGATCAGCAGGTCACTCATCGTATGCCTCCGGGCGCACGACACGCACCTGCTCGATCCGGCGCCGCTCGACCTCCACGACGGTGAACTCCCAGCCCTCTTCCTTCCAGATCTCCCCGACGGAGGGGATCCGGCCCAGGCGGGCCATCAGGAAACCGGCGAGCGTCTCGTACGGGCCCTCGGGCATCCGGAAGCCGGTCACCTCGGCCAGCTCGTCCTCGCGCAGCACGCCGTCGACGAGCAGCGTGCGCTCGTCGCCGGGGGCGGTCAGGTCGGGCATGCCGTGCGCGGTGGCCGGCTCCTCCTCGATGTCGTGCTCGTCGACGATCTCACCGACGAGCTCCTCGACCAGGTCCTCGACGGTGACGACGCCGTCGGTGCCGCCGTACTCGTCGACGACGATCGCGAAGTCGGAGCCGCCGCGGCGCAGCGCCTGCAGGACGCCGTCGAGGTCGAGGCTCTCCGGCACGAACACCGGCTCCCGCGCGACCGCGCCGACCCTCGTCGTGGGCCTGCGCACCGGCGGCACCCCGAGCGCGTCGGTGACCGTCACGACGCCGGTGACCTGGTCCAGCGTCTGCACGTAGATGGGGAAGCGGCTGTACCCGGTCTGCACCGACGTGGCGAGCAGGTCGGCGACCGTGGCGTCGGCGCGCAGCGAGATGACGTCGACGCGCGGGGTCATCGCCTCGGCGGCGCGCTTGTCGCCGAAGCGGATCGTGCGCTGCAGCAGCACCGCGGTCTCCCGCGGCAGGGCGCCGGCGCGGGCCGAGATCGCCGCGAGCAGGCCGAGCTCCTCCGGCGAGCGGGCGCTGGCGAGCTCCTCCTGTGGCTCGACGCCGAACCGGCGCACGATCCAGTTGGCGGAGCCGTTGAGCAGGCTGATCAGCCAGGAGAACAGCTTGGAGAACATCCGCTGCGGCCCGGCGGTCGCCCTGGCCACCGGCATCGGCTTGGCGAGCGCGGCGTTCTTCGGCACGAGCTCGCCGAAGAGCATCGACAGCAGGGTCGCCAGGATCAGCGCCGCGACGTGGGCGGCGCCCTTGGTCATGGTGCCGAACACCGGCTTCAGCAGCGGCTCGAAGATGTGCGCCAGGGCCGGCTCGGCGAGGTAGCCGGCGAGCAGGGCGGTGATGGTGATGCCGAGCTGCGCGCCGGACAGCTGGAAGGACAGCTCACGCAGCGCGACCCGGACGGTGCGTGCCTTGCGGTCGCCGCTGGCGGCCTGCTGTTCGATCTCCGCCCGGTCGACCGTGACCAGGGCGAACTCGGCCGCGACGAAGCCCGCGTTCGCCGCGGTGAGCAGCGCGAAGGCCAGCAGGGGCAACAGGGTGGTGAACACGCGCGCGCGACGATCCCTTCGAGGTGACAGCCGATTGTTCCACGTGAACCCACGCTCCGCCGACGGCGGCCCGCTCGAATGTCACCCGTATCGAGAGGCGTAGATCACCCTCCCTCTTTCGGGGACTTCTCGCACCCCGAAGCAGCCTCGATGCTGTGAAAACGACCCAAGGAGGGCGGCATGGGAGCGGCACTGATCGGTGTCTTCATAGCAGTCGTCGCGGGGTTCGCCGCCGGCAGCGCCAACACCAAGGCCAAGCGCGCGCGGCTGGACTACTCGCGCACAAAGGCGCTGGTCCCGGGCGCGCGCAAGGCAGCGTGGTCGGAGAGCCTGCGAGGCCTTCGCGTGATCGCGACGGCGGCGGCGGTACTGGTAGCGCTGGCGATGGCGATGAACGTCATCGGGCAGCGCTGACCCCGTCCCCCAGCAAACTAGAGCGAAAAGTCCGATTTGTCAAGAATTGTTGGACGACAGCGACCGAAGCAGCACCGACGCCACGTCCACGACCTCGACGTCGTCCGGGGCAGCGCCCGCGGCCTTCTTGCCCGTGACCCCGTCGCCGAGCATCGTCAGGCAGAACGGGCAGGACACGGCCACCGTCTTCGCACCGGTCGACAGCGCCTCCTCGACGCGCTCGACGTTGATGCGCTTGCCGATCCGCTCCTCCATCCACATGCGCGCCCCACCGGCGCCGCAGCAGAACGAGCGCTCGGCGAAGCGGTCCATCTCGACCAGGCCGGCGTCGTCCTGGGAGGACGCGACCGCGCCGAGCACCTCGCGCGGCGGGGCGAAGACGCGGTTGTGCCGGCCCAGGTAGCACGGGTCGTGGTAGGTGATGGCGCCGTCGACCGGCTGCACCGGGGTGAGCTTGCCGGCCGAGACCAGCTGCGCCAGCAGCTGCGTGTGGTGGACGACCTCGAAGTGGCCGCCGAGCTGGCCGTACTCGTTGGCGAGGGTGTTGAAGCAGTGCGGGCAGGTCGCGACGATCTTCTTGACGCCGGCCTCGTTGAGCGTCTCGACGTTCTGCTGCGCGAGCATCTGGAAGACGAACTCGTTGCCGATGCGGCGGGCCGGGTCGCCGGTGCAGGTCTCGCCCTGGCCGAGGATCGCGAACGACACGCCCGCCTCGTTGAGCAGGGTGGCGACGGCGCGGGTCGTCTTCTTCGCGCGGTCCTCGAAGGCGCCGGCGCAGCCGACCCAGAACAGGTACTCGAAGTCGCCGCCGTCGGCCACGTTGGGCACCGTGAAGTCCAGGCCCTTGGTCCAGTCCTCACGGGTCGACTGGGCGGCGCCCCACGGGTTGCCCTTGTTCTCGAGGTTGCGGAGCATGACGCCCGCCTCGGTCGGGAAGTTCGACTCGATGAGCACCTGGTAGCGGCGCATGTCGACGATGTGGTCGACGTGCTCGATGTCGACCGGGCACTGCTCGACGCAGGCACCACAGGTGGTGCACGACCACAGCACGTCGGGGTCGATGACGCCGTTCTCGTCGACGCCGCCGATCAGCGGGCGATCCTTCTCCGCGAGGGCGAGGACGTCGACCTTGGCGAGCGCCTCCTCGGCCGCCGACGGGCCGCCCGCCAGCAGGTAGGGCGCCTTCGCGTAGGCGTGGTCACGCAGGCTCAGGATCAGCAGCTTCGGCGAGAGCGGCTTGCCGGTGTTCCAGGCCGGGCACTGCGACTGGCACCGCCCGCACTCGGTGCAGGTGGAGAAGTCGAGGATGCCCTTCCACGTGAACTGCTCGACCTGCGCGACGCCGAACTGGTCCTTGTCCGGGTCGGCCTCCTCGAAGTCGAGCGGCTTGCCCTCGCTCATCATCGGCCGCAGGGCGCGCAGGCCCGAGCCGGCGCGGCCCGGCTCGCGCTTGAAGTAGATGTTGAAGAACGCCAGGAAGCGGTGCCAGGCGACGCCCATCGTGATGTTGCTGGCGATCACGATGACCCACGTCATCGAGACGACGATCTTCAGCATCGCGATGAGGCTGACGGCGGCGGCGCTGGCGGGCAGCACGGCGCCGAGACCGTGGCTGACCGGCGCGGCCCACACCGGCCACTCGAGCGAGTCGTTGGCGGCCTTGAAGCCGCGGATGAAGAAGCCGCAGAGCAGGACGGCGAGGATCGTGTACTCGACGTAGTACGCCTGCCACATCGTCGAGCCGGTGAAGCGGGAGCGGCGGTTGGGGTTGCCCGGCAGGTTGCGCAGGCGGATGCCGATCAGGACCAGGATGCCGATGAAGCCGAGCACGCCGATCCACTCGGTGACCAGGCCGTAGACGTTCCAGGCGCCGATCAGCGGCAGGCCGTGGTCCGGGTCGGCGACCTCGAAGTACGCCTCCAGCACCAGCGACGACAGCGCCATGAAGGCGATCATGACGAACCAGTGCGCGGCGCCGACCACGGTCCACCGCAGCATCCTGGTGTGCCCCAGGGTCTCGGCGAGCATCGTCTTGAGGCGCAGGCCGCGCGGGCCGCTCCGGGACGGGTCGGGTTGACCCAGCCGCACCACGGAGAGCATCCGGCGCACGGTGCGCACGACGAGCACGATGGCCACGACGGTGATCACCGCCGCGACACTGGTCGCGATGATCTGCACTGGGCCCATGCCGTTTGCCTCCCACGCCGCTGGTCCTTCAGAAGACCTTAGTCCCCTTGGTTACTCATGAGTAACGTGAAGTTTGTCGCAGCACACGCTATGACGCGCGGGAGCGACACCACAGACGACGCCGCAAGTTGTGACGGAATAGCGCCAAATGCCCCCTCGGCGCACGAACGCACCGAAGGGGCTGTGACGGAGCAGGGGACTAGATCAGCGCCACTTGGACAGGACGCCGAGCGAGGCCACGAGGAACCCGAACCCGATGGCCAGGTTCCAGTACTGCAGCTTGGCCACGGCGGAGAACGCTTCCACGTCGAAGAAGCCCTGCGTCAGGTAGTACGTCACCAGCCACCCGATGCCGATCACGATGAGACTCACCGCGAGGATCGGCACCCAGGCCGGGCTCGGACGGCGCTTGGCGGCCACCGTCTCCTGTGGGCGCAACTCCGCCGGCGGCGTGTACACCTTCTTCTTACGAACTGTCGACTTCGGCACGGCGCTCTCCTGGAGGGGTCGTCTGGCCAACACTATCCACGTGACGCCGCCACCTCCGCCAGCGTCGGCCTGAATAATGTTCTACGTCTAGCGTAGTCAAGTCGGCACGCGTCCGGGGGGAGGGGTCGTGGTGGAGTACACATCAGGCGATTCCTCATGGGCCCGCGCCCTGCGCCGGCTCGGCCGCGCTATGCTGCCGCACCCCCGCAAGGGTCAGCGTTTCGGCTGGTCAGCGGCGACTCCGCTGGTGTTCGCGGCGGCCGGGCTGCTCTTCTCGCTGACGGCGGCGACCGCGGGCGGCACGGACCTGCGCGACGACCGGCGCCCCGAGCTGACCAACCTGATCGCTGGAAGAAAACAGGAAATCGCCACGGCCCGCGCCCGGGCCGCCCGGCTGCGCGGCGAGATCGAGGCGCAGCAGCAGAGCCAGGAGGGCGCGGACGGCGCCGTCGGCGAGCAGCGCCGCCGCGGCGAGAGCCAGCTGGCCGGCGCCGGGCTGACCGCTGTGCACGGCCCGGGGCTCGTGGTCGTGCTCGACGACGCCCCCAGACGGCCCGACGGCAGCCGCCCGGCGGGTGCCCGTCCGGATGACCTCGTGGTCCACCAGCAGGACGTACAGGCCGTGGTCAACGCGTTGTGGGCCGGCGGCGCCGAGGCGATGACGCTCATGGGAGTCCGGGTCATCGCCACGAGCGCGGTACGCTGCGTTGGCAACACGCTGCTGCTCGACGGTCAGGTGTATTCGCCCCCGTTCGAGATCGCCGCGATCGGTGACCAGGTGCGCCTCCAGCGCTCCCTCGACGACACGGAGGGGGTTGCGCTGTTCAGGAACGCCGCGGACAACTTCGGTCTGGGCTACCAGGTGCGGATGGAGGCAGACGTGCGGGCGAAGGCCTACGACGGCTCCACCGCGCTCCGGTCGGCGACGACCGGGTCCTGACCATGAGCGGGGCGCAGCGGAGCGAGGAGCCGCGAACCATGAACGCAGCTTGGCTCAGGCCGACGCGGGAGGCGGCGGCATGAGCGACGCACACCGTCCCCGGCATCGCGCCCTGGACCAGGACGACATCGCGACCCGGATGATCCCCCGCATCCGGGACGACAGCCCGCCGATGGACGCCGCCGAGACCGCCACGGCGGGACCGGCGGACGCCACTGCCTACATCCCGAAGTTCACCGAGCACAGCGGGCCGCCGGGAGCGGCCGACGCCACCACGGTGCTGCCGAAGGTCCCCGCAACGGCGGAAACAACCCCAAAAGCCACCCCCCAGGATGAACCGGAAGCGACTACGGAGCCTGACGCCGAAAAGGGTGTCAAGGTCGTGCCGTTGCGGCCGGTCCGCACCCAGGAGGGTTATCGCAGCGTGTACTCCGAATACACGAGGACCACGTTCGGCACGGTCGTGCGGGCGGTCAGCCGGGGCACCGGCGAGCTGCTCATCACGTTCGGCCTCATCGTGCTGCTCTTCGCCGGTTACGAGGTCTGGGGCAAGTCGGCGATCGTCGAGGCGCACCAGGACGAGCTCAACCGCCAGCTGGAGCAGCAGTGGTCCCACCCGGAGCCCGACCCGACCGTGTCGCCGTCCGGACCACCGGCCCCGGTCGCCAAGCCCGCCAACGGGGCGGTGATCGCCTCCGTCCACATCCCGCGGCTCAAGAAGAAGTGGGCCGTCGTGCAGGGCGTGACCGCCGCCGACATCCGCTACGCGCCGGGGCACTACCCGGACACCGCGCTGCCGGGCCAGATCGGCAACTTCTCGATGGCCGGGCACCGCACGCCGGCGATCTGGTGGGACCTCGACCAGCTCAAGCCCAGCGATCCGGTGGTCATCAAGACCCAGGACACCTGGTATGTCTACCGGGTGATCGGCCACGAGATCGTGCTGCCCACGGCGGTCCAGGTCGTCGCGCCCGTGCCGGGCAAGCCCGGGGCGGCACCCACCGAGGCGCTGCTGACCATGACGACCTGCAACCCGAAGTTCAACAACTACCAGCGGCTCGTCGTGCACGCGAAGCTCGACCGGTCCCAGCCCGTCTCCGCCGGCGACCCCGCCGAGCTGAAGGGATAGCCGCGTGTACGGATGGATCTGGCGGCACATCCCGTTCAAGCAATGGCAGCTCAAGTCGCTGGTCTCGGTGATCCTGATCGGTGCGCTCGGGGCGCTGCTGTGGTACAAGGTCTTCCCGGCGGTCGAGCCGATCCTGCCGTTCGACGACGTCCAGGTCGAGACCACCGACCAGGACGGCGGACAACTGCAGCAGCCGAGCGCAGACCCGTCGCAACGGCCGTCGACACAGTCGTCGACGCAGCCTTCCAAGCAGCCGTCGAAGCTGCCCACGAAGACGCCGTCAGCCCCGCAGGTCCTACCGAGCTAGGTGAGCCGCTTGCGCATCCTGGTCGTCGACAACTACGACTCGTTCGTGTTCAACCTGGTCCAGTACCTGGGCCAGCTCGGCGTCGAGTGTGACGTGCGCCGCAACGACGAGGTCTCGGTGGAGGAGATCGGCGCGGCGCGGCCGGCCGGCATCCTGCTCTCCCCGGGGCCGGGCACGCCGGAGCGGGCCGGGATCTGCATGGCGGTCATCCACGAGTACGCGGGCAAGATCCCGATCTTCGGGGTGTGCCTCGGGCACCAGGCGTTCGGCGCGGCGTTCGGCGCCACCGTGACCCGCGCGCCCGAACTGCTGCACGGGAAGACCTCTCTGGTCACCCACGGCGGCCAGGGCGTCCTCAAGGGGCTGCCGGACCCGTTCATCGCGACCCGCTACCACTCGCTCGCCGTGGTGGAGTCGACGCTGCCGCCGGAGATCGAGGTGACCGGCCGCACCGAGTCGGGCGTGATCATGGCGATGCGTCACCGTGAGCTGCCGATCGAGGGCGTGCAGTTCCACCCCGAGTCGGTGCTCACCCAGGGCGGCCACCAGATGCTGGCGAACTGGCTGGCCGCCTGCGGCCTGCCCGCCGCGCTGGAGCGGGCCCCGGAGCTCGTCGCCGAGGTGGAAGCCCGCCGGATCGCCGCGTTCGCGTAGGCGCACCTCGTGTGCGCCTACGGGTGCGAGCCTGTGTATAACCCTGTGGATAACTGCCGTGTTATCCACAGGGTACGTACGGTGATGGGTGGAAAAACCGGGTGAACCGGGCCTAATTGCCGGGCGAGGCGCTACCGCTCGGCTTCGGTGAGCCGGACTGGTTGCCGCCCGCCAGCACCCCGATCTTCAGGGTGATCACATCGGTCTTCATCAGCACCCTGCCGGTCGGCTGCGACGCGCTGATGACCAGGCCGTCCTTGGTCGGGTCGATCACCTGCGTCTCCGTCGTCTTCGGGTCCGCCGTGAAGCCGGCCGTCTCGAGCAGCGCCTGCGCCTGGGCGAGGGTCTTGTTCGTGACGTCGGGCATGACCGCCTGGTTGAACTTGGAGACGTAGATCGTGACCGTGGAGCCGATCTTCACCGACGAGCCGGCCGGCGGGTCGGACTCGATGACCTCGTCCTTCGGCTGGTAGCCGTCCTTCGCGACGACGTTGGGCTTCAGGTTGAGGGTGGTCAGCTGCTTGCTGGCTTCGTCCTTGGTGAACCGGATCAGGGTCGGGACCGTGGCCATCGTGGGCGCGCCGCAGAGTTCGTAGTCGATCTGGGTGCCCGCCTTGACCTCCTGGCCCTTCGGCGGGTTCTGCCGGATGACCGTGCCGGTCTTGCAGTTCTCGTTGGCGCCGGGGCGCCCGTCGCCCTCCAGCTTCGCCTGCCGCAGCGCGTCGCGAGCCTCCTGCTCGCTCTTGCCGACGATGTCGGGCACCGTCGCCATCGGGTCCTGGTTGGCCAGGTAGAGCCCGATGGACAGCGCGGCGACCGCGAGCAGGCTCAGCACGGTGAGCGCGACCACGATGCCGGTGGAGTTCTTCTGCTTCTGCCGCTGCGCGGCTCGGGCGGGCTGGCGCGAGGCGGGCGGCGCGGGCCGGTAGGCGGTCTGCGCCGCCATCACGGTCTGCATCTCGTCCTCGGTCATGACCGGCGGCGCCGACACGGGCCGGCCGGCCGCCGCGCGCATGACGTCGGCACGCATCTCGCCGGCGCTCTGGTAGCGGTTGAGCGGATTCTTGGCCAGGGCCTTGAGCACGACCGCGTCGATATCGGGGGTCACGTCGCGGTTGCTGCTGCTCGGCGGCCGCGGGTCCTCCCGGACGTGCTGGTAGGCCACCGACACCGGGTTGTCCCCGACGAACGGCGGATGGCCGCACAGCAGCTCGAAGAGCACGCAGCCGGACGCGTAGACGTCGCTGCGGGCGTCGACGGGCTCGCCGCGGGCCTGCTCCGGTGACAGGTACTGCGCGGTGCCGATGACCGCGGAGGTCTGCGTCATCGTCGTGGCACCGCTGGCCAGGGCCCGTGCGATGCCGAAGTCCATCACCTTGACCTGGCCGGTCTGGGTGAGCATCACGTTGCCGGGCTTGATGTCCCGGTGGATGATGCCGTGCCGGTGGCTGAACTCCAGCGCCGCGCAGATGTCGGCCGTGATCTCCAGGGCCCGCCTCGGCATGAGCCGCCCCTCGGCCGCGAGCACCTCTTTGAGGGTGCGGCCGTTGACGAACTCCATGACGATGTAGGGCAGCTCCTCGCCCGCCGGCCCCCGCTCCTCGCCGGTGTCATACACGGCGACGATCGCGGGGTGGTTGAGCGAGGCGGCATTCTGCGCCTCACGGCGGAACCTCAGCTGGAAGGTCGCGTCGCGGGCCAGGTCGGTGCGCAGGGTCTTGATCGCGACATCGCGGCCAAGGCGCAGGTCACGGCCCCGATGGACCTCGGCCATGCCGCCATAGCCAAGCAACTCCCCGACCTGGTAACGGCCGCCGAGGAGGCGAGGCTGGGCGGTCATGTCGTGTCGTCCTTCGGTCATCGACTCTTACCTTGCCACGTCTTGCGACGAGAACCCATTCCGATCCAGCCCGTCGGGACGATCCGGCCCGCCGGGACGCACCCGTCCGGTGGGACGGATCACCCTGTCTTGACGCACAGGCCGCCGACGTTTGTCTCGCCGGGCGGGCAGGACGGCTTGTTGCCGGCTGCCGGCGCGGACGAGTTGCCCGCGCTCGGCGACTCGTCGGCGCCACCGTTGTCGTCCGACGGCTCGGCGGTCGGCTGCTTGCCGCCGCCCTCCTGGTAGAACACCTCGATGTCGCCCACCGGGGTCGCCGGGCCGCACGGCTCGACCTTCAGCACCTGGCCCGGGATCGGCTTCTTGCCGTCCTGCGGGGTCTCCTTCACCTTGAAGCCCTGCCGCTGCAGCTGCCGCACCACGTTCGGCCGCGTCTGGAGCCTGGACCAGTCGCACGGGATGTTGACCGTCTTACCGGTCGGCTTCGCGCTGGACGGCGCCTGCGAGGCCGCCGCCGTGGTGCCCTGGGCGTTGGGCTCGTCCTTCGTGTCGTTGCCGCTCATCGCGTACCAGATGCCGCCGACACCAAGGAGCAGCACCAGGACGGCAGCGGCGGCGCCGAGCAGCACCATCGTGTTGCGGTTGCCGCCCGGCCGGTTGTTGGACGGCGGGGCCGGCTGGTAGCCGCCGGTGGGCGGGTAGTTGCCGGCGTCGCCGGGGAAGTACGCGGTCTCGTTGCTGGGCGGCGGCGGGACACCTGCCGCGCCCCGGGCGGCGTGCCCGGCACCTGCCGCGGCGACACCCGGCGGCGGCGGGACCGCGCCACCCGGCATGATCCGCGTGCCGCCGGCGCCGACGCCCGGCGAGGTGGGGGCGCCGCCGGAGACCGGGGTGCCGAACGCGCCCGACATGGGACCGCCGGAGACCGGAGGGCCGGAGACGGGGGTGTACGCGACGGGCGAGCCGGGCGGTCCGACCGGCGACCCGGGCGGGCCGAGCGGCGCCGCCATCGGGATGCCCGGGCCGGACGTGGTGCCGCCACCGGCGCCGGAGACCCGGCGGGCGGCCTGCGCCATCGCGGCGGCGCTGGGCCAGCGGGCCGACGGGTCCTTGGCCATCGCACGCTCGACGAGCTGTGCGATCGGCGGCGGGATGTCGGCGGGCAGCGGCGGCGGCATGTCGCGGACGTGCCGCATCGCGATCTGCAGCGGGTTGTCGCCCTCGAAGGGGCGCTGCCCGGACAGGCACTGGTAGGCGACCACGCCGAGGGCGTACACGTCCGACAGCGGGGTGGCCTGCGCGCCGGAGGCCTGCTCCGGCGAGATGTAGGAGGCGGTGCCGAGCACCGAGCCGGCCGCGGTGAGCTGCGCGGCGGCGGCGGAGCGGGCGATGCCGAAGTCGGTGAGGACCAGCGTGCCGTTGGGCCGCACGAGCAGGTTGCCGGGCTTCACGTCGCGGTGGACGATGCCCTTCTCGTGCGCCGCGTGCAGCGCGTCGGCGGCCTGGGCGACGAGCGCCATGGCGCGGGCCGGGGTGAGCCGGCCGACGCGGGACAGCGTCCGGGAGAGGGCGTCGCCCTCCACGTACTCCATGATCAGGAAGGCGGTGCCGCCCTCGCTGCCGTAGTCGTAGATGTCCACCACGCCCGGGTGGTTGATGGTGGCCATGGTGCGCGCCTCGTCGCGGAAGCGCTGGGCGAAGCCGGCCTCCTCCAGCAGCGAGGGCAGCAGCACCTTGATCGCGACCGTGCGGCCGAGCACCTCATCGGTGCCACGCCACACGTCACCCATCCCACCGCCGGCGATGCGCTCGTCCAGGCGGTAGCGCCCACCCAACGTGGTGCCGGCGCTCAACATGTCGCGCACCTCATTATTTGATGCCCTTTTCGTCCGCGTATGCCTTCATGACCAGGCCGGCGATGCGAGCCGCCTCCGCGCTGCCACCCTTGCCAGCGTTCTCGAGGAAGACCGCGACCGAGACGATCGGCTTGCCGTCCTTCATTGCGAAGCCGATGAACCAGCCGTGGTCACCGGCATCGTCACCGTCCTCCGCCGTTCCGGTCTTACCACCAACCTGCAAGCCGGGGATGTTGGCGTTGCGGCCCGTGCCGTCACGGGCAGTGACGACACTGAACATCATCTGCTGCAGCGAAGCTGCCACGTCGCCGCTGATCGGGCGGCCCAGCTCCTTCGGGTCGGTCCGGTCAGCGTTGGACAGGTCGGCGTTCTGCAGACGGTCGACGATGTAGGGACGCATCTCGCGCCCCCCGTTGGCGACCGTCGACGCAATCATGGCGCCTTGCAGCGGAGACATCTTCACTTCCCGCTGTCCGATGCTCGACTGAGCCACGGCCGGCGGGTCGACGCGGTTGTCGTCGCCTGCGGTCATCGGGCCGGTGTGGCTGGCCGCGACGTTGCAGTAGTTCTTTTCCTGGTCCTCGATGAAGCGCGGCTGGGCCTCGAAGCCGAACGCCTGCGCCATCGACTTGAGCTTCTCCGCGCCGAGCCGCTCGACGCCCATGCGGGCGAAGACCGTGTTGCACGACACGGTCAGCGCCTGCTTCAGCGTGATCTGGTCGGGGCAGATGCCCTCGTGGGCATTCTTGATGCGGAACGTCGAGGTCTGCGGCGGCTGGTAGAACTCGCCACCCGGCACGACCGAGTCGGGCGTCAGCGACGAGTCCGCGGACAGCGCCGCCGCCGACGTGATGATCTTGAAGGTCGACCCGGGCGGGTAGATCTCCTGCACCGCGCGGTTGAGCATCGGCTTGGCCGGGTCGGTGTCCAGCTTCTTGTAGTTGGCGCTGGCGGCGTTGATGTCGTGGGTGCTCAGCAGGTTGGGGTCGTAGCTGGGCAGCGACACCTCGGCGAGGATCGCCCCGGTGGCCGGGTCCATCGCCACGACCGCGCCGCTCTTCACGCCCTTCTTGTTGTTGCCGAGCTGGGTGTACGCGGCCTCCTGCGTCGCCTGCGACAGCGTCAGCAGCACGTTGCCACCGGCCGGGTCCTTGCCCGTGAACAGCCCGGCGATCCGGTCGGCGGCCTGCTTGTCGGAGGTGCCGATCAGGAAGTCGTTGTTGAGCTTCTCCAGGTTGGTCGCGCCGAGGTTGACCGGCTTGAAGCCGATGACGTGCGCGTACTTGTCCTTGAGCGGGTACGTGCGGAGGAACTTCAGCGTGTCGCCGGTCTCCTGCGAGTCGGCGATCGCGATGCCCTGCGCGTTGATGATCTTGCCGCGGGCGCGCTCGTACTCGCTGGCCTGGACCCGGCCGTTGCGCGGGTGCGTCCGGTAGTCGTCGGCCTTGACCACCTGGCGGTAGTTCAGATTCACGAACAGCATCGCGAACAGCACCAGCGCCACGACACCGACCCGGCGCAGTGGGGCGTTCATCGCACGACCTCCGTGGGAAGCTCTTGGATCTGGACCGGCGCGCCGCCCCCACCACCGGTGGACACCCCGCCCAGCCCGATCGACGGCGCACCGCCGGCCGGGCGTCGCGACGCGTCCGAGATGCGCAGCAGCAGACCGATCAGCAGCCAGTTGGCCACCAGCGACGAGCCACCCGCCGAGAGGAACGGCGTGGTCTGGCCCGTCAGCGGGATGAGCTGGCTGATGCCACCCACGATGACGAACACCTGCAACCCCAGCGTGAACGCGAGGCCACCGGCGAACAGCTTGCCGAAGGAGTCCCGCACGTTGATCGCGGCGCGCAGGCCCCGCTCGACCAGCAGCAGGTAGACCACGAGCAGGGCGGTCAGGCCGAAGAGCCCGATCTCCTCGCCCATGCCGGAGAAGATGAAGTCGGTGCGCACCTCGGGCACCTTGAGCGGCTGACCGGCACCGGGGCCGGCCCCGGTCAGGCCGCCGGTGCCCAGGCCGAGCAGCGACTGGACCAGCTGGTAGCCCTTGTTGTCCGCGTCGGCGAACGGGTCGAGCCAGGTGGTCGCGCGCTCGGAGAAGTTGAGGAACGGGCCGCCGACGGTCTTGCCGAGGAAGTACGCGAGGAACGCGCCGCCGAGGAAGAACGCCAGGCCGATGATGAGCCAGCTGACCCGGACCGTCGCGATGTAGAGCGTCACGACGAACATGCCGAAGTACATGAGCGAGGTGCCGAGGTCCTTCTCGAAGACGAGGACCATCAGCGACAGCAGCCAGACCAGCACGACCGGGCCCAGGTCGCGGCCGCGGGGGAAGTCGACGCCGAGGATGCGCTTGCTCGCCATCGACAGCACCTCGCGCTTGCGCACCAGGTAGTAGGCGAAGAAGACCAGCAGGCAGATCTTGGCGAACTCACCGGGCTGGATCGAGAAGCCCGGGAACTTGATCCACAGCTTGGCGCCGTTGATCGAGGAGAACCGCGCCGGCAGCACCGCCGGGATCAGCACCAGCACGATGCCGGCGAGGCCCAGCGTGTACGCGTAGCGGGACAGCGACCGGTGGTCCCGCACGATCGCCATCAGGACGATCGCGCCGACCACGGCCGCGGCGGTCCACCCGAGCTGGCGGAAGCCGTCGCCGCCGAAGACGCTCAGGTCGGCCCGCTGGGGGGCCTTGGTGTTGGCGAGGTCGAGCCGGCGCAGGAAGGCGACGCCTAGGCCGTTGATCAGCGCGACCGCCGGCAGGATCACCGGGTCGGCGTACGGCGCCAGGAACCGGATCGCCATGTGGGCGACCCCGAAGATGATCGCGAGGATCGCGGTCTGCACCCAGAAGTCCGGGGTGATCTCGCCGATCGCGTTGCCCTCGACGACCCCCGCGTAGATGACCAGGATCGCGGCGACGAACAGCAGCAGCCCCAGCTCGACGTTGCGCCGGGTGCCCGGCCGCGGCGCACCTGCCCCGCCACCCGGGTCCATGGGCGACGGGGAAGGGATGGCTGTTGCGGTCACAGCAGAATTCCTCTTGGCCTCGCGGTCAGGGTCATCGTCGGATCAGCAGCTGGCGGACGGGGTCGGGGTCTCGGACGCCATCGGCGGCTCGGTGGTCACCGCGGCCGTGGTCGGCGCCGGCGACGCGGCACCCGTGCCGGCCGAGACGCTGGAGGTCATGCTGGGCACGACCGCGCCGGTGGGGCTGGCGGACGCGTCGGTGGTCGGCTCGCCGCTCGGGCACGGCTGCTTCCGCGACGGGTTCTCGGGGTCGGTCAGCGCCGCGAGCTTGTCCTTGGCCTGGTCCAGGCTGTCGACCTGGATGCCCTGCTTGACCGTGCCCTGGGCGGCCGGGGTCAGGTCGTCGAGCTTGAGCTCGCTCGACTCGTAGACCTCGGACAGGTCGATCCAAGCGATCTTGCCCGGGACGCCCTTGAAGATCGCGACGGTGCCGTCGTCGGTCGCGCCCACGTAGTAGCGCGACTGGGTGACGCTCCACCCGTACCAGAGGCCACCGCCGAGCAGGCCCAGCAGCACCACCAGCAGGACGACGGTGCGCACCGGGTGGCGCTTCGGGCGGCCGGCCTCGTCACGGGCGGTCGCCGCGGCGTGCGCCCGCGCATCCTCGTCGGACTCCGGCACCGGCGGGCGCGGCGCGGCGAGCGCGGCACCCCGGGCCGAGGACATCGACTGGTCGGCGGACGTGGCCATGCCGCGGTCCTGGGCGGCCGCACCCCCGACGATCGGCCGCTCCTCGACGATGTCCTCGTCGGTGACGTCGGCGACGATCACGGTGATGTTGTCCGGGCCACCACCGCGCAGGGCGAGCTCGATGAGCCGGCCGGCGCACTGGTTGGGGTCGACGTACTCGCGCAGCGTCGACTCGATCGTCTCGGCGCTGACCACGCCGGAGAGCCCATCGCTGCACAGCAGGTAGCGGTCGCCCGTCTTGACCTGGCGCACCGAATACTCGGGGTCGGCGTCGCGCCCGTCGAGGGCGCGCGTCAGCAGCGAGCGCTGGGGATGGCTGTTGGCCTCCTCCAGGCTGATCCGGCCCTCGTCGACGAGCATCTGGACGTACGTGTCGTCCTTGGTCACCTGGGCGAACTCTCCGTCACGCACGATGTACGCGCGGGAGTCGCCGATGTGGACCATGCCCATCTTGGTGCCGGAGAACAGCATGGCGGTGAGGGTGGTGCCCATGCCTTCCATGGCCGGGTTTTCCTCGACGGCGTCGCGGATCTGCTGGTTGGCCAGGTCGACGGCGCCGCGAAGCGTGTCGATCATGGCGTTGCCGGGCACATCCTCGTCGAGCGGCGCCATGGTGGCGATGACGATGTTGCTGGCGACGTCACCGGCGGCCATGCCGCCCATTCCGTCGGCAACGGCGAGCAGCCGCGGTCCGGCGTAGACGGAGTCCTGGTTCCCACTCCGAATCAGACCGCGGTCACTGCGGGCCGCGTAGCGCAAGGTGAGGGTCATGGCCGTAACTCGAGAGAAGTGCGGCCGATGCGAATCGGCACGCCGAGGGGGACGGGGGTAGGTGCGCCGACCTTGGTCTTGTCGAGGTAGGTGCCGTTGGTCGAGCCGAGATCCTCGAGGTACCACTGGCCGGCGCGGGGCACGAGGCGGGCGTGCTTCGCCGAGGCGTAGTCATCGGTGATCACCAGCGTCGAATCCTCGGCGCGGCCGATTGTGATCGGCGCCTCACCGAGTGTGATCCGGGTGCCCGCCAGTGAGCCGGCGGTGACGAAGAGCTGGTGGGCGGTCTTGCCGCGCTTCACCTTCGCCGGACGGCCAGGAGCCGTCGCCGCACCAACCCCCCGGGGCGCGGCGACGATCCGGCTCGTTCGAGAGCCCGCGAACAGGTCGCGCCGGATCACTCCCACCACCGTGAACACAAAGATCCACAGCAGCACGAGCAGCCCGTAGCGGGCGACCGTAATGACAAATTCCATCTACGACCTATCAGGGGCCCGGAGGCCCGGTCGAGCAGGTGCACTCATGCAGATCCGCCTAACGTCGACCACGTGGTGCAGGGACTTCAGCCATCCACGCGGTAGGTGAGCGTGGTCGTGCCGAGCTGGATCATGTCACCGGGATTCAACGCGACCGCGGAGACGCGTTGCCCGTTGACCATCGTGCCGTTCGTCGAGCCGAGATCGGTGAGCACCACCTGCGCACCGTCGAAGTCGAGTCGCGCGTGACGGCGCGAGATGCCGACATCTGGCAGGCGCATGTTGGCCTGATCGCCCCGGCCGATCACGGTCGAGCCGATCGACAGAGGGTAGCTTCGCCCGTCGCCGGACACCAGTCGTACGTTGCGGGCAGGCCCACCGGGGCCGCCGGGGCCGGGGCCGTAGCCGCCGCCCTGGTTGTAGCCGCCGTAGGGGTCGGGCGCGGCCTGCGGCGCGACCTCGCCGCCGGTGTAGACCTCGGCCGTGACCCGGAACATGCCGGTGTCGAGGCCGTCGCCCCGCTCGATCTCGACGATCACGTCGCCGTAGACCGTCCACCCCTGCTCGCCGATGAACTCCGCCTGCGACTGGGCGAGCTCCTGGGCGAGCGCGGCGGCGTACGGCGCCAGCCGACTGTGGTCATAGGGCGACAGGTCGATCACGTAGCGATTCGGCACGAGCGTGCGCCCGCCAGCCAGAATCGCCTTGTGGGCTTCCGCCTCCCGTTGCATGGCGTTGAGGATCTCCACGGGGTGGACGACCCCCTTGAAGACCTTTGCGAAGGCCCCCTCGACCAGGCCCTCTAGGCGCTTCTCGAAGCGCTGCAGCACACTCACCGGTTCCTCCTCGGGTTCCGAGGTCATGATGGTATCCGGACGTCGCACGCCCGGTTGCATCCTCACCGGCTAGCCCGTGCTACTCTTCCGTGGCGCCCAGGGCAGCCTAGTACTAACCCGGTGAAAACGCCGAGTTAGCACACGCTACGCTGGGGCACTGCCAGGGGAAGTGGCGGAATGGCAGACGCGCACGGTTCAGGTCCGTGTGCCCGAAAGGGCGTGGGGGTTCAACTCCCCCCTTCCCCACACAACGGTGAGCGCACTCTGTTCGCGGAGTGCGCTCACTTTTTCGTTGCGTCCTCCCTCGCGCGAGGCTGACGCCTCGCTCCCCATTGGGGGAGCTGCGCTCCACCCACGCCCCCTCAAGAGCGGCGGGTGGTCGGACTTTGTCTTGGTCGTGCGTCAAAATAGCGACTCTCGCGTGCGGGGTATGCTCGGCCGGTCCTGCTGGAGTGGCAAGGAGTTCTGCTCGTGAGCGTCGTCATCGTCACCGGGTCTGCCGGGTTGATCGGGTCCGAGGCTGTCCGACACTTTGCCTCGTTGGGGCTGGATGTCGTCGGCATCGACAACGACATGCGGAAGCAGTTCTTCGGGGCGGAGGCCTCGACCGCGTGGAACGTGGTGGGGCTGACGAGCGACCTCGGGGACGCATACACGCACCATGACGTGGACATCCGGGACCGGGACGCGCTGGCTGCCATCTTCAGGCGCTACGGCAAGGACGTGGCGCTGGTCGTGCACACCGCGGCGCAGCCGAGTCACGACTGGGCGGTGCGAGACCCGTTCACGGACTTCGACGTGAACGCCGGCGGCACGCTCAACATGCTGCAGAACGTGCGGGAGCACTGCATCGAGGCGCCGTTCATCCACTGTTCGACCAACAAGGTGTATGGCGACCGGCCCAACAGCCTGCCGCTGGTCGAGCAGGAGACGCGGTGGGAGATCGAGGCGGGTCACCCGTACGAGAACGGCATCAAGGAGGACATGTCGATCGACGCCTGTCTGCATTCCGTCTTCGGGGCCTCGAAGGTCGCCGCCGACGTGATGGTGCAGGAGTACGGGCGCTACTTCGACATGAAGACCGCGTGCTTCCGGGGTGGGACGCTGACCGGGCCGGCGCACTCGGCCACCGAGCTGCACGGCTTCCTCGGGTACGTGATGCGGTGCGCGATGGAGCGCCGCACGTACAAGATCTTCGGGTACAAGGGCAAGATGGTCCGCGACGCGATCCACTCGCACGACGTGGTCGCCGCGTTCGAGGCCTTCTTCCGGGCGCCGCGCAGCGCCGCGGTCTACAACCTCGGTGGCGGGCGGCACTCCAACACCTCGCACCTGGAGGTGTTCGCGCTCGCGCAGCGGATCACCGGCAACGAGATGGTCACCGAATACCACGAGGCCAACCGGGTCGGCGACCACCAGTGGTGGATCGGGTCCAACGAGCGCTTCCAGCTGGACTACCCAGACTGGAAGCAGGTGTACGACGTGCCGATGATCTGTCAGGAGATCTACGAGGCCAACGTCGGCAAGTGGACCCCGGCGGCCTGACTTGATCGACCAGGGGAAGCAGAACGTCCTCGGCGTGCAGGTCAGCGCCGTCGACTACGACAGCGCCGTCGAGAAGGTCATGAGCGCCGCCCGGGAGGGCCGGCCGCTCGCGGTGACGGCGCTCGCCGTGCACGGTGTGATGACCGGCGTGCAGGACAAGGCGCACGGCGCCAGGCTCAACGCGTTCGACCTCGTGACGCCCGACGGTCAGCCTGTGCGCTGGGCGCTCAACCTGCTGCACCGCGCGCGGCTCGCCGACCGGGTCTATGGCCCGGAGCTCACGCTGCGGGTCCTGCGGGCCAGCGCGGAGCAGGGTCTGCCGGTGTACCTGTACGGCTCGACCGAGCAGACGCTCGAACTTCTGATCAGCAAGCTGCACGAGCGGTTCCCGGCGCTCAAGATCGCCGGCATGGAGGCGTCGAAGTTCCGCTCGGCGCAGCCGGGTGAGCCCGAGGAGATCGCGGCGCGGATCAAGGCGTCCGGCGCGCGCGTGGTGATGGTCGGCCTCGGCTGCCCCCGCCAGGAGATCTTCGTCTACGGCATGCGCCACCTGGTGGACGCGCCGATGCTGGCGGTGGGCGCGGCGTTCGACTATCACGCCGGCGGGCTGAAGAACCCGCCCGCGTGGATGCAGAAGTACGCCCTGGAGTGGCTGTGGCGGCTCGGCCTGGAGCCCAAGCGGCTCTGGCGCCGCTACGTGCTGCTCAACCCGGCCTACCTGGCCCGGCTCGGCGCGCAGAAGACCCGCCTGTGGCGGGCCACGCCGCCGGCGCCGGCCACGGAGCCGCTGAGCACGTTCGCGGTCTGAAGCCGGGCGGGTAGCCCGTCCGGAAGCACAGCATGAAAGCACAGCATGACGCCGGCCCCCTCGGGGACCGGCGTCAGTGTTTGTCCGTGCTCAGCGACCGGTGATCGCGTCGACCTTGACGGCGCGGCGCTTGAAGGTGCCACGCTTCTCCAGCGCGCGCTCGGCCGGCACCAGCATGAGTGCCAGCGGCGCCGCGATGTACCAGCGGTCGAGCAACACGTAAGCGACGATGTTCATGACGACGCCGAACGCGTAGAGGCCGATCAGCCAGTCCACGCGCTTCTCGCCGATCCCGCGCTTGTGGAAGGCGTCAAGCACGCCGAATGCACCGATGCTGAGGGCCAGGAGGCCGCCGCCACTCATCAATGCGAACATCAAATCAGACACGTCACTCACCCTTGCCTCCCCGTTCCTACCAGCGAACCCGCCCAAAGCTAAGCGGACATTTCAAGATCGACCATCAACTTTGCGACACCCGACCCGGGCCGAACGTAGCGCACCAATCGGACATTCAGCCGATATCACTGATCTTGCTCTTCAGCAGTACGCGAGTGTCGTCGTCGCAGGCAGCGCCCGCGACGCCGGCCAGGTAGGCGTCCTTCGCACTGAGACCGAGATCGGCAGCGACGCGGTGCTCTTGAGCCAGATCGGTGTTGAACATCGCCGGGTCGTCGGTGTTGACCGTGCAGGGCACCCCCGCCGCCAGCAGGGCCGGCAACGGGTGCGACGCGAGCGACTCTACTGACCGGGTCCGCACGTTCGAGGTCGGGCAGACGTCCAGCACCAGCCCCCGATCGACGATCTCTGCCAGTACACCGGCATCGTCGACGGCACGGATGCCGTGCCGCAGCCGGTCGGGTGCGAGGGTCAGGATCTCGCGGACCGACTCGGCGCCGGCCGACTCGCCGGCGTGCGGCACGATCGCCAGTCCGCCGTCGCGGGCCAGCTCGAACGCCTTCGCGTAGGTCGTCGCGGGGCCCGCCTGCTCGTTGCCGCCGAGGCCGAGGCCGACGATGCCCCGGTCCGCGTAGCGCACGCTCCACCGGGCGACGTCCTCCGCCACGTCGACCGGCATGCCGCGGTAGAGGTCCGGGGTCAGCCGGACGATCACGCCGTGCCGCTCCCGCGCCTCGACGATGCCGTCGGTGTAGCCCTCGTACAGGTCCTCCCAGGCCACACCGCGCTGGGCCCGCTCCCCGGGAGAGAAGATCGCCTCCAGGTACACGGCACCGTGCGACGCGGCCACGCCGGCGTAGTCGACCACGATCTGCCGGAAGTCGTCCGCGGTGCGCAGGCAGTTCGTGGTGAGGATCCAGACCTCGACGAACTTCTTGAAGTCGGTGAACTCATACAGCCCCAGCACGCCCTCGACGGTGTCGACCGGCAGCGGCAGGTCGTTGCGCCGGGCGATCTCCAGCAGCGTCGCGGGCGGGATCGCCCCTTCGAGGTGCACGTGCAGCTCGATCTTGGGATAACTCATGGGTTCAACTTATCGACGGGTCCGGCGCGCTCGCGCGCACCGGAGCCCGTCCGACCTCCCCAGGTCGAGCCTCCCTGCTTTCTACGGCATGGGATTCGACCTGTCGACCGGCGAGCTACTTCAGGCCTCGGGCCTCTTGCGAGTAGATGAGCTCCAGGATCGAGCGGGCCGCCTCGAACCAGCGGTCCAGCCACTCCTGCTGCGGCACCGTGCCCTTCGGCGGCAGCTCCAGCAGGAGCCCCCGCAGCAGCGGGTGGTCGGCCATCGACTGGCTGGGGCCATCGAGCCAGGAGTCCTGCAGCACGCCGCCGCGGCCGAACATCGGCTCGGTCAGCGGGCTGAGGTCCGCCACCAGGGACGACTCGGGCAGCTTCGGCGGCGTCAGCGATGCGGCGATCGGCGAGTTGTCCAGCGGCAGGGACGCACGGTCCAGTGGTGACGAGGCACGGTCCAACGGCGACGAGGCGCGGTCCAGCGGCGAACCGTTGCGCGGCGACAGTTCGTCGATCGGCCCGTCGCCGATGACGTCCCGGCGGCCGCCCGGGCGGTAGCTACCGAGCTGCCCGGAGAAACGGTCGTCGGTCTTCGACGAACCGTTGCCGAAGTTGTCGGGGCCATTGTTCATCGGATACAAGCCTTATCTGACTCGGGTGTTCGGATCTGGCGTGAAGTTCCTGAGCGCTCATTGAATACAACGATGACCGGCCCGGTCCGCAACGGCGATACCACCGTCGCGGGCCGGGCCGGTCGATTTTGACCTGGCGTTTCGCCTACGAGAGATCGAACTCCCCGTCCTTGGTCCCGCCGACGAAGGCCACCCACTCCTCGGGGGTGAACAGCAGCACCGGTCCGGCCTTGTCCTTCGAGTCGCGCAACGCGACAGCCCCGCCGACGAACGCGACCTCGACGCAGTTGTCCGAGTACGGACCGCTGCGAGTGCTCTTGCGCCAGCGGGCACCCTCAAGATTCACGCTGAAGCCCTTGGCCTCAATGTTCACTACGACTCCTTTGCCAGCTTCACGATCATCGATACTGACTCGTCCGGACGGAGTGCGTTGGCGCGCAAGTAGTCAAAGATGAATCCGTAGCGCTGCAGTTCGTCGTCCTTCTCGAGAAAGAGACCGCCGGCCGCGTTCGAGGCGAACACGAAGTTTTGCCCTGCGGACTCGTCGTACAGCAACATCGTGAATGTCCCGTCCATCCCGGCATGAGCACCGGCGGAGAAGGGCAGGATCTGGAGGGTCACGTTCGGCCATCCCGCTGCCGTGCCCAGGTGCTCGAGCTGACGGCGCATGACCGCTCTTCCGCCGACCGGGCGGCGCAGCACTGCCTCGTCCAGCACCACCCAGAGATCTATCGGGTCATCCTGGGTGACCAACGATTGGCGGCTCATTCGGACACGCACACGTTTCTCGACCTCCGTGACACTGATGTCCGGACGGGCCGCGTGGATCATGGCCTGCGCGTATTCCTCGGTCTGCAGCAGTCCGGGGACGACGAGCGCCTCATATGAACGAATGTGATCGGCGGCCGCTTCGAGGCCTACGTAGGCCCCGGTGAGCACGTCACCGTAGAGCTGCCACCAACCCTTCTGGCGTGCCTCCCTGGCGAATTTCAGCAACTGCTCGGCGTATTGTGGCTCGACACCGTAGATGTCCAGCATGTCCCTTACGTCGCGCGGGGTGACGCCGGTCTGTCCCGTTTCGATCCGCGAGATCTTGGATCCGGAACATTCCAGTCGCTCGGCGACATGATCGATGGTGACGTGTGCCGCCTCGCGAAGGCGGCGCAACTCCATACCGAGCTGTCTGCGTCGCAGCGTCGGGCTGCCTCGTCGACTTGCCACGCTTGCACCTCCGCGCCGGCCCACGGAATTTCCGATACGTATAGATCAGCGCAACCTGACGAAGGTCCGCAACCCGGATCGGCACGACATTCTCGCCACCTCCCGGGGGTCCCGCCACTCGGGAGCGACGCTCTCATGCGTGAGATGGAAATTTCTCACTGCAAGTTGCATTGATCACCGACCTCGGGCAATCTGTGGGTGTGGCGGTGGTCACGGTCTGTTCATCTTCGCGTCAACGAGACTCAAGGACGACCGGGACACCACTGCGGACGCAGCGACAAACGATCGAGCCGATCGGCGGTTACGGGGGCCCGTGACCGATCTTCCCCCTGCCGGCAGATGACGGGAGTCTTACCTGTGTTACCGAAGACCGGTGACGTGCTGCGTGTGACCAAGGCCGCGAGCGTGCAGTTCGTGCAGCCGATGCTGTTCCGGGTGATCCGGGTGCACGACTGGCAGACCTATGACGGGTGGGCGTGGCTGGACGGCTACCAGCTCAACGCCACCGGCGACGCCGTCGAGCGCCGATCCATCTTCGTGCAGCTCCAGGGCCTGCAGCCCGGCTTCGTCACCCGCACCGCCCGGACCGGCAGCCGGGTGCCCGTCTCCGCATCCGCATAGGGCCGACGTCGGTGCAGGAGCCGCGATCGCGAAGCGCTGGCGCCTAACTGGGTACCGCTGACGGGGACCTGCTCGACGGCGCCTTCGTCGGCTCCGTCGCCACGAAGAGGGTGATGGTCTCGCCCGGCGCGACGATCTCGCCCGCGCCCGGGTCCGTCCCCGCGACCTCGCCGGGCTGCACGGAGTCGTCGGCGCGACGGACGACCTTCACCTCGAGCCCGAGCTGCTGCAGCTTGATCGTCGCCTGGGCGAGGGTGTTGCCCGTCAGCGGCGGGATCGTGACGCTGGTCGGCGCGGCCGCGGTGGTCGCCGTGGGCGCCTCCGACGTCGGGGCGGCGGTCGTCGGCTGCGGTGTCGGCGACGGTACGACGCTGCTGCCGGCCACCGTCGGCACCGGCAGCTGGTCGGACGGTGCGTTGTCGCCGTCCGCGGTGGCCTGATAGATGAGGTACAGCCCGAAGCTCAGCGCGCCGACGAGGACCAGCGCGACGATGCCGATGATCACCGGGGTGAACCAGGAGCGTCCCTGGTACGGATCCTCTTCCTCGATCCACTCCTCCGGCGCGGCGGCCGGGCGGAGCGACGGGTCACCCGGCTGGGGGACGTTGGCGCGGGCGGACCACCGCGGCGACTCGTCGCTGCCGAGCGGACCGCCGATCCTGGTGGCGCCGCTGTCGTCGGGGCGCAGCGGCGACGTGCCGCCACCGATCCTGGTCGCGTCCGGATCCGTGGGCCTGCTGCTCGACGGGCCGATCCGGGTCGCGTCCGGGTCCTGGCCGCCCGGACCGATCCGGGTCGCGTCGGGGTCTTCCGCTCGTGGCGGCGTCGGTCCCCCGTCCGACGGCGGCAATCGATCGAACGGGGCGGTGGCGTCCGGCTCGTCTGACATAGGTTCCAGTTCACCACCTTGTCCGACATATCGCCTGCCAGTGGACAGGTTGCCCACCTCAGGCCCACCCTCCGCGACCGCCGTCTGCACGGCCTGACGTTCCGCTGACATCGACTCGCCCGGGTGGACGGCTGGGCGTACGCTGCGCGGCATGGCGGCACGAAGCTGGGCAACCTCAATATTCACCGCGATCGGTGTCGCGGCGGGCGCGGGTGCCGCGCAGCTCGGTCTTGGCTATGGCCTGGGCATCATCTCCTGGCAGCCGGCCGGCAACAGCGCGACCATCTGGGTCAGCAGCCTGGCCTGGGTGGCCTGGCTCGCGGCGTCCTCGACGGTCATCGGCGCCCTGTGCGCGGACCGGCTCAGCCCCGCCGACACCCCGGTCGCGGGCAACGCCTCGACCCCCGGGGCACACGCACTGACCGCCGCCTGGCGGATCGTGATCGCGCTGTCCGCGGCGGTCGGCGCCCTCATCGTCGTGCCGCTGGTCGCCGTGCCGTCGCGCACGCCCCGCCCCGACAACGTCGCGCCCTACTTCACCGCCGGCGGCTATGCGATCGCCGGCATCATCGTCGGCCTGCTGATCGCGGTCGGCGCCCTGGCCGCCCGCGCGATCGCATCCAACGTCATCGCCTCCTCGGCCTGGCTGTGGGTCCTCGCGGTCGTCGCGGTCGTCGACGTGGTCCGCGCCGACGGCAACCTCGCCACCGCCGCCCAGCTCGGCACCTGGCAGTTCACCGACGCCACCTGGATCCGCAACATGGTGAACCTGCCCGGGGCGCTCCTCATGCTCGCCATAGCGCTGGTCATCGGTGCCCTCGCCGCCTGGCCCGCCAGCCGCCGCGGCGACAACCGCGTCGGCGTCGCGGTCTCCGGCGCGGCCGGCCCGCTCCTGGTCGCCCTCGCCTACTTCCTGGCCGCTCCCGCCGTCGGCGAGCGCGACCCGCAGCTGTCGGCGTTCGTCATCGCCCCGTATGCGGTCCTCGCCGGCCTCGCGGGCTCCGTCATCGTCTCCGCCATCGGCCCCCGCGGCTCCCGCGCCCAGGCCCGCGCCGCCCGCCAGGCCGCCGCCGCGGAGCGCGAGGCCCGGGCCGCCTCCGACATCTCCGACTGGACCCAGGCCCTGGCCGACGCCGACGCCGCGGAGGCCCGCCGCCGCACCGAGCGGGGCGAGCCGCAGGACGCCGACGACCCCTGGACCGCCGCCCCTGACCGCACCCCCGAGCCGGTCACGATCGGCGCGGGCGGCAAATCCCCGGCCGCCGCTCCCAAGTCCCCGACGTCCACCGGCAAGGCCGCCGTCACCAAGGCCACGGCCACCAAGGCCGCCGACCTGGACTCGGCCAAGGACCTCGAGTCCGACGCCTACGCCCCGTCCCGCGCCTACGGCGGCGAGTCCTCGGGCCGCACCTACGCCTCCGAGTCCGCCAACCGCGCGTACGCCGAGGACACCGTCTCCGACGACACCGACCCCGCACCCAAGAAGCCGGCCCCGGCCCGCGGCTCCGTCGAGCCCCTGTGGCCCACCGACACCGCCCCGGCGACCCCGGAGCCGCCCAAACCCGCCCCGGGCCGCACCCGAGGCCGCGGCCGCGGCAAGTCCGCCGAGTAACCCCGCCGGTCCAGCCACGCCCACCACACGACCAGAGCAGCGGGAAGCTCAACACCCGAGGCGGTCCGCACACCGGACGATCGCCGTGCCTGGTCACGCATGATGCGGACGGCGCCAACCGTCCAACGACCCGAAAGGCAGGACGAGGCCGCTCCCCCAACGGCAGGGCGGAGAGGTGCGGATCGGCGGGTGGGTCAGATGGGCCAGGTGTGGACGGGTTCGTTGGCGTGCAGGCCGACGCTGTACCGCTGGAGCATGGCGCGGAGGGCGGCAGGGCGGTCGAGGTGGTGTCTGGACTGGAGATCGTTGACGGTCTCGGTCTGCCAGGCGGCGCCGTTGCGGCCGGTGCGGCAGCGGCCCTCGATGACGCCGAGCAGGCGGTCGCGGGTGGCCGGGCGGACGCCGAAGCGGTCCAGGCCCGCCGAGGCCAGCGGCAGCAGCTCGTCCAGGACCAGCTCGGCGACCTGCACCTCGCCGCGGTCGGGCCACCAGAGGCGGGCGTCGAGGCCCTCGCGGGCGGCGGTGTGGAAGTTCTCCTCGGCGGCGGAGAACGTCATCTGCGTCCAGATCGGACGGTCCTGCTGGACGAGCTCGCCGACCAGGCCGAAGTAGAACGCGGCGTTGGCGACCTGGTCGACGACGGTGGGGCCGGCGGGCAGGACGCGGTTCTCGACGCGCAGGTGCGGGCGGCCGTTCATGATGTCGTACACCGGCCGGTTCCAGCGGTAGATCGTGCCGTTGTGCAGGCGCAGCTCGCCCAGGTTGGGCACGCCGCCGGCCTCGATGACGGCGACGGGGTCCTCGTCGTCGGTGATGGGCAGCAGCGGCGGGAAGTAGCGGACGTTCTCCTCGAAGAGGTCGAAGATCGACGTGATCCAGCGCTCGCCGAACCAGACCCGCGGCCGGACGCCCTGGGCCTTCAGCTCTTCCGGGCGGGTGTCGGTGGCCTGCTCGAACAGCGCGATGCGGGTCTCCGCCCAGAGGCGCTTGCCGAAGAGGTACGGCGAGTTGGCCCCGACCGCGACCTGGATCCCGGCGATCGCCTGGGACGCGTTCCAGTGCATGGCGAAGTCTTCGGGGGCGACCTGCAGGTGAAACTGGACGCTGGTGCACGCGGACTCGGCGGCGATCGAGTCGGACTCCGCCTCGAGCCGCTCCTGCCCGCGGATGTCCAGGGCGATGTCCTCGCCGCGCGCGTTGATGATCTGCTCGTTGAGCAGCTGGTAGCGCGGGTTGTTGGACAGGTTGGCCAGCACCGTGTGCTCTGGGCGCAGCGTCGGGAGGATCCCGATGAGCACCAGCTGGGCGTCCGACTTGCGGGCGCGCTCGTCGGCGTGGACGAGGCTGGCGAGGACCTCCCGCTCGTACACGTCGAGGCCGTCGCCCTCGATGACCCTGGGCGCCACGTTGATCTCGAGGTTGAACTGCCCGAGCTCGGTCTGAAACGACGGGTCCGCCAGGTCGGCGAGCACCTCGGCGTTGCGCATCGCGGGCTGCGCCTCAGGATCGATGAGGTTGAGCTCGATCTCGAGCCCCGTCATCGGCCGGTCTGAATCGAACCGGAAGTCGTTGAGCATCAGCGCGAAGACGTCTAGACATCGGCGGACTTTATACCGATATCGGGCACGATCCTCCCGTGTGAACGCACCCCGTATGACGTCTTGCCCCATTCCGTTCCCCAACTCCCCGGCCGACCCCGTGGACCCTCCACGTTAGGAGTGGTCTGGATGTACCGCTAGGGACAAAACGGGCGCAACCTCAGCCTACGGTGATCGAAACCTTGCGGAGGGTGGGATATTTCGCCCACCCTCTGCAGCATGGTCAAACTCCGGCTTAAGGAGCAAAGAGCCGTAATTCAGGCTCAGCCCTGGCGCACGCCCTCGGCACCGATCTCAATCTTGACCTTCTTGCCGACGAGGACGCCGCCGGTCTCCAGCGCCTGGTTCCAGGTGATGCCGAAGTCCTCGCGGTCGATCTCGGTGGTCGCGCTGAACCCGATGACCTCCTGGCCCCACGGGCTCTTCGCGTGGCCCTCGAACTCGACATCGAGCTCGACCTGGCGCGTGACGTCGCGGATCGTCAGGTCGCCGACCAGCTTGAACTCGCCGCCGGAGAAGCCGGTCACGCGGGTGCTCTTGAAGGTCAGCGCCGGCCACTTCTCGACGTCGAGGAAGTCGGCGCTGCGAAGGTGACCGTCCCGGTCGGCCACGCCGGTGTCGATGCTGGCGGCGTCGATCTCGACCTCGACGTGCGACTCCAGCGGGTCCTCGGCGATGACGATGGTGCCCGTCGCCTTGGTGAAGCCGCCGCGGACCTTGCTCACCATGAGGTGCTTGGCGACGAAGCTGACCCGCGTGTGCGCCGGGTCGATGTCGAACTTGCCCGGCGTCGGGATCGTGACGCCGTTGTACTCGCGGGTGCCGACCGGTGCGGTCATGATGCCCTCCAGATGAGCTGTGGTGGAGAAGTTTGCTGAAGCAAATATACTCACGGCAGAGTCTCGTTTGTCAAGCTCTTCTGATAGACTGCCACTGTGACCGACGAGATGCTTGAAGATCCGCGAATCACTGCCATGGGCCTGTTCGTCGAGGCCTTCACCGGTGTGACCGCGCGTCTCAACGTCCAGCTGGCCGAGCACGGCCTCGGCAACGTCGACTTCGAGGTGCTGGTCAGGCTCGCCCGGTCGCCGGGCGGCGAGCTGCGGATGACCGACCTCGCGGCGCAGACCGGCCTGTCGACCAGCGGTGTGACCCGGGTCGTCGACCGCCTGGAGCGCGACGGCCTGGCGACCCGCCGCGCCTGCCCGACCGACCGGCGCGGCTCGTTCACCGTCGTGACGCCCGCCGGCGTGGCCAAGATGCACGAGGTCCTGCCGGACCATCTCGCGCTGATCGACGAGTGGTTCACCGGACGGCTGTCGCCTGAGCACCTGGAGACGCTGCTCAGCGGTCTCCGCACGATCCGTGACGCCGTCCGCCCCGGCGCCACCTCCGGCGTCGCGGACCAGAGCCGCACGACCGAAACACACCGCGCCGCGTAAAAGCCGCCCGGCACGACCGAAACACACCGCGCCGCGTAAAAGCCGCCCGGCACGACCGAGGCACACCGCGCCGCGTAGAAACCGCCCGGCGCGACGAAGCACACCGCGCCGCGTGAACCGGCACGCCGAGACACCAGCCGGGCGACCGGACACCGCGCCGCGTGAACGGAAGAAAGCGACCGGCAGGATCACCGGCAGCTTCCGCCGCCCCGAGGTCGTGAAACCCCCGCAAAGCCGCATTCCGGGCCATCGACTTCGTTAGTGTCCGCCCGGGGAAGAAACACCCCAGGGGGACCGGCACGGACGAAGCAGGTGGGAAGGCAACACGCGCCCGGGGGGTCTTCGTCCGTGCCCTACTGCTCGGGCGACTCCAGCAGCGCCCGCTCCCGCGGCAGCAGCGCCAGCCCGCCCCGCGCGCGGATCCCGGCCAGCTCGCCCAGCACCCGCTCCCGGTCGTCCGGCGCGGCGCAGGCGGCCAGTGCGACGAGCGCCTCCAGCACATCGCGGATGTCATCGCGACCGGCGAGCAGGTTCGCCGCGGATTCGAACGCGACCGCCGCCGCCGGCCGGTCTCCCCGCGCCAGCGCGAGATAGCCCCCGATCATCGCCGTGAACCCGGCGCTCCCGGGCAGCTCGGCCAGCTCGACGAGGACGTCCGCCGCCTCCTGCGGGCGCCCCGACTCGGCGAGCGCCTGCCCGAGCGTGCCGAGCGCCCGGACGTGGTGGGTGGGGTCGCCGACCTCCGCGGACGCGAACGCCGCCCGGCGGGCCAGGTCGACGGCCTCGTCGAAGCGGCGGTCCAGGCGCGCGACCTCCGCCAGGTTGGCCTGGGTGAGGGCCTGGACGCGGGCGTCACCGGCCTCGGCGGCGCGCCGCCCGGCGCCGGCCAGCCGGCGGGCCGCGGTGGCCAGGTCACCGGTACGGATGTCGTGCCACGCCAGGTTGTTCTGCGAGACGGCGATCTCGCGGATCCGGCCGGTCCGGATCGCCAGCCCGAGCATCGCCTCGGCGTGCCGGCGGGACTCGTCGGCGCCGCCGACCGCCTGCCAGACCCCGGAGAGGACCCCGCGGGCGGCGAACTCCCCCGCCGCGTCCCCGTGCGCGACGAGCACCTCGAGCGCCGCCTCGGTCGGCCAGAGCTCGGCGAAGCCCCGCCCGTGCGCCATCGCGAGCATCCCCGCCGCGACCTGCGCTGTCGCCCGGATCAGCGGGTCGCAGCCGGCGGTGCGCGGGTCGTCGAGCAGCCGCCGCAGCAGCCTGTGCGCCTCGACGTCCCGGCCCCGCAATCGGCACCAGCGCGGGATCGCCCCGGCGAGGCGCAGCGCGATCACGGGTTCGCGGACGGCGGCGTACCGCAGCGCCGTCCGGATGTCGCTGTTGAGGTAGTCCAGGCGCGACACGGCGGCGCCGCTGGCCGGCCCGACGAGGTCGGCCGCCAGCCGGACGGCGAGCCGGGTGATGACCTCGGCGTGCCGGATGCGCAGGGCGCGCAGCTCGAGGTGCTCGACGCAGCGCTCGGTGGCGAAGTCGCGGACCACGTCGAGGAGGCGGAAGCGCAGGTCGCCGGGGCCGCGGACGCTGACGAGGCCGAGCCCGACGAGCCGGTCGAGCACCGCCTCGGCGTTGAACCCGAGCAGCGCCTCGGCCAGCTCCAGCGACCACCGTCCCCGAAACATCGCCAGCCGGCGCAGCGCGGCCTGCTCCGGCTCGTCCAGCAGGTGGTAGCTCGCGGCGACGGCGTCGCGGAGCCGCTGCCCGGCGGGGTCGGTGGCGGCGAGGTCGAGGACGCGATTGCCGTAGCGGGACAGCAGCTCCGGCAGCTCGAGGACCCGCCCGCGGGCGGCGGCGAGCTCGATCGCGAGCGGCAGCCCGTCGAGGCGCCGGACCAGCTCGGCGACCGCCGGGATCTCCGCGTCGGGCACCGGCTCGCGCCGCACCTGCCGGAGCCGGTCGAGGAACAGCGCGACCGCCGGCACGCGACGCGCGTCGGCCGCGGAGCCCGGCGCGGACGGCGGCAGCTCCAGCGGCTCGACCTGCCAGTCGACGGCGCCGGGGACCGCGCCCGCGAGCGGGCGCCGGCTGGTCGCGAGGATCTTCACCGACGGCACCCGGGCCCGCAGCCAGCCGATCGCCTTGACCGCGCTGCGGTGCGAGCGGTCGATCCCGTCGAGGACCAGCAGCGCCGGCCGGTCGGGCAGCTCCTCGGCGCGGGCGACCCCGAAGACGGCGGCGACCGCGGCGAACACGTCGGTCGGCTGGGACACGTCGGTGATCGTCACGGAGACCGCGGTGCCGCTGGTCGCGTGCGCGACGGCGTGGGCGAGCCCGGTCTTGCCGACGCCCGCGAGGCCGACGAGCGCGACCAGGTCGGCGTGCGCCAGCAGGTCGAGCAGCTCGGCGACGTCGGCGTCGCGGCCGATCAGCGCCGGCGCGGTCGGCAGCGGCAGGGTCGCCGGGGCGGCGGTGACGGTGCCGGTGAGGAAGTCCTCACGGTCGGTGCCGACGAGGTCGAGGGCGTCGGCGAGCAGCGCGAGGGTGCCCCGCTGTGGCCGCGCGACCCTGCCCCGCTCCAGCTCACGCAGCGTGCGCACGCCGAGGCCGGCCCGTGTGGCCAGCTCGTCCTGGGTCAGTCCCCGGGCCAGGCGGCGGGTCCGCAACGCGGCGGCGAACCCTGCCCCGGCGCCCCGCGGATCATGATCCGCAACTGGAGACATGTTGTGGAAGGGTACTTATCGGAGCCGTCTGGAAGTAGCCAGGCGTCGGAACTACGACGGTTATCGATGCGTTACCTGTCGGTGGCGCGGTTGTTGCCAAGGGCGGGCACCTCGACGGTCTCATCCTCCGCGACCGGCTTTCCGGCCGCCGCCGGCTTGCGCCTGCCCAGCTGCTTGAGGAAGCTCGGCGCCCACCAGTTCCAGCTGTCGAGCATCGTCATGAGCGCCGGCAGCAGCAGCCCCCGCACCACCGTGACGTCGATGACCACGGCGACCGTCATGCCGACGCCGATCTCCTTCACCGCGACCAGCCCGCCGACCGCGAAGCCGAGGAACACGATGACGATGCAGATCGCGGCCGCCGTGACGACCGGGCCGGACTTCGTGATGCCGCGCAGGACCGCCCGGTTGGTGTCGGGGCGCCGGTCGTACTCCTCCTTGATCCGCGCCAGGAGGAAGACCTCGTAGTCCATCGACAGGCCGAAGATGAACACGAACAGCAGCACCGGCGTCGTCAGGTCGATGCCGCCCCAGGAATCGAAGAAGAGCGGGATCTGCCCCCAGCCCCACTGGAACACCACGACCAGGACGCCGAGCGTGGCGATCAGGGTCAGCAGGTTCATCAGGACGGCCTTGAGCGGGATGACGACCGAGCCGGTGAGCATGAACAGCACCGCGACGGTCACGATCAGCACGATGAGCGCCGCGATCGGCAGCCGGCGGGCGAGGGAGTCCTGGTAGTCGACGACCTCGGCGCTCGGGCCGGTGACCCACTTCGGGAACGGCGTGGGCATGGCCCGCACCTTGCGCACCAGGTCGAGGCCCTCCTGCCCGCCGACCTCGCCCTTCGGGGTCAGGTCGAGGACCGTCCAGCCCTTGGGCACGTCGGGGCGCACCTCCTGGCGGAACACCTGGCCGGAGAGGTCCTTGCTGACCTGGTTCATGAACATGCGGACGTCGGCGCGCTCGGGACCGGCCTCCAGCAGCACGACCACGTCTTCCGGGTGCTCGTCGTTGAACTTCTTCTGCAGCGCGTCGTACGCCTGCCGCGCCTCGTTGCTGTGCGGCAGTGCCCGCGCGTCGGAGTTGGCGAAGTTCGCCCCGAGCAGCGGCGCCGCCAGCACCAGCAGGCCCACGGTCACGCCGACCGCGACCGCCGACGGCGACTGCTGCGCCTTGGTGGCCAGCTTCGCGAGCAGGTCGGTCTTGAAGGTGAACCGGCCCTCGCCGGCTGCCGGGATCCTGTCCTTCGCGAGCGAGAGCAGCGCCGGCACCAGCGTCAGCGCCGCGACCGTCGCCAGCACGACGACGGCGGCCCCGCCGAGCGCGACCGCGGCGAGCAGCGGCTCGGCGAACACAGTCAGCCCCGCGAGGGTCGCCGCGACCGCGACGCCGGAGATCGCGACCGCCCGGCCGGACCGCGCGACCGCCTCGACGAGCGCCTCGGCCGGCTCGTGCGTGAGCCGCTCCTCCCGGAACCGGGCGACGATGAGCAGCGAGTAGTCGACGGCGAGCCCGATCCCGAGCAGCGTCACGACGTTCAGGGAGTATTCGCTCACCTTCGTCGCGAAGCTGAGCACCAACAGCAGCAGCAGCGACCCCGTGACCCCGACGACCGCGACCGCGAGCGGCAGCCCGGCGGCGACCACCCCGCCGAAGATCAGCACCAGCACGACGAGCAGCGCGACCAGCGCGATGCTCTCCCCGATCGCGAGGTCCCGCACCGACTGCTCGCCGAACGCCCGCTCCGCGATCTTCGTCCCGCCGACCGTCACCTTCGGCGCCTCGATCAGCTTCAGGCGCGCCTTGACCTTGTCCTCGAGCTTCTCGCGGGCGGCCTCACCGAGCTTCGGGTCGAGCTCGACCCGCACCGTCGAGCTCATGTTGTCGGCGCCGATCTGCCCGCCGGGGCCGTTGTAGAGGTCGTTGACCTCCTTCACCCCGGCCATCGCCTTGATCTCCTGGCTGGCCTTGGTGACGCTCGCGTTGAGCCCCGGGTCGTAGACGTCCTTGCCCTCGATGACGGCGATGACCATCGACCCTTCGGGCGCCAGCTCGTCGATGCGCTGCTGCGCGATCGCCGACTCGCTGTCGGCCCGGTTGGTGGTCGTGGTGGCGAGCCGGTCGAACAGCGCGCCACCGAAGACGGCACCGGCCACGGTCACAGCCAGCCACACCCCGATGACAGGCCACCGGTAGCGGTCCATGAGCGTGCCCAGTTTCGCGAACATCGCAGTATGCAAGCACGGCAGTGGAGCGCGGCGAAATCCTCCGTCTTGTTAGAGACCCAACGACCGCGAGATGATCATCCGCTGTACCTCCGACGTGCCCTCACCGATCTCCAGGATTTTCGCGTCGCGCCACATGCGGGCCACCGGCGTCTCGTTCATGAAGCCGTAGCCGCCGTGCACCTGGGTCGCCTCGCGGGCGTTGGTGACCGCGGCGTCGCTGGCCTGCAGCTTCGCGATGGCGGCCTGGCGCTTGAACTCCCGGCCGTTCACCAGCCGGGACGCCGCGTCGTAGTAGGCCAGCCGGGCGGTGTGCGCGCGGGCCTCCATGTCGGCGAGCTTGAACTGGATCGCCTGGTACTCACCGATCGCCTTGCCGAACGCCCGGCGCTGCTTGGCGTAGGCCACCGACTCGTCGACGCAGCCCTGGGCGAGCCCGACGCCGAGCGCCGCGAACGCGACCCGCCCCTCGTCGAGGATCTGCAGGAACTGCGCATACCCGCGGCCACGCTGCCCGAGCAGGTTGGCGGCCGGCACCCGGCAGTCGGAGAAGCTCAGCTCGTGCGTGTCGGAGGCGCACCAGCCGACCTTGGAGTAGCCGGGCTGGACCGTGAAGCCGGGCGTGCCGCTCGGCACGATGATCGAGGAGAGCTCCTTGGAGCCGTCCGGGTTGACCCCGGTGACGGCCGTGACGGTGACCAGGGCGGTGATGTCGGTGCCGGAGTTGGTGATGAAGGCCTTGGAGCCGTTGATCACCCATTCGCCGGTGGCCTCGTCCAGCACCGCGCGGGTCTGGGTGCCGCCCGCGTCGGAGCCGGCGCCCGGCTCGGTGAGGCCGAAGGCGGCCAGCGCCTCGCCGGTGACGAGCCGCGGCAGCCACTGGGCCCGCTGCTCGTCGGTGCCGAAGCGGTAGATCGGCATGGCACCGAGGGAGATGCCGGCCTCCAGGGTGACCGCGACGGAGGAGTCGACGCGCGCCAGCTCCTCCAGGGCGACGCAGAGGGCGAAGTAGTCGCCGCCCATGCCGCCGTGCTGGTCCGGGAAGGGCAGGCCGAAGAGGCCCATCTTGCCCATCTGGCGCACGATGTCGTACGGGAACGCGTGCCGCTCGTAGTAGTCGCCGATGACCGGTGCCACGACGTCGTTGGCGAACTCGCGAACGCTCTGACGGAGGGCCTCGAGCTCCTCGCCGAGGGTGAAGTCGACCATGACGGGTACCTCTCAGACGGGCGTGACGCCGTGACGGCGGCGCGAGAATTGACGGTCTTTCCCGGTGGCGGCGGCGAACCGGCGGGCCACCTCGTCGCGCAGCGCGCCCGGCTCGACGACCGTGTCGACGACCAGCTCGCTGGCCAGGCGCATGATGTCGATGTCGCGCTCGTACTCGGCCCGGGCCGAGGCGACGAACGCGGCGCGCGCCTCGTCGTCGGGCAGCGCGGCGATCTTGTTGGCGTAGACCGCGTTGACGGCGGCCTCCGCCCCCATCACGGCGATCTTGGCGGTGGGCAGGGCGATGGTGGCGTCGGGCTCGAACCCCGGGCCGGCCATGGCGTAGAGGCCGGCGCCATACGCCTTGCGGACCACGACGCAGAGCTTGGGCACGGTCGCCTCGGAGATCGCGGTGATCATCTTGGCGCCGTGCCGGATGATGCCCTGCTTCTCCACGGCCGAGCCGACCATGAAGCCGGGCACGTCGGCGAGGAAGAGCAGCGGCACGTTGAACGCGTCGCAGAGCTGCACGAACCGGGTCGCCTTGTCGGCGGAGTCGACGAAGAGCACGCCGCCCTTGAACAGCGAGTTGTTGGCGACGACGCCGACGGGCCGGCCGTCGATGCGGGCGAAGCCGACGGTGAGCTCCCGCGCCCACAGCGCCTGGATCTCGAAGAACGAGCCCTCGTCGACGAGACCGCGCACGAACTTGCGCATGTCGAAGGCCTGCCGCTCGCTGGCGGGGATCTCCGGCAGGCCGGTGGCGGCAGCCGCCGCGGCGACCGGCGCGGGCTGCGTCCAGTTGGACGGCAGGTAGGACAGGTAGCGACGGACCGTCTCGATCGCCTCGGCCTCGGTCTTGCACAGGAAGTGCCCGACGCCGGACTCCGCGCAGTGCACCCGCGCGCCGCCCATCGCCTCGAGGGTGGTCTTCTCGCCGGTGACCATCTCGACCATCCGGTCGGAGCCCAGGTACATCGACGCGTTGCCCTCGACCATCGCGACGACGTCGCAGAAGGCGGGGATGTAGGCGCCGCCGGCGGCCGACGGGCCGAACAGGGCGCAGGCCTGCGGGATGCTGCCGCTGGCGCGGACCTGCGTGTGGAAGATGCGCCCGGCGCCCCGCCGGCCGGGGAAGAGCTCGACCTGGTCGGTGATGCGGGCGCCGGCGGAGTCCACCAGGTACACCATGGGGACGCCGGTGTCGTAGGCCTTCTCGATGATCCGGATGATCTTCTCGACGGTGCGGGCGCCCCAGGAGCCGGCCTTGACCGTGGAGTCGTTGGCCATCAGGCAGACCGGGCGGCCGTCGACGGTCGCGGTGCCGGTGATGACGCCATCGGCCGGCAGGCCTTCGGCCAGCACGTTGGCGAACATCCCGTCCTCGACGAAGGTTCCTTCGTCGACGAGCAGGGCAATCCGCTCACGGGCGAAGAGCTTGCCCCGGGCAGCGTTGGCCGCGTGGTACTTCTCGGCACCGCCGGCCTCGACACGCTTCCGAAGCTCCTCCAACATGGCGCGACCTCCGCGTCAGCAACCTGAACGATCGTTATGTCTAACGATCGTTCAGGTTAGCCGAAGCGGAGGTCAAGTACCAATGGCTCGTCGGGCACGGGTCGGTGTGCACCCGGCGGGACCCCGGGTCCCCCTGCGGATCAGAGGGACCCCGGTACCGGTGTCAGCAGGAGTACGCGACCGCGCCGCCCTGGCTGGACGCCTGCGAGAAGCCGAACAGGCTGATCGCGTTGCCGCTGATGTTGACCGGCACCTGCAGCGTGGTGTCGAACTGGTTGCCGTTCAGCAGACCGGCGTTGTAGCCCGTGGTCCAGTCGCTGCACGAGTTCTTGACGGCGGTCGCGCCGCCACCGTTGCTCCAGCCGCCGCCGTTGCCGCGCCCGTGGTGCCCGTGGCCACGGCCGTGACCCCGGTCGTCGTCGCCGTTGCCGGCGCCGTTGCCGTAGCCACCGTTGCCGTTGCCGTTGCCGTTGCCGTAACCGCCGTTGTTCTGGCCGTTGCCGTAACCGCCGTTGTTGTTGCCGTTGCCGCCACCGTTGCCGTAGCCGCCGTCGTTCGCGGTGCCGGTGCCGGCGCCGTTGCCACGGCTGTGCTCGCTGGTGACCTTCTTGGTCTTCGCCTTGCCGTGCGACGCGGAGGCGCCGTGCGAGCTCATGTTGCTGGCGTTGCCCGCGGCGTTGCCGTACGCGCCGGGGTTGCCGTTGCTGCCACCGTTGCCGTAGCCGCCGTCGTTGTCGGCGTCGTCGTCACCGTAGCCGCCGTTGCCACCACCGTTGCCGTTGTCGTCGTCGTCCCAGTCGCCGTTGTCGCCGCCGTGACCGTGGCCGTGGCCGTGCCCGTGGCCGTTGCCACCGCCGTTGCCGCCGCCCCAGCCGTCGCCGTCGACGGCGACCGCGCCGCCGCCGCAGGAGGCGCTGGAGAAGCCGAGCACCGCGATCGCGTTGCCGCAGACGTTGATCGGCGCCTGGACCGTGGTGTCGAACTGGTTGCCGTTGAGCAGGCCCGCGTTGTAGCCCGTGGTCCAGTCCTCGGTGGTCGCGCTCTCGGTGGAGGCGCTCTCACCCTTGACCGCCCAGGCACCGCCGGCGCTCTGCGCGCTGGAGAAGCCGAACAGGCTGATCGCGTTGCCGCTCAGGTTGACCGGCAGCTGCAGCGTGGTGTCGAACTGGTTGCCGTTGAGCAGACCGGCGTTGTAGCCCGAGGTCCAGTCCTCGGTGCGGTTGCCGGTGCTCTCGGTGTAGTCGTCGGCGTCGGCGGCGTAGCCACCGTTGTTGTTCCCGGTGTAGCCACCGTTGCCGCCACCGTTGCCGCCGCCGTGCCCGTGGCCCCGGCCGTGGCCGTGCCCGTGACCCCGGCCGTTGTCGGAGGCCATGCCGCCCTTGACGGCGTACGCGCCGCCCTGGCTGGACGCGCTCGAGAAGCCCAGGACGCTGACGGCGTTGCCGCTGACGTTGACCGGCACCTGGAGGGTGGTGTCGAGCTGGTTGCCGTTGGCGACGCCCGCGTTGTAGCCGGTCGTCCAGTCCTCGGTGGTGGCGCTCTCGGTGTCGACCGCCGCGGCGCCGCCACCGCAGGACGCGTCGGCGAAGCCGAGCACCGCGATCGAGTTGCCGCAGACGTTGACCGGCAGCTGGAGAGTGGTGTCGAACTGATTGCCGTTCAGCAGGCCGGCGTTGTAGCCAGTCGTCCAGTCGGCGTGCGCGGCCCCGCCCGAGATGAGCAGGAAGCCCGCGGAAAGCACGCCCACGTTGAGCGACTTACGAACCCACGTCTTCATGGTGAAAGTGAGACCCTTCGGTAGGTGTTTCTGTTCAGTGCTGCTTGCGTGGGCGCGGATCGGAGCCGCGAAACCTGCGTGCGGGCAGGCTCTGCCCGGCTCCGCCCTGTCGACGTGCGCCCGGATGGTGCGTGTTCGGTGTTGCGAGATGCCGCGATGTGGTCGATGCGGATCGATGCTGGCCCAGGGGACCCTGGCTGGCTCCGGCTCGGCCCGCTTCGCTTCGCGTCGGCTGGCCGGCCGGCCTCAGTCGGGTGAGACTGTCGGCTTCTCGGCTGCGAGCAGCCGCAGCTCGGCGTCTTCGACCGCATCCAGCCTGAAGGTGACCACCTTCGTGCCGGCCGGAGCGGCGGGCAGCGTGGCGGCGGCGCCACCGTCGTGGTTGAGGCCCGAGCCGGTGCCCGGAACTCCCGAGGTGATGCCGGCCGCCGGCGCCGGAACGGGCGCCGGGCGGGGCAGCAGCGGCACGTGGCGCGTGCCCTGCGCTTCGGTCCGGTCCGCGACCGGCTTCTCGTGCGTGGCGTCGCCGGCGTCGAGCCGGTCGAGCTGACCCATGGCACGGGAGACGACGACGCGTGTCGAGTCGACGCCGGCACGGGAGGTGCCGGTCGCCGCGGCTACGACGTCGCCGGGTGACCCGACGCCGACCGGCTCGGCCTGGACGGCCGGCTCCTGCGTCTGCGTCTTGCGGGCGATCGTGATGCCGGCTTTTGCCGGCCTCTTGGTTCGTGAGTTCGTGGCGCTCGACGCGTTCACCGTCGTCAAGCGGGGCATCTTGGTGGACGCCGGAGTGGCGGCTTTGCCGGCCGCCTTGTCCGTGACCCCGTCGGTCGTGGCCAGGACCGTGCCCGTCACCGGTCGCAGGACGGTCAGCACCGTCCCGGTGAGCAGGTCACCCCTCGACTCGCGCGGCGACACCCCGGAAGGCGCGCCGGAGGACACCCTGGAAGGCACACCGGTGGACCCGATGTGACCGAAGGTGTGGCCACTGGAAGAGGCGTGACCATCAGCGCCGTGACGGCTGCCGCCGGCGCCGAGGTCGAGCAGGTCGAGTCCCGTCCCGCCGCCCCCGGTGACCAGGTTGGTCACCGGCGCGATCAGGGAGGTCCCGGACGCGAAACCGTCCGAGCCCGACGACTCCGAGGCGTGCGCCGCCGACGCCGACAGCAGCCAGGCCACGCCGGCAAAACCGGCGACGACCAGACCCTTGACGGCGAAACGGGCAGCAGACCGGGCACAGGGGGCCGTGCGCAGGTTGCGCTCGCTCCTTGACCGGGCCATGGCTGCCTCTCAGTACGGGCTCGGTGCCGGGCGGGTCGCCCGACATCTGACTGTTTCCGTACTGAGCAACGAATCGCCCCGGCCGGGGACACGCCACTATCCCGGCGAATCGGGCACAAGTGGGACAGCAGGCGTCAGAAAGGGATTCGCGGACCGGCCTTGAGCACGCCCGATGGCAGCTCCCGCCCGACGATCTCCTGCGCCATCGCCGCCGCCTCGATCATCGCCTTGAGGTCGATGCCGGTGTCGTGGCCCATGTCGTGCAGCAGGTGCACGACCTCCTCGGTGGCGACGTTGCCGGTGGCTCCCGGCGCATACGGGCAGCCGCCGAGCCCGCCGACGCTCGCGTCGAACTCGGTGATGCCCAGCTGCATCGCGGTGAGGATGTTCGCGAGGGCGGCGCCGCGGGTGTTGTGGAAGTGCAGCAGCAGCGGCAGGTCGGGGTGGCGGTCGCGGACGAGGCCGACGACGTCCTGCACGCGGCGGGGGGTGGCCATGCCGGTCGTGTCGCCGAACGCGACACGGTCCGCGCCGTCGGCGAACACCCGGTCGACGATGCCGGCCACCCGCGCCGGGTCGATGTCGCCCTCGAACGGGCAGCCGAAGCTGGTGGAGATGATCACCTCGGCGGTGGCGCCGGCGCCGTGCAGCAGCGCGATCAGCGCGGCGATGTCGTCGAGCGACTCGCCCGTCGACCGGTTCACGTTGCGCTGGTTGTGCGTCTCGGACGCCGACACGACGACCTCGATCTCGCCGAAGCCGGCCTTGAGCGCCCGCTCGGCGCCCCGCGAGTTGGGCACCAGCGCCGAGTAGTGCACCGCGGGGTTCTTGACCGCGGCGGCCCACACCTCGTCGGCGTCGGCCATCTGCGGGATCGCCCTTGGGTGGACGAACGACACCGCCTCGATCCGGCCGACACCGGTCGCGGAGAGCGCGTCGAGCAGCCGTACCTTGGCGGCGGCGGGAACGGGGTCCTCGTTCTGCAGACCGTCGCGGGGTCCGACCTCACGGATGGAAATGAAGCTCACCGCGCACCTCCTGGGCGCATCCGGCTCACGATGCCGGTGTCGTAGTCGCCGGAGAGGAACTCGGCGTTGTCGAGCAGCTCGGCGAAGAACGGCAGGTTGACCTTCGGCCCCACGACCTCGAATCCGGCGACCGCGGCGCGCAGCTTCGCCAGCGCGTCGGCCCGGTCGGTGCCGTGCACGACGAGCTTCGCCATCAGCGAGTCGTAGTTGGGCGTGACGACGTTGCCCGGCCCGTACCCGGCGTCGACGCGCACCCCGTCGCCGGTCGGCTCGACCCAGGTCGTGATCGCGCCGGGGCCGGGCAGGAAGCGCTTCGGGTCCTCGGCGTTGACCCGGACCTCGACGGCGTGGCCGGTGACGCGCAGCGCGGCGGGGTCGAAGGTCGGCGCGAGGCCGGACGCGACCCGCAGCTGCTCCTCGACCAGGTCGATGCCGAACACGGCCTCGGTGACCGGGTGCTCGACCTGCAGGCGCGTGTTCATCTCCAGGAAGAAGAACTGCCCGGAGGTCGGGTCGAACAGGCACTCGACGGTGCCGGCGTTGCGGTAGCCGACCGCCTCGCCCGCCCGGACGGCGGCGGCGAGCAGGTCGGCGCGCTGCCGCGGGTCGAGGGCCGGCGACGGGGTCTCCTCGACGAGCTTCTGGTTGCGCCGCTGCACCGAGCACTCGCGCTCGCCGAGGGCGACGACCCGGCCGTCGGCGAGGCCGAGGATCTGCACCTCGACGTGGCGGACGCGGGGGAAATAGCGCTCGATCAGCACCGAGCCGTCGCCGAACATCCGCTCGGCGAAGCCGCGGACCTTCTCGTACTCCACGACCAGGGCGGCCTCGTCGGCGGCGACCGCCATGCCCATGCCACCACCACCCGCGGCGGCCTTCACCATCACGGGGAAGCCGATCGAGGCCGCGGCGGCGACGGCGTCCTCGACGGTGGTGGCGGGGTCGGTGCTGCCCGGCGCGACCGGCACGCCGGCGGCGGCCATGAGGTTCCTGGCGTTGATCTTGTCGCCCATCGCGGCGATCGCCTCCGGCCCGGGACCGACCCAGATCAGGCCGTGCTCGGTGACGGTGGCGGCGAAGGCCGCGTTCTCCGACAGGAAGCCGTAGCCGGGGTGGATCGCCTCCACGCCGGTCGACTTCGCCGCGGCCAGGATCGCTTCGGTGTTGCGGTACGACTGGGCCGGGTTGGCCGGGCCGATCAGCACCGCCTCGTCGGCCTCACTGACGAAGGGCAGCCCGGCGTCGGCCTCGGAGTGCACGGCGACGGTGTGGATCCGCAGCCTGCGCGCGGTACGGATGATCCGGCGAGCGATCTCTCCGCGGTTGGCGACGAGCAGCGAACTCAGCATGCGGACCGCTCCTGTGGATAACTCTGTGGGTTAACACGTGACTGGCCTGTGGATAACCCTCGGAGGGTCACCCTTGCAGCGCGGAGAGTGTCGCGGCGCGCAACAGCTCGGCGCGGCGGGTCCGGTCGACCTCGCCGCCGAGGAACGGCGTGGAGTTCATCAGACCGAAGGCGGCGTGGGCGAGGACGCGGGCCTCCCCGGCGTTGAGCTCGCCGCGCAGCGCGGTGAGCGTGCTGACCCACTCCTCGACATAGAGCCGCTGCAGGCGCCGGATCTGCCGGCGGGGCTCCTCGGGCAGCCGGTCGAGCTCGTGCAGGTGCAGCGCGATGACCGCCGGGTTGGCGAGGGCGAACTCGACGTGGAAGTCGACCAGCGTGGCGAGCGCGGCGGCCGGGTCGTCGGACGAGTCGGCGATGCGCTTCTGCCCGCCGTCGAGCAGCTGCTCGCTGACCGGGATGAGCGCGGCCGCCAGCATCGCCTCCTTGCCGGCGAAGTGGTGGTAGAGGGCCGGGCCGGTCACGCCGGCCGCCGCGCCGATGTCGTCCATCGACACGCCGTGATAACCGCGGGTCGCGAAGAGCCCGACGGCGATCTCGAGGATCTCCTCCCGCCGTGAGCGGCGGCGTTGTCCGGCAGGCCCGGCACCGCGGGTCTGTGCAGGTGGGCGCACGGACGATTGCTCCAGCGTCATGGGGAAAGCCTAACCTTGTGTCAAGACAACTGCTGAACGGTCGTTAAGTTTGTCACTGCCCGAGGTGGAGCTGACGGATCTCGGCGGCCTCCTCCGAGCGATCCATCGCCTCGAGCGCCTCGGCCAGCATCCAGGCCGCGTTCTGCCCCGCCTGCGAGCCCGCGGGCGCGGCACCGAGCACCGAGCGCAGCAGCGGCTCGGCCGGTGCCGGATCGCCGGATCGCAGCAGCAGCTCGGCGTGCAGCAGGTCGGCCTCGAGGGCCTCGCCGAGCGCGCCGATGCCGCGCAGCACGTCCGCGGCGCCGCGGACCCGGGCCAGGGCCTCGTCGCCCTGGCCGGCGCCGAGCAGCACCCGCGCCGCGTCGCAGTCGAGCATCGCCCGCTGCCAGACCAGCCACGGCTCGGACGGCCCGACCGTCTGGCTCAACGACGCGGCCAGCGCGTCGGCCTCGGCGAGCGCGGCCAGCGACTCCTCGACGCTACCGGCCCAGCGCAGCGCGAGGGCCCGCATCCGGCGGTTGTACAGCTCGGCCTGGACCACCCCGGCGGCCCCGAACGCGGCCGCGGCCGCGCCGAACCGCTCGGCGGCCTGCGCGTCGCGGTCGGCCCGGTAGAGCAGCTGGGCCGCCTCCTGCAGCATCCGGCCGCGGGACTGCAGGTTGTCGAACCCGTCGAGGTTGCCGGCGAGCGTCTCCAGCAGCGCGAGCGCCTGGTCGGGCTCGTCGAGCTCCCGGTAGATCCGCGACAGCAGGTAGCGGGTGCGGTCCGCATACTCCTGGGCGCCGATCCGGTCGAGCACGTCGATCGAGCTCTCCGCCGCCTCGGCCGCGTCGAGCGGCTGCCCGGCCTGGTCATAGGCGTTGGCCAGGTCGAAGCGCAGGATCGCGGCGGGCCCGTCCTCGCCGTGCGCGACGTGGTCGGCGATCGCCTCGACGAGGTCGTCGACGGCCTCGGCCGGGTGGCCGCCGGCGAGCCTGGCCCGCCCCCGGCCGACCAGCGCCGACAGCCGCGGGTCGCGCTCGACCGCGGCGGCGAGCGCGGCGTCGAACGCCTCCACCGCGGCGTCGAACTGCTCGAGGTTGGCCAGCGCGTGCCCCTGGATCAGCGCCGCGAGCGCCACCGGCGGCGGGTCGCCGAGCCGGCCATACTGCTCGCGGCAGTCGGCGGCGGCCGCCACCGCCTCCTCGAAGCGCTCCAGCACCAGCAGGCACCGGGCCCGCCGCCCGGCCAGCTCGGCCCGCAGCGCCGGGCGGGCCGGCTCCTCGGCGACCGCGGCCTCGACCGCGGCGAGGGCGTCGTCGAGCCGGTCGAGCGCCAGCAGCGGATACTCGAGCCGCAGCCGCGCCTCGGCCCGGGTGTCGGCGTCGCCGATCGCGACGATCCGCTCGGTGACCTCGGTCAGCCGGGCCAGGACCTCCTCCTGCCGGTCCTCGGCGTCGGGGGCGAGCAGCGCGCGGGCCTCGGCGATCAGCGCGGACCGCTCGTCGCCGAGCCGCCGGTGACCGGCGGCGGCCTCCAGGAACGCGGCCTCGGCCACCTCCGGCTCCTCGTCGACGCTCGCGATCCGGCCACGGCCCTCCACCCGCCGGACCGCCAGCGCGGGCGCCGGGTCGTCGAAGAGCTCGTCGAAGCGCTGCCACGCGGCCCGCGCCTCGGTGAAGCGGTACTCCTCGAACAGCTCCTCCGCCCGGTCGAGCAGCTCCGCCGGGTCGGTCGGCAGCGGGCGCGGCGCGCTGGTTGCGGCGGGCGCGGCGGCGGTCCGCAGCGTGCGGGCCACGGCGCTGAGCGGCAGGTGGTCCACGAGCGGCTCGGCGTGCAGCCGGGCCTCGATGAGCCGGCCGATGTTGGCCGTGCCGTTGCGGGCGTCGAAGCGCGCCGCCAGGGCCCGCGCCCGGGCCGCGAGCCGCTCGGCGAGCACCGGCGCCGGCAGCCCCTCGGCACCCCCCGGCGCCGCCCTCTCCGCCGCCGGCACCCCGGTGATCACGACCGTGGCGTCGAGGCGGCTGAGCAGCAGCGCCGCCGCGGCGGAGAACCACATGTCGGCCTGCGGGTGCGGGGACTTGTCGAGCCAGGTCAGGTGCCGCTCGACGATCTCCAGGCCGCGGGTCTCGTTGCCGGTCCGCGCGCAGAACACCACGTGCTCGCCGATGCGCTGCAGGTCGGCGAGGTTGCCCCGCAGACTGCGGTAGGCGCGGCGGTGCGCGTCGGCGGCCTCCGTGAGCCGGCCGGTGCGCAGATACGGCACCAGCAGCGACGTCAGGATCGACTGGGGCTGCTCGGCGCAGGTGAGGTGGCCGGCGAGCACCGGCTGGGCGAGCGCCACCGCCGCCTCGTCGTCGCCGGCCGACACCAGGTGATACACCTTCGACGTCGGGTCGCAGCCGACGCAGTCGGAGTTGTCGTCGCGGGGCGTCGCGCACCACTGCTCATACCACTCGTCGGCGGCCGGGTCGCCGATGTGCGCGGCCACGGCGTGCCGGTAGGAGTAGACGGCCTGCAGGCTGTGCCCACCGGCGCGGAAGCGGCGCTCCATGTCGTCGAGCACGTCGTGCGTGCGGCCGAGCGGCACCTCGGGGAACTTCAGCAGGCCCGACACCATGTACTTGAACTGCCACAGCAGCAGGCTCTCGGCGTGCCGGTCGAAGCGCTCCGGGTGCGCGTCATACTCCGCGCGGCACCACGAGAACGTCACGAACGACTTCGCGGTCTCCCCGCCGTGCACATACGCCGTCGTGGCCTGCATCCGCGCCGCGAAGCGCAGCTCGTCGAAGCCGCCGGCGTCGGCGTGCTGCACGATCTGCTCGACCAGCGCGATCTGGCCACTGCCATACGGCATGTGGTCGGCCTCGCGCAGCAGGGTCCAGAGCTCGTCTTCAGTCTTCATGCGCGACCGCCTTGTTGAGCAGGCCCAGGAATGAGCTGTTGAGCAGCGCGGCGTCCGCCGGCCGCAGCGGATGGTGTCCGAGCAGCAGCGCCTGACCGTACAGGCCCTCGACGGCGAGGCGCACCAGGTCCTCGTCGGCGAGCTCGCTGATCCGCCGGACCAGCGGGTTTCGATGGTTCAGCACCAACTGGGGCCGGTCCTCGTCGTCGGTGCGGGCGAGGGCGTCCAGCACGTCGGCCCACACCTCGTCGACCCGCTCCCGGGTGGCCCGCAGCTCGGCGGCGAACGCGGCCGACCGGTTCACCAGATACATGGCCGGCATGCCCGCCGGGTCGAACGCGCGCAGGACCACCTCGCAGCCGAGCCGGTCCATGGCGCGCTGCGCGCGGGCCACGAACGGCCGCCGGGCCAGCTCCAGCCCCGGCTCCAGCGCGTCGAAGTGCGTGGTCAGGTCGCTGGGCTCGACCCGCTCGATCAGCGCGCCCGGCTCGATCAGCGGCAGCCGCTCGATGAGCTGCGCGTCATACACGTAGCCGGCGTTGACCACCGGCATGCCCTGCGCCGCCGCGACCGCGCCGATCTGGCGGAACTCGTCGACCTGCACCGTGTATCGCACGAGGCCGTGCTGGGCGCGGAAGTCGGCGAGCGTCATCCGGCCCGTGTTGGTCTCCATCGGCCACCAGCGCTCGACCAGGCGCAGCATCTCGTCGTCGTGCACGGCGAGCGCCTTGACGCCGAGGTGGTGGATCTCCAGGAACTCCGCCAGCCGCCGCGGGTCGCGGGTGGCGAGCCGGACCAGCCAGCCGCGCAGCTGGTCGCCGAGCGTCTCGCGGGTCGACTCGAGCAGCTGGTCCTCATACAGCGCCTCGCGGCTCGCGGTCGGGCGCAGCTCGCCGGCGTCGAAGACGCACCGCGCGAAGAACGCCCACTCGGGCAGGACGCCCTCGGCGCCCTCGGCGAGCAGCATCCGCTTGAGATAGACGCGGTGGCCGGCACGGGCCGCCGGGTTGGCCGGGGTGGGCAGCACGAACGCGACCCCGGTCAGCCCCGCCTCGGCCACGGACAGGTCCACCACGTCGAACGGGGTGAACCCGAAGACCTCCCGGCAGTGCGCGACGAGCCGCTCCCGCCGGTTGTCGCCGCCCGCCCGCCACGGCAGGCCGTCGCCGGTGACCTGGACGTCGCCGACCTCGACGGTCACCGGCAGCAGCGAGCCATAGAGGGTGGCGAGCTCGGTCACGGTCCGCCGCAGCAGCCACTGGTCGGCGTCGCGCCGGGGCACCAGCGTCACGGTCGTGCCGACGTGCAGCCGGTCCTCGCCGGCGGGCGCGACGCTGTAGCGGCCGTCGGCGAAGCCGCGCCACAGCACCGTCGGGCTGCCTTCCGCCCTGGTCAGGACCCGGATCTCGTCGGCGACGAGGAAGCAGGAGAGCAGGCCGATGCCGAACTGGCCGAGGAAGTCGTGCCGGGCGAAGCCGAAGTCGTCGCGCTTGGAGCTGCGCCCGATCGTGGCCAGGAACTGGTGGACCTGCTCCTCGGTCAGGCCGATCCCCGTGTCGGACACGCGCAAGGTGCCGTCGCCGGTGACGTCGGGCGGGTCGATGCGCACCCGTGCCGACGCCGCCGGGTCGAGCGCGCGCCGCGCGGTGATCGCGTCGACGGCATTCTGGAGCAGCTCGCGCACATAAACCCGCGGGCTCGCATAGAGATGGTGGCTGAGCAGGTCCACGACCCCGCGCAGGTCCACCTGGAACGTCCGATCCACGCGCGCACGCTACCGCGACCCACCGACATTCTCCGCCCCGTTCTCACCCCAGGACGTGCTCCACGGCGGTGAGCCCCGGCACGGCGACGGTCGCCACCGGTGCTCCGGTTTCCGGATGCAGCCGGTGTACGGCCTCCGCCTGCCCCACGTACAGCCCCGTGTCCGACACCGCGACGCCCCGCGCGTCGCCCGGCAGGGCCCAGGTCGCCCGCGGCGACTTCGAACCGGTGTCGAACACCTGCACCTGCCGCCCGGCCGCGAGGTACGCCGCGGAGCCGGACACCGCCAACCGGGCCCGGCCCGCCACCGCCGTGAACCGGAGCTCCTGCGTGACGGCCAGTACATCGGCGGAAATGACCGCAAGAACACCCTTGCCCGCGTCGGCGACCCACACCTCCTCGCCACGCTGTGCGATCGTCAGCCCCTCGACCGGCCCCGTGCCGAACGACGACGGCAGGTCGACGCAGACCGCCCACCCGTCGGCGACGCTGAGCGTGTGCACGAACGCGTGCACGTCCGGCCTGCCGTCCCGCGCCCCCGTCTCCGGGTGCAGCAGGTCGCGGACGTGCACGTGGTCCGGCTGGTGGCTGTACAGGGTGAAGAGCCGCTGCCGCCGGGCGTCGAAGACCGCCTGCCGCCCTTCGCCGCGCATCTGCTCCTCCGCGCCCTCCGGCACGAGGACCTTCACACCCGCCTCCGCGTTCGGCAGGTTCAGCGCGGTGAGCTGCCCCGCCGCGAGATCGAGGACCCGCACCCGGTAGCTGTCCGGATGCTCCGGGGGCAGCATGTCCAGCACGAAGAGGCTCGTGCCGGTGGACGAGAACGCCTCGGGCTGCACGAACCCCGGCAGCTTCAGCCGGTGCCGCTCGCCCGCCGGCCCGGCGACCACGATCGTCGTCTCCAGCCGGCCCGCCGGATCGCCGTCGACGAGCGCGACCAGCCCGGCGTCGGATGCGACCGCCGCCAGCCGGCCGGCGCCCCGCACCGTCGTCTGCGCGACGACGTCGCCGGTGCGCGCGTCGCGGGTGACGACGCGCGACGCGCCCGGCTCGGCGACGGCGCTGACGAGCCGCCTGCCGTCGGCGGTCGCGAGGGTCGCCGCGGGTGTCACCACCCGGCGGCCGGTGCCGGACTCCACGACGGTCATCCCGTCCCCGACGGAGACGGCGAGCAGCTCCCCCGGCTCCACCTTCTTCGGCTTCGAGCCGGATCCGCAGGACGCCATCAGGACGGCCCCACCCAGGCCGAGCAGTTCACGACGCTTCATGCCCACCACGAGCCGCGATCCGCCGGCGCCGTTCCCGGCCCGCATCGACTATTTTCGGCGGGTGGATCTCCGTGCCGCGCTCGACAGCCTGACCGGTCTCTCCGTCGGTGACGCGCTCGCCGCGCCGTTCGAGATGCACCCGCCGCTGCCCGCCGGTGCCGGATTCGCCCCGCCGCCGGCGCCGTGGCGCTGGACCGACGACACCGAGATGGCCTGCACGCTGCTGGAAGGGCTCCGCCGGGACGGCCGGGTCGACCAGGACTGGCTGGCGGGCGCGTTCGCGCAGCGCTGGAGCCGCGACCGGGGCTACGGCCGCGGCGTGCGGTCGCTGCTGACCAGCATCGACGAGGGTGTCCCGTGGCGGGTCGCCGCCGGCGCGCTGTTCGCCGGCCGCGGCTCCGCGGGCAACGGTGCGGCGATGCGGGTCGCGCCGCTGGGCGCGTTCTTCTCCGGCGACCCCGACGTCGCGGCGCGGCAGGCGGCGCTGTCGGCGGAGGTCACCCACCGGCATCCGGAAGGCGTGTCGGGTGCCGTCGCGGTCGCCCTCGCGGCGGCGCTCGCGGCCCAGCACACGCCGCGCGAGTCGCTGCTGCGCATGGTGCTCAACGCATTGCCGCCGTCCGACGTCCGGGACGGCATCGGCCGCGCCGCCCGCATGGCGGAGGCGTCCGATCCCGGGGAGGTCGCCGCGGAGGTCGGTAACGGCGCACACGCATTGGCGCAGGACACCGTGCCGTTCGCGCTGTGGGTGGCCGCGCGGTATCTCGACGACTATCCGGAGGCATTGGCGGCGTGTGTACGGGTGGGCGGCGACACCGATTCGATGTGCGCGATCGCCGGCGGCGTCATCGCGGCGCACACGGGCGTCGGCACACACGGTGACACGGTCGGCGTGCCGCCGGAATGGATCGATTCACGTGAACCGCTACCCACGTGGGGCTGAACACTCTACGTGACAGTTGAACGGTAATTCACCCGAACGATCACGCCGGACCAGGTTTCCACGAAGATGGACTGAGCAGCACATTCACCCCAGAGTCCCATCCGGGCGTATCAAGGTTTTTTGGCAGGCCCGGGGGTAACAATGTGCTCATGTCACACCCTGCCGCGACCTATCGCCTCGGTATCGTGTCGACCTATCTGCCTCGCCGTTGCGGGCTCGCGACGTACACCGCGGACCTGCGGGAGGCACTTGGTGTCGCCAGCGACGATCTGGAAACAGTCGTCGTGGCCATCGACCGTGACGGGCACAGCTACGGTGACGAGGTCGTCGTCACCATCAATCAGGACCGCATCGAGGACTACTCCGCCGCCGCCCGCGCCATGCGGGAGGCCGGCGTCCAGGTCGTGCTGATCCAGCACGAGTACGGGATCTTCGGCGGCACCGACGGCTCTCACCTGCTCGAACTGACCCGCGCGCTCAACGCGTGCGGCATTCCTTACCTGCTGACACTGCACACGGTGCTGTCGCGCCCCTCGTCCGGGCAGGCGGCGACGCTGCGCGCGCTCTGCGCCCGGGCGGCGAGGGTCACGGTCTTCACCGAGACCGCGCGCCGGGTCGCGATCCGCACCGGCGTGGCCGCCGGCCACCAGCTGGTCGTGGTCCCGCACGGCGCGCCCGAGGCGATGCGCCAGCCACCGGACCCCGCGACGCTGCGGCCCGAGCTGCGCGAGCTGCTGGACAAGGTCGCCGGGAAGCCGACCCTCACCACGTTCGGCCTGCTCAGTGAGGGCAAGGGCATCGACATCGCGATCGACGCGCTGGCCGCGGTGGTCAAGGAGCACCCGGACACGCAGTACATCGTGGCGGGCGCGACGCATCCGGAGATCAAGCGGCGCGACGGCGAGGCCTACCGCGACAGCCTGCAGTCCCGCGTGGAGCTGCTGGGCCTGGCCGGCCACGTGCACTTCGTCGACGCCTTCCTGGGCCTGGACGAGCTGTCGGCCATCCTGCACGCGAGCACGCTGTTCGTGACGCCGTACCGGTCGCCGGAGCAGATCTGCTCGGGTGCGCTCACGTTCGCGCTGGGCGCGGGCCTGCCCGCGGTCTCGTCGTCCTACAGCTACGCGGAGGACATGCTCGCCGGCGGCGCCGGACGGGTGGTGCCGTGCGGCGACGACGCGGCGCTCGCCGCGGAGATCATCGACCTGCTCACCGACGGCCGCGCGCTCGCCGCCGCGAAGTCGGTGGCCGAGGCGTGCGCCGTGTGGCTGCCCTGGCCGGCGGTCGCCGCGCGGGAGGCGGAGCTGGTCGCCGACGTGCTGCGCCAGACGCAGGCCGCGACGGCCCGCCCCGGTCACTCGACCGCGGCCGCCCCGCTGCTCAACCTCGCGCACCTGGACCGGCTCACCGACGAGATCGGCATCATCCAGTTCTCGCACGGCGCCAACCCTGCGCTGGAGTCCGGCTACTGCGTCGACGACGTGGCCCGGCTCGCGATCGTCGCGGCGGACCTGCTCGCGGTCGGCATCGACACGAAGCAGACGGCCCAGGCGACGCGCTGGCTGCGCCAGTCGATCCGCTTCCTGACCGCCGCCTACGACCCGTCGGGCGCGATGCACAACATGCTGAGCTACCACGGCACGTGGCAGGACTGGCCGCACCAGGGCGACCACGTCGGCCGGGCCGTCTGGGCGCTCGGCGTCCTGGTCGGCACGCCGGCCGTCCCCGACGACATCCGGCGGCCGGCGGCGGCGCTGCTCGACGAGCTGGGCGCGCGCACCCACCAGCTGCCGGACATCGGGCTGCGGACCGCCGCGTACGCGCTGATCGGCCTGGCCCGGGCGGGCCGCACCGACCAGGCGGCGCCGCTGCTGCGCCGGCTCGACGAGGCGCTGGTCGCGACGTCGGCGGTGGACCCGTCGTGGCGCTGGTTCGAGCCGGAGCTGACCTACGACAACGCCCGGCTGCCGCACGCGATGCTGCTCGGCGCGGCGCTGCTGGAGGACGACGCGATGGCGGCGCGGGCGATCGCGGCGCTGGACTGGTACGCCCAGCACGTCGGGCTCGCCGACGGCACCCTGCGCTGCGTCGGCAACCGGTGGCACCGGCGGGGCGAGTCGCCGTCGGTCTGGCTCGCCGACGACGGCGACGAGCAGCCGCTGGACGCGGCCGCGATCACCGAGGCGATGGTCGACGCCTGGCAGTACACCGCGGACCCGGCGCTGGCGCGGCTGGCGGGCTGGGGCTACTCCTGGTTCCTCGGCAGGAACCGGGCCGGCGCGCGGCTCTACGTCGACGCCACGGGCGCCTGCCACGATGGTTTGTCTGCTACTGAGCCAAATGGGAACCAGGGTGCCGAGTCCACGCTAGCCTATTACCAAGCGCTACTCAGCCTGCTCAAAGCCGGTTTGGCCGCTCTGCCCCACCCTGTCGTCGCCACGACGCCGGTCCCGACGTCATTGCCGGTCACCGGCCCGTCACGGCCGACTCCGAACAAGGCGCCGACGGGCACCCGGGCCGTCGGACGGGCCTCGGCCGGCTTCAGCGCGACCGCCCAGCCGCCCCGCCTGCGCACCACGGAGGGCCAACCTGATGCACTTTGACGCGGAGCTGTTCCACCGGGAACCCACCAATCCCCTGCTCACGGCCGGGGATTGGCCCTATCCGATCAACAGCGTGTTCAACCCGGGCGCCTGCCTGCACAACGGTGACACGGTCCTGCTGTGCAGGATCGAGGACCGGCGGGGTATCTCGCACCTGACCGTCGCCCGCAGCAAGGACGGCCGCACCGACTGGGTCGTGGACGCCAAACCGCTGATCGCCGACGACCCCACCGACCAGCACAGCTGCTGGGGCGTCGAGGATCCCCGGGTCACCTACGTCGACGAGCTCGGCAGCTACGTGATCGCCTACACCGCGTACGGACCCAGCGGCCCCTGCGTCGCGCTCGCCCGCACCGAGGACTTCGAGTCGGTCGAGCCGCTCGGCATCGTCATGCCGCCCGAGGACAAGAACGCCTCGCTGCTGCCCCGCAAGATCGACAACCAGTACGTGCTGTTCCACCGGCCCGTGTCCGTGCTGTCCGCACGGGCCGACGTCTGGCTGTCGAAGTCCGCGGACCTGCAGGCGTGGACGACCCCCGAGCCGGTCATGCAGTCCCGCTCCGGACCCTGGTGGGACGCCACCCGGATCGGCATGGGCCCGCCGCCGGTCGAGACCCCGCACGGCTGGCTCTGCGTCTACCACGGCGTCAAGCAGATGGTCGCGACGTCGCTGTACCGCGTAGGCCTGGTCATGCTCGACCTGGACGACCCCACGAAAATCATCCGGCGGACACCGAGCTGGGTCCTGGGCCCCGAGGCCGAGTACGAACGGGTCGGCGACGTGCCCAACGTCGTCTTCCCCACCGGCCTCGTCCACGACGAGGCCCGCGACGAGCTCCGCCTGTACTACGGCGCCGCCGACCTGTGCGTCGCCATGGCCAGCGCCCGCTTCTCCGAGGTGGTCGACTACCTGGTCAGCCTGCCCGCCGAGAACGAATAGCCCTGCCAACCGAACGGCGGCCCGCTGTCAGGGCCGCCGTTCGCCATGTTCCAGGCGCCCCACCATCCGACCTTGCCCGGCGAGCACCACCCAACCCCACCCCTCCCGGGCCGCCACCGGCGAAACGCACAGGGCCACCCCTCTCCCACCCACCCAGACATTGGTCAATGCCCAAAACGCCCCATTCCTGATGGACAGAGGCCGCGGACCACACCAGGCAGCCGCTCGCCACGCACCTGGCGCCCACATACAGGGCCTACCCCCTCCACCCACCCAGACGTTGGTCAATACCCCCGCAACACCCAGCCCCTCCCGAAACGCCACCGACGAACACACAGGGGCTACCCCTCCACCCACCCGGACGTTGGTCAATGCCCCGAAACGCCCCTTTTCCGGATAGACATAGCGCGATCCACCCACAGTTCGATCACTGATTTGAGGGTGGATCGCGCAGCGTCTATGGAACAAATGCCAAAAATCGGGGCATTGACCAACGTATTCGCGCGGAGACGAGACCAGAGACAGAGACGGGTGTGTCGGCTGGTTCAGTGCCGGGCGGGGAGCGGGTCGAGGGCGTCGGCCGGCGTGAGGTTCGACCCGCTTGGGCAGGACGGCGGCCCCCTGCAGTGGGCCGCCGTCCTGTTTGTCGCTACTTCGGGCTGTTGCCTTTAACGACCGGGACGCGGACCAGGTTGCCCCACTCGGTCCAGGAGCCGTCGTAGTTTCGCACGTGCTGGAAGCCGAGCAGATGCGTCAGCACGAACCACGTGTGGGACGACCGCTCGCCGATGCGGCAGTAGGCGATGACGTCGTCGTCCGGGGAGAGGCCGAGCTCGCCGACGTAGATCTGGCGCAGCTCGTCGACGGGCTTGAAGGTGCCGTCCTCCTGGGTCGCCTGCTTCCACGGCTTGCTGACCGCGCCGGGGATGTGGCCGCCGCGCAGCGCGCCCTCCTGCGGGTAGTCGGGCATGTGCAGCAGCTCGCCGGTGTATTCGCCGGGTGAGCGGACGTCGACCAGCGGGCGGTCGGCGGCGATGTGCCCCATGACGTCCTCGCGGAACGCACGGATCCCCGTGTCGTCCCTGGTGGGCACCGGGTAGGTGGTTTTCGGGCGACCCGGCGCGTCCTTGGTGAGCGGCCGCCCCTCGGCGATCCACTTGGACCGTCCGCCGTCGAGGATCCGCAGGTTGCGGTGGCCGAAGAGGGAGAACACCCACAGCGCGTAGGTCGCCCACCAGTTGAAGTTGTCGCCGTAGAAGACGATGGTGTCGTCGGGGCCGATGCCCTTGGCCTCGCAGAGCGCGGCGAAGCCTTCCGCGTCGAGATAGTCGCGGGTGACCTGGTCGTTGAGCTCGGTGTGCCAGTCGACCTTCACGGCGCCTGGGATGTGGCCGGTGCCATACAGCAGCACATCCTCGTCGGACTCGACGACGACGAGACCGTCGTCGTGGAGCCGCTCGGCCAGCCAGTCGGTGGTGACGAGTTTCATGAGTTCAATCTAGCGGCGCGAGCTCGGGCCGTTTGGCAGTCACCATGTCCCCGGAAGACTTTCCGGTCAGCCGCCGCTTCACCCACGGGGCCAGGTGCTGCGTCGCCCAGCGCGCGTCGGCCGCCTTGCGCGACATCCACGACAGATCCTCCGGCGGTGGTGGTGCGGCCAGCCACGATGCGTCGCAGTCGACGCCGAGCGCCGTCAGCACGTGGCCGGCGACCCGGCGGTGCCCGGCCGGCGAGAGGTGCAGCCGGTCGATCCCCCACAGCCGCGGGTTGCCGAACTCGGCGTCGTCCCACATGTTCACCACGTGGGCGCCGTGCTTCGCGCCGATGCCGTCGATCGCGGTGTTGAGCGCGTCGACCCGCGGGCGGAGCATCTTGCCGCCCGGCATCCTGCCGGTCAGGTCCGCGAAGCGGAAGACGATCACGTCGGCGCCGGTGGCCCGCAGCCGCTCGATCGTCTTGTCGAACCGCGCGACCAGGATGTCCACCTCGAACCCGCGCCGCAGCGCGTCGTTGCCGCCGCCGGCGAAGCTGATCAGGTCCGGCTTCATCGCCGTGGCGAGCGGCACCTGCTCGGCGACGATGTTGTCGAAGAGGCGGCCCCGCACCGCGAGGTTGGCGTAGCGGAAGTCCGGCAGATCCTGGGCGAGACAGCCCGCCACCAGATCCGCCCAGCCGCGGTAGCCCTTGCCGTCCGGTCTCGGATCGTCCATGCCTTCGGTGAAACTGTCACCGACCGCGACGTAGCTCGTCCACCCCGCCACCGCACAACCTCCCCATGGTCTGCATGCCTGCATCGCATCTTTTCAGGGCACCAGGGGGGTTGGAAGCGACTTTGCCGCACGCCACACCTGGTTCAGCCCTTCCGGGTTCGGGTAACAAACGGGCATCAACAGCCGGGAGGGCGACCATGACGATGCAGACCGTCCGCGACGTGATGACCACCAATGTTGTGTATCTCCCGAGTGAGACGACCCTCGCCGAGGCGGCTCGCACCATGCGTGAGCAGGACATCGGCGATGTCGTGGTGGCCGACGGTCCCGGTCTCACCGGCGTGGTCACCGACCGCGACATCGTCGTGCGTGCCGTCGCGGAGCGCTGCGACCCCGCCGCCACGACGATCGGCGAGATCGTCACCCGCGACCTCGTCACGGTCCGCCCCGAGGACTCCATCCACACGGCGGCGCTGCTCATGCGCGACCAGGCCGTGCGGCGGGTGCTCGTCTGCGACGACGCGCAGGGCCTGGTCGGCATCGTCTCCATCGGGGACCTGGCCGAGGAGATCGACCCCGACTCGGTCCTCGGCGGCATCAGCAAGGCCGCCCCCAACAACTGAGCGGCTAGATTTGAGGTATGGACATGCCCGGCAAGCTGGCCGCCATCGTCGACGAGTTCGCCTCCGCGCCCCGCGACGTGGTGCTGGAGATGCTGCTCGAGTTCGCTGACGCGGTCCGCCCGCTGCCGGCGTCGTTCGACGGGCACGAAGGCATGGAGCAGGTGCCCGAGTGCCAGACGCCGTTCTTCCTCAAGGCGGTGGTGACACCCACGGATCAGGTCGAGCTCCACTTCGACTGCCCGCCCGAGGCGCCGACGACCCGCGCCTTCGCGGGCATCCTGAGCGAAGGCCTCGAGGGTGCCACCGCCGCCGAGGTCCTGGCCGTCCCCACCGACCTGTACCACCGGATGGGTCTCGCCACGGCGATCAGCCCGCTGCGCGTCCGCGGCGGCACCGCCGTCCTGACCCGCCTCCAGCGCCAGGTCCGCGAGGCCGCCTCAGCGCAGCAGGTTCGCGAGGCCGCCTCAGCGCAGGATGCCTAGCCTCCTGACCTCCGGGATCCAGGTCGGAAACTCGCCGAGCAGGCGGTCGTAGAGCTCGGCGTCGCTGACCTTCGAGATGTCGTCGACCGCGAAGAACCCGACGTTGTCCACGACCCGGCCCGCCATCCGGTCGAACCGCTCGAGAATGCCGTAGTTGCCCTTGCCCAGGCCGATGAACTGCCAGAACGTCGGCTCGCTCGCGGCGTCGCGCAGCTGGCGCTCGATCTCGGCGTTGCGGTGGACGCCGCCGTCGGAAAAGAAGAGCACCAGGGTCGGGTCGGGCACCGGGTTCGCGGCGGTCCAGCGCCGGACCTGGTCGATGACGCTCGCCTCGTTGTTGCTGCCGCCCACGCCCGAGGGCCGTTTCGGCGTCTGGGCGGCGAGCCATCCCGGCATCTCGGCGATGGTCAGATCCGGCAGTTGGCGGGCGAGGTCGGCGAACGCCCACACCTGCATGGTCCCGTCGTCGTCCAGCTGAGCGGCGACCGCGGCCATGCGCTCGACCGCCTGGCTGACGATGCCGCTCTTGTACAGCCGGTGCATCGACCCCGACGCATCGAGCACCACGATGACCCTGGCCCGGATCCCGGCGGCGCCGCGCTTCGCCAGCGACACCAGCACCTGCTGTTTACGCAGGTTGAGCCGCTGCCGGTCGGCGGCGGGCAGCCGCTCCTCGCCCTTGGTGAACCGCACCCCCGGCCGCTGCTCCGGAACAGCCGGCGCGGGCGCTGCGGGCGCCGCGGGCGCTGCGGGCGCCGCGGGCGCTGCGGGCGCCTCGGAGATCGAGATGCCGAAGGCGGTCGCCAGACCGGCCAGCCCGGTGTCCCAGCCCTGCCCGACCGCGCGGAACTTCCAGGCGCCCTGCCGGCGGTACAGCTCACCCACGACGAACGCGGTCTCCGTCGTGGCCCGCATATCGGCGAACCGGGCGATCTCGGCGCCGGTGGCGGTGTCGTAGACCGTGGCGTGCAGCCCGGGGACCTGCCCGAACGAGCCACCGTCCGCCGAGGCGGCGACCACGATCCGGTCGACGCCCGGCTCCACGGTCCGCAGGTCGGCGCTCACCGCGTCGTACCCCCAGCCACCTGCCTGCTGCTTCCCGTCGTGGACGACGGCGCCGCTCGGGTGCTTCGGCTGGTTGTAGAACACCATGTCGTTGTCGCCGCGCACCTTGCCCGCCGCGTCGAGCAGCAACGCCGTGCAGTCGACGTCGGGCACCCCGGCCCCCTGCTGCCAGCCGACGACCACCCGGACGGCGCCGACCTGCACCGCCGTGTTCCCACCCTTGGCAAGCGTTGTCACGACTGACAACCTCGCACGCCGCGATCACCGGGTCTTCGCACGAACGGCTCATGTTTCACGTGCAACGTCGCCGCGACCTGCGGAACGGCCGATCCTCGGGCTCGACGCGGGGGCTCAGGCCGGCCCGTACGTGAGGTGGACGACGCCGGTCGGGAACGTCTCGGACGCCGCCAGCCGCAGCGGCACCCGCGAGCCGTCGAAGAGGCGCTTGCCGGCGCCCAGGACGATCGGGCACACCAGGAGGTGCAGCTCGTCCAGTACACCGGCCACCAGCAGCGACCGGACCAGCGTGGCGCTGCCGGTGACGGTGATGTTGCCGCCCTCCTGGCGCTTCAACGCGGTCAGGGCGGCGGCGACATCGCCCTCCAGCAGCGTCGACCCGGCCCAGTCGACCGAGGTCAGCGTGGTCGACGCGACCAGCTTCGGCGTGTGGTTCATGAAGTCGGCGATCTCGCCACTCTGCCCGGGCCAGATCTTGGCGAACTCCTCGTACGTCTGCCGGCCGAGCAGCAGCGTGCCGGTGGCGTCCCGGCGGTCCTTGATCGACTGGCCGACCTCGTCGCAGAAGTAGTCGAAGCTCCACCGCTCCGGCGACTCGACGACGCCGTCAAGGGACATGTGCAGCCCGGCAACGATCTTGCGCATCTCGGTGCTCCTTAAGGTTGGGTTCCAATGACGCGTCGAACGACGACGAACCCTTTCGACACGAGGAGCGGAAAACCTTTGCCTTCGACGCTGCCGACCCATCCGCTCGCCGTCCTGCCGCTGAAGCTGTGGCGGCCCAGGTGGTTCGACGGCGTCGCGCTGGTGGCCGGGGCCGCGGCGCCCGACACCGCCTACCTCTTCGACCGGCTCCCGGTCCCGGCGCCGCGGCACGCCGTGCACGCCTGGGGCTACGAGCCCGACCACCTCTTCGGCGCGCTGTGGTTCAGCGTGCCGGTCGCGCTGCTCGTCGCCTGGCTCATCCGCCTGGGCGCCCCGGCCGTCGCCGCGCACCTGGGGCGCAAGGGCGGCTGGGCGCGCGACTACGGCGTCCTCGGCCGGGTCCGCCACCGGTGGTGGATCACGGTGAGCTCGGCGGCGATCGGGGTGGCCAGCCACCTGCTGTGGGACCTCGTCACCCACCCCGGCCCGCTGACCTCGTGGTTCGCCGTGCGGCAGACCAGCGACTACGCCTCCCTGCTCCTGACGCCGCTGTTCATCTGGTACGCCGGAAGCCACCGCCTCCTCCGCGACTGGCACGGCACGCCACCGCCGGTCAAGCCCGCCCCGAAGCTGTTCTGGCCGACGACCGCCGCCGTGTTCACCGCCGGCGCCCTGGTGACGTGGCACCTCGGGTACCACGGCCCGCACATCGTGATCGTCCGGCTCATCACGTCCCTGATGCTCGCCCTGCTCACCGCCGCGGCCGTCGTCTCCACCCGCGGGACTCAGCGCAGCGCGGCCAACCCGCCCCGCGCCATGAGCTCCATGACCCCTCCGCGCGGGTAGCCGGCGATGCACCGCTGATACAGGACCTTCGCCTCCGCGTGGCGGCCCACGAGCCGGTAGGCGTCGGCGAGGTTGTGCTCGATGTTGGCGATGCACTCCGGTACAGGAGCCGCCGACGCCAACTGGTCGGCCAGCACCTGCGAAAGGAGCTGGATGCCTTCGTCCACGCGGCCGGTCTCCAGCCAGTCGAGGGCCAGCGACTCGCCGCTGTAGCAGGTGGCGACGTGGTGCGGGCCGAGGACCCGGCGGCGGGCGGCGTACGTGTGCTCGAACAGGGGCTCCGACTCGTCCAGCCGGCCGAGCAGCCGATGGTCGACGGCCACCTGGTACTGGGCCTCCAGCGTGTCGGGATGATCGGCGTCCAGGGCCGCCCGGCAGTCGGCCAGGAGCGCGGCGTGGACGGCCAGGGCCTCCTCGAACGCGTACTGGCGCCGCAGCACGATGCCCAGCGTCACGCGGCGGTCCAGCGTCTCGAAGTGCCACGGGCCGAGCACCCGGGTCGCCGCCGCGACCTGGTCCCGCGCCGCCCGCAGCGTGTCGGCCGGGTAGCGCAGCGCCTCGCGGGCCCGCTTGAGGGTGGCGTGGGCGAAGACCAGGTCGCCGTGCGCGACATTGCCGTGCACGAAGGTCGCGTCGGTCAGGATGGCCGGGCCCAGCGTGTCGACGGCGCTGGTGTTGTGGCTGCGCAGCAGCAGGTCGGTGCTCTTGCTGCGCAGGTGGACGAGCCGCTTGCGGGTCTTGGCGGTGGCGGTGTCGCCGTGCAGGAACGCCGCCTCCAGATGCAGCGCGAGCTCGGCCGCGGCGGCCCTTGATCCGTCGATCCGCTTGACCATGCGGGCCAGGGCGCCGGTGACGTGGGTGAGCACGGTGTCGGCCCGGCCCAGCTCGCGGCTGCGGGCGGCGATCGCGTGCCGGACGAAGTTCGTGAGCGTGACCCGGTCGGCGGTGACCGTCGCGAGCGCGGGCGGCACGTCGAGGGGCTGCTTCCCGCCGAGCAGCCGCGGGTCGATGCCGCACGGCGCAAGGACGGCGAGGCACTCCAGCAGCCAGTACACCTCGGGAGACAGCGACTCGTGCGCGAGACGGACCACGTCGGTGCCGGGATGGTCGTCGGGGGCCGGGAAGCGCCGCCCCGGCCCGCACGTCGCCGCCGCGATCGCCAGCGCCTCGGGGTGGTGATCGACCCGCGCGGCGAGCCCGGCGAGGGCGGGCGGCACGTCCGCCGGCGGGTGGCCGCCCAGCTCGACGGCGCCGGGGACCGCGGCCCGTGTGGTGACGACGACGTGGATCGCGCCGAAGTACGGCCGCCACCGGTGCACCAGATCCATGTCGGGCGCGTCGTCGTAGACCATGAGCACCGGGCCGGGATGATCGCGGAGCAGGGTGAGCGCCGCCGGGACGGTCCGCGACACGTCGGAGCCGGCGTCCCAGGCGCCGAGCGACTCCGCGACCTGGTCGAGGCCGACCAGCAGGCTGATCTCGTCCGTGGCCGACAGCCGCAGGACCAGCGGCCAGCCGTCGGCGATGCACCGGTGGGCGTACGCGTCGGCGAGCCGGGTCTTGCCGACGCCGGACGGGCCGGACAGGACGGTGACCCGGGCCGGCAGGCCGCGCACCGGCGGCGGTCCCCAGGCGACGTCGGGGGAGACTGAGGGCATGACCACGATCTACGTTCCCTACCACCTGGACGAGCGGCTGGACGGGCTGGTCGACGAGCCGGCGGACGTGACCGTCACCGTCGAGTTCCCCGAGGATGGTGACATCTGGGGGCGGCTGGCGGTGCTGTACGAACGGGTCGCCGACGAGGTGAGCGGCGCCGAGGCGCCCGTGGTGATCTCCGGGGACTGCACCACCGCGCTGGGGACCGTCGCCGGACTGCAGCGGCGCGGGGTCGATCCGGCGATCGTGTGGTTCGACGCGCACGGGGATGTGCAGACGCTGGAGACGACCACCTCGGGGTACATCGGCGGGATGCCGTTGCGGGTGCTGGTGGGGTACCGGCCGGAGCTCATCGCCGACCGGCTCGGGATCCGGGCGCTGGCCGAGGAGCGGGCCGTGCTGGTCGACGCCCGGGACCTCGACCCGGCCGAGGAGGAATACCTGAAGGGGTCGGGGATCCGCCGGTACCGGCTGCAGGACCTGGAACTTCCGGAAGGCCCGCTGGTCGTACATGTGGATCTCGACGTGGTGGACGGGGCGGAGCTACCCGGTCTGCTCTTCCCCGTGCCGGGCGGGCCGTCGCTCGGGGCGGTGCTCGCGAAGGTGGAGGAGATCATCGCGACGGGGAGGGTGGTCGCGGTGGACCTCGCGTGCACCTGGCGGCCCGGAAACGGCGCCGAGGCGCGGGAGTTCGTCCAAACGATCTGCAAAGGCTTCCGAAAGGATCCGAACAAGTTTCGGACTCAACGTGATCATTGAGGTGCAGAGTGTACTCGTGTCGCGCGAACTTGTGTGACGAATAGCCGAACGCGGGACCCATTTACCTCGTATCTAGGGAATATTGGTACCCGTGAGAGGACGGCACGCAGCGGCGGACCTGAGAAGCAACGGGTTCGTCGCACTCGCCGCCGGCATGATCCTTCCCCTCGTCGTCATCGGGGCCGTCTATGGCGGCTACCAAGTGATGTCGTCGGCGGGGTGCTCGGGCACGGTGCGGCTGTCAGTCGCGGCAAACCCGGAGATCGCGCCGGCCATCAAGGACGCCGCGAATCGGTGGATCAAGACCGAGCCGCGGGTCGACAACGAGTGTGTCTCGGTCGATGTGGTCGCCGTGGGCGCATCGGAGGTCGCCGCGGCGATCGCCGGTGAGCACGGCGTCTCCATCAGCACGCTCGGCCAGGCCGACGGCAAGACGCTGGTGCCGCACGTGTGGATCCCGGACTCCTCGATCTGGCTTCAGCGCATGCGCGCCGCCCGCGAGGACCTGGTGCCGCAGGCCGCACCGTCGCTGGCGCGCAGCCCGATAGTGCTGGCGGTGCCGGAGCCGACGGCGAAGTCACTCGGCTGGCTGGAGAACAAGCTCACCTGGAAGCAGGTGCTGCAGCAGATCGTCGGCGACACCCGGATCACCGCGGGCATCGTCGACCCCAAACACGACGCCGTCGGCATCTCCACGATGGTGGCGATGGCGTCGGTACGAGACCAGTTCGGCCCTGAGGGCGACGCGCTGACGGTCGGCGCGATCAAGGCTCTGACCAGTGGAAAGTCGGAGCAGCAGTCGGGCCTCATTGCCCGGTTCCCGCGCGACGCCGACCCGCGGACCCTGTCCACCGCGGTCACGCTCGCGCCGCTGTCGGAGCAGGCGCTGCACGCGTACAACGCGACCGGGCCGGCGGTCCCGCTCATCGCTGTCTACCCGGACCCGGCGCCGATCGCGCTGGACTACCCGTACGCCGCGATGCCCCGCCTGTCACCCAACCGGGCCGCCGCCGCGGAGCAGTTCCGCGCCGTGCTGTCCGGGGCGGACTTCCGCAACATGCTCTCCTCGCACCAGCTGCGCGCCAACGACGGCAGCGTCGGCGCCAACATGACCCTCGGCCCCAGCGCCTCGACCGGCGGCACCGTCACCCCCGTGCCGGAGCCGAAGGTCATCAACGCGGCGCTGCAGATGTGGATCGAGATCACCCAGCCGTCACGCATGCTGGCGGTCCTCGACACCTCCGCGGCGATGAAGACGGCCGTCCCGTCCGCCGGCGGCCTCACCAAGCAACAGATCGCCGTCCAGGCCTCGCTCGGAGGCCTGGACATGTTCCCCGAGAGCTGGGCGGTCGGCCTCTGGTCGTTCTCCACCGGCCACCAGCAGCTGGTGCCCATCGGCCCGTTGAACGCCCAGCGCGACCAGCTCCGCGGCGCGCTGGGCAGCCTGAAGCCCAACCCCAAGGGCGGCAGCAACCTCTACGACACCGTGTTCGCCGCGTACCAGTCGGTCCAGCAGGGCTGGGACCCCACCCGCGGCAACTCGGTCGTGGTCATCACCGGCGGCCGCAACAACAACCCCGCCGGCATGTCCCTCGACACGCTCGTCAGCTCATTGCGAAAAGCGGAGAACAAGGACCAGCCGGTGCAGATCATCATCATCGGCGTCGGCTCCGAAGTGAACCAGGCCGAGATGCAGAAGATCGTCGACGCGACGGGCGGTGCGGTCTTCATCGCCCAGGACCCGTCCAAGATCGGAGACATCTTCATGAAGGCACTCGCCCTGGACGACGGCCGTTGATAGGCAAGCTGGAGACAGTCCCGGCCGCCTCGGCCCCGGACCTGCTGGCCGCCCCGGTCCTCGCGGCGCTGCACTCCCCGGAAATCTTCGTCGCTCCGATCGACCCCTCCTTGGCCGACACCGCCGAGTTCTGCGCCGCGTACGACGTCTCCCTTGAGCAATCCGCCAACTGCGTCGTCGTCGCCGGCAAACGCGAGGGTTCGGTGCGCTACGCGGCCTGCGTCATCCTGGCCACCACCCGAGCCAACGTGAACGGCGTGGCCCGCAAGCGCCTCGACGTCCGCAAGGCCAGCTTCGCCCCCATGGACGACGCTGTTTCGTTGACCGGCATGGAGTACGGCGGCATCACCCCCATCGGCCTCCCCGCCGACTGGCCCGTCCTCATCGACTCCCGCGTCGTCGACGTCCCCTGGGTCATCGTGGGCAGCGGCCTACGCCGCAGCAAGATCGTCCTCCCGGGCGCCGCCCTGGCCACCCTCCCCACCGCCGAGGTCATCCCCGACCTGGCCCGCTGACCCCAGTCGAAGCAGGCCACGTCAATCCCCATAGCGATGACTCGATTGCGGGTCCGGCCATGGTCTCCGGCACCGGGGTCCGCCCGGCCTCGTGAGCCCAAGCCTCGAACCCCTCGACCACACGGGGTGGGTCGACCCGTCCGGGCCGGCCGTCCAGGTGCTCGTATCCACAGTCTTCGTCGGTGTTGGGCAGGTGCATGGTCACGGACACGCCTGCGGGGCTGCAGGCTTCCAGATGCGCACACACGCTCTCGGAAACCCATCCCGCCAGCACCGGAGCCCCGGTCGCGGCGGCCAGTTCCTGGACGCCTGCCGCCAACCGCAGCCGCTCCCGGTAGAACGGACGCACCCCGACCCGCTGCCAGCCGTCGCCCAGGTCGTACAGCCCGAGCGGATTACCGAACACCCGCATTCTGCTCGGCGTGGCGAACCACGACCCGAACGCCTGCCGCACCCCCCGGTACGCCGGAAGAGGACCGTCGGCAGACTTCGCGAGCAGGAGCGTTCCGTACCAACCGATGAGCCGCACCGTGGTCATCGACTTCGGGTTCGGCAGCGCATGGGACACCGCGATCCAGGCAGCAGAACGCCTCAGTGACGAGGCCTTGGCATACGCGACAAGCTGCGGGAACTGATGCCCGCCCACTAGACGCCGCCCAGCAGACAGGAAGCCGGCAGGTGAGCAGGGCGGCGCGACCGTCGACCTGCCCGGCGCGACCTGGGTCAGGAGCAGCAAGGCGGGCAGTACTCCGACAACTGCGTCGAGGTGACCGGCCTGGACTGTCCATAGGACGGCGAAAGACCAGCAGCACCAGCTACTGGTCTTGAGGGGGCGTTGGGTGGAGCGAAGCTCCCCCACTGGGGAGCGGCCCGAAGGGCCGCGCGGGGAATGCTGACACCACCCCGGCGAGCCCGCCACAGGCGCGCGAGCAGAGTGCGCCGGTTGGTGGAAGCGAGGGGACTCGAACCCCTAACCCCCGCCTTGCAAAGGCGGTGCTCTGCCAGTTGAGCTACGCCCCCGAGCGAGGGAATCCCTCGGTGTTGACCTAGCGCAGGTCAGGTGCGGTGGTGGCCTCGTGCCAGAGCGCGCGCTCCTCGCTTGCGGTCTTCACGCGCTTGGCGACATAGGCAGCGGCACCGACGACTGCGACCACCACGAGCACCTTTTTCCACATGTGGGGCTAGCTGGAATCGAACCAGCGACCTCAGAGTTATCAGCTCTGCGCTCTAACCGACTGAGCTATAGCCCCGTTACACCGATCCCCGCGAAAAGCGGCGTATCAGCGCGACGATGAAGGTTACCGCACCCGACACCCAAGCCTCAAACCGGTTCCCCCCGCGGCGAGTCGAAGCGCCCGCCGCGAGGGAAAACGCAGGTCAGTCCTTCTCGGCGAGGGTCAGCTCGATGCCGCCGACCAGGTCGGCGCAGACGTTGTAGATGAAGGAGCCGAGGGTGGCCAGCGCGGTGAAGAGGACCACGTTGACCACGCCGAGGAGGGCGGCGCCGCCGATGACACCCTTCGCGGTGATGCGGAAGGTGTTGTTGGCCTGGCCGCCGGTGGAGCTCACGATGTCGGCAAGGGCCTTGTTGACGCTGTTGAAGACGTCCATCGCGTCGAGGGCCAGGTAGAGCACCGACGTGGCGACGATCACGACGACGAACAGGACGAACGAGACCGCGAACGCGAACTTCATCACAGACCACGGGTCGATGCGCTTGAGATGCAGCCGGGCCCGGCGCGGGCCGCGGCCGACCGCGGAGCTGACCGTCTTGCGGGCGGCACGGACGGCCTCGGTGACGCGGGCGGAGCCGCTCACCGCCGCCGCGGGCGTGTTCAGCGCCTGCGTGGCGCCCGCGTTGGTCGGGCGCACGGAGGCGCGTGCGACGGCGACGCTGGCCGTGCCGGTCGCCGCGCCGCTGGTGGGCGCCGCCGGCCCGCCGGCGCCGAGCGTGACCGGCGGAGGCGTCGTGACGCCCGCCTTGCCCACCGCCGCTGAAGGCGACTGGATCGGCACCGTCAACGAGTCGGGCGGCGGGGCCATCCCCGGTGCACGCTGAAACTTCGGCGTGCCGCCGATGGTGGTCTCGCCGGGCGTGCTGGTCCCGTTGACCGCGCCGGCGTCGCCGCCGGCGGCAGGCGCCCCCGAGTCGGTTCCCGTCATGGCAGCCTCTCCGGCCGGCTTGGCCTCATCGGTTGCTGCCGAGGCGCTCCCCGACTTCGCCTGTGTGTCTGTCATCAACTAGTCCTGTTCGTCGGGCTCATCGGCGTTGCGGGCGATCGCGACGATGGTCACACCCTCCGGCAGGTCCATGAGCTTGACCCCCATTGTGTTCCGATCCCGCGTACGTCGTACAGGCTTCACGGGAGTCCGGATCACGCCACCATTTGAGGTGATGGCGAAAAGCTCATCGTCCGGAGAGATCACCGCGGCGCCAACAAGCCCGCCGCGACGAGACGTGATTTTAGCGGTGAGGACACCCTTGCCGCCGCGACCTTGCACCGGATATTCCTCGATGGGAGTCCGCTTGGCGAAGCCACCGTCGGTGGCCACCAACACGTCCAGATCCATCCCTTCGCGCACAACTTCCATCGCCAGCAGTTCATCACCCTCGGCGAAGCGCATGCCGATCACCCCCGACGTCGCGCGGCCCATGGGGCGCAAGGTGTCGTCGTTTGCGGTGAAGCGGATCGCCTGCGCCTGCTTGCTGACCAGCAGCAGGTCGTCCTCCGGGCCGAGCAGCGCGGCGCCGACGAGCTCGTCCTCGTCGCGCAGGTTGATGCCGATGATCCCGCCGGACCGGTTGGAGTCGAACTCCTCCAGCTTGGTCTTCTTGACCAGGCCGTCCTTGGTGGCCAGGACCAGGTACGGCGACACCTGGTAGTTCGGGATCTCGATCACCTGCGCGATGTGCTCGTCGGGCTGGAACGCCAGCAGGTTGGCGACGTGCTGACCCTTCGCGACCCGGCTCGCCTCCGGCAGCTCGTATGCCTTCGCCCGGTAGACGCGTCCCTTATTGGTGAAGAACAGCATCCAGTCGTGCGTCGAGCAGACGAAGAAGTGGCTGACGATGTCGTCCTGCCTCAGTGTCGCACCGGAGACACCCTTCCCGCCGCGCTTCTGCGAGCGGTACAGGTCGACCTTGGTGCGCTTCGCATACCCGGTGCGGGTGATGGTGACGACGACGTCCTCCCGCGCGATGAGGTCCTCCATGGAGACCTCGCCGTCGAACGGGATGATCTGGGTCCGCCGGTCGTCGCCGCGGCGGGAGACGATCTCGGCGAGCTCCTCGGAGATGATCTGCCGCTGCCGGGCCGGCGTGGCCAGGATGTCCTTGTAGTCGGCGATCTCGATCTCGATCTTCGCCAGCTCGTCGAAGATGCGCTGGCGCTCCAGTGCGGCGAGCCGGCGCAGCTGCATGTCGAGGATGGCGGTGGCCTGGATGTCGTCGATGTCCAGGAGGTTCATGAGGCCGTTCTTCGACTCCTCGGCGCTCGGCGAGCGCCGGATGAGTGCGATGACCTCGTCGAGCATGTCGAGGGCCTTGACCAGACCGCGCAGGATGTGGGCGCGCTCCTCGGCCTTGCGCAACCGGTACGCGGTGCGCCGGACGATGACCTCGATCTGGTGCGTGACGTAGTGCCGCACGAACTGCGCGAGGTTGAGCGTGCGGGGCACGCCGTCGACGAGCGCCAGCATGTTGGCGCCGAACGTCTCCTGCAGCTGCGTGTGCTTGTACAGGTTGTTGAGCACGACCTTGGCGACGGCGTCGCGCTTGAGCACGATCACCAGGCGCATACCGGTGCGGCCGGAGGACTCCTCGCGGATGTCGGCGATGCCGGCGAGCTTGCCCTCCTTGACCAGGTCGGCGATGCGCTCGGCCAGGTTGTCGGGGTTGACCGCATACGGCAGCTCGGTGACCACGAGGATGGTCCGCCCGCGGGCGTCCTCCTCGACCTCGACGACGGCGCGCATCCGGATGGAGCCGCGGCCGGTCCGGTACGCGTCGATGATGGCCGACGTGCCGACGATGAGGCCCTTGGTCGGGAAGTCGGGGCCCTTGACGATCTTGATCAGCTCGTCGAGCGTCTCGGCCTCGTCGGCGTCGGGGTTGTCCAGGCACCACTGGACGGCCTGGGCGATCTCCCGCAGGTTGTGCGGCGGGATGTTGGTCGCCATGCCGACGGCGATGCCGGTGCTGCCGTTGACGAGCAGGTTGGGGATGCGCGACGGCAGGATCGTGGGCTCCTGGGCCCGGCCGTCGTAGTTGGGGACGAAGTCGACGGTGTCCTCGTCGATGTCCCGCAGCATCTCCATGGCGAGCGGGTCGAGGCGCGCCTCGGTGTACCGCATGGCGGCGGCTGGGTCGTTACCCGGCGAGCCGAAGTTGCCGTTGCCGTCGATCAGCGGGTAGCGCAGCGACCAGTTCTGCGCCATACGGACCATGGCGTCGTAGATCGAGGCATCGCCGTGCGGGTGGTAGTTACCCATCACGTCGCCGACGACGCGGGCGCACTTCACGTAACCACGGTCGGGCCGGTAGCCGCCGTCGAACATGGCGTAGAGGATCTTGCGGTGGACTGGCTTGAGGCCGTCACGGACGTCCGGAAGGGCCCGCCCGACGATGACGCTCATCGCATAGTCGAGGTAGGACCGCTGCATCTCGACTTCGATGCCGATCGGTTCGATCCGGCTCGCGACCGCTGAACCACTCTCGTCGGGGGTCTCCGGAGTGGAAGTCGGTTCCGTCACTCTTTATCCCTTTTCTCAGTGTCGACGGTCAGATGTCGAGGAACCGGACGTCTTTAGCGTTGCGCTGGATGAACGAGCGGCGTGCTTCCACGTCTTCGCCCATCAGGACGCTGAAGAGCTCGTCCGCGGTTGCAGCGTCGTCCAATGTCACCTGACGGAGCATGCGGGTCGCCGGGTTCATCGTCGTTTCCCACAGCTCGGGGTAGTTCATCTCACCGAGACCCTTGAACCGCTGGATGTCGTCGGGCTTCGCGTTGGGCTTGCTCTGCTGGCGCAGCGTGATCAGGCCGTCGCGCTCACGATCGGTGTACGCGTACTGCGCGTCGTCGCCCTTCTTGTTCCACTTGATCTTGTACAGCGGGGGCGCCGCGAGATACACGTGGCCGAGCTCGATCAGCGGGCGCATGAACCGGAACACCAGCGTCAGCAGCAGCGTCTGGATGTGCTGGCCGTCGACGTCGGCGTCGGCCATCAGGATCAGCTTGTGGTAGCGCAGCTTCTCGATGTCGAACTCGTCGTGGATGCCGGTGCCCAGCGCCGTGATCAGCGCCTGGACCTCGTTGTTCTTGAGGACGCGGTCGATACGCGCCTTCTCGACGTTGAGGATCTTGCCGCGGATCGGCAGGATCGCCTGGACCCGCGGGTCGCGCCCCTGCTTGGCCGAGCCGCCGGCGGAGTCACCCTCGACGATGAACAGCTCAGAGACCCGGGGGTCGTTGGACTGGCAGTCGGCCAGCTTGCCGGGCATCGAGCCGGACTCCAGCAGCGACTTGCGCCGGGCCAGCTTGCGCGCCTGCGAGGCGGCCAGGCGCGCACGGGCGGCCTGGGACGCCTTCGTGATGATGGTCTTGACCTCGGCCGGGTTGCGGTCGAACCAGTCGACCAGCCACTCGTTGCACACCTTCTGCACGAAGCTGCGGGCCTCGGTGTTGCCGAGCTTGGTCTTCGTCTGGCCCTCGAACTGCGGGTTGGTCAGCTTGATCGAGATGATCGCGGCCAGGCCCTCGCGGATGTCCTCACCGGTGAGCTTCTCGTCGCCCTTGAGCAGCTTCTTGTCCGCGCCGTACTTGTTGACGACGGAGGTCAGCGCGCTGCGGAAGCCCTCCTCGTGGGTGCCGCCCTCATGCGTGTTGATCGTGTTGGCGAACGTGTAGACACTCTCGCCATACGACTCGTTCCACTGCATGGCGATCTCGACGGAGATGCCCTCGCCGTCGGAGCCGAACTCCACCACCGAGCGGTGGATCGGCGTCTTGGTCGCGTTGAGGTGGCGGACGAAGTCGGCGATGCCGTTCTCGTAGCAGAAGACGACCTCCCGCTTCTCCTCGGGCGCGTCGGTGCGCTCGTCGCGCAGCGCGATCTTCAGCCCGCGGTTGAGGAACGCGTACTCCTGGATGCGCCGGTAGACCGTCTCGTAGTTGAACTCGAGGGTCTCGAAGATCGCGCCGTCGGGGAAGAACGTCACGCTGGTGCCGGTGCGGTCGGTCGCCTCGCCCTTCTGCAGCGGGTCGGGCACCGAGTTGCGGTACACCTGCCGCCAGACGAACCCGTCCTTGTGGATCTCCAGGTCGATGCGCGTAGACAGTGCGTTGACGACCGAGATGCCGACGCCGTGCAGACCGCCGGAGACCGCATATGCCTTACCGTCGAACTTCCCGCCGGCGTGCAGCACGGTCAGGACGACCTCGACGGTCGGACGCTGCTCCTTCGGGTGGATGTCGACCGGGATGCCACGACCGTTGTCCACGACCCGGACCCCGCCACCTTCGAGGATCGTGACCTCGATGGTGTCGCAGAAGCCCGCCAGGGCCTCGTCGACGGCGTTGTCCACGACCTCCCACACCAGATGGTGCAGGCCGCGCTCGCCGGTCGAGCCGATGTACATGCCTGGGCGCTTGCGGACCGCCTCGAGCCCTTCGAGGACGGTGATCGCGGAGGAGTCGTATTGGCCTTCGGGCTTGTTTGCTACCACCCTCGGTCGCTTTCTCGCACTGGCCGGCCGCGCTGGAGGGCGCCCCGGGTCTCGTGCGGAGTCGTGCGAGCACTACGGTCGCGGATGCGGGCACGCAAGTGGCCTGCGCCCCACCGAACGGGCGCCGTGACCACCGGCGGGCCGACACCGCGGACGCGTGCACGCGGGGATGTGTCGGCTGGTTCTCAGAGCCTTCGCTCTCTGCCCGCAATCCTACTGTGCCCCTGCGACATTTTCGCATCGGGACGGCGCCTGTAGTCGTCGTAGCGGCCCGAACGGTACGGGGCGAAGGTCCCCCTACGCGGGAGGGGTCCGGACGGGCGATGACGGGCGGCACGGCGAGCGCTGGGATGCTGTCGCCGGGTTCGGCACCTGCGGGGGTCGCGCAAGCGGCCGTTCGTGCCGTATGTTCCCCGCCGCGGGGGCGGGGCAAGTGTGAGAGCGAGGGGTCCGCGATGGGGTTGGACAACGTCGCCGTGCAGTGGCCGCGCACCGGACGGTTCTACGACCCGGTGGCGCCGGCCGAGTTCGTCGACTTCGCCGAGCTGGCAGAGAAGCTGCCGCTGCACGCGGGGCCGGCCGCGGCACTGGCGGACCATGTGGCGAAGACCGGCACGGTGCGCGTCACCGGTTATACGGAGTTGGTGGACCTGCTCTTCGGGCTCAACGGTGTGCTGTTCGCCACCGATGCGGCCGCCGAGGACGAGGATCCGGTGATCAGCCCGGACGACTGCGCCTGGATCGCCGGCGGGCTCGAGCGCTTCGTCAACGGGCATCAGGAGTTCGGCGACGAGATCACGTTCGAGACGGTGAGCACGGTGCTGCGCCGGGCCCTCGAAGGCTCCCGCCTCGCCGAACAGCAGCTGCGCTGGCTGCAGAGCCGCCTCGACGCGCTGCGTGACGACACCGGCGACGCTCCGCAGTGGAGCTACACGATCGCCGAGCTGGACGTGCTCGCGAAGTTCTACCGGCGCTGCGCCAACCGCGGGTTCGCCGTATACGCCGACTTCTAGATTCGGCGTTTGCGGCATCTGTACGGACTCAGCGGGCCCGACACCCGTAGCCCATCGGGCCGAGGGTCGGGTCCGCGTGGCGGCCGGTCAGCCGTAGGTGTCGCGCGGACCTCGCCCGCGCACCCGCATGGGCCCGCGGCTCCACGAGGGCGTCGACGGACCGTGGATATGCAGCTTCTTCACGACGTTGTGACCGACCTCACCCGCGATGCGCGCGATGAGCCGGCCGGACAGCATCCGCAGCTGCGTCGCCCACGCCGTGGACTCCGCCTCGACGGTCAGCTCCCCGTCCTCCAGCTTGATCGGCCGGCAGTGGGCCGCCACGTCGGCGCCGACGACCCGCTCCCACTCGCCGAACACGGTCGCCTCGGCCGCCGGCCGCTGCCACCCCCGTGCCTTCACGACCCGCCCCAGGAGCGCGCCGAACAACTGCGGGTCCCTCGGGTCGGGCCCCGGTCCGGTGTACCCGCGCCGCCGCCGCGAGTCGCCGCCGCCCTCGGGCACGGCCTTGCGCCGCGGCTGCGCCTTCCGCTTGGCGAGGGCCGCCTCGACCGCCGCCCGGGCCAGCTCCGGCCCGCTCTTGTCGCCGGCGCCCGTCCGGGGGTCTCCGCCGGGGCCGCCGCCGGTGTCAGCCACGTCGCACCTCGCCTCCGCCAACCTCGTAGCGCGCGCCTCGGAGCGCGCGGGGCACGTCGTCGTCGACGGCACACGTGACGATGACCTGGCTCGCGCCGCTGACGAGCTCGGCGAGCCGCTCGCGGCGGCCCACGTCGAGCTCGGCGAACACGTCGTCGAGCACCAGCACCGGCTCCACCGCGTCGTCCCGCAGCAGATCGTAGGCCGCCAGCCGCAGCGCGAGGGCGTAGGACCAGGACTCCCCGTGGCTGGCGTACCCCTTCGCCGGCAGGTCGCCGAGCGTCAGCGTCAGCTCGTCGCGGTGCGGGCCGACCAGGGTCACCCCCCGCTCGACCTCCTGCTTGCGGGCCTCCCCGAGCGCCACCAGCAGCGCCTGCTCGATCTCCCCCTGTGCCGTTTCCCCCTGTACCGGCAGCGGGAACGACGGGCTGTAGGCGATGCGGGCGTCGGACCGGCTGGCGCTGACCGCCGCGTAAGCCTTGGCGACGTGCGGCGCGAGCGCGGCGACGAGGTCGAGCCGCGCCCGGACCAGCTGGGCGCCGTGCTGGGCCAGATGGCTGTCCCACACGTCGAGGGTCGACAGGTCGCCGCCGCGGCTGCCGCCGGTCTTGCGGGCCAGGTAGGCACTGCGCAGCAGCGCGTTGCGCTGCTTGAGCACCCGGTCGTAGTCGGAGCGCACGCCGGCGAACCGCGGCTGCCGGGTGACCAGCAGCTCGTCCAGCATCCGGCGGCGCTCGCCCGGGTCACCGCGGATCAGCGACAGATCCTCCGGCGCGAACAGGACCAGCTTCAGCGCGCCGAGGATGTCGCGGGTGCGGGCCACCGGCGACCGGCCCAGTCGCGCCTTGTTGGCCTTGCCGGGCTCGATCGACAGCTCGACGAGCAGCTCGCGCTCCTCGTGGACGATGGCGCAGCGGACCACCGCGCGGCTCGTGCCGAAGCGCACCAGTGGCGCGTCGGTCGCGACCCGGTGGGACTCGAGGCTGGCCACATACGCGAGGGCCTCGACCAGGTTGGTCTTGCCCACACCGTTGGGCCCGACGAGCACGCACGCCCCGGGCCCGAACTCGACGACGACCCGCTCGTAACTGCGGAAGTCGACGAGCTCGAGACCGCGGACGTACAAACTCAGCCCTTCTTGACCGCGTGACCGCCGAACTGGTTGCGCAGCGCGGCGACCGCCTTCATGGCCGGCGAGTCGTCCTGCCGCGAGGCGAACCGGGCGAACAGCGACGCCGCGATCACGTTCATCGGCACGGCCAGCCGGATGGCCTCCTCGACCGTCCAGCGGCCCTCACCGGTGTCGTCGGCGTAGCCCCGCAGGCCGTCGAGGTTGGGGTCCTCGTCGAGGGCCCGGTCCATCAGGTCCAGCAGCCACGACTGCACGACCGAGCCGGCCCGCCACGACTTGAACACCTCGGGGATGTTCTCGACGTATTCGGAGGCCTCGAGCAGCTCGTAGCCTTCGGCATAGGCGTGCATCATGCCGTACTCGATGCCGTTGTGGACCATCTTCGCGTAGTGACCGGCGCCGACGCCGCCCGCGTGCGCGAAGCCGAACTCGCCCTCGGGCTTGAGCCCTTCGAAGATCGGCATGCAGTGCTCGACGTGCTTCTTCTCGCCGCCGACCATCAGCGCATAGCCATTGGTCCGGCCCCAGACGCCGCCGGAGACGCCGACGTCGAGGTAGCCGAGGCCCTTGGTGACGAGCCGCTCGGCCCGGGGGCGGTCGTTGCTGAAGCGCGAGTTGCCGCCGTCGATGACGATGTCACCGGGAGACAGCAGACCGGAGAGCTCGTCGATGGTCGGCTCCGTGTACTGCACCGGGACCATGATCCACACGACGCGGGGCGCGGCGAGCTTGTCGACCAGCTCGCTGAGCGACGACACGTCGGTGACGTCTGGGTGGTGGTCGTAGCCGATGACCTCATGCCCGGCGGCGCGCAGCCGCTCGCGCATGTTGAAGCCCATCCTGCCCAAGCCGATGAGACCGAGCTGCATGTCTGGTGCCTCCGAAACTCAGCTGCCGATGCGAACCGGCATGATCAAGTACCAGTATCCAGGGATGATTTCTCCATCATCCTTGGCCGGGGACATGACCGCAGGCTTCTTCGGGTCAGTGAACGACAGCACGGCGATCGGGGCGTCGAGCGCCTTGAGGCCGTCGAGCAGGTATTGGTGGTTGAAGGCGATGGTCATCGGCTCGCCCTCATAGGTGCAGTCCATCGCCTCGCTGGCCCGCGCGTCCTCGCTGCCGCTGGCCTCGACCACGAGACCGTCGGCGCTGAAGGACAGGCGCACCGGGGTGGACCGCTCGGCGACCAGGCCGACGCGCCGGACCACCTCGTTGAGCGCGGAGACCCGGATGCGGGCCTGGGCATTGTGCGTGTCGGGCAGCAGCGCCCGCACCTTCGGGAAGTCGCCGTCGAGCAGCCGGGACGTGGTGCGCCGGGTGCCGCCGGCGAAGCCGATCATGCCCTCGCCGATCTTGCCCCGCGACAGCGCGACGGAGACCGAGCCACCGGTCGGCCCGAGCGTCTTCGCGGTGTCGTCCAGGGTGCGCGCCGGCACGAGGGCGGCGAGGCTGACGTCGGGCTCGTCGGGCCGCCACTCCAGCTCGCGCACGGCGAGGCGGTAGCGGTCGGTGGCGAGCAGCGTCAGCTTGGTGCCCTCGAGCTCGACCCGCACGCCGGTGAGCATCGGCAGCGTGTCGTCGCGGCCGGCGGCGATCGCCACCTGCGAGACGGCACCGGCGAAGGTGGCCGCGTCGACGGTGCCAGCCAGCTCGGGCATCTCCGGAAGCGTCGGATAGTCCTCGACGGGCATCGTCGGCAGCGTGAACCGGGCACTGCCACACGTGATCTCGACGTGCGACCCGACGGCGGCGACGTCGACGGGCTTGGCGGGCAGCGACTTGGTGATCTCGGCGAGCAGGCGCCCGGAGACGAGCGTCGCGCCGTCGGCGTCGGCCTGGACCTCGACGGTCACCTGGCTGGACACCTCGTAGTCGAAGCCGGACACCTGCAGGCGGCCGTCACCGACTCTGAGCAGAACACCGGCAAGCACCGGCACAGAAGGGCGGCTGGGCAGACTCTTGGCTGTCCAGGCGACGGCATCGGCGAGCGCGTCGCGCTCGACTCGGAACTTCATCGCGGTCCTCCCGCGTCGTCTCGTCTCAAGCGTGGTGCTGCATCGAACCTTAGGGCTTCCCCGGCGGTGCCGTGCACCGACCCCACCAAAATTCCAGCCCGAGACTTTTCCACTTGCTGATGATTGCTTTTTTCTCTCTTTTAAAGAGATTTACTTCGTAGTCATAGGTGGTGTGGATTCTGTGGACAACCCTTGTTTTAGCAGCTCAGCGGGGTTATGTCTCTGGGTATGAGCTGTGCATAACCCTCTGTGTACAAAGTTGTGGATTGTGGATAAGCGGTCATCCACAGGCGTTGTCCACCGGCTATCCACCGGGAATCCACAGGGTTCCTCCACCATCTGGGGATAACTCGTCCCGAGCCGTGTTCACGTTCTGTCGATGATTCGGTCACTCTTCGGATGTGTCCACACGTCTTCCACACGCTCTCCCCAGGAGTTATCCACAGACTGTGGACAGACCTTGTGTGCAATCCGTAGCCGTTCCGTCACTTGTGAGCACTCGAACACCCAGCGTGGCGAAGAGTTGGCACAAACGAAGTTATCCACAGGTTCTGTGGATAAAATGTGTGGATAACTCCGGCAAACCCCTCGGGGGTATATGCCCACAAGCTGTGGGCAACCTGGGGACGACGCTGTGGACAACTTATTGCCATAAGCGCCTGGATCCCAGGTCGGAGGCCTGTGGAAACAGTGGATAACGCGCGTTGTCCACAGGCTGTGCGCAACGTCGGTGGACAGTGCATTCTTCGCAAATCGACTCGGTGTCGCTAGGGAACTCACAATGTTGTCCACAGGCTGTTTGTGAGCACCACTCAGGTCGGCGGTTGTGCACAGCCCGTCCACCCCGCCGATCGGGGTCGCGGACAGGGCGGTGGGCGGCAGTCGTACACCTGCCGCGACCGCAAACAGAAGGGCCGGACCGGCGCCGTCACGCGCCCATCCGGCCCTCTGCGGGACGTCGGCCCCTACGTCGTCTGCTTGATGCGGTTGGTCAGCTCGGCGATCTGGTTGTAGAGCGAGCGCCGTTCGGCCATCTGCTGGCGGATCTTTCGGTCGGCGTGCATGACGGTGGTGTGGTCGCGGCCGCCGAACGCCTGGCCGATCCGTGGCAGGGAGAGATCGGTCAGCTCGCGGCACAGGTACATGGCGACCTGGCGCGCGTTGACGAGCACGCGCGACCGGCTGTGCCCGCGCAGGTCCTCCAGGCTGACGCCGAAGTAGTCCGCGGTCGACGCCATGATCTGGTCTGCGGTGATCTCGGGCCCGGAGCCGTCGGGGATGAAGTCGCGCAGCACCTCCTCGGCGAGGCCGAGCTCGACGGGCGCGCGGGTCAGGTTGGCGAACGCGGTGACGCGGATCAGCGCGCCCTCCAGCTCGCGGATCGACGACGCGACCCGCGACGCGATGAACTCCAGCACGTCCGGCGGCGCGAACAGCCGCTCCTGCGCCGCCTTCTTCTGCAGGATCGCGATCCGGGTCTCCAGGTCCGGCGGCTGGATGTCGGCGAGCAGGCCCCACTCGAACCTCGTCCGCAGCCGGTCCTCGAGCGTCGCCAGCTGCCGCGGCGAGCGGTCGGAGCTGATCACGATCTGCTTGTTGGCGTTGTGAAGGGTGTTGAAGGTGTGGAAGAACTCCTCCTGCGTCCGCTCGCGCGTCTCCAGGAACTGGATGTCGTCGATCAGGAGGATGTCGACGTCGCGGTACCGCCGCTGGAACGCCTGCGTCTTGTCGTCGCGCAGCGAGTTGATGAAGTCGTTGGTGAACTCCTCCGTCGACACGTAGCGCACGAAGCGGGCGTTGCCGAGCATCGTGGCGTACTGGCCGATCGCGTGGAGCAGGTGCGTCTTGCCGAGCCCGGAGCCGCCGTAGATGAACAGCGGGTTGTACGCCTTGGCCGGCGACTCGGCGACCGCGACCGACGCGGCGTGGGCGAAGCGGTTCGAGGAGCCGATGACGAACGTCTCGAACGTGTACTTCGGGTTGAGCCGGTTGCCGGCGGAGTCGCCCGCGGGGGTCTGTGCGCTGCGGCGGTCCTCGCGGCCGGTGCCGGGGTTGGACGGCGGGCGGGGCGGCAGGGGCTCCTCGTCCTGCAGCGGCGAGCGGCGCAGGCGTTCGTCGCGGGCGGCCTCGAAGGCGGTGCCGGAGTGCTCCGTGCGTTCCGCCGGCGACCAACCGGTCGTGCCCTTGGAGGGGGTGTCGGACGGGAGATCGAACAGGCGGTCGCTCTGGGGCCGCTGGTCCTGCGGTTCGTGTGCCCGCCGATCCTGCGGCTCGTGTGCCCGCCGGTCCTGCTCGTAGCCCGGCCGGTCGTGTTCGTACCCCGGCCGGGCCTGCTCATAGCTCGGCCGGTCCTGGTTCGGCCGGTCCGGGAGCATGCGGTCCTGGATCAGCCGGTCCTGCTCGTAGGACGGCTGCTGCGGCGGCTGGTACTGCGACTGTGGATACTGCGGTGCCGAAGCCGTGTCCGCCAGCTGGCCGGCGGTGCCGTTGGACCAGTGCGAGGCGGACGGGGCCGGCAGCGGCGGCGCGTCCTCCGGGGGGCGGACCGTGACGGCGACCTGGATGGCCCGGCCGAGCAGCCGCGACAGCGCCTCGGTGATGACCGGCCGGAGGCGCGACTCGATGACGTCGCGGGTGAACGCGTCAGGCACGGAGAGCAGCGCGGTGTCCTCGACGATGGCCCGTAGCCTCGTCAGCCGCAGATAGGCACGCTGCTGCGCCGAGACGATCTCGTCTGCGAGCTCGTCCGTTGCCGCATGCCATACAGCTGCGAGGTCGGTGTCAGTCACCGTTCGCGCACCCCCATCGTCGCCCCCCACCGCGAGTGGACCGTGCGCCGGAAGTTCCGCCCGTCCCGGGTCCCATTGTCCACAGGTTTTCCACAACCTGTGTATCAACGAGTCATGTGCCGTGGACGGATCGTCCTGATTCCCCCTCGCCCCGTGCCGAGTTGGCGGCTGTCGTGCCCCCGTGGCGGAGGTTCTGCAGGTCGGATGCGGTGCCATGCCCCCTGTGGCGCATCCGATTAGTGGCGGAAAGTCCTTTGTGCCCCGTCGCCGGTCGTCGCGGTGTCTACCGGCAACCGGGCACGTTAACAGCGTTGTCCACAACCACTCAACCGTTGTCCACAAGTAACCTGTGGATTTCGGGCCGATCCGTGGCATCGTTGACGGTCTGTAGGGCCGCGCGTACCCTGGTTCGGCTGGGGAAGCTTTCCCTGATAAACTCCAGTGACCAGCCCTACGCCGCTACGAAGACGGAGCCCGACGTGAGCAAGCGCACCTTCCAGCCGAACAACCGCCGGCGCGCGAAGACCCACGGTTTCCGGCTGCGCATGCGCACCCGGGCCGGCCGCGCGATCCTGTCGGCGCGTCGCGCCAAGGGGCGCGACCGCCTGTCGGCCTGACCGACGCGGGTCCTCCGGGAGGCAGCGTGCTGGCGGCCGCTCAGCGTCTGCGGCGGCGGGAAGACTTCGCCGCCACCATTCGCAACGGTCGCCGCGCCGGTCGCGGAGCCCTCGTGGTGCATTTCCTGCAGTCGACTGTCGAGCCGGCGCCAGCAGATCAACCGTCTGCGCGCGCCGGCTTCGTCGTGTCTGACGCTGTCCTTGATCGTGAAGTCGCCGGCAGTACAGGCGAGGCATCGGCCGACGCGGTCCAGCCGGCGCGGGCCGGGTTCGTGGTCTCCAAGGCGGTCGGCAACGCCGTCGTCCGCAACCTGGTGAAACGCCGGCTCCGGCACCTGGTCCGGCCGCACCTGGCCGACCTCCCCCCGGCGGCCATGGTCGTCGTCAGGGCGCTACCCCCCTCGGCGACAGCAAGCTACGAAGACCTGGGCCGCGACCTCGAGGCGGCCCTGGCGGCCGCGCGCCGCCCCAGAAGCCGGGAGGGACGTCGATGAACGTCGGAGCCCGGGTCGTTGCCGCTCCCATCGTCGCGTACCGTCGTTGGATAAGCCCGGCGTTGCCGGCGCGTTGTCGGTTCTACCCGTCGTGCAGCGCTTATGCCCTGGAGGCGGTCGGCACTCACGGCGCGATCCGGGGAATCGGTCTCGCGATCTGGCGGCTGCTGCGCTGCCACCCATTCCACCCCGGTGGGTTCGATCCGGTGCCTCCGCGCCGGGGAGCCTCGCCCGAGCCCGAGTCGACGTGACTGGAGCAGTGTCGTGATTAGCAAGCTGATGGGCGGGATCTACTGGCTGATCTCGCAGGTGATGCTGTTCTGGCACACCGTGTGGGACAAGGTCATGCCCGACCACCGCACGCTCGGCACCAACTGGCAATGGGTTCTCGCGATCGTGTTCCTGGTGATCACGGTCCGGGTCGTGCTGTTCCCGATCTTCGTGAAGCAGATCAAGTCGCAGCGTGCGATGCAGGCGATCCAGCCGAAGATGAAGGAGCTGCAGGAGAAGCACAAGGGCGACCGGGAGACCCTCCAGAAGGAGGTCATGAAGCTCTACCAGGAGGAGAAGGTCAACCCGCTCATGGGCTGCCTTCCGATGTTCCTGCAGATCCCGGTCTTCATCGGCCTCCTGCACGTGCTCCGCCACCTGAAGCCCGGCACCTCCAACCACCAGATGGAGCTGTACGGCTGGAGCATCCCCGAGTTCATGGGCGCCGTCGACGCCCGGCTCTTCGACGCCCCGATCGTCGCCAAGTTCAGCAGCAGCGCCGCCGACCTCGCGAAGATCGAGGCCAACTCGACCACCGTGAAGATCGTGGCCGCGATCCTCGTCGCGCTGATGATCACCACGACCTACCTGACCCAGCGTCAGATGATTATGAAGACCGGGTGGAACAGCGACCCGCAGCAGCGCATGATCCAGAAGTTCATGCTCTACGGCATCCCGTTCTTCACCCTCACCTCCGGCTGGTACTTCCCCATCGGCGTCATCATCTACTGGGTCACCAACAACGCGATCACCCTCGGCCAGCAGTACTGGGTTCTGCACAAGTACCCGCCGCCGGCGAGCGCGACCGCCAACACGACCCCGTACAAGAGCAAGGGCGGCCCCTCGCTGACCAAGGGCGGCGCCCCCGCGGCGAAGCCGGCCGGCGGCCTCCGCTCGATGCTCAGCAAGGCCAAGGACGAGGCAGCGGCGCAGCAGGCCGCGGCGGCCGCCGCCAAGCAGGCCCAGGCCAACGGCAAGGCCCTTGCCCCGAAGCCCGGCGCCAAGCCGATCAACCCGAAGAAGGGTGGCGCCGCGAAGCGGCAGTCGGGTTGATGCGACCCCGCCGGCCCACCCCTCCCCGGGCCGGCGAGCGGCGCTCCCTGTGCACCACCACCCCTCACCGACGACCTGTGACGGCGCCTCGGCGCCCCAAACAAGCGGAGATGAGTTTCGTGACCGACACCACCAGTGATCTCGACGCGCGCGGCACCGAGGACGACGCTGCGGATCAGGACGCCAACCTCGACGAGATCGAGGACGCCGACGACACGGACGAGGCCGACGAGGACGCCGACTCCAGCGACGGCGAATCGGCGAAGGCTTCCGGCGGCAGCAACGGCCGTGCCGCGGCCGACCTGTTCCGGGAGAGCGAGATCGCGGCCGACTACGTCGAAGGCCTCCTCGACATTCTCGACTACGACGGCGACATCGACGAGCTCGTCGTCAGCGGCCGCCCCGTCGTCGAGGTCGTCGAGGGCGGCGACGGCTCCGGCCGCCGCCTCCAGGCACTCGTCGGCCAGCGCGGCGCCACCCTCGAGGCACTGCAGGAGCTGAGCCGCCTCGCGGTCTTCCGGCAGACGGGCTCCCCCAGCCGTCTCCTCCTCGACGTCGGCGGCTACCGGGCCCTGCGCCGCAAGGAGCTCGGCGCGATCGCCAAGAACGCCGCCGAGAAGGTGAAGGAGTACGGCGAGGCCGTCCGCCTGGAGCCGATGAGCGCCTTCGAGCGCAAGTGCGTCCACGACGTCATCAACGCCCTCCCCGGCGTGGAGAGCGAGTCCGAGGGCGTCGAGCCGGCCCGCCGGATCGTGGTCCGCCCGGTCGCCTGACCCAAGCCCACCGCGAAGCGGGGCGCCCCATGACGGGGCGCCCCGCTTTCGTTTGCGGCTCACCTCCGTACAGCCACCTGTCTGCCTCCCCACACGATGCGTCCTGACCCGACGCGTCTCCGCTCTGCTCGCCCACGCCCCCGCACGTTTCCGACTCCGTGCCTTGTCCCCCGCGTCCGCCCCCGCACGCATCTCGCGGGGGCGCATACGGGCCTCGCTCTTCCACGCACCAGTCGGTCGCTGCTCGCCGTGCCCTCGCGCCCTGTTCTTCGCGCGCCCCGTGCTTCCGCGCTCTGGTGTCCGTGCCTTGCGCCTGTGCCGCGTGCCCCGCCCCCGTGCCCGGTGGCACCATGCCCCGCCTCCGGAGCTCGTGCCCTACGTCCGCACCTGTACGACCGAGGCAACATGACGCAGGGGTCGGCACTTCGACTGCTCGCCCCCGGCTCCGTGCCCCGTCTCTTGGCGAACGTTCCGTCCTCTGCGTCTGTGTCCCCGTCCGTGCCGCGCGCCCCGGCTTTAGCTTTCGGTCGAGTCGAGCTTCGCGCCGACTGCACTGTGGCCGGTCACCGCCTTCGCGTTCGGGTTGTCGCCTTCCCCGTAGTGCGTTGTGTCCCACGCTGCCCGCGCGCCGCGCTCTGTATCGAGGGGAAGATCCCGCACCCTCGTACCGCGGGCCCGGTGCGTCTGTGCAACTGCCCTGCGCCTGCGTCCAAGTCGGCCGCCTGCCCCTCTTGCTCTCGGCATCGCGTCCGAACGTCATCCACGCGCCGTGCTCCTTGGTTCGAGCACCGCGCTGCCTTCCCGTGTCCGGGTCGTGGGTCCTGACCGTTCCTTCGAGTCCTGGCGGGCAGCAAGCGAAGTGCTGCCCCCAATACCGACGCTTGATCAAAGGAGTGTTCTGGCCGTCATCACGACCAGGACTAGCCTTCGATCACCACACTGCTGGATGCCAGGGCGCCGGTCGCCCCCGCCCGCGCCGGACCCACACAGCTGGTCCCGAGTGCGATGCAGGCTGGCGCCACAAGCGTCGTCCGCACGTTGCGGGAGTCGACGCGGTCCTGTCTGCCCGGTCTTGCGACTGACGGCCGTACAGGGGCGGGCGGCGCGTCACGAGAGCTGGTGATGGCGTCTTGGGTGGGCGTGTCGGCTGTAAGCGTTCCTGCATTCCTTCGTCGGGGTTCGTCCCCGCGTGGTCGGGAGGGGATGGGATCGGGGACAATGGGTGGCAGACGCGACTGGCGGCACCGGGATGGGACGGACCATCGGGGAGCTCGAGTTGTGAGGGTCGACCGCCTGGGTCCTCACGTCGGGGAGTCGTATGTCCACGACCACTGCTGTTCTCCTGCCCGGCGCTCCTGTCGCCGAGAAGATCCTGGCTGACGTTGCGACGCGGGTGGCGGCATTGCGCGCGCGGGGGGTTGTGCCCTCGCTGGCGACCATTCTTGTCGGCGATGACGACGCGAGCGCGGGGTACATCCGCATCAAGCAGCGGCAGGCGGCGGAGCTCGGGTTCGAGTCGCCGCACGAGCACCTGCCGGCAGACACGACGCAGGAGGCGCTGCACGCGGTCATCGACCGGTTCAACGCTGATCCCGACGTGCATGGGTTGCTCATTCAGTACCCGACGCCGCAGCACCTTGACTACGACGTCGCGTTGCAGCGGGTCGATCCGGACATGGACGTCGACGGCATGCACCCGCTGAACCTCGGGCGTCTTGCCGCTGGCATGCCCGGGCCGCTCCCCTGCACGCCCGCCGGAATCGAGGCGCTCCTCGCGCACTACGAGATTCCGGTCAGCGGCAGGGAGGTCGTCATCCTCGGGCGCGGGGCGACGCTGGGCCGTCCGCTGGCGATGCTCCTGTCGCAGAAGCGCCCGACCGCCAACGCCGCCGTGACGGTCGTGCACACGGGTGTCGCGGACTGGCCGCGGTACACGCAGCGGGCCGACATCCTCATCGCCGCGGCCGGCGTGCCGGGCATCATCCAGCCCGAGCACGTGAAGCCCGGCGCGACAGTCATCGGCGGCGGGGTCCGGTACTCCGGCCGGCGGCTCCTGCCCGACGTGGACGAGTCGTGCGCGGAGGTCGCGGGCGCCATCACGCCGCGCGTCGGCGGGGTCGGCCCCACCACGGTCGCCATGCTCTTCCGCAACGCCGTGACGGCCGCGGAGCGACGTTTCACGTGAAACATCGGGGGCCGCGTCTTCGAGCGGCCCTCTTCTTGCCGCCTCCGTGCGCCGATCTGTCCCCAGTGGCCGGTCGCGCGGGGGCGGCGTGATTTGCTTGACCGCATGGATGGTGCTGTTCCGAACGAGGTGTTGCCGGCCGCCGAGAAGGTGTTCGGCGATCGGCTCCCGTTGGCTGAGCGGTTCGCTCAGTTGCTTGTCACCGACGGGGTGGTGCGAGGGCTGATCGGCCCTCGCGAGGCGCCGCGCATCTGGGAACGCCACATGCTCAACTGCGCCGTCCTCGGCGAACTCATCCAATCGGACGCCACGGTCGTCGACGTCGGCTCCGGCGCCGGCCTGCCCGGTATGGTGCTGGCAGTGGCTCGTCCCGACCTGTTCGTCACGTTGGTCGAGCCGCTCGCACGACGCACCGCGTTCCTGACCGAAGCGGTGACGGCGCTCGGCCTCGAGCGGACCACCGTGGTCCGGGCGCGGGCCGAGGAGTGCGTCGGGAAGCTTCCCCTCGCCGATGTCGTCACCGCCAGAGCAGTCGCACCGCTGGACCGGCTTGCCGGATGGTGTCTTCCCCTCACCGCCGTCGGTGGGCGACTGCTCGCGCTCAAGGGATCCTCTGCCGCGGCGGAGATCGCCGAGCACGCAGAAGTCCTGAGCCGGCTTGGAGCGGGCGCGCCGTCGGTACGGCTGTGCGGGGACGCCGTCCTCGCCGAGCCGACGACGGTCGTCGAGGTCGTGCGGGAGCGGGAAGTCGCGCAGCGCCGGAAGGCCAAGCGCGGGCGGTAAACCGGGGGACGGGCCGAAAGCGTCCTCCGGACACGGGGAACGCGGGGGTTCGACGATGGACATCAGAAACTGCAACAGCGGCTGGCCGGCCGTACCGACCAAGCGACTCGGCGGTCTCCTCCGCCGAGTCGACGGCTTTCTGGTCTTCTTACGGCCGAATGCGAGTGAGAAGACCAACGACTCGCCGATCGGCCATGGCTCTGGTCGCCTGTGCGCCGTAGGCTGGCCGCGCGCCGTTTTTGCGTTCCCGGCGCCGGTCACCGCAGTCACTCGAGACCTCGCGTCGGGCGGTGCGCCGGAGGTGGGCACAACGTCGCTGACGGCCGGCAGTGCACATCTTTCCGAGCGGGACGGGACTGACATGGTGCGCGACAGCGGTGATGGTCCGGACTACGGCGATGGCAGCTCTCATGTTTCACGTGAAACACCGATAGGCCCGCGACCGGCCGCCGGCGCCGGAGGCCTCTACGGCTCGTCCGCCGGGCACGTCGCACACCCCGGTTTCGGTGCAGTGAGCGAGCCCGGTGTTCCCGGTCCGGACTACGGGCACGGGACCCATCAGTCGGACAGTCCAGAGTCGGTCGCCCAAGCGTTGAATGCGCAGGGATCCGACGGGCAGGAAATCGAGGGCTGGGGGGTTCGCCCGCCCGCGCGGCCCGTGCCCCAGCCGCGGGTCGACAACCCGGCCGAAACGACACGCGGCACCACGGTGGACTTTCGCGGCAGCGGCCCAGTCGATCGCGCATCTACCGGTACTGTTTACGGCCGGGGCGGAAAACCGGTCGTGCCCAGAGCCGATTCACAATCCGCTGCAGACGAAGCGAAAGCCGAGACGAGAGCAGATATGAGGTCCGAGCGACGGAGCAGTCCGTCCCCCCGGCCACACCCGTCCGTCGTCACCGCGGATACCGAGGGCGCCATGACAGACGCGTATGTTTCACGTGAAACCGAAGACCCCCCGCTGGCTCAGGAGGCAAAGCGCGCCGTGGAGATCCTCAACCCGAGCGGGGAGATCACGATGCCCCGTCCGCCACGGCGGCGCACGATGTGTGTGGCGAACCAGAAGGGCGGCGTGGGTAAGACCACCACGGCGGTCAACATCGCCGTCGCCCTGGCGCTGCACGGCAATCGTGTCCTGGTGATCGACCTCGACCCGCAGGGCAACGCTTCCACTGGTCTGAACGTCCCCCACCATTCCGGTGTGCCGGACGTCTACGACTGCCTGATCGACGGCGCGCCGCTCGACGCGGTGACCCAGCAGGTCGAGGGCATCCCGAACCTGTGGGCCGTGCCCGCGACGATCGACCTCGCCGGCGCCGAGATCGAGCTGGTCTCGGTCGTCGCCCGTGAGTCGCGCCTCAAGCGGGCGATCGAGGCCGGCGGGAGCAACTACGACTACATCTTCATCGACTGCCCTCCGTCGCTCGGCCTGCTGACGGTCAACGCGCTCGTCGCGGCCGAAGAGGTCCTGATCCCGATCCAGTGCGAGTACTACGCCCTGGAAGGCGTGCAGGCCCTCACGAACAACATCGAGCTTGTGCGGTCGCACCTCAACCCGAAGCTCGACATCTCGACGGTGCTGTTGACGATGTACGACCGGCGGACCCGCCTCGCGGATCTCGTCGAGCAGGACGTCCGGAACCACTTCGGCGAGAAGTGTCTGAACGCGGTCATCCCCCGCAACGTTCGCGTGTCCGAGGCGCCGAGCTACAGCCAGTCCGTGATGACGTACGACCCGGGCTCCCGCGGTGCGGTGAGCTACTTCGAGGCGGCGCAGGAGATCGCGCTGCGCGGTGCGCACGATGCGCAGGTTGGAGGAGTGGCATGAAGTCGAACCGACGTGGAGGTCTCGGACGGGGGCTCGGCGCCCTCATCCCCACCGCCGCGCCGGCGGCCGAGAGCGCGACGGGCGGCACCGCCACCGCGCTGGCGACTCCCCCGGCCGAGACCGACGCCCCGACCAACGGCGTGACCGCCGTCGACTCCCCGGTGGAGCAGCTCGCTCCGGTGCCGGGCGCGCGGTTCGCCGAGATCTCGGTGACGTCGATCGTGCCGAACCCGAAGCAGCCCCGGCAGGTCTTCGACGACGATGCGATCGAGGAGCTGAAGACCTCGATCCAGGAGGTCGGCTTCCTGCAGCCGATCGTCGTCCGCGAGCTCACCGAGCCGGTTGAGTCGGACGACGAGTCAGGCGCGCAGAAGAAGTACGAACTTGTGATGGGCGAGCGTCGCTGGCGCGCGGCCCAGGCGCTCGGCAAGGAAGCGATCCCGGCCATCGTCCGCGAGACCCGCGACGACGCGATGCTCCGCGACGCGCTCCTCGAGAACATCCACCGCGCCAACCTCAACCCTCTGGAAGAGGCGGCCGCGTATCAGCAACTCCTTGAGGAGTTCGGCGCGACCCACGAGGAACTGGCGCGGCGCATCGGCCGGAGCCGCCCTCAGATCTCGAACACGATCCGCCTCCTGAACCTGCCCGCTCAGGTACAGCGTCGCGTCGCCGCCGGCGTGCTGTCCGCCGGGCACGCCCGCGCGCTTCTCGGACTCGACAACTCCGAGGAGCAGGAGACGCTCGCGCATCGGATCGTCGCGGAGGGCCTGTCGGTCCGGGCGACCGAGGAGATGGTCTCGCTCGCGGTGTCCGAGGGCGCCACGGCGAAGAAGGCGGCGCCGCAGCGGCGGGCCAAGCCGCACGCGCCGGCGCTGTCGGACCTCGCCGACCGGCTGTCGGACCGGTTCGACACGCGGGTGAAGGTGGACATCGGCCAGCGCAAGGGACGGATCACGATCGAGTTCGCGACCGTGGACGACCTGGAGCGCATCGTCGGCATCATCGGTGTCGACCAGCGCGGCCAGCAGCGGGAGCAGTAGTACTGAGATTCTCGGCCGCGGCGACGTCCGCGGTGAACGATCCGGCCGACGGTCCGGGCAGCTGCAGAACGGAGCAGCGGCCCGGACCGCGGTGTATCTGGGCGAAGTTCGCCCGGGAGACCGCGGCGTTGAGATGTTGCGACCCCGGGCGGCGGCGGTCGCGGCACGACGGGGGGCGTGGCTTCGAGCAAGAACGTGCGGCTGTTTGACGTCGGTCGCGTCGGTGAGAGGGTCCGCATGTGGTCGCGGCGATCGGGCGCGTCTACGGAACGGTCACGCTCGACCGGAGGGCCGTCGTGGCCCGTCGGGTGGGTGAGGGGGCGCGCTGACCGTAGCAGCGCTTGGCGGTGTGTCTGAATGACTTGCGAAGGGTGCCGCCGGAGCGGCCGGGTACGGGCGACGGGCTGGCGCTAGTCGTACAAACGCCGAAAACGCCAATCAGAACGGCTGGGGGCGAAATCTTGGGGTGTTTGGATTCCGCCTCAGGATCGTTCTGGGGGAACTTTATCCACAGGGGTTATCCACAGGCTCGCCGTTTCACGTGAAACCGCGTGGTAGAGGGCTTAGGTGCCTGTGGACGAAGGTCCCTGGGGTGCACTGTCCACAGGGTGCGGACAGCGGGGTTGCGATTGGGCTAGGGTCGGCTCGTGCCCGAGACGCCATCGCAGCTGCCCTCGTTTACCTACTGGCCCACGTTCCCGTTCGAGGGTGACCTCCGGGTGAAGCGTCTGCTCGACCCGGTGCCGATCGAGCCGCCGCGGCATGGGGACAACCCGGCGGAGTGTCGGGCGTGTGGTGCGCCGGACGAGGCATACATCTGGGTAAGCGACCGGTGGCGGGTGCGCAGCCTCGACCGGCCGACCGGGCTGCCGGCCGTGCTGATCCTCGAGTCGCGGTCGCACCTCGACCTCGGCGATCTGCCCAACATGCTCGCCGCCGAGCTCGGCGTGATGACGGTGCGGCTGGAGCGGGCGATCCGGTCGCTCGACGGGGTGGCGCGCGTCCACGTGAACCGGTGGGGCGACGGCGCCGCGCACCTGCACCTGTGGTTCCTCGCGCGGCCGTACGGGCGGCTGCAACTGCAGGGGACGTTCCTCGCGCTGTGGGACGACATCCTGCCGCCGATCCCGGAAGACCAGTGGCGGGAGAACCTGGCGCTGGTCGCCGCCTGGCTTGCGGAGTTCGGCGGGCGACCCCTCGCCGAGCCGCCGCGGATCAACTGGACGGCGCCGGCGCGGTTCCGCGAGGAGGCGGCGCTCGGAGACGCGGGGATTCACGTGGACCCGCCGGAGCCGGCGGCGGCGAGCGAGCCTTCTGTCGGCGATGGCGGCGTCGGTACGGCCGGAAGCACCACAACGCCCGCAGCGGGCGCAGCGGCTCCCGGTCCAGCGACATCCGGCCCAGCAGCGCCCGGCGCGGCAGCGGCGACCGGAGCGGCCACGGGGCCGGGTGCAGCGGGGTCAGGTGCGGCGGCGGCGCCTTCCCAAGGAGGAGATGCGGCGCCGGTGCTGGACAAGAAGGAGCCAGACGCCCTGTGACCTGGCCGCGGCGCACGGTGCTGCTGAGGCAGATGAGCCGCAGGGGCGGCGCCGATCGAGGAACTCTCGCCGGATGACTCCCGCGGCCCGTGATCGGTGCGTACCATCATGACGGTTGACCGTACGTAAGCAGCGCGCGCGGAGATGGGCCAATGTCGCGACGTCTCGTGAGTTTGACGCTCGACACCCTCGAGGATCTACCTCGATCGTGCCGTGCCTGCGTCTTCTGGGAGCTCGACCCGGTAGCCGCCGACAGAGCCTGCGCCAACGGCGACCCAGGCCTCGAAAAAGAGGCCTGGGTGTCGCAGACGCTGCTCGAGTGGGGCTCCTGCGGCAAGCTGGTGTATGTCGACGGGATGCCGGCGGGGTTCGTGATGTTCGCTCCCCCGGCGTACGTGCCGAGGTCGATGGCGTTCCCGACCTCGCCGGTGTCACCCGACGCGGTGCTGCTGATGACCGCGCACGTGGTGCAGCCGTTCGCGGACGGCGGGCTGGGGCGGATGCTCGTCCAGGGCGTCGCGCGTGACCTGACGAAGCGCGGCGTGAAGGCGATCGAGGCGTTCGGCGACGCGAAGTTCGGCGAGGTCGACGAGGCCGGCCGCAACGAGCAGGGCTGCCTCGCGCCGGCGGACTTCTTCACCTCGATCGGGTTCAAGACCGTGCGGCCGCACCCCCGCTACCCGCGGCTGCGGCTGGAGCTGCGCACCGCGCTGTCGTGGAAGTCGGACGTCGAGTATGCGCTGGAGAAGCTGCTCGGCTCGATGAGCCCCGAGTCGCTGCTCCGCCCTGTGCTGCCGGTGCGGCCGGCGACCCGCACCATGCAGCCCTGAGAGGCCCGGACCACGCGGCCCTGAAGGGCCGTCCAAGACGAACAGTGCCTCCCGGCCTGAACGGCGGCCTGGGAGGCACTGGTGGGCGCTGGAAGCGCCTCAGACGGCGTTGTTGGTCAGGGCCCGCAGCAGGCTGACGTCGATGGAGCCGGTCGGCACGTCGATCTCGACCGGCAGGTACATGCGCTGCACCGCGGCCATCATCGCCTCGACGACCCGCTCGCGGAACGCCGGGTCGATGAGCCGCTCGCGGTCGGTCGGCGAGGTCAGGTAGCCCACGTCCACCCGGACGGCGGGCATCCGGCTGAGGCGCAGCAGCTCCCACGTCTTCGCGTGCGTCTGGCAGTCGCGGAGCCCGGTGCGGACGACGATCTCGCGCTGCACGAGCTTGGCGAGCCGCTCGCCGACGATCGACGTCGGGCCGGAGACGGTGCCGTAGTGGTAGGTGGCGACGCCCTCGGCCTCGGGGTTGCGGTAGCCGTCGAGGTGGATCGAGATGAGAAGGTCGGCGCCGAGCTCGTTGGCCAGCTGGACCCGGTCACGGTCACTGAGAGCCGCCGTGGGCTGCGGACCCCTGGTGAGGTTCACCCGCATGCCCGCGGCCGCCAGACGGCCTTCCAGACGGGCTGCGAGGTCATATACGAGGTCCGCCTCCGCCCACCGGAGCGGACCGTCGGGGACGACGTGCCCGGTGTCGGGTCCGCCGTGGCCCGGGTCGATGACGATGCGCTTGCCGAGCAGGGTCGGGCCGGAGGCGCGGAAGGCCTCCGCCTCGCGGAGCAGCTGCGGGCGGCCGCCGATCACCTTGCGGCCGAGGCGGCGCAGCGCACCGACCGTGGCCGGCCCGCACTCGCCGTCGGGCCGCAGGCCGACCTCGCGCTGGAACTGTGCGACGGCGTGCGCCGTGCGGCTGCCGTAGATCCCGTCGGCGCGTCCAGGGTTGAAGCCCATCTCCAGCAGGCGCTCCTGCAACTGACGGACGTCGTCGCCGATGTACGGGTCGCCGACGGTGTGGAACAGCGCCCGCTGCCCCAGCCGCCACCGCGCCGCGTCGAGGGACCGCCACGTCTCGTCGCCGACCGCGCCGTCGACCGTCAGGCCGTGGCTCTGCTGAAACGCGCGGACCGCGCGCTCGGTGGCCTCGTCGAACTCGGGATCGGTCTGAGGTGCGGTGTCAGCCAGCAGATCCAGCACGACAAGAATGCTGCGGATCTCGGCGACCGCCGCTCCCCGCGCCCCGCGCCGGATTGCCCGCATGTGGTCCTCCTGAAAAAGCCAGCGAATGCACCGCAGCGTACCGCTCACGGCACAGGGACGCGTCATCACGCGGCCATTGACGAAAACGCGCCCCGCCTTACCTGAAGGCGGGGCGCATCAATGCTTGTGGCTGGCCTCAGGCTGGCTCGAGCGCAGACTCGATGAGCCGCACCAGTGCGCTCTTCGGGCTCGCGCCGACGACCGACCGGAAAGGCTCGCCGTCCTTGAACACGGTGAGTGTCGGGACGGACAGCACCTGGTAAGCGCGGGCCGTCTCCGGGTTGCTGTCGATGTCGACCTTGACGATCTTCACCTTGTCGGCGAGGTCGCCCACGGCGATCTCGTTGAGCATCGTCTCGATCTTCCGGCACGGCTGGCACCACTCAGCCCAGAAGTCCACCAAAACCGGAATATCGGATTTGAGGACGTCAGCCTCGAAGGTCTTGTCGCTGACCGGCTGGATGGCTCCCATGCGCACTCCTCTACCTGTTGTGAAACTGTCGTGCTCCGCGTTTGAGTTACAGCGTGGCGATGTAGCGCTCGGCATCGAGGGCTGCCGCGCAACCGGTGCCCGAGGCGGTGATCGCCTGCCGGTAGGTGTGGTCGACCAGGTCACCGGCGGCGAACACGCCCTCGATGTTGGTGCGGGTGCTCGGCGACGCCACCTTCACGTAGCCGGCGTCGTCCAGCTCGACCTGGCCGCGGAACAGCTCGCTGCGCGGGTCATGGCCGATCGCCACGAACACGCCGGCCACCTCGAGGTCGGTCTCCTCGCCGGTGTTGACGTCCTGCACGCGCAGGCCGCCGACGCGGCCGCCGCGGTCGAGGACCTCGGTCACCACACTGTTCCACCGGACCTGGATCTTCTCGTTGGCCAGCGCGCGCTCCGCCATGATCTTGCTGGCACGGAACGATTCGCGCCGGTGCACGATCGTCACCGACTTGGCGAACCGGGTGAGGAACGTCGCCTCCTCCATCGCCGAGTCACCGCCGCCGACGACCACGATGTCCTCGTTACGGAAGAAGAAACCATCACAGGTGGCACAGGACGACACGCCCCGCCCGAGCAGCTCCTGCTCCCCCGGGACGGAGAGCGGGCGCCAGGCGGAGCCGGTCGACAGGATGACGGCGCGGGCCTGGTATTCGGTCTCGCCGACCCACACGCTCTTCACGGGGCCCTCCAGGGCCACGCGGGTCGCGTCGTCGGTGACGAACTCGGCCCCGAAGTGCTCGGCCTGCTTGCGCATGTTGTCCATGAGCTCCGGGCCGAGGATGCCGTCGGGAAAACCGGGGAAGTTCTCCACCTCGGTGGTCGTCATCAGCGCGCCACCTGACGTGACGCCTTCGATCACCAGCGGCTTGAGGTTGGCCCGGGCCGCATAGACGGCAGCCGTATACCCGGCGGGGCCGGACCCCACGATGATCAGGTTGCGGACCTCGTCCACGGTCGACTCCTCGAGTTAAGCCTGTGCCAGCAAAACGTCATCCTACGAACCGATGATTCCCGTTGTGGGGTGACGCGTGTGCCACATCACCACTACGGTCAGACAGTGCCGCGGTAAAGCTCGTCGGCGATCGCCCCGCCGATGCCGCAGTCCGGCCCGACCGCGATGACCAGACGTTTGCCGGCCCCGACCCGCGTGCCGTCGACGATGACGACCAGCGCCGGCTTCCCCTCGAACCGGGCGTAGTCGACCACTGCCACCTGACCACCGTATTCCCCGACCACGGCGTTGAGGCAGGCGGCCCTGGCCACCGGGTCCGTGAGCCGCCGCAACGCCTCAGGCACGCCGGCCGGCGGCTTCGCCGACTTGGCCACGTCGGTGCCGCGGCTGCCTTCGACGTCGGGCATCATCGCGGCGGACGATGGCGACCCCAGGGCCAGCTGGCCGACCGTGCCGGGCCCGTAGTCCTGGCCGGATGCCACGAGGGCGGCGTCGGAGCGGGTGGACGCCCTGGTGCCGCCCGAGCTCGAAGCGGGCCCTACCTGTGGCGCCGCGCCGTTGTTCCTGCCGCCGTCGGCCGCGGACATGCCCGGGCTGTTGGTGATGGTCTGCTCGCTCACGACCAGGCTCACGCCGAACCCGCCGCAGATCAGCACCGCGGCGGCCGTCGCCAGCCCGACCGCCCACCGCTGCCGCCGGTGCCGGCGCGCCTCGCGGGCCCGGGCGAGGTCGAGCACCGGTGCGTCGGAGGTCGGTGCGACGACCGCGGCCTGCAGCGCGGCATTCAGCCTGTGCTCGACGTCCGGCGGCACGGCCGGCGTCTCGGCGCCCAGGGCGGTCAGCTCGTCCCGGACGGCCACCTCGGCGGTGACGAGGGCCGCATACGCCTCGGCCCAGCTCGCGTCGGTGCTGACCCGGCGGCGCACGTCGTCCGCCTCGGGGGTGCCGTCCAGCGCGCCACCGACGAAGTCGGCGAGCAGGTCGAAGTCGGCGTCGGAGAACATCGTCACGAGCCGCCCTCCTTCCTGATCGCCGCGGCTCCAGTCGCTGTCTCAGCGCTGCTCGGTGATGGGACGCCGCCGGTGCCGACCGGGTTCCGCAGGTGGCCGAGCATCACAGCGAGGCGGGCCCGCCCGCGCGCGCACCTGCTCTTGATGGTGCCCTCCGCGACGCCCAGGATCACGGCCGCCTCGGCCACGGAGTATCCCTGCACGTCGACGAGCACGAGCGCCGAACGCTGGTCGACGGCCAGCTGCTGCAGCGCGTGCTGCACGTCCATGGCCGTGTCGCGGTCGGTCGCCGGGGCGGGTGTGACGTCTGTCTCGGGCAGCGGCACGGTCGGCCGCGACTGCCGGCGCCGCATCCGGTCCAGGCAGGCGTTGACCACGATGCGGTGCAGCCACGTCGTGACCGCCGAGTCGCCCCGGAAGCTGCCCGCCGCCCGGAACGCGGACAGCAGCGCGTCCTGGAGCGCGTCAGCGGCCTCCTCGCGGTCGCCCAGGGTCCGCAGGGCGACCGCCCACAGCCGGTCACGGTGCCGCCGGACGATCTCCGCGAACGCGTACGGATCGCCCGCGGCGTGGGCATGCAGAAGCGCGGTGTCATCCGGCGTCTGACGCACGCCCGGCTCCGCCTCCACGGCTGGCACCTTATCGACCGCGAACGGCTTGTGGGGACTACTGGACTCGAACGGTTATCTCGGCGATGGCAACTCGATAACCGCTGCCGCTGCTCTCCTTGGGCAACTTCGTGATCCAGACAAGCAGGTAGCGCGTCGGCTGCGCCGGACCCACGTACAGGTTCGTGGGGTCCATCGCGGCCTTCGCCGTGTTCTCGACCACCTTGTACTGGTCGACGGTCTGCTGGTCCTGCGTGGCGCCGCTACCGAAGTCGGTGGTGCCGGTGCGCAGCTCACCGCTGGCCCCCGGGGTGGCGAGCTTGACCTCCACGGACACGATCTGCCTCGCCTCGCCGAGGTCGAGCCAGACGCCCATGCCGTCTTTCTTGCCACCGAAGTCGGCCTTCGGGTATCGCTCCGTGCGCCAGGTCGTCTCGGTGTTGGCGTCGATCGTCTTCTCGGCGTCCTTGACCTCGGACCGGTTGCCCTTCGGGTCGACGATCCGGACCTGGGACGACTTGAGCGTCAGCACCGTCGGCTGGCCGGCCGGCGGCTTCGCCTGCTGCGGCGCGCTGCTGCCCGCTGTGGAGGGGGGCGTCTCACTGGGCGTCGCCGGGTCGCCGAGGACCTTCGCCGCGGCGAGCGTGCCGGCCAGCGCCAGCACGAGCAGGCCCACGACGCCCACGGCCAGCTTCCGCCCTGCGGGCTTCGGCGGCGCGGTGGACTGCGACGCGGCGTCGAACGCCTCGAAGTCGAGCTGCTCGCCGCCGCGCTCTGCGCCGCCCTCGGCCAGGTCGCTCTCGTCGAACTGCCCGAACGAGGCGAGCTCCCCGGCGAGCGACTCCGCCGACGGCAGCGGCAGGTCAGGGTTGAGCAGGTCCGTCACCAGCGAGTCGAGATGCGTCGGCACGCCGGCCCGCACCTGCCGCGGCGCCGCCAGCGCGCCGGAGCTGTCCCGCACGCCGTCCGGCACCGAATAGGTGCCGGCCTCGCGGTGCGGCCAGTATCCCGTCAGCGCGCAGTAGAGCACCGCACCGATGGCCCGGATGTCCGTCTCGGGGGTCGCCAGGTCGTCGGCCCGCGCGTCGGTCAGCACGACCCGTCCGTCGTGCGCGACGAGCACCGTGCCGGGGTGCACGTTGCCGTGCGCCATCCCCGTCCCGTGCAGCGACGCCACGGCGTCCGTGACGGCCCACGCGATCGCCACCGACCGCCCCGCGTCCAGCGGACCCGACGCCACGATTTCGCGCAGCGCGATCCCGTCGACCCACTCCCGGACCACATAGGCCCGGTGGCCCTCGTCGATCGCGTCATAGACGCCGACCAGGTGCGGGTGGACGATCCGGCTGGCGGCCACGGCCGCGCCCAGCATCTCCTTGGCGCTCTCCCCACCGGGGTAGCGCAAGACGACCGCCACCGGCCGCCGCAGGATCACGTCGATCCCGCGATACAGCTGACGGCCCAATGAGTCGTTGCCGATGTGCTCTTCGAGCTGGTATCGCTCGGCAAGGATTTCACCGACGGATGGGGTGCCGAAGGTCAGGACCTGCGGAATTCCTCCCGAGGCCTCCAGCCCTTCGTCGAGCTCAGCCACCCGTCCTCCCTTCCGATTCGTGTGCTCACCTGGGGCGTCCGTCGTAACGCGAGTCGCAGTCACTAAGCCTAAGCGCTCCGGCGGGGCGTCGAGGTTGACCTTACCGGTCAGGTCTAAGGGTTCCGACACGTCATCTTCTCCGGACCACCCACGGCGATGCCAATTGATCACCCATGCCTGGACATAGCGGTCATATACCTTTCACCCGCCTTTCACCGGCTCGCCCCGTCTCGCGATCCGCCCACCGGCGGGGAACGGCGCGACTCGACGGACCCGGAAGCGCTCCGCCCCGGGAACCGGTTTGAGGACGGTCATCGGCCCAGCTTGCCCTTGATCAGGCCGGCGAACTGACGGACCTCGGGCACGCGGAGGGCCAGGGCGGTCGCAGCGTAGGCGGCCAGCAGGACGGCGCAGCCCACGAGGAGCTGCACGAAGCTGGTGATCTTGCCCGGGTCGAGGATCTTGCCGATGGCCCAGGAGACGGCGAGGGCGAGGACACCGCCGACGGCCGCGGCGGCCGCGAGCCGGCCCAGGGTGTCGGCGACCTTCGCCAGGCCGAGCCGGCCCAGGCGGGTGCGCAGCAGCCAGTAGCCCATCACCAGGGCCGCGACGAACGAGAGCGCCGTGCCCACCATCAGCGAGGCCGTCACGGCCGCGATCGGCAGGACGAAGTAGAAGGCGACGTCCAGCAGCAGTCGGACGGCCACGCCGCCGATGTTGACCAGGGCGGGCGTGCGCGTGTCGCGCATCGCGTAGAAGACGCTGGTCTGCATCTGGCTCAGCGCGAACGGCAGCAGGCCCAGCCCCGCCGCGCTCACCACCCAGCCGGTCGCGAGGGCGGTGTCGTAGTCATACTGCCCCCAGTTGAACAGCGTGACGGCGAGCGGCTGGCCCAGCACCAGGTAGATGGCGGCGGCCGGGATGAGGATCACCGACGCCAGCCGGGTGCCCTGGGAGAGCTGGTCGGTGACGTCGCCGAACCTGCCGTCGGCCGCGGCGGACGAGATGCGCGGCATCAGCGCGGTGATCACGGAGACGGCGACGATGCCGTGGGCCATCATGAAGATCAGGAACGCGTTGTTGAAGATCGCGGGGCCGTCGCCGCCACGCAGGGAGTTGTTCTTCGCGAGGACCATCACGACCGTGATGCCGATCTGGTTGACCCCGACGTAGAGCAGCATCCAGGTGCCGAGGCGGGCCAGCTCGCCCAGGTTGAGCTTGCCGAAGTCGAAGCGCCACTTCCAGCGGAAGCCCGTCTTGCGCATCGCCGGCCACAGGCCCAGCGATTGGATCACGATGCCGAGCGTGGTGCCGATGCCGAGCACCAGGACCTGCGGCAGCGTGATCGACTCGGGCGTCGGCAGGTTGGGGCCGGGCAGCAGCACGAAGATGCCGGCCGTGGCGATGATCACGAAATTGTTGAGGATCGGTGTCCACATGGGAGCGGCGAAGTGCCCCCGCACGTTGAGGATCGCGGCGAAGATGCCGGCCAGCCCATAGAAGAAGATCTCGGGCAGCAGCAGATACGCCAGCAGCGTGATCAGGTCGCGGTCGGTCGCCGTCACCCGGTCGTTGCCCACCGTGTAGACCGCGGTGAGCAGCGGCGCGGCCAGGACCACCACCAGCGTCGCCGCGCCGAGCGAGACCACCGCCAGGGTCAGCAGGCGCTGCGCATAGGCCTCGCCCCGGTCGGGCTCCTGCTTGCGCGCCCGCACGAGCGTCGGGATCAGCACGCTGGCCAGGACGCCGCCGAGCAGGAGCTCATAGATCTGGTTGGGCAGGTTGTTGGCCAGCGTGTAGTCGTCGCCGACGGCGAAACCGCCGATCGCGGCCGAGATCGCCGCGGCCCGCAGGAAGCCGGTGGCACGGCTCACCAGGCTCAGGATCGCCATGGTGCTGCTGTTGCGCACGACCGTGCCGGTGCTCTCGTCGTCGCCGGGCCCGGAAGCAGGCCCGGGCGCCGGCACCGACTGCTCCACCTGAGGGGCGTCCGAGGTGACCTCGGGGGCGGGCGTGAACAGTGGCAGGCTGACCGTGGGCGCGTTGGCCGGGTCGAGCGGCTGGGTCGGCAGGTCGCCGTGCGGGTCAGGCGCTCTGTGGGCGCCCCCGGTCACCGGCCGCAGCACCGCCGTCGGCTCGTTGCTCCAGCGCCCGTCGTCTGCCGGGTCCATCCGCCACACCCCAACTCGGCCGTGCTTACGCTCGCAGCACAGACCATAGTGGCACCCCCCGACATTTCCACCGCCCGACCGAGGAGCCGACAAATCGCGAGACCGGTCGCCGACACGGCGACTACCCTCGGTGTCCGCTCCTTGCCCACCGCACATGCCCTCGCGATAGGCTCACCGACCGATGTCCGAAACCACACGAACCGACGCCGCTCGGGCCGAAGCCGCACGGGCCGAAGCCGCGCGCGCCGGGAGCACCCGCGCCCTCACCGACGCCCAGCGCCGTGCCGTGCACGAGCTGATGCGCGTCTCCCCCGTCGCCGACGAGCTCGGCCGCCGGTTCGCTGCGGCAGGGCACGAGCTGCACCTCGTCGGCGGTTCGGTGCGTGACGCGCTCCTCGGGCGCCTCGGCGACGACCTGGACTTCACCACCGACGCCCGGCCCGAGGAGACGCTGCGGATCATCGACGGCTGGGCCGAGGCGGTGTGGACGACCGGCCAGGAGTTCGGCACGATCGGGCTCGCCCGCAAGGGCCTGCGCATCGAGGTCACCACGTTCCGCGCCGACGCCTACGACCGCGTCAGCCGCAACCCGATCGTCCAGTACGGCGACAACCTGGTCGACGACCTGCGCCGCCGTGACTTCGCCGTCAACGCGATGGCCGTCTCGGTGCCGGGGCACGAGTTCACCGACCCGTACGGCGGCCTCACCGACCTCGCCGAGCGTGTCCTGCGCACGCCGGGCGCCCCGGAGGAGTCGTTCGCCGACGATCCGCTGCGGATGCTGCGGGCCGCACGGTTCGCCGCGCAGCTGCAGTTCACCGTCGCGGCCGAGGTACGGGCGGCGATGACCGCCATGGCCGGCGACCTCGCACGGATCACGGCCGAGCGGATCCGCGACGAGTTCGTCAAGCTCATGTGCGGCGCCGACCCGATCACGGGCCTGCGGCTGCTGGTCGACACCGGCCTGGCCGAGACGTTCCTGCCGGAGGTGACCGGTCTCAAGCTGGAGATCGACGAGCACGCCCAGCACAAGGACGTCTACGAGCACACCTTGATCGTCGTCCGCAACGCCATCGGCCACGAGAGCGACGGCCCGGACTTCACGCTGCGCATGGCCGCGCTGATGCACGACGTCGGCAAGCCGGCGACCAAGGCGGTCGGCCCGGACGGCGGCGTCAGCTTCCACCACCACGAGGTCGTGGGCGCGCGGCTGACCAAGCAGCGGATGAAGGCGCTCAAGTTCCCCAAGGACGTGATCTCGGACGTCTCAGAGCTGGTCATGCTGCATCTGCGCTTCTACGGGTACGGCCGCGGCGAGTGGACCGACTCGGCGGTGCGCCGCTACGTGACCGACGCCGGGCCGCTGCTGTCGCGCCTGCACAGCCTGACCCGGTCGGACGTGACGACCCGCAACCGGCGCAAGGCGGCGCAGCTCGCGGCCGACTACGACGCGCTGGAGGCCCGGATCGCCCGGATCGCCGCCGAGGAGGACCTGGCCCGCGTCCGGCCCGACCTCGACGGAAACGCGATCATGGAACTGCTCGGGGTGCCGCCCGGCCCGCTCGTGGGTCGAGCCTGGCGGCACCTCAAAGAGCTGCGGCTGGAGCGCGGCCCGCTCGACCGGGACGAGGCCGAGGCCGAGCTGCTGCGCTGGGCTGCCGCCGAGGGCCTCACGAAACCCTGATCTCCGTGATCTTCACGGCCAGTTTCGGCGCGCCGTCGGCACCCCCCGTGGTGGTGCCGGCGGCGGCGATCCGGTCCAGCAGGTCCAGACCGCTCGTCACCTGGCCGAACACGGAGTAGTCCGGCGGGATGGCACTGTCCTTGTAGACAATGAAGAACTGCGAGCCGTTCGTGCCCGGCCCGGCGTTCGCCATGGCGAGCGTGCCCCGCGGGTACGGCGGCAGCGTCGTCGGCAGGTTCTCCTCGCCGAACTGGTAGCCGGGCGTGCCGGTCCCCGTGCCGCCCGGGTCGCCGCACTGCAGCACCCACAGCCCCTCGGTCGTGAGCCGGTGGCAGGGCGTGTCGCTGTAGAAGTCGTCCCGGGACAGGTGGACGAACGAGTTGACCGTGCAGGGCGCCCGGTCGGCGTACAGCTGGATCCCGATCGCACCGAGGTTGGTCTCCAGCGTGGCGTTCGGCTTGCCGGTCAGCGTCGCGCGCGGCGCGGGCGTGGCCACCAGGCGGGGCTCGCCGCCGCCGCGGTCCGCGGGCGAGTACGTGCACGTCACGCCCGCACCGGGAGCCGACGGGGATGCCGCGCCGTTCGGTCCGGCCGCGGGACCGCGACTCGTGCCGTCGCCGGCGCTCGGTGCGCTCTGGGTGCCCGTCTCCGCCGTCGACGCCGCCACGGAGACGACCGGACCGGCGGTGGTGTCGACCGAGTCGTTGGCCCGCACGTACAGCAGGACGGTGGCGGCTCCGCTCAGGATCAGCAGCGCGGCGGCCCCACCGACGACGGGGATGACCCAGCGCCGCCGCTTGCGCTGCCCGGGCGGACCACCAGGGCCAGAGCCAGGGCCAGGGCCGGAACCGGCCGGACCAGCGGCGGGCCCGGCGGGACCGGGTGGCTGCTGATCAAAGGAGGGGCCGCGGGAAGCGCTGGGGGAAGCGCCATAGGCGGACTCGCCCGGCGGATGGAAGTCCGGCACGTCATCGGCGGTGTACGCCGGCCGCAGCCACGCGGGGAGGGTCGGGTCCGGCGCCGACGGCGGCAACGGCTCGGCGAGCTCCTGCGGCCGCGGCGCACCGGGCCGCGGCGGCTCGTAGTCCGGCACCTCGTGCTCGGACGAAGGCTGATGGGCGGCCGACGCCAAGGACGGGAACCCGTACACGGGCTCCCGGTACTCGTACTCCTCGTACGCGTCGGGATCGTGCGCGCGGGACGGCAGCGACGGCCGCGCCGGCGGACCCGACTCCAGCTCGAACCGACGTGGACCGCGAGGGTCCTGAGCGCCGCGAGGGTCGCGAGCGCCTCGAGGGTCGTGCCCGGAATCGGGATCCGGCGGCGAAGCGGACAAAGGCGGTGGAGGTGATGACATTATGTGATCATACGATTACAAACGGTTCAAAGCGGCAGGGCCACCGCCAACGCCTTCGCCCGTTCCGCCCACGAGTGCTGCTCGGCGAACGCCTGCCGCCGGGCCACCAGCGCCGGGTCGTGCGCCTCGGCCGCCGCCTCCCGTACCGCGGCGACCACCGCCTTCGGAGTGCCGGCGATCCGCACGAGCGGGGTGTCGAGCCAGTGCACCGCCGGCAGGTCGGTGCTCACGGGCGGCTTCCCGGCCGCGAGGTACTCCAGCGTCTTGAGCGGGAACGACGCCCGGTTGAAGGGCGTGTCACGGTACGGCGTGACGCCCACGTCGATGTGCCGCAGGAACGTCGGCAGCGACTCGAACGGCTGCCGCCCGACCCAGACGACGTTGGGCCGCTCGGTCAGCGCCGGGAAGCGGTCCGGCTCCCAGCGGGCGTCGTGCGGCCCGACCAGCAGCAGCGACACTCCGTCGTCGGCTAGGGCGGCGAGCAGCTCGAAGTCGGTGCGGTCGGAGAACTGGCCGATCACCCCCGCCACTGGCCCGGTGAGCGGCTTCGGGAGCGCGGCCGGCTCGCCCGGGGTCCGGTACGCCGAGGTCTGCACGCCGTTCGGGATCAGCTCGACGCGTTTGGCGCCCAGTCCCGTCCAGCGCTCCGCCAGTACCGTGGAAACCGCCACGACCAGGTCGGCGTTGTCCAACTGGCGTCGCTCGTCCTCGGCGACCCGCGCCGCGTCGTGCCCCATGAGCTCCGCGCCGGCGACATAGTCGTCGGTGCCGTAGAGCACCTTGGCCACCCCGGGACCCCAGCTGCGCAGGACGTCGACGAGGTTGCAGGCCATCACCGCGGCCGGCCGGCGGTCGAGCTTGCGCAGCGCCCAGCGGGTCTGCGAGCGGATCAGCGCCGCGGTGCTGACCTTGATGTAGGGGCGGGTGTGCAGCGGCAGCACCCGCGGCGTCAGCCGCGTCACACCGTCGGACACCTGACGGATCTGCGGGGAGACGCCCAGGCGGGAGGCGCCGTAACGGTATCGGTCCGGAGTCGCCGCAGAGATCGGCGGATCGACCCAGAGAATGTCAGCATGTGAGGTGAGCGCCGAGGCGAGCAGCCGGTCAGAGCCGGTCACCCCGTCCCACGACGTTCCGGCAAAGACGACGACCAGCGGCTGAGGCACGGCTCACATTCTCCTGGAGGACTCCTGGCAGGTTCAACGCTGTCAGAACTCTGACCCCGGTTGCGTCGTGCATGTGGCGATTCAGCCGGTTCTGCACGTAGACCCGGTCAGCTACCGTCGCTACACGTTCCCCCCTTTCGGCCGCTCCCCGGTTGTGGGTCCGGCCACCCCTGAACAAACTCTGGAGGCAGACATGCAGCCGTGTCCTACATGCGGCGGCATGGGCATTGATACGAACGGTTACTGCACGCAGTGCCGCACCTATCGAGGCGTCCCGCAGGCGCCGCAACCGCCGGTGAGCGGCTCGCCCTACGGTGGCGACTCGTACGGCGCGCCCTATGCCGGCTACCAAAGCAGCGGACCCTCGTTCCCCGACCAGCAGGTCAGCGGGCCGGGCTACCCGGGCCAGGTCAGCGGCCAGCCGGGCTACCCCGGCCAGGTCAGCGGACCGGCCTACCCCGGCCAGGTCAGCGGACCGGCCTACCCCGGCCAGGTCAGCGGACCGCCGGCGTTCCCGCCGGCGACCTACGGCGGTCAGTACGGCGCGTCGCCGACCCCGCCGCGGCGCAACAAGTTCATGATGCCGCTGATCGCGCTGTCCGGCGTGGTCGTGGTCCTCGTGATCGCGATCGTCGCCGTGGTCGCCCTGCGCAAGGACGACGACCCGAAGAACGTCGCCGACCCGGGCAAGACCACCACCGCCGGTGCGAGCGCCGGGGCGAGCGCCAAGCCGAGCGCGGCGATCGACACCTGCCTCATCGGCACCTGGACGACGACCAGCTACAGCCAGGAAGTACCGATGGCGGGCGTCGAGGGCGGCCTCAAGCTCACGCTGGACAAGAACGGCTCGAAGCTGAAGTTCGACGCCGACGGCAACTACACCGAGACCTACGAGAACAGCCTCTACAAGGCCAACCCGACGGTCTCCGGCACGCCGGTCGCCGTGACGGTCACGGTCAACGCGACCGTCACCGCGAAGGTGCACACCACCAGCGGCAGCATCGTGTACGAGGACGTGAAGGCCACCGGCAAGATGGTGACGGCCGTTCCGTCCACCGGCTCCAGCGAGGAGGACGCGTTCTCCGCCGACGACACGCCGAGCAAGTACACGTGCAGCGGCAACAACCTGTCGTTCTCGAACACGACGACCCAGGTGCAGGCGAAGAAGGCCAGCTAGCTCAGGCCAAAGACGTGAGGCGTTTCCCGCCGGGTTGTGCGATGTCGTCGCCGACCCGGCGGGCCCACCGGCCGCCGAGCACCGCGTAGCCCGCAGCGGTCAGCACGTAGCAGATCGCCACCCCGCTGAGCACCACCGCCGACTGGCCGGTGTAGGGCAGGGTCAGCGCGCCGATGTACATGCCGGCGACCAGCATGATGTTGAACGCGGTGTCGTTGATGCTGAACACCCGCCCGCGGAACTCGTCGGCGCACTCGTGCTGCAGTGACGTGTCGGTGACGATCTTGATCGCCTGGGCCGCGAGGCTGGTGACGAAGACCGCCCCGAGCAGCAGCACCGGGTCGAAGGGCAGCCCGAAGCCGAGGATCGCCGCGCCCGTGGCCGCCAGCACGACCGTCACCCAGCGCCAGCCGCCCATCCGGCGGGCCACCGGCGGGGTCACGAAGGACGCCAGCAGCATCCCGACGCCGCCTGCGGCGAAGGCGTTGGCGATGGTACCGAAGGAGTCGCTGACCTCGCTGCCGGTGTTGAACACGGAGCGGAACAGCAGCAGGCAGGCCAGCAGGACCACGCCGTACAGCAGCCGGAACACCGCCTGCACCAGGACGAGATAGGCGGCGCCGCGCTTTGCCGCGAGGTGCCGGACCCCGGCGACGGTGCCGCGGTTGACCTCGCCGACCGCCTGCCGGATCGAGCCCTTGGTCTGCTGCGCGGCGTCGGGCCCCAATTCGTCGGCGGCGAACGACGACCGGCCGATCAGCGCGGACGCCAGGTAGAAGGCGGCCGCCATCGAGGCGACCAGCGCGTAGCCGTGGAACGACGTGGCAAGCACCGTCTTGATCAGCGTCGCGCCGACGCCGATGCCGAGGGAGAAGCTGAGCGAGCCGAGCGTCGCGGCGAACGAGTTGGCGGTCACCAGCATGTGGTCGTCGACGACGTGCGGAGTCGCCGCGGACAGCCCGGCCAGGAAGAACCGGTTCAACCCGGTGACCACGAGCGCCAGCAGGAACGGCACCGGCGACTCGTGCCCCTGCCAGATGTACAGCGCGATCGGCAGCACCAGGACGGCGCGCAGCAGGTTGGCCCGCAGGATGATCGTGCGCCGCCGCCACCGGTCGAGGAACACCCCGACATACGGCCCGATCAGCGAATACGGCAGCAGGAGGACGGCGAAGCCGGCGGCGATGGCCATGCCGCCGGCGCGCTGCTCCGGGTTGAACAACACCGTGCCGGCCAGCGCGCCCTGAAACAGGCCGTCGCCGATCTGCGCCACCATCCGCACGCCGAGCAGGCGGCGGAAGCCACGTTGCCGCAGGACCGCCCGTACGAAGTGGGACTGTGGATGAGCGGCTGCGGTGGCGGTGGACACGCCAAAAGCCTACGGCTCGTTCAGGCCTTTGGCGGCTTGACCGTACCTCGGCCGTGGGCGGGCCCGCGGTCGGCGGGCTCACCCACGGCTCCGGCGAGTCGACGGCGGCTCGGCCGTCGACGGAGTCTGTCAGGCCTGCCGGGGCTTCGGCGCTTCGACCGCGGCGCGGCCGTTGGCGGGCTCGTCCGCGACCATGCCGCTGAGGCGGCCGAGCAGTTTCGCCAGGTCGATGCCGGTCAGGTCGGTGCTGAGCTGCAGGCCCTGGGCGACGTTGCCGGCGACCGACTTCGTCAGCGACGACGCGCCGTCGGTGGAGATGACGGTCATCTTGTCGATGTTGGCCATCGGCTCGCTGGCGGCCTTGACCACCTCCGGCATCACCCGCACCAGCAGGTCCAGGATCGCGGCCTCGCCGTACGCGGCGAACGCGTCCGCCTTGAGCTTCATCGCCTCGGCCTCGGCCTGGCCGCGGGCCAGGATCGCCGACGCCTCGGCGGAACCCTCCCGCTCCAGGGCCTCGGCGATCGCGACGCGCCGGCGCTGCTCCGCCTCACCTTCCTTGGCACCCTCGATCGCGTTGGCCTCGGCGAGCGCCGCCCGGCGGGACCGCTCGCCCTCACCGGTGAGGCGGGCCTGCTCGGCGGAGCCCTGCGCCGCGGCGATGACGGACTGCCGCTGCGCGTCGGCCTTGAAGATCGCGGCGTTCTTCGCCGCCTCCGCCTCCTGCTCCACCCGGTAGCGCTCGGCGTCGGCCGGCTTGCGGACCTCGGTGTCGAGCTGGCGCTGCTTGAGCTCGGCGTTGCGCTCGGCGACCTTCTGCTGCTCGGCCAGGATGATCTGCTCGCGCTCGGCCTGGGCGAGGGGGCCGGCCGCGGCGGACCGGGCCTTCGCGGCGTCGATCTCCGCCTGGATGGAGGCCTGCTTGAGCGCCAGGTTGCGGTTGGCCTCAGCGATGGCCTCCTCCGCCTTGAGCCGCTCCGACTCGGCCGCCTGGCGTGCGTGCGCCTCGGCGATCGCGGCGTCCCGCAGCACGCGGGCGGCCTCCGGGCGGCCGAGATCCTTCAGGTAGGACCCGTCGGCGAGGATGTCCTGAAGCTGGAACGTGTCGAGCACCAGACCCTGGTTGGTCAGCGAGTGCTCCGCCTCCTCGGCGACCGCGCTGGCGAACGCGGTCCGGTCCCGGATGATCTCCTCGATGGTGAGCCGGCCGACGATCGAGCGCAGCGCGCCGGCGAGTACCTCGCTGGTGAACAGGTCGATGCCCTGCTGCTGGTTGAGGAACCGCTGGGCGGCGGCGCGGATCGCGTCCTCGGTGCCGCCGACCTTGACGATCGCGACGCCCTGCAGGTTGGCGCGGATGCCCTGCTTGCTGACCGCGCCGGTGATCTCGACGTGGATGCGGCGGCTGGACAGGTCCAGGACCTGCAGCTTCTGCACGATCGGCACCACGAACACCGAGGCGCCCATGACGACCTTCTGCCCGGACAGGTCGGTGGAGCGCGACCCGTCGAGCGCCTGCACCGACTTGCCCTTGCGGCCGGTGATGATGAATGCCTCGTTCGAGCCGGCGACCTTGATCCGCGCGACGATGAACAGCATCAGGAAGAGGATCAGCAGCACGCCGCCGCCGATCGCGATGAGCAGGACCGTATTCATATGTACGTCCCTTCTTGAAAAGGGTTTACTCGACCTACAAAGGGGTTTCTTCGACGATCACGCTGGTGGAACTGGTCGCCTCCACCACGAGGACCCGCGCGCCGAGCGCGATCGGATGGTCCGCGCGGGCGCTGAGCTTCACGGGCTGTCCGCCGAGGGATATCCGCACCTCGCCGAAACCGTTCACGGAGATGGGGGTGACGACGACGCCGATGGTGCCGATCATGTCCCGTTGCGTCGGTGTCGCGTCGGTACGCATGTTCATCGCCATCCGGGCGAGCCGGGTCGCGAACCAGGCCGTCGGAAAGGCCGCCGCGATTCCGCAGAGGGCGGCGACGGCCGAGCCCCCCGGGACGCCGAGCGCCGACACGATCGCCGCGCCGAATCCAAACGCGCCGATGAACCCGGCGATTGCCGGCAATGAGAACAGGCCGCCGGCGTCCGGATGGTCGACGTCGAGATGGAAGAGGTCGCCGAGCAACAGCGACAGGGCCAGCACGAGGACACCCAGGCCGCCGACGACCAGGAACACCACATCCATCGCGCCCCCTCCCCGTTGGAACTAGCAGGGTATCCATCCGACGCAAATCTGACACTCGCGTTTTCGGGCACAATTGACGCGTGCGTTGGGCGGAGATGCAGGCGCCGATCGATTCGGTCGGGATCGCGGTGGACGACACCGGTGTGTGCTCGGTGCGTTTCGGCGGCGCGGCGGGTCCGCTCGCCCCCGCCGGCGATCCGGTGCTGGAGCGGGCCGTCGAGGAGCTGACCGGCTACTTCGGCGGGGAGTCGGCGCCGTTCACGGTGCCGCTGTCGGTGCGCGGCGGGTCGGAGTTCGAGCGGGCCGTCTGGCGGGCGCTGTGGGCCATTCCGTATGCGGAGATGCGCACGTACGGGCAGATCGCCGCCGCGGTCGGCGAGCCGGACGGGGCCAGGGCGGTCGGGGTCGCCTGCAACCGCAACCCGCTGCCGATCATCGTGCCGTGCCATCGCGTGGTCGGCGCCGACGGGAAGATGGTCGGGTTCGGCGGCGGCATCTGGCGCAAGAAGGTGCTGCTGGAGCTGGAGGCCAAGGTCCGCATCGAGCGCGAGTTCGGCCTGTCATGAGGAACGCCCCTCTCCGGTGGTCCGGAGAGGGGCGTTCCCAGTTATGTTCCTAGTTATAAGGAGTGGTTCAGCGCTCGATCTCGCCGGCGATGAACTGCTCGACCGACTGGTGCGCGTCGTGGTCGTTGTACTGCACCGGCGGCGACTTCATGAAGTAGCTCGACGCGGACAGGATCGGGCCGCCGATGCCGCGGTCCTTGGCGATCTTCGCGGCGCGCAGCGCGTCGATGATGACGCCCGCCGAGTTGGGCGAGTCCCAGACCTCGAGCTTCAGCTCCGCGTTGAGCGGGGTGTCGCCGAAGGACTTGCCCTCGAGGCGGATGTAGGCCCACTTGCGGTCGTCGAGCCACGGCACGTGGTCCGACGGGCCGATGTGGACGTCGGACTTCGCCATCTCGTGCGGGATCTGCGAGGTCACCGACTGGGTCTTCGAGATCTTCTTCGAGACCAGGCGGGTGCGCTCCAGCATGTTCATGAAGTCCATGTTGCCGCCGAAGTTGAGCTGGTACGTGCGCAGCAGCTCGACGCCGCGGTCCTCGAACAGCTTCGCGAGGGCGCGGTGCACGATCGTGGCGCCGACCTGGCTCTTGATGTCGTCGCCGACGATCGGCAGCCCGGCGTCGGTGAACTTCTGCGCCCACTCCGGGTTGGAGGCGATGAACACCGGGAGCGCGTTGACGAAGGCGGCGCCCGCGTCGATGGCGGCCTGGGCGTAGTACTTGGCGGCCTGCTCCGAGCCGACCGGCAGGTAGCAGACGAGCACGTCGACCTGAGCCTCGCGCAGCGCGGCGGCCACGTCGACCGGCTGCTCGTCGGACTCGTCGACCATCTCGCGGTAGTACTGGCCGAGGCCGTCGAAGGTCGGTCCGCGCTGGACGGTCACGCCGGTGGGCGGCACGTCGCAGAACTGGATGGTGTTGTTCTCGCTGGCGCTGATCGCGGCCGCGAGGTCCTGGCCGACCTTCTTCGCGTCGACGTCGAACGCGGCGACGAACTGCACGTCACCGACGTGGTAGTCGCCGAACTTGACGTGCATGAGACCCGGTACCCGGTCATTCGGGTCGGCGGTGCGGTAATACTCCACGCCCTGGACCAGGGACGAGGCGCAGTTGCCTACACCGACGATGGCAACGCGGACGGAGCCCATCGCGGATGCCTCCTTCTTGTTGTTCACGATGACCGCTCCGGATCTGCCGAAGGCGGCTGAGGGGTGGTGCCATTGCGTTCGTTCGCAATGAGCTCTTCGAGCCAGCGGACCTCGCGCTCGCACGCGTCCAGGCCGTGGCGTTGCAGCTCCAGGGTGTAGGCGTCGAGCCGCTCCGCGGCCCGGCTCAGCACGTCACGCATGCCCTCGCGACGCTCCTCCACCCGGCGACGGCGGCCCTCGAGGATCCGCAGCCTGGTCGCCGGGTCGGTGCGTGCGAAGAAGGCGAAGTGGACGCCGAAGCCGGCCTCGCTGTCGTAGGTCTCGGGCCCGGCGGCGGTGAGCAGCTCCTGGAAGCGCTCCTTGCCCTCGGCGGTGATCGTGTAGACCACGCGGCCGCGCTTGCCAGTGAGCAACGGGACCTCGTCGGGTGACGCCGGCATGCCAGTCGGCGGGGCACCTTCGGTGATCCAGCCGTCCGTCTGTAGACGGCGCAGTGTGGGGTACAGGGAGCCGTAGCTGATCGCGGCCCGGAACGCGCCCAGCTTGGTCGTGAGCTGCTTACGCAGCTCGTAACCGTGCATCGGGGACTCGTGCAGGAGACCCAGGATCGCCAGTTCGAGCATTCCCGGCCTCCCTCCGTTTACCCGATCCGATGTATCGGCCCGATACATCGCAACGGTAGGCCCCCAGCCGAACGGATGCAACGCGCGTGACCAAGTGGCCTGGACCACACCTCTGATCGTCTATCCGACGGTTACCGATCGTGACCGATGTCGCCGAGCGGCGCGGGACCGCGTACCCTCGGCGCATGCGTACCCAGCGTCAGGTGGTCGACTTCTCCTTGCGGAGACGCGCCCTGCTGCGTGAGGTGCATTCCGGGCGTGTCGGCACCTATGAGGTGTGCGACGCGTCGCCATACCTGAAGAGCGCAGCGAAGTTCCACGGCGAGCCGACGGAGGAGCTGTGCCCGGTGTGCCGCCGGGAGAACCTCACCCATGTGCATTACATCTATGGGGATGAGCTGCGGCAGTCGTCGGGTCAGGCTCGCCGCCTGACCGAGCTGCCACTCCTGGCGATGACGCTGAGTGAGTTTCACGTCTACGTGGTGGAGGTCTGTCGCGCCTGCGGCTGGAACCACCTCGTGGAGCAATATCTGCTGGGGCGCGACGGCCTGACGGCCGGATCGGACGATGGAGCCGGCGGTCGGTCAACGACGCGGGTCCGAGGAGGGGCGGCCGAGTGAACCTGGCCCGCGATCGCTGCGGGCCGATTTGCATCGATGCCCTGACGAGCGGTGACCTCTCGCGGCCTCACGGCCGCTTGACGCCCGGGACCGCAGACTTTGAGACCTGACCGACGAGTGCCTCAGCTCACAGACATGGTGGCGACGGAGCATGCGACAACGACGCAACCGGCAAGGTGGGACGAATGAACTACGGTGACCCGACCAACTCCCCCTCGGGCCGGGCGCAGGTTCCTGGATCCTTTCCGGGACCAGACGGTGACGACTTCGGCGTGCCGCCCCTGCCACCGCCGCCTGCCCTGGGCCAGGACCCGCTTGATGGTCGCGATGTCCAGCCCGAGCTCCCGCAGGGTGCGCACGAACTCCAGCCGGACCAGCGAGTCGTGGTCGTAGC